>CAYLJJ010000084.1:0-28117 GCA_964384025.1 uncultured Nannocystaceae bacterium
CCCCCCCCCCCCCCCCCCCCCCCCCCCCCCCCCCCCCCCCCCCCCCCCCCTGCCTATGAGCAGCGCTTTCAACGCGGAGAGCCTCAAGCGCCAGTTACTCGAGTCGGTCCTGCTCGAGGACATGGCACCTTGGTGGAGTTTAGCCCTGATGCTGAGATCTTCCCTCAGACCCGCTTTGACGCTCTCTTGATCGCTGAGCGCCTGGAGATTAAGAGCTATCTACATAAAGGGTTGCGCATCATCTTCCGAGATGAGACCGCCCCCAAAGAGAAGCGTCAACGAATCTTTCAGCACGAAGGAGGGATCAAGGAGTACCTGGAGGATCTCATTCAGAGCCGCCAGCGCTCTAAGATCATCGAAGCTCACTTTACGGTAGAGCGAGAGGATGAGGAGGGGCGCTTAGAGGTCGCACTCTGCTGGACCGAAGCCACCGATGTGATGGTTCATAGCTTCGTCAATGGTATCCCCACCATCGACGGAGGCACCCATGTCGCTGGTCTAAGAGAAGCCCTGATCCGCGGAGTCAGAGAGTATATCGACGCTCATGAGCTGCTGCCTAGGAGCCTGAGGATCAGCTCCGAGGATATCCGCGAGGGGCTTACAGCGGTGATCAATCTCTTTATCCAGGAGCCTCAGTTTCAAGGCCAAACCAAGGAGAAGCTTAACAATCCTGAGGTTCGTAACCTGCTCTCTGGGGGAGTGCGCCCTGCCCTGCTCAACTGGCTCAACCAAAACAAGAGTCAATCTCAGGCGATCGTTACTCGTATCATCCAGGCTGCTCGCGCGCGACAGGCCAGCCGATCAGCGGCCCAGGCGGTGCGTCGCAAGAGCCCGGTGCGTATGCGCCTCAACCTGCCAGGAAAGCTGGCAGATTGCAGCAGCACAGATCCCACAGAGTCGGAGCTTTTTTTGGTGGAGGGGGACTCGGCTGGGGGCTCTGCTAAGCAGGGTCGAGATCGTCAGACCCAGGCGATCCTACCGCTTAGAGGCAAGGTCCTTAACGCTGAGCAGGCCAACAGCCGTAAGGTGATGGCTAACCAAGAGCTGTCTGACATCATCAAGGCCCTGGGTTGCGGTAGCGGGCCTACCCTGGATCTGAGTACTCTGCGTTACCATAAGGTGATTCTTCTGATGGACGCCGACAGTGATGGACACCATATCGCCACTCTGCTCTTGACCTTCTTCTATCGCTATCTCAAGCCTCTCATCGATAATGGACACCTCTATCTGGCCTGCCCGCCGCTCTACCGCCTGGACGTGGGCAAGAAAACCTTCTGGGCTTCAGATGATGCCCACCTCAAACATCTGATGCGGCGACATCGCAACAAGGGAAAGACAGAGATTCAACGTTTCAAGGGCTTAGGAGAGATGATGCCTCGGACCCTCTATAAGACCACCCTGGATCCCGATCATCGTCGTCTCTCTCAGGTTCGTATCCGAGAAGAGGATGTGTTGTTGACAGAGACAACCATCACCCAGCTGATGGGCAAGGACGCCAAGCAGCGTTTTGAATTGGTGATGAATCGAGCAGATGAGGCGGGAGATCTGGATATCTCTTGATGGGCCTTAGGATTCATTGAGCGATGCTAAGTTGCCATCAAAATGGCAACTACTGTTTGACTTTACACTCCTTCATAAGACCCTAAAACCATCTCGTTGCAGCTTCATTTATCCTCAATAACATCAATAGCTTACTGGCGATATCTACTGCTTTATCGCTGCAGTAATGAGTTCCAAGTAGAAGACTTTAAGTCCTCTAAATATTTGGTATTAATGCTGATTGTTTGAATCCACAAGATTCGAGCGAACGGATTCGATTACTGAAAACTATCGGAATCGGGGTGGGTGGGTAAACGGATATTCAAACATACCTAACTTGACAATTTGGAACGCATTTGCGCAAATACGCTGGTTAGGTTAAATGTAGAGGATAAATTGTAGCTGGATGATCAAAAACAAAATTCATCATCTTCAAACCCATCCGAAAAACATGAAGCAACAATTTTATCGATTTACTTGTTTTTCGAGTTTAACATCAAAAGTTGCCATTTTGTTTTTGGTGCCTTTGTGTTTGTCAGCAGGAATAATTTTTATATTTTTAGATTTTATCGTAAGAACTGAATCAAGTTCGGCGATTGTGAATATTTCAGGTCGCCAACGCATGTTTTCAGTGCAAATCGGATTTTATGCCCACATGATCTCTATGGGGCAAGATAAGTTCAAAAAACAGCTCCATCAAACAATTGACAAATTCGAAAAGTCGTTAACTGTGATAATTGAAGGCGGAACAATCAAAAATAATGCAATTCCTAGAGCTCCAGATTGCATGTCAGAAGAACTTTCTTTGGTCCACGAAAAATGGGTAAACTTAAAGCAGAAACTCGGTACGATTGCAACAGTTTCATGCGACAAAAAGGAGTTTATTCTGGTTTATGGTGAGATTGATCCATTAATAGAAGATATACGTTTAAGTTCTGATGTGATTACGTCGAAATTTGAGCAATGGAACTACAAATCAAGAGAAAAAATATTATGGCTCTTGATCTTTGGAGCATGCATAAACTTAATATTATTCTTTTTTGCTCTTTGGTTTGTTCGTCGATCGATAATATTTCCAATCTTAGCTCTTGATAAGGCTGCTCACCGCGTCGCCGCAGGTGATTTTTCAATGAAAATAGATGTTGATACTCACGATGAACTGTCTACTTTAGCTGACAGTTATAATGAAATGTCGATAAAGATAAAAAAGCTTTTAGAATCGATTAAATTACAGAGAAAGCATTCTGAAATACTGAATGAAAGTTTGCCTATTGGTGCTTTGGTATTAAATAAAGAATTAATCATTCTTAAAAGCAATCGAGAGCTTCGAAAGATGTTTGACATAGATGATTCTATGTTTTTAGGTCATCCGATCACTACACAATTACCGCTTGAAAATCTGTTGCCTCTTCTCAATGAAACCATAGAAACTCAGGAGAGGAAGCAGGCAATCTCATTTGAGATCCTGGATAAAAATGGTGTGACACGACAGCTCGAAATCACGGTTCTCACAACTCATTTCAGAGAGGAAGAGCAAGTTCATCTGCTTGTTCTTATCGAAGACTGCTCTGAACGTGAATTGCTTCGAACAATCGCAGAGCAAGCTGAGTATGATGCTCTTCTGCGCGCAAAAGCTCTTGATGCTGCCGCCGATTCAGTGATCATCACCGATCCTAAGGGACAGATTATCTATGTCAACCGTACCTTTGTTAAGCTTCATGGCTATGAGTTGCAGGAAGTAAAAGGGCAGAGTATAGAACTTTTGAAATCAAAACAGACCCCTAAGGCGGCCTACAGAGAGATACGAGACTGCATAACTTCAGAATCAATGTGGGCAGGTGAGCTGAGCAACAGACGAAAAAGTGGTACAATTTACCCTGCTGAAGTATGCATAGCTCCTGTCTTAGATAAAAAAGGGCAACTTACACATTTTATCTGGACCCAACGAGATATTACAGAACGCAAGAAATTAACAGAAAAAATGTTACAGATGGATCGTATCATTGCTATCGGCACATTAGCAGCAGGTATTGGCCATGAGATCAATAATCCTCTAACATATGTCATTGGAAACATTGACTATCTCAAAGAGATCTGTTCTGAGCAACTCAAATCGCATCAGCAGTTATATAAAGACAGAAAAAAATTAAACATCCAAATATCAATAAGTCAATCAAAAAAAATGATGGAATCGCTGGAATGTGCTTCAGAAGGAGCAAATAGAGTGCGAAATATCGTCCAAGATCTTAAAATATTCTCTCGAGTTCAGACTTTAGAAGACAAACGTACTATAATTGATGTTCAACGCGTGATTGAATCATCTATTAATATGGTCTGGGGCGAGATTCGAACTCGCGCTCAACTTATCAAAGAATATGAAAAAATACCGTGTGTAAAAGTAGATGAGGGACGACTCAGTCAAGTATTTGTAAATCTTCTTACTAATGCGATCCATGCCATCCCTCGAGGGGATGCGGAGCTGAACACGATCTATCTACGTACACGCAGCCTTGATGGACTTGTGTTTATCGAAATAGAAGACACTGGTGATGGAATTTCGCCCGAAAATATAGATAAACTCTTTGATCCCTTCTTTACGACCAAACCAATAGGAGAAGGGACTGGACTAGGTCTTGCTATTTGCCATCAGATCCTTGAAATGCAGGGCGGAGAGCTCAGCGTGAAAAGCAAACTTGGTGAAGGAACTATTTTTACAGTTACACTACCCGCGACTCAGAGCAAAGAAGCATTGGTAGAGTCAGAGATAGGCCCTTTTAAGCTCAACTCCTGCGGAGGTCGGATTTTGATCGTGGATGATGAGCCGATGATCGGAGATATTTTGCATCGTGTGTTGGATAAGGAGTACGATGTTGTCGCGATCACCGACGCCAAAGAAGCTCTCGAACGGATATACACAAACGAACACTTCGACCTAATTTTTTGCGATATCATGATGCCTGAGATATCTGGTATAGAATTATACCATAAATTACTAGAATATGATCCAGTCCAGGCTCAAGTTGTAGTTTTTTTAAGCGGAGGCATATTTGACCAAGAAATTCAAAAATCACTAGATTTTATTGAGGCCAAATGCATCGAAAAACCATTTAATATAAACGAACTCCGTGCGTTTATAACAGATTTTTTCAACGGCTAAATAAAGAGCATCTCGTTCTAATCAGAAAATGATTTATCGTATCTACCTCTTCTCTTTCCTCTTGATTGGGCTTTGCCCCTTTTTGAGTCTGGCTCAAAAGCCTTCCTCACAGCTCTCAGCTTTCCCAGATCTTCTCCTCACCAGCGATCGTCGCCTCTATCACCCTGGACAGGAGCTAAAGATCCGAGTCTTGGCCTTTAGACAGGGCGAGCGCCGCCCTTTGGCGAAGGAGCAAATCTCCATCCAAATCCATGGCGGCGGCTATGTTTTGATGCGTCAAGATCTCCAAACCGATTCTTTTGGGGTGGTCTCTCTTAGCTTCCCCATCTCAGAGGAGGCTACAGAGGGAATTTGGCAGATTTCAGCGCAGGCTCGGGGGCAATCAGTTCGGCGTAAGATTGAACTCAAGAGCTATCGAAAGCCTCGCTTTCGGATGAAGCTGAAGCTGCCTAAGGAGATCTCGACCAAAGAACCCTTTCAGGTCTCGTTTGAAGCTCACTATCTTCAAGGCAGCCCTGTGGCAGGGGGAGCGCTGATCCTAACCGCCACTTCCATCCAGGGCAGAGAGGCTCAGGAGTTCCTCGAGCTTCAACAGATTTTGGATGGAAATGGCCAAGCCCAACTCTCCATTCCCCTGAAGGGGGCTCGATATCATGAGAGCCTCAAGTTGTCTCTAAAGCTGGCAGATCCCAGCGGGCATATCGAACAACAGAGCTTTCAAATACCCTTCGAAGGCGCTTCTCTCCTCTTAAATATCGCTTGGCTACACCCACCCCTACGTGGAGTTGAGAATCGCCTAATGCTCAGCGCCCAACGACGAGATGGTGCTCCAATCGATCTGCCTCTTACCCTGTTAGGGCCAGAAGGGCGCTCTTGGCTGCTGCATACAGGCGCCGATGGAGTCGCGCTTCTTGATCTTCCACTCAACGGGGCGGGGAGGGTACGACTGGAGGCCACCGAGCAGAGCAAAGAGCTCAAAATCGAGCTGTCCAGAACCCCAAAACCGGAGCGCTTAGAGGAGCTTCAGAAGCTTAAAAAAAGTCCTGTTTTGTTTCTGCGAACTCAAGGTGTTGTGCTGATCTCAAAGCGTGCGGCGCTGCGCGCTGGCGAAGCCCTGCCTCTGGAGTTGAGGAGCCCAGACTGGGAGGGACGGCGGGTTGCTCTGGCGCTTAGCTTGGGAGGGGTCATATTAGAGCAGCGCTGGCTTGAGCTGACAGGAAGGGTCAGCTCTCTGAGTCTTCCCATCCCTGCTGATCTCAAGGGCCTCGCCAGCGTGGCTCTCCTCGCGGAGGGAGAAGTCCAAGAACTCCCCTTTCTGATCCTGGACAAACAGGAGGATCTACAGGTCAAGCTCTCTCTTAAAGCCAAAGGTTTGAGTAGACCAGGAGGAGAGGCGGAGGTATTGCTGAGCTTGCGAGATGCTCGGGGCCAGCCTGTCCAAGCTGCTCTAGAGTTGGGAATTTTAGACGAGGGGATCTATGCCCTGGGAGGGGAGGGGCTTTCAGGGCGAGAGCCTCTCTTCTCTCTCCTCCCCAGCGCTGCTCTAAGCGCCACCGCCCTCCCTAAGCACTTTGAAGGCGCTTGGTCTGTGCTGTTAAAGGAACAAAGCTTCCAGGAGAGCTTGCTGCCCTGGCTGATGGCTCAGCCTCCTCGGAAAGGTTGGATTCAAAAGCTGCCTGAGCAGAAGCCAGCCATCAAGCCCCCCACCCCGGACTGGCTGCTCAAGCTGGCGGAGTTTTTGAAACCTCTCCCCTCTCTCATGGGGCCACGGCTTCCCTTCAGGCTCCTCTCCTGGAGCCTCGCGATCCTGATGATGCTCTCGCTCCTGATCTATCGTCGCCGGCTCCAGGGCCGGACCCAGAGGATCTCTATCAGCGTCTCTCTGTTGCTCCTGCTCCTGTTGCCTCTCCTCTCCTGGGGACCTGGACCTTCAGAGAAGCAGCAGGCGCTCACAGAGCAGCTTGAAAATGGAAAAGCCGTTCCTTTCTCGATACTTGGAGGAGAGGTGCGGTCCCCAGTGCTTCCAGAGGTTCGTGGTTTTCCAAAGCTTCCTGAGCACCGTCACTTTCGAGGTTTTAACTTCAATCCTCATCAGCGCTTTGCTCCAGATACAGGGACACTTCTGCACGTTTTTAGAGATCGAGTGGAGGTGAATGGAACACAGGTGCTCTCTCTAGATAACTTCAGGGTCTCTCAAGCAGATCTTCAAGGTGATCAAGACAGCTTTCAGATCCAGCCCCTCTTTAAACACCTAAATCAACAGGCGAGACAGCTCAAGGAGCACGCTCAGCTCCTTAGTGAGAGATTCAGGGGTGTTCTCAGCCTCATCGCCGCTCCAGAGACCCCCTATCTCTTGATCACCAAGCTGCTCTACACAGCAGGGCAGGCTGAGTTTCAAACCTTTCAGGTCGTTCAACCCTCTGATTTGAAAGTGATCTCTCCAGATTGGCCTTTCTCCTGGCCTCTGTTCATCCTCCTGATGCTGGCTCTCCTCCCTATGCTTCTCTTGGAACGTCTGGGTTGGCCCTCCTACCTCCTCTGGCTGCTCCTCTGTGCCTACGCTGGCTTTCAGGCTCTGGCTCACCGAAGCCCCGCCTTGGATCTGGAAGGGCTGAGCTTCCCCTTGGAGGAGAGCAGCCTTAAGCTCTGCACTGGGCTTCTGTTTCTCTTGATCGCAGCCCTGCTCTGGGAGCTGCTCTACAAGCGGCGACCGCCCTCTGTGAGTTATGGCGGCCTCAGCCTCAGCCTTCTGCTCTTGAGTCTACCTCAGAGTCGAGATCTTCAGGACTATCTCCTCACCCCAGAGCGAGGAATCTCCACTCCCCGCTTTGGCTCAGGGAGTATTGAGGCGAGAGCTGCAAGCACCGCAGTTCAAAAGCCCCAGAGCTATATCCGTCGATCCTTCCCCGACACCCTGCTCTATGAGCCTCAACTGATCACCGATGCTCAAGGAGAGGCGCGGATTCCTCTGACCTTGGGAGATCAACTCACGACTTGGCAAGGCACCGCTCTGGCTCATAGCATGGGTGGGACGATGGCCCTGGGTCGCGCCAGCTTGAAGGTCAGCCAAGCACTTCAACTTGAGCTAAGTTTGCCCCCTCAAATGTTGGTGGGTGATGAGCTGGAGTTGCCCATTTCTCTCTATAACCATGGAGAAGAGGCGCTCAAGCTTCAGGTCGCCTTAGAGCCCGCCCCCTGGTTTGAAGCCACACAGCTCAGCCAAGCAATCGAGGTTCCCGCGAAAAGCAGCGCGGGGCTTCTGTTCCCTATCAAGCTTCTCAAGGTTGGACAACACAGCCTCTCAGCGCGGGCCTGGGGACCTGGAGTTTTCGACGCGGTGGAGGCTCCCTTGAGGGTCTCTTCTCTGAGTGCTTGGCCAGCGGATTGGAGCTGGACCTTCTTCCTCAAGCCAGATCAACAGGGCTCCTTTGAGATCCCTGCGACGCCCGTCCCTGGCAGCCTAAAGTTGGAGCTGCGAACCTACGAAGGCCTGAATTCCCTGAGCTTTCAAAGCGCCATGCGCCTCTTGAAGATTCCAGCAGGCTGCGCTGAACAGACCATCTCTTCCACCCTCCCCAACTTGACCGTTCTAAAGATGAGCGCTGAAAGTGCGCAGCGAGAGGAAGCGCGTCGCAATCTCCTCGAGGGTTACCAGCGCCTCCTCAGGTTTAGGCACCCCAAGGGAGGCTTCTCTCTCTTTCCTGGAGCAGAGCCTTCACCATGGCTCTCAGCCTATGCGCTGGAGCTGCTCATCCCTCTAAAAGAGCAGCTCTCTATAGGAGAGGAGCTGATCTTTGAGGCTAAGCGGGCGCTCAGCCAAGGGCTCTTTAAGATCCCAGCACATCAACGGGGGATGGCTCTTCGCAGCACCGCGCGGGCTCTTAAACAGCAACCTGAGTTCTCGCTGCGCGCTGCCCTCTTCACCGCCCTCTCCCTAGAGATCTCTAAAGTTCAGGATCGCAAAGAACCCTACGAAACCGCGCTTCTCTTGGGAACTCTTCAGGATCTAGAGATCGATACTGAGCTTCAGAGCCAGCTTTTAGAGCGACTCAAGGCTCAAGCCCAGAGAGACTCCAGGGGCTGTCATTGGGCGAGCTCTTGGACCACCGCCGGCTCTTTAGGGCGAGGTGCCCAGATCGAGACCACCGCGCTGGTCGCGATAGCACTACGACGGGCAGGTGCGCATCAGCTCGCCGATGAGGCCAGCCTCTGGTTGATCAATCAGCGAGGCTGGGATGGGCTCTGGATCTCCAGTCAAGACAGCCTCCGTGCATTAGAGGCGCTGCGCCAAGATCCTCGCCTTCAAAGAGAGGTCCCGCCTCTGAAATTGGCGTTGAACGGACAGGCTCTCCCGAGGGGGGAAGCTCTGCTCAGCGGGGGCTCTCATCTGAAGGGCCTAGCCGCTCAACTTCGGGTTGAAGGTTCACAGAAGCTTCAGGCCTTGAAAGGTGAGGGCGTCTGTAGCCTTCATATGCGCTTTCAGAGTCTGGAGAGGCCGCTCTCCCAGCTCTTGACCCCCTTGCGACTCTCAGCGAGCTACCACCCTCAACGCCTACGCCAGGGAGAGCAAACCCTGCTGCGCCTGCGCCTTGAGGGCCAAACACAGAACGGAATGCTCCTCCTACATATCCCTCTGCCTCCAGGCTTTGGGTTGGATAGAGAAGCGGTTGAGGCCCTGGTCAACACCAAGAAAATCCAGCGCTTTGAGTTAAGCAGAGGGCAACTCCAGCTCTATCTAATGAAGTTGCCTCCTCAGGGATTGGAGCTTGAGATTCCACTCTGGGCTCAAACCCAACTGAAGATCAGGACCCAACCACCACAGCTCAGCTACTACTACCAACCTCAACAGCTCAGCGTGGCCCAACCCAGCACTTTAGAGGTCTTACCACCTCTCCCCAAAAGCGTAAAAGCACCCAAATTCAAAACCCTGGATCGTCTCTTTAGGCTCTCCAGCCTCCTGCCCACAGCACCTTGGCCCCAAGCCCAGAGGGAGCATTTGAGTCCAGCCCAGCGATCCCCTCAACCCTGGTATCTAAAACCCACCCACAGCAGATATGCGGCCAAACTCAAGTTTATCGGTGATGGACTTTGGGATAAGTCGAGCGCACTGAGAGAGATCTTGGGAGCTTATGAGCCTCAAGCGAAACGACCCAAAAAGCATCCCAGGCTCACCATCCCACGCCCTGTAGTTCGTGGGAGCCTCTCCACCGCCAAAGCACGAGCCTCGCTGCTGAAAGCTCTGCCTGAACTCAGCGCCTGTACAGGAGAGATCTTCAGCGAGATGGATCTCGCCCTTGCCCAAGCAGGCGCTTATGAGCCCCTGCTCGTCCAGCTCACGATCGATGAGCCTGGGGCGGTCACAGAGGTTCAGATTCAGGGCAAAGAGCCTGCTTGTTTAGAGCAGATTTTTAGGAAGATTCGCTTCCCCGCCCACCAAGGACCACTCTCTATAGAGCTGCTTCTGCTCTATCAGTGGTGAGAAGTCGCTCTAACTTTAGAGAGGACTCAGCAGAGCCCGCCCCCCCATCAGCCATTCCATAAGCGCCTTCTGTCCATGTAGGCGGTTCTCCGCCTCAGAGAAGATTCGGGACTGAGGACCATCGATCACCTCTGCGCTGACCTCCTCACCTCGATGAGCTGGAAGGCAGTGCAGGAAGATCGCCTCAGGCGCTGCTCGCTGCATAAGGGTCTGATTGACGATAAAGGGAGCGAAGAGAAAAGCTCGTGCATGAAACTCCTCCTCTTGCCCCATACTGGCCCAAACATCTGTAGTCAGCACATCAGCCCCAGCCGCTGCCTCCAGAGGATCATGGCTCAGTTGGATCTCAGCGCCCTCCTCTCTAAGGCGCTTCAGGAGCTTCTCATTGGGCTGATACTCTCGAGGACAGGCGATGCGCAGTTCAAAGCCCAGGCGTTGAGCGGCCACCATCCAGGAGTGAGCCATATTGTTCCCATCCCCGATCCAAGCGACCTTACGCTCAGCGAGGTGCTCAAGGCCAAACTCCTCAGAGATGGTCAAGAGATCGGCGAGGAGCTGACAGGGGTGATTAAAGTCGGTGAGGCCATTGATCACCGGGATGCTGCTGTGGCGGGCCAGGGCCTCCAACTTCTCATGCTCGAAGGTGCGGATCATGATCCCATCCACATAGCGGCTTAGGACCTGCGCTGTATCTGAGATCGGCTCTCCGCGACCCAGCTGAGAATCTCGGCTGCTGATCATCAGGGCGTGACCGCCCAACTGATACATACCCACCTCAAAGCTCACCCGTGTGCGAGTGCTGGCCTTCTCAAAGATCATCGCCAGGGTCTTCCCTGCCAAGGGGCTGATGTGCTCCCCATCGGCTTGGATCGCTTTTAACTCTGCTGCCCTTTGAAGCAGCGCCCTCAGCTCCGCTGTGCTGAGATCGCTTAAAGCAAGAAAATCTCTCTTCATCTTCATCCTCCTATCACCGCTTTGATCGCTTCGCCTAAGCGCAGGAGAGCCTCATCGATATGAGCCTCTCCGATGATGAGAGGGGGGGAGAGGCGAAGAACATCAGCCCCTGCTTGAGTCAACAGGAGCCCTCGCTTAAGGGCCTCAGTGCGTACAGCTGGTCGGTCCAAGCTCTCCTCAACGACGAGACCCTGAAGCAGCCCCCGTCCACGACAGCCCAAGACCTGTGGGATCTCTTCGACCATCTTCTCCAGGCCCCTCTTTAGGTAAACACCCAGACCTTGGACTTGGGAGAGCAACTCCTCCTCCTCGATCACTCGCAGGACCGTAAGCCCTGCTCGACAGGCCAGGGGGTTGCCTCCGAAGGTGCTGGCATGAGCTCCTGGAGCGAAGCCCGCCGAGACCTCCTCAGTACAGAGCATCACCCCGATGGGCACCCCACCTCCTAGACCCTTTGCCAGAGTCATGATGTCAGGCTCAATCCCCTCTTGCTGATAGCTGAACCAGCTTCCTGTACGCCCGATGCCAGTTTGAATCTCGTCTAAGATCAGAAGGAGCCCCTCTTGATCACAGAGCGTGCGTACCGCCTTGAGGTAGCCTGGAGTGGGCTCGATGAGCCCCCCCTCTCCCTGTAAAGGCTCCAAGAAGACCGCGCAAGTTTGGGGGTTGATGGCGGCTTTGATCGCCTCAATATCGTTGTAAGGCACATGATGAAAGCCGGGTACCAGTGGACCGAAGCCTTCATGATACTTGGGCTGCCCTGTAGCGCTGATCGCCGCCCAGGTGCGGCCATGAAAGCTCTTATCAGCGCAGATAAACTCAAAGCGATCCTCACCTCGCACCAGACGCATATAACGCCGTGCCAGCTTAAGAGCCGCCTCATTGGCCTCAGCCCCGCTGTTGCCAAAGTAGACTCGGTCGGCGAAAGAGAGCCTAACGAGCGCCTCAGCTAAATCCAACTCAGGAGCAGAGAGATAGAGATTGCTCACATGCAACAGCTCGCGAACCTGCTGGCTCAGCGCAACGCTCAGCTTGGGGTGAGCATGTCCCAGCGAACAGACCGCAATCCCTGCGGCGAAATCCAGATAGCGTCGTCCCTCTTGATCGAGGAGATAAGCTCCTTCTCCCCGCTCGAAGATCAGGGGAGCGGGGCGGTAGTTGGGGGTCAACAGGCTGTGGGCTCGGGCGAGTAGATCTCTCTCAGGCATCCTCACTCCTTGATCTTTTGTAGGCGGGCGCGAAAGCGCTCGGGTGATTCCAGTTGAGGTCTGATCTCCTCCAGCGTCAAGCCCTCTGGCCAAAGAGAGACCCACATCTTATGGCCCCACATCTCCTGTGACTGCATCTGTCCGCCCAACAGCTTTCTGAGGCGCCGCGCAGGGATCACTCCTAGAGCCTCAACCTCCATCTCGGCTGGATGTACTAAGCTGACATACTCCGTGTCGGGCAGGATGCTGGGGCTGAGAGACCAAGTACAGAGACTATGCCGTACCGCCGAAGAGTCCTCAAAAACCAGGATCTGAGCCAGAGACATCTTCTCTTTAAGGATCTTGGAGAAGAGGGGGATAAGGTAGCGGTTCCAGCGATCAGCGCGGATCTCTAAGGGGGTTTGAGGCTTAACACGACCCCTCAACATGGGCCAGAGGCGCCAGATGATCAGCAAAAGGGCCATAAAGGAGAGGAGGATCACAGGGAGGAAGCTCATCATAACCATTCTGATACAGGGAAATGAGAGGGCTTTCTAGAGGGAACAGCATCAGAAAGAGCTGCGCTCAAGGCCAACGTCGTCCAGGGAGTCGAGCGAGGGCCAGATGTGCAGCTCGTAGCCAACGGGGAGTTCTACGAATGACCGGCTTGATGCCTGGGGCCTCTCTGAGATGCGTCAGGAAGCGTCGTGCCTCCCGACGGGGCTGGCTGCCATCTTGGCAATTGAAGGGACGATAAAGTTGGATGGGATCCTCTCCATAATCGGAGATCTTCAAACCAAACTCCTCAGCCCGCATCCCCAACTCCGACTCCCGAGGCAGGTTAAAAATGGAGAGGTTGAGAAAATCGACAGCACCTTCCAGCTCCTGGAGGAAGCGAAGGCTGGCTTCTCGATCTGTTTCACGCTCTCCAGGCAAACCAAAGAGCATATAGAGATAGCTGCGGATCCCCCAGGCAGCAGCCTCCTGGATGACCCCGGCGGCCTCTTGAGGATCAAGGCCCTTATCAAAGCGATTCAGGAGCGTTTCACTGCCTCCCTCAGCGCCCAATTGAAGCATCAGACAGCCGCTCTCTGCCGCCTCTCTGAGCAGACCATCTTTCCTCAAGGACCGCGTAGGTCGCGCAAAGCCATAGCAGCTCAGGCCCAGCTGTTTGGCCAGGGGGAGGAAGCGACGTAGGGCAGCAGGGGGGATCGCTGAGTCCAGAAGATGCACCAGCGGGCGCCTCTTCAGCAGCTCTGGTGGGCTGGCCTCAAGGAGATCTCGTAGGGCCTTCTCAGGCAAGCGGTGGTGGACCATTCCTCGATCTGGACAGAAGAGGCAGCGATCCCAATAACAGCCTGTGGAGAGCGGGAGAGGAAGAATGGGGCGACAGGAGAGATAAGCGTTGAGCCCCCCTGGATTAAGGAGTTGAGGCCAAGCCAGACGATCCAGGAGTCGCCCTTTGAGATCTCCCAGCAGCTGAAGACCATCTCCTGTGCGCAGCTCTAAGAAGGCGGCCTGTAGAGCGCCAAAGCCTCTCCCTGTTCGTCTTAGGCTGTTGGGCAGAGAACCTCCCACGATGGCTTGGATCCCCTGCTCTTGAAGAAAGCGCTGGAGGTCGAGACTGGCAGCCAGTTGAGAGAGATAGGCAAGGGAGATGATCACCTTGCGGGGGCGATGCTGCTCTAGGAGAGGGAGCAGCAGCCGTCTCCAAAAGCCTTTGAAAGGGCTGGAGTGCTTCAGCAGCTCTTGAAGCTTGAGGGGATCGTGGCTGTTCTCAGGGGGCAGGAGATCCATCAGACTGAGATGCCAGCCTGGATGCAGTTTGGCGAAGCCTTTGTGCTGTTTGTGTAGGACTCCGGTGGTGCTGCGGTGCGCGTGGAGGTCGTAGCCATCCGACTCCCGAAGCAGGCTGAGGGCACGGTTAATCGGTGCCGAATCTCCCAAAGCTTCAGCGAGGAAAGGAAGGGATAGATCATAGAGCCCTACCTCAGCTCCCCAGCCTGCCAAGCCAGCGGCGAGGACAAAGGCTCCTGAGGGAGGCTCAGCGGGAGTACAGATGGGAGGGGCGAGGATCAGCAGGTCCATATTTTTTGAGGCTCCACTCAACTTGAGATCTCGGAAAATTTAAGCCCATCGGCCTGCTCTGCTCACTCTGATCCCGACAATCCTAACAACACTCACGACATTTTTGAGCGATCAAGAGCGGCAAATATTTCTGTGGGTTGAACAACCTGAATAGATAGATGTATCCACAGACAATTCCGGCGTTTATAATGCAAAACATAAGAGATTCTTGACGGTTATACGCCGCGATAACAGAAACACTCCACAGTCGTTCAGCCTCCCTCTCCAATACGACGTTGAGCTGCCAAGCTGAGGGCCTCCGAGAGGATCTGGGGACGAGCACGCCAACGAGGCTCATTGAGCAGGGCTTCAAAGCCTCGTAGAACCTTGAGATCTTCAGGTGAAGCCCAGGTCTGGGAGGTGCGCAGCTGTCTCTGAGCTTCTCTCCAACGTCCCTGGTTCAGAGCCTGAGCCGCTAAGCCCAGGCCCTCGGCGAAGGAGAAGCCACGGTGGTTTTGAACCACCGTCCGCTCTAGAGGGCTGGGGCGCTGAGGGAGGGAGGAGAGGGAGACTGAGACCTGGGCGCTGCTGTTCTCCAGGCGTACCATATCCTTATAGCGCAAACTCACATTGGCCACTGGCCCTGGCTTCTCTGCCCAAAGCTCCACGAGGATCACATGGGCATCGCCACCATAGAAGTAAGGGATCACCGTCTGGATTCCATCATCATCTTCTCCACGATCTGCCTTGAGCCCTAAGCTTTTGCTGAGGTTTTGATCTGTGGCTACCTCCCGAGCCTTTACCTCAGCCACCTCCTCCGCCTTCAAGACCCGGCTCCCCAACACCCGGATAGCCTCTACCTGGGGGGCCAGGCGAATATTGATCCTCAGAAGCCGAGCGATCACCTTGGAGAGGCTCTCCAGCTCCGCCGTCAGGCTGCGGTCCAGCCCCCCCTCCAGGTCTATGCTTCGGTGGAAGTTCCCATGACCCGCGTTGGCCACGGCCCACCAATCCCCTCCTGTCTGCCCCAGCTCGATAACAGAGCTGACGATCCCCTTGAGCTGGAGGGCGTGGGCCGCTCGCCGAGCTGCTTCTACACGCCGGGGAGCACCACTGCGACTTAGGAGAATCAAGCTGCGAGCGCCAGGGACCCGGCTCCCCGCCCCTTGAGCATCCAGGAGCCCTCCCGCCTTGAGGAGAGCTCCCTCTAGGGCCTCATGGGAGAGCCTTTGAGGGCAACCCAACTCTGAGGCCCGAATGAGAGCTTGGCGAACGATATGGGGAGCGTTCAGAGGGACCAAGAGGCAGCTACCCAGGCTGATCTGGAGACGATCCTGAGGTCCCAGGTGGGGCAAGAGAGCCATCCCCGCCTTGAGAACCTCTTCGCTCCTGGGGAGACCATCTAGGAAGAGGAGCAGATCCAGAGGAGGCCGACGCCAGCCAAAGCGTTGACTGCCTTGCAAGCCCACCTGGAGGATGAGACGTCTGGGGTGGTTGATCCAGCCTCGATCGAGCTGAGCGCTGAGAGAGAGTCCCATCTTCCTTGGGGGATCAAAGCTTTGGGGGGGGAGCTGTGCCAAGCGGTAGGGGCGCTGACTCAGCTCTGTGTCTAGGCGTCGTAGGCGTTCCAGGTAAGCGGCGTTGCCCCCTAGATAGCTGTTTTCGAAGTAGAAGACTCGAGGGAGGAAGCTTAGAGGTTGCCCCTCGTCTAGGGGTTGCAGGCTGGGTTCAGGTTCTTCGGGCTCTTGCTCCTCCTGTGCCAACTCCGCCTCTCCATCCTGAAGTTGGTAACGGTAAACGGAGAGGTCATCTGCTCCAGAGATAGCATTCGGGATCTCTCTTTGCTCTTCAGCCTTGCTCTCCTTCTTCTTGGAGTTGGGCTTCTTGGGATTTGGCTTTGCCTCCAGGTGAGCCGCGAAGTCAAACTTAAGGTCCCCATCCAAGAGCCGCTTAGTCGAGCCATCTTTGTCTGCCACAAGGCCCAAGATGCTGTTCTCCTTTACGCGCTCCCTGAGAGCCTGACGTCGAGCAGCTTTTTCAGCAGCTTGCCGCTTTCGCTCTACCCGCCGCATCACCCTCTCAGAGCTACGCCGCAGCTCTTCAGCCCCCCGCTGCTTTAACCCAGCTTGATATCTCGCCCTCATCCCAGCTTGACGCCTCGCCTTTCGCTCTGCATCCTGTTTTGAGTCCTTGGCCTTTTTCTTCTTTTTTTCTAAGTGTTTGAAATGCTCTAGAGCTTGCTGTGGGGCTCGAATCTCCTCTCCACTTACCTCCCTAACTACATCTCTACTTCTGCCGGTATGTTTGGGAGAACTCGCCTTATATCCTACGGGTCGCTCGTGCTTGGTGGGGGGCAGGATAGATGGAGGTGGGGGGGCTTTGGGGGCAAGAACAACCGGGGCTGGGCCTGAGAGAGCGGCTCCAGCTGGAACCAACCCAAGGTTCAAATAAGCAGGCTGTGAGGGCTTAGGCGTGGAGCTGTTGAGGGCCTCTGTTCCTTTGACCTGTGTCTGAATCGGCGAAGCACTTCCGGCCTGGGGCTCCTGCTGCGCCATACAACCCAGGAGCAGGAGCAGAGGAATCCATCGCATGAGAAACATCTCCATATTAGGGGACCCTGAGCCTACCCTCTCCTTCTCAATCTCTCTGCAAAATCTTCAAGATGTTGTCTGTGAGTGTTTGTATTCGTGCCAATCGCAGCAAGGGCAACTGCAAGCCCTGAAGAGAACGGCGAACCTAACCTGAGGAGTTGGCTGCGGCGCTCTGGAGAGTTGCCCTCCAAAACGCAGATGTAGTTGGTGGTATCGCTTGGATCTTCTATCCTCCTAACGATCACGGGATCAAAGGCGGCGCTGGTGGTAGCCTCTGTTGTTGGATAGTTTTTAGGAGAAAGTTAATGGATTGGAGCCCGTTTTTGATCTGCCCTGAAGGGAGTTCAACACCGCGTATGCGCAAGCTGGCTACTCCTCAGGGTCTTGGTGATCGCTTGCGTACGGCGGCTTTCGCTGAGTATCAAGCGATCCAAGCTTTCTCTTGGGCTGCTGAGCATTTCAAAGATGTTCCTGAGGCGCTGCGTGCTGACTGGGCTGCTCAAGTCCCCGAAGAGGTTGAGCACTATGAGGCGATCGTTCAACGGATGGAAAGCTTGGGTTTCAGCTTGGATGAGCGTCCTGTCTCAGATGCGCTCTATCGCTCCTTGATGGCTTGCAAGAGTGGCCGAACCTTCTGTCTTTATATCGCCAGCGCTGAGGAGCGGGGGCGACAGGCGGGGTTGCTTCTTATCGCCGCCCTTAAGGAGCGCGATCCAGAGACTGCGGCGATTTTTCAAAATATCGTTGAGGATGAAGAGGCTCATGTAGCTCTCGCTGAGACCTACTTTGGTTGGAAGCCTGGAGAGGCTATACAGCTCTGATTTAACTCATCAACAAGATGAAGCCTCGTATGGATTGTATGGTACACAGCTTTGGCGTTGAGCTGCTCTGGGTGCAGCTCAAACCTCTGAGCTTTCTTCGTCGGGATCGGCGATGGGCTCGTCCATATCAGGAACCATTGTGTCACTGGCGGGCAGGCTGATCTCAGCTTCCCCTGGTGGATTTTCTACGGAGATGGGCAGTTCAGGACACTCGGCAGACTCAAAGGCAGGCTGGACTTCATCGCTGCTCATCGTCTCAGCCACCACGTTGCCGTTATGCCTCCAACATTGACTCACTCGCACACACTCCCCCTCGCCGACGGTGCCATCACAGACGACCAGGGCGGCGCGAGCGCCGAGGCCCCGCTTCCAACCCAGAGAAATACGACCTCGCTCTACCAGCTCATCTCGACCCATGATGAACTCACCGTTCTCATCGGTGCTCATAAAGTCAGCTCGAGCCGCGAAGCTCACCTTCCCACCGAAGCCCACGAGTTGCTTGTAGTTGTAGCGAGCGGAGATGGGCTCCTCACCATCCCGGCTAAACTCCTTGAGGCCTACGCGCAGTTGGCGGACACGACCCACAGCGCGGTAGCCGATGCCGATCTTACCGGTGGGGCCTTCACCCGTTAGGCTGTTGAGATTGTCTAAGTTGTAACCGATCTTGCCAGCACCCCGGCGCTTATCATCAAAGCGAGCGATGATTCGACCCTCACCGGCGAAGACCGGCAGATACTCCTCAGCCCCCTCGAGGCGACCATCCAGGAAGAATCCGTAGAGGCGGTTGCGTCGATCTCTTTGGCAGGAGCGCAGCCTCCACTCTACCCCGTCGTGGGTCTTCAACCAGCGCTTGCAGCTCACCGCCCCCTCTTCATAGGTCTCAGGCTCCACATTGGAGGCTGCCTGTCGCATTCGCTCCAAGCTCTCTCGGACGGTGTTGTTGACCTTCTGAAAAATCCTCTGGGTCAACTCTCGCGCCTGAGCGGGGCTCCCCTCCAGGGCGTAACCTTCAGAGGTCAGCGCTTGGCCCTCCTGATCTGTGAGGAGAAGATCCAGTTGATCTTCGGCAGGGATCGCCTCTAGATACTCATCGCTGGTCTCCAAGGTGGGATCCTCAGTGTCTCCCTCTTCGCCACAGGCGCTCAGGATCAGGGCGATGAAGATAAAGCTGAGATGATGCCAAGACATGTTCTCTCTCCTTGGGAACCTAGGGTTGTTTTGATATCTGCTTCACCAAACCCAAACCCCAGGGCCTCAAAAAGGTTGTGGTCTCAGAGCATTTTTCTGGATCTTTTTTGGATTAGGACTTACCCACTCATTCCGTTTCCGATAGCTTTCAGCGATATTTGCCACTCGAACTCGCCCACTTAACCAACTGTCAATAATACCAGATATTTAAAACACTCGAAGCTTTCTGCTCGGGCTCATCACAGCAATGATTAGGCAATGGGACAATAGTTGCATATTCGCGATAAACTGCTGATATTGATTCAAATAATCGAAAACGAAACGAGTATGTCTTATCGTACAACGAATGAAGAGTCCGAGTATAAGTTGGCGAGATGAGGGTGCCCAAGCCATCCTCGTCCAGAGTGGCAGAGACGATGATACTCGGAATGTGCTCAGGCCAGCTTTCCGCAAAGAGTTCAAAGTGGCTCAGGACACCGAAGGTCTCAAACCCAGAAGGGCCGCAGCTTAGCTCACTCCCCCGTGGCGGAGAAGCACGCATCAGCTGAGAGGGCGTCCAAGCTGTGTTATGCTGCATTGAGGTGGGTTCCATGGGGGCTTGTCTTCGAGAAAATGAGGACTGAAGAGGAGGCGAAGCTTCGATGCCTGAGCATTTTGATGAGGAAGCGATCCCGCTCGATGCAGGGAGGGGAAAGATCTCTTGGGGCACTAACGATGGAGAGGTATCGGAACGTTTCGTGTGCACACATGCTTTCTTGGAGTCGTCTGTGGAAATTCCTGCCTTCCTATGAAGAAGAAAAAACCTTATATCCACGAAAACAAGAAACAAAGGGGTCTTTATGATGAACAATAATCTATATATTGTTTGGATGGATGAAGATAATACTGGAATAAATATTGTCGATGAACAACATAGAGGGATTATTTCTACAATTAATTCTCTTCACTATTTTATCCAAAATGGGCATGGAAACGAGGTTATTAGGCCCACAATATTGTCATTAGATCAATATATCAAGATCCATTTTGATACTGAAGAAGAATTGATGAACAAGGCAGATTATCCAGAAATTCAAGAACATATATCATTGCATAGAGCGTGGACATCAAAAGCACAGGCTGTGTTTAAAGAGTCTTACGAATATAAAGATCCCTGCCTTCTTTTAAGATTCTTAAAAAATTGGTGGTTAAATCACATAAAAGAAGAAGACAGCAAATACATACATCACATGAAATCATTGATAGATACAGATTTCGGCGAATCTGATAATTGATTCATTGTGGAATATCATAGTCGCTTATGGACTCGGTAACGAACCAATTTTCATGGTATGAGAAACCATCGATAACTTGGAAAGGCAATGCTCTTTGAAGATATCGACTCTTACTCCTATCCCCTCCGTATCCTCATCCAAAAGTTTCAGTTTCATCACCAAGAGCTCACATTCGAGACTCATACTCAGTTCTCGAAGTTGGAGCCCAAAACTACTCAAGGTCTCTGTCGCTTCTTCTGTACTCTGATTATCCAGTTCTTTTGCGCTCTTCAGAAAATTTTTAAAGGCAGGGCGGGCGAGCAGGCGAGACTCATAGGGTTCTTGCACGGGCTCTCTTTGGTGGATCTTGGATGTAATTACCTTTTGTCCTACCAAAGAAGAGCCCTCTTCATCTTCTCCTGTCACCTCAATCCGCTGACTCCGCCATTGCGGAGATGCACCCGTATTGCATACGCTCATAGAGACTTTGGTTTCACAACCCCAAAATGCATATTGCAGTCTTAATCTTGATGGGTTTTTCTGCAATCTGAGAAGAAAATTAACTGATTTACTCGGTAACATTTTGATGCTATTTGGCTGTTTCCACATTTTTCCTAGATGAGCGCTGCCTTGCATTGTGGGGCTGGGCTTCGTGCGGGCTCAGGAGATCGCTGTCAACTCCCCCTTAATGGTACAAGGCGCTCAGGTGGTGATAAACGAAGCGGAGAGGCGCGTGATCGAGAAGGGCTCGGAATATATGGCCATCTGGAACACCAACCGCTTCGTGACTCAAGACCTTGACGCAGCGATGATGAATCAACAGAAACTCAACTATCAGGGTCGTTAACAGAAGGCTCTCCCATGAAACATCTACTCTGGATCTCTCTCTTCCTGTTTGCCTGTAACGACGATGATGATGACGGAGGGGGGATCCCTCCTGGAGAGAGTGGCTTTGGCCCTGGCCCCTCCGCAGGGACAGTAGACTACCGAGGCCACTACCTCATCAATGATCACCAGATCGTTAATGAGAACTGTTCAACACAGATCCCCAACTCAAACAGCCTCGCGGGCAAGATGCTTGACCTAAAGTTGAAACAGGATGGGAGCAAGGTTCAGGGCCTCCTCTCTTCTGCGGAGCCAGGAGATGAGGAGCAGACGCCCGTCTCTCTACTTGGAGAGGTTGAAGCTGAGGGGATTAGGCTCAACGGCAGCAACTCAGATTCCCAGGAGATCAGCACAGAGGAGAAGAGCGTGCAGATCAGCTCTGAGGCTCAATTTCAGATGATGGCTTGGCTCAATGAAGGGATCCAGGGGCGGATCTTTATCCAGCTCAACAGCAATGTTCAGGGGGATGGGGTCTCAGAGAGCCTCAACTGTAAAGTAGAGACTCGTTTTCAGGGAACACGGACAGAGGGCAGCGCTCCCGTATCAGAGAGCGGCCAGGGACGCTGGACTCTTGATTCTGGGTTCCAAGACGCGGGTCTAAGAGACCTTCCCACCCTACACCCTCTACCTGTTCCAGACGCTCAGGTGATCGAACCAGAGATATCGCCCAACCCATCGGGCCATTATCTGTTGGCGGCTCAATCCAACACCTTCCCTATAACACTCCTCTTTCTGCTTGAGATCGATGCCAACGAGCACAACCTGAGAGCCACCTTGACCCCACTGAATCCATCAGATCGCAGCGTTGTAGACTCCCCTATCTATCTCCAATCTGTTCCAATTAGAGCGGATGGTCACTTCGAGATCGAGATCGAAGAGATGACACTGCCTCCTGAACTCAGCTTGCTTGGGGATCAGGAGATGAAGATCTCTCTAGAACTGCATGGAGAGTTGCTGCATGAAGAGCCTGGAATCTGTGGCACCTTTGATGCTCATGTTATAGAGCTAGATCTCTTCCTAAATGGAACCTTTGGGACCAATGATCCCGAAGGTGAACCGATTACAAGCTGCCCTTGAAATCTGTTATTTTTAGAATGCTGGCCAATAAGCGGTTAAAGGTTACATCTCTGCCTTGTCACCATTCTCAAAAAATGTTGTGAGCATTATTAAAGGAAAAACAGATGTTTATGCTCCTCAAAATACTCCTGCTGCTTTGGCCAAAGTTGGAATTGGCAACTCCAAGCGAAGTCAAAGTAATGAAGTTGGAGCTTCAAAACATCGCTGCGATCAAGCGAAGTCAGCGTTGTCCCCGTCCCGGCCTCTGGGATGAACCTCAGCTCCCTGGAGAGGCGGAGATCGCGATGCACGCTCTCCTAAAGGGCTCTGGAGGGCTGTTGAGCTGTCTGAAGATGGGCAAGCGCCTCAAAGATGAGCTACATGAGGAGAATGGAGAAGCTCGCACTTTGGACGCTCCTGTCGCGCTGAGTGAGGAGATTAAGGCGATGGAGTCGGCCTGCACGCAGCTCCCCCAGGCGCTTCATCAGGCGATCTCCCACGAGGGGGGCTGCTCTCCCTATCTCATCGGGCGACGCCCTATACCAAAGCCTCTCCGAGCACTTGACCTGAGCAAAGCGGTGGTGGTCATAGCTCGCAAGAGGGCTCGAGAAGGGGCCGCGTCAGAGGGGATGCGTTGGCTCTTAGAAGCGATACGCTTCAACCAAGATCTGATGCGCGGAGGTGTCCCCTTTCTCTTCCCTATGTCCGCTGTCGTAGGAGACAAGCTGCTCATCAGCACCGCCAAGCGTCTCTTGGACGCCAGCTCTCCAGAGCCTGTGGTGAGCGCCCTCACTCGCATCTTAGAGGCTGATCCACACCCCCATGAGTTCTTCAAGACAGACGCGACTCATATGGCCTACTATGATCTCTTACCTGCTCTAGAGAGGGGTCCAAGGTCCAACTTGGGAGAGGGGCTCCCTGACGAGTTGGGTCTCGCTCTGATCGCCATAAAGGAGAGCACCCAGCTCTGGTTGAAGGCCTGCCCTCAGGCGAGCAGCCTCAAAGCCTGTGCGAGGGGAATTGAGGCGCTGAACGTGATGCTTGAAACTCAAGCACAAGAGCGCTCTGCTTGGAAGAGCGCTCTCCAGATCGCGCTGGGGGGGCGAGAGGCCCTACGTCAAGAGGCGATCGAGACCTTCAAGCAGCTCCTCATCCCCTCCTTAAAACACTTCGTCCAACGTTACGCCTATCGACGCGCCCTCATCACCACGCTGCGTTATCGTGCCATGGTCAAAGCGGCTCAAGGCCGCTGTCTGCCCTTCCCCCAGGCAGAGGGGCTACGTTTCCTCCAAGAGGAGGGCGCGGCCCTGATCCAGAGTGATGAATTCTTTGGCAAAGATAAGTTTTTAAAGAGGATTGGCCGCATCAACGAGCGGGTGATCTGCACAGCCCCTTGAACAGGGTTGCTGTCTGAGTAGGTATCCAGGTAATAAAAACCCTCTGAGCCAACTCTACAAGCTCCCTCGTCAACTCAAAGATTTGCTACTCGTGTTGTGGAGGGTGGCTGATGTCCATTTTGTTATCCATTCAAAGCTTCGTTTGCCCCCAGCTTGCTAGAGTTGGGTGTTCAGTAAAGGAAGGTAGAGTCATCAACACTCCTGATGACTATTGAAGAGCGTCGCGCTGGTGAGAGCAGAGCTATCTCCGATCTTAGAAGTGAACCTCTTCAACCCCCACTTTCTAACAACTCCCAAAGCAGCAACTACTGGGTAGGTAGAGGATTGCACTTTACCTCATCTGGAAGGAGCACTAGAAAAGAAGCTCTCTGTATCGCTCTCTGGTGTTCAATATGGTGAAGAAGAACCTCCTCTTGGTGGACGCGGATCCTCAAAATCTTCGGATCGTCGAGGTCTCTCTCCGCAACGCAGGCTTCTCTGTCACCACCGCCCAAAATGGGGCTGAGGCGATGGCCAAAGTGGAGGCTGTACGCCCTGCCCTGGTCCTGACAGATACACATATGCCGGTCCTGAATGGCTACCAGCTCTGTGAACGCCTTAAAGCTGATCCCCAGCTTAAGAAGATCCCTCTGATTTTTCTGAGCACCGAAGACTCTCTTGAGGCTCGGGTTAAGGGTCTTAAGCTGGGCGCAGAGGAGTTTCTGCATAAGCCTATCTATATAAAAGAGCTGATCACTCGGGTTAAGATCACCCTCCAGCGCCTCGAACGTGAACGTCTCCAGCGTAAAGATACCCAACGCTTCTTTGGCTCTCTTGAGAGCATGAGTGTGGTGGATCTGCTCCAGAGCATGAATCAAGGAAAGCGCTCTTGTCTGATGCTCTTTGAGCACGAGGGGCGCTCTGGACGAGTCTGGTTCCAGGATGGAGAAGTTCTAGATGCTGAGGTGGGGCAAAGATCCGGTGAAGAGGCGATCTATCGTCTCCTCACCTGGGAACAAGCTCACTTTGAGATCCAGTTTCAGAGCCCCGACCGCCCCCGAGCGATCTACTCCAGTGTGCAGTTGCTGTTGATGGAGGGGATGCGTCGGGTAGATGAGTGGGGGCGGATGTGTGAACAACTCCCTCCACTCAGCACAGTCTTTCGGGTGGACTACACCGAGCTGGCAGAGCGCTTGGCTGAGCTGCCTCCAGAGATCAATGATCTTCTCCGTCTCTTTGACGGGCATCGTGATGCGCTTCAAGCCATCGATGATGCCGAGCTGAGCGATCTGGAGGGGCTGGCCTCGGTGAGCCGTCTCTTCTTTGAGGGGATCCTCTACGAGGTAGGGCGTGCTCTAGAGGCGCCCACTCCGCCAAGAGAGCCAGAGCGCCTAGAGGAGTGGTTGGCGAAGCCCTCTTCGGAGGATCCGGGAGTTGAAGAGGCTGCTCTGGAGAGCGAAGAGCCAGAGTCCGCAAGCCCTGGAGAGGAGCTGGGGCCTGAGCGAGATCTAGTAGATGATCTTCTGGCCTCTGCTCACGATCTGCCCGCAGAGGTGGGTGCCTTTGCTCCAGAGACAGAGGGGTTCGAGGATGAAGAGGATTTCCTCTTTGATCCTGAAGCTGACGACATAGAGGATCTCCCAGAAGAGATCGTCGCTCTCCCTGAGCCTGCTCCAGAGTCCCTCTTTGAGCCTGAGCTGCTCCCTGAGCTGTCTCCTCTGCCTGATGAGGTCCCTCTCCCTGAAGCTCCTCACCTTGATGAAGAGGATGAAGAGCGGGTCTTCTTTGAGCGACCCGCAGAAGAGATCGAAGCTCTTGATGATCATGACCTTCATCCCCCTGTTTCGCGTGTCTCTCAGATTACCTTCGGGGTCCTGGCGCTCATCATTTTGACCGGGATGGGTTTCTTTGGACTGCGCGACAAGGTAGAGGATAGAAAGGCCCCCATCCCCAACCTGGACAGCTCCTGGTACAGCCGCATCCTGGAGAAGCGCCCTCAGCCGACGGCGATGCCCCCTCTGGACGCCTCCTGGACGCTCCCTCAGAGAGATGGGGGGCTCCGGGTTGAGATCCCAGAGAAGCCATCAGAGGAACCCAAACAGCCTTCAGCAGAGCTCCCCAAGCTTCTTCCTGCGCCCGATCGTTCTGCTTCACAGCAAGGGCGCATCGAAGCTCTGTTGAAAGAGGGTCTCCAGCTCCATAAGCAGGGCAAGTTCAAGCGAGCCATAGATCGTTTTGAACAAGCCTTGGGGAGCGCTCCAGATGACCCTCGCCTTCTCCTGGGCTTCGCCAAAGCGCTCTTGGAAGACAAGCAGGACGCGGACGCTCTACGCGCCGCTCAAAGGCTGGCGCAGCGAGAGCCCAAAAACGCTCGCGCTCAACTCCTCATCGGTGAAGCGCAGCAAAATCTGGGCAAGCGAGAGGGAGCCGTGGAGGCTTATGATCGTTACCTTAAGCTGGCCCCACGTGGGCAATATGCTGAGGATGTTCGTCGCGTCCTCCAGGGAATCCGCTGATGTATATTTTAGGGATTGAGACCAGCTGCGATGAGACCGCCGCCGCCGTAGTAGAGGGTGGTCATCTTGTCCTCAGCGATGTGGTGGCCACTCAGATCGAGGTTCACAGTAGGTATGGGGGCGTAGTCCCCGAGCTGGCCAGTCGCAACCATATTGTTGATATCATCCCTGTAGTTCAACAAGCTCTAGAGCAAGCAGGGCTGCAGCCAGAGGATCTAGATGCCATCGCCGTGACTCAAGGGCCTGGTTTGCTGGGCTCTCTCCTGGTGGGCCTACAGTTCGCCAAGTCTTTGGCCTACGCTTGGGACAAACCGCTGATCCCTATCCACCACCTCGCGGGCCATCTTCACGCGGTTCAACTTCATCTACCTGAGAGCCCCCAGCCTGAGGCCCCAGCGCCTCCCTATCTCGCCTTGGCTGTCAGCGGAGGACACACAGCGCTCTACCGTGTGGATAAGCAGCTTCATCAGATCGCCAACACCCGAGACGACGCTGCTGGAGAGGCCTTTGATAAAGTGGCGCGGATGTTGGGGCTGGGCTATCCCGGTGGTCCCGTAATTGAGCGCCTTGCTCAACAGGGCGATCCCCAGGCTCACCGCTTCAGCTTGCCTCGCTTTAAGGATGGCAGCTCTGACTTTAGCTTTAGCGGCCTCAAGACAGCGGTGCTGACGCTGCTCAAGAAGCAGGGAGAGTTGCCTAAGGGTCAGGCGCTCCACGATCTCCTCGCCAGCTTTCAGGCTGCGGCCATCGCTCAACTGGTAGATCGCAGCCTGCGCGCGCTCAAGAGCCAGGGCCTCCAAGATCTTGTATTGGCGGGAGGGGTGGCTTGTAACGCTGCGCTCAGAGAGAGCATGAGAGAAGCGCTCAGAGCAGAGGGCTGTCGTCTCTATCTTCCTCCTCCACGTTGGTGTACAGACAACGCCGCGATGATCGCTGGGGTAGCCAGTCTTTATGCTCAGGAGGGGCAGCATCAGCCCGCAGATCGTCGCCTTAAGAGCCGAGGTTCCTGGCCCCTGGAGTTAAGGTGATGATTCGAGATCCCCGCGTCCTTCTTAAGGCTCATGGCCTCTGGAGCAAGAAACATCTGGGGCAAAACTTTTTGGTGGATGAGCAGCTCCCCCAACGCATCGCTGCAGCAGGAGGAGCGAAGGCTCAAGATACCCTCTTTGAGATCGGCGCGGGGCTGGGCACTCTCACTCATGCCCTTGCTGAGACCGGCAATCGAGTCATCGCCTTAGAGTATGATCAGGAGCTGCTCCCGATCCTTCGAGCTGAACTTTTCTATGCCAAGAATGTAGAGATCCGTCAGGGCAATGTCCTCGATCTGGACTGGAGCGCCCTCGCTAAAGAGCTGGGGCCTTTGACGATCTATGGAAATCTCCCCTATCACCTCAGCAGTCCCATCCTGGGCGCTCTCCTGGAGCACCGTCAAGCTTGGGAGCGAATCTGCCTGTTGGTTCAGAGGGAGTTTGCTGAGCGCGTCGCGGCGATCCCAGGGAGTGGGCGGAGATGTGGTGTCCTCTCCGCCCTCAGCTCGCTCTGGAGCTATCCAAGCCTGCTCTTCCAGGTCCCCCCTGACGCCTTCTTTCCTTCTCCTAAGGTACACTCCGCCGTCTTGATCTTAGAGCGACGAGAGCGCCCCGCAGTAGAGGTGGGAGATGAGCAGATCTTTCACCAGATCCTCAAAGCCCTCTTTGCACAGCGGAGGAAGATGGCTCGTAAGGCGTTGCGCTCCTTTAGCCCTCAAGCGGAGGTTCTCTTAGAGCGCGCCGCTCTCGATCCCAGACGCCGAGGAGAGACCTTCAATCTGGAAGAGTTGGGGCGGCTGAGCGTTGCTGCTCAGCGCTCCAAGGTTTAGGGCCTTTTAGAGGGTCGAGAAGATCGAGGCGGCGGCCTCTCGGGCGGCTTCTAGATCCTTTCCAGGTTTCTGAGCACCACGCCTGGAGCGATGAGTTTGGGTTCTTTCTTTTTTCTGGGAAGGCTCAGGCTTCTTAGGCTCAGGCTTCTTAGGCTCAGGCTTCTTAGGCTCAGGCTTCTTAGGCTCAGGC
>CAYLJJ010000084.1:28217-32026 GCA_964384025.1 uncultured Nannocystaceae bacterium
TTCTTAGGCCCAGGCTTCTTAGGCCCAGGCTTCTTAGGCCCAGAGCGTCGAAGAGGAGCTGTTCTCTTTGAGCGCTCTCTCTTCGGAGCGGGCTTGGGAGAAGGAAGCGTTTCAGAGGCTTCAGGGAGAGTCTTGGGCGGTGTCGCCTCCTGCTCAACCTGAGCGACCCGCGCTTTGAGGCGTTCCGCTAGGCGACCGCTTCTCTTTCTCTGCAAGGCTGGACGCTCAGTCGCTTGAGGAGCGGCGGGGCGACCGCTCCTCTTTCTCTGCAGAGCTGGACGCTCAGTTGCTTGAGGAGCGGTCGGACTCTCTGCTGTTTCAACACCCTTAAGCCGCCTGCGCACTCGATCCGCTGCGCGATGGCTCCTCTGCTTCTCTGAAGAGGCTCTTGGGGTAGAGGGCTGCTTTGGACTCGCTTTGGGTTGGCTTTGCTGTTGAGCCGTTGTGCTGGGCTCGCTGACCTTTGTGTTGGGCTCACTGACATCGAGGCTGAGGTTCCTGCTCTCGGCTTGCTTCTGAACTTTAGGTTGCTCTTTGGCGACACCCTGAAGTCTCTCTCGTCGTGCTCGGTTGCGTGCTCTGGCGGCTTCACGCTTGAGCGCAGCTGCATCTTGGGGCTTAGGCGCGCTGACCGAGGGGCTTGGCTCCTCAATGTTCTCCTTGGGGGACTCGCTGGATAGCTCCTGTGGCTCCAGCTGCTGCTCCTCCTCTGGCTTACGACGGCGGCGGCGACGACGCTGCTTGGGCTCCTCCGAGATCTGCTCAGGTTCAGACTCTACAACCACCAAGACCCCGGTGGGTTTAAGCTGTGGCGGACCCAATTCTGCTGCGGCGAGCTGCTCTGGTGGGATAAAGCCAACGACCTTGGGAGGCTCACAGGACTCCTCTTGGCTTCTTCGAGTGGGGCGACTCTCTGAGCGGCGACTGGGCCTGCGCCTTGAGCTGCGCTCTTCACGAGGCAGACGTATCACGTTCTCCAAGTTGACCTGAAAAGCGTCCCGGCTGTGAGTAGCCTGAGAATCTGGAATGATATCAAACTGGACAGAGAACTCTTCTTCAAGGGAAGCCAGTTTGCCGCGCTGTTGGTTTAGGAGATAGAGGGCTACTTCTGTAGAGAGACGACCTTTGATCTTGGCACCCCTGGGGGCACTCACGGCCAGCTCTTGGAGCCGCCTGAGCATCGACATCCCCGCCACCTCGCTGTTCATCACCCAGCCGCTCCCCTTACAGAGAGGGCAGCTCTGATGGGTGCTGGAGAGGAGACGGCCCTTGATTCGCTGTCTGGACAACTCTAAAAGTCCAAAGCGAGAGATACGCCCCAACTCCACTTGAGCCTTATCCATCTTCATGCAGTCGCCCAAGACCTGCTCCACCTCACGGCGGCTCTTAGGATCTTGCATATCGATAAAGTCCACCACCACCAAACCGCCGATGTCTCGCAGCCTGAGCTGTCGAGCAACCTCTCCGGCGGCCTCCTTATTGATGGCGAGGGCCATCCTATCTTGGTTTCCGTGGTTTCTGGACCTACCCGAGTTAACATCAATGGCGGTCAGAGCCTCGGTAGGATTGATGACAATGCTGCCTCCACTCTTGAGGGGAACCGTCGGACTGCTGATATTCTCAAACTGCTGTTCCAGGCCAAAGTTGCTAAAGATGGGCATCTTGCCTGAGTAGAGCTTGACCTTCTTAACATCACCTCCCATACGCTCCTCAAAGAAGCTTAGGATCTTCTGGTGAGTGCTTGGATCATCGGTAAGAACCTCGTCCATATCATCGCTGAAATAGTCGCGAACGGAGCGGATCACCACGTCGGGCTCAGCATAGAGGAGCCCTGGCCCTGAGAGCCGCGCTGCGCGAGCCTGAATATGCCCCCAGAGTCGCAGAAGCTGCTGATAATCCTGTTGCAACTCTCCCAGACCACAACCCTCTCCTGCGGTGCGCACGATCAGGTTCATCTCCTCTGTGGTGTTCATCTTGGAGATCAGCTCTTTGAGGCGCTTGCGGACCCCCTCATCCTCGATCTTTCGACTCACCCCACCCCCGCGAGAGTAGGGACCCAAGACCAGATAACGCCCAGGGAGAGTAATATCACAGGTGAGAGCGGCACCCTTGTTGCCCATCTCCTCTTTGTAGACCTGGACAATCAGCTCAGCCCCATTGCGAAGCACATCTTGGATGCGGGGGCGAGCCTTCCCTGTGTAGCGCCGGTTATAGAATCGGGGGTGGATATCGTTCAGGGTGATAAAGCCGTTACGCCCGATACCAAAGTCGATAAAAGCGGCCTGGAGGCTGGTCTCTATATTGACCACACGGGCTTTATAAACATTACCGCGGAGCTGCTCATTGCCTGCCATGGAGACATTGAGATCCTCCATTACCCCATTTTGGATGATCACAACGCGGACCTCATCGGCCTGTGCCGCGTTCACCAACATCTTCTTGCTCATCTCTCTCCTGCTTGGTCTGGCCTGCGCATTCGGCGCCACACGGGAGGCGTCTTCGGATGGGGCCTTGACCTACCGGGTTCCCGGTTTTGGGGAGACGACGCTTCGCCGCCTCCGCTGGATGAATATATCCACCACCCCTCCAAAATCTCTGTTTTGGGGGTTTTGGTGTGTAGGTTTAAGAATCTTTGCTGGAGCCTTCGGAGTGGCCGAAATGCTCCTGCCAAGCGGTCTCTACCATAAGGACCCTGTGTTGCGCTACCGCAATGGCGAGGATCTGGCTGGAGAGTTGAGGGCAGATTTCGCCCGCCTCAAAGCTACAATCGTGGGCTCGCTTTAGATCTTTGAGGTAGCCAAAATCTCTTAGAATCCAGAACTCAGAGCCCATCTTCGGGGGGAGATACTCTTCACTGATCCGCTGTGTGTTTCTCAAGCTGAACTGAGGGCTTCGCTCCTGTAGAGCCTCCTCAATCCCTGGAGCGGGAGGTATGGAAGGGCGATCTCCCTGTTTGGGTCCAAGATCTTCATAGATCTGAATGGGCAGCTCGGGGCTCTTAAGCACGATCATCTGCCGAAAGAGCCCCCCCTCCCTCTTTCCAAAGAGCCCAAAGGGAACAGAGGCTCTAGAGAGGCTTTGAAGCTGGGATTGGATCTTAAGCGAGGTGGGAAAGAGTCGAAGAGGAGGCTGAAACTCCGTAGTGTGACTCTGGACGGACTGCTCAAGAGCATCTTGAGTAGGAACAGCGGAGCTGTTCTGAGGAGATACAATCTTGCAAGCTGGAATGTTTTGAGGTTCAGAGCCGCATAGATTATTTTCTAACGGGTCCTTATTTTTCTCCATCCTTCTCTTCTACTTTCCGCTTTTTGGGCTTAGGCCCCCCCCCGCTCATCTTGCGGAGAGATAGGCCCAAGGGAGCCTTAGAGGGGCGTCCCAAGCCCATCCCAGAGCCAAGCCCCAAGCCAACCGGCTTACGCGTTCCTCCCATATTCCCCCAAGCCGCGTTGACATCGCTCTCTCCCCAAGGTTTCTTCTTTTGCTCAGAGTCGGACTGAGCGCCTGGGGGACGTGAGAGAAAACCAGCTCTAAATCGAGGTCGTCCAAGAGCACCAGGTCCTCTGCTTGTTCGCCCCAGAAGACCAGCAGCTTTACTTGGCACTGGAGTAGATGGATTTAAAGCAGCGGGCTTCTTGCTGACAACAGGAGCAGGCTTCTCACTGGGCTCTTCGCTGGCGATAGGAGCAGGCTGCTCACTGGGCTCTTCACTGACGACAGGAGCAGGCTCTTCACCGGCGATAGGAGCAGGCTGCTCACTGGGCTGTTCACTGACGACAGGAGCAGGCTGTTCACCGGCGAGAGGCGCAGGG
>CAYLJJ010000085.1:0-31517 GCA_964384025.1 uncultured Nannocystaceae bacterium
AGAGATCATATCGGAGCCCTGAAGTTGGGAGGCAAAGAGAGAAAGGAGAAGGGAGGCTCAAAGCATGTTCGAGGCATGAGAAAACTGGCTGATCAACTCAGCGCTGCGATGACAGGAACTGAGGATGGTAGCTTGGTTATCGGTCATGGCCACGGAGGTATAGCTCTAAATGGCACTGGCTCTGGTGGTGGAGGCGTGGGTTTTGGTCGCATCCACGGTATGGGGCGCATCGACACTGGCGGAGGGCGTGGCTCTAAAAACCAGCTTCGCAAAAAGGGGAAACGCAGGAGGAGGGTCCATGTTCGTTCTGGAACACCCAACATCTCCTCCTCCTGCGAAGAGAAAGATGTTGTGAGGGTCCTCAATGCTCGTCAGCGCGGGATCTCCTACTGCTATGAAAAGGAGCTGGCTAAGGACCCTGAGCTGGTTGGGGAGGTCACCCTCTCTTGGCGTATCACCACGGGCGGCAAAGTACAGAAGGTCGCCGTGATCTCCAGCACTCTGGAGAGCAAAAAGGTTGAGGCCTGTATAAAGCGCAGTATCCAGCGCTGGAGATTCCCTCGCTCTGAGGGAGGTGTCTGTCAGGTCCGCCTCCCCTTCCTCTTTGGAGAGAGCGACCAGATGGGGCAGAAAAACACGCAGGCTTCGCCAGCGGAGGAGCGGCTCCGCTATCTCAAGCCAAGCAGCTTTCTTCCTCGCATCTTTTACTTTGAAAACACCTACCTGGGAGGGAACGCCGCCTACGCTGAGCGCCTACGCCGTCTGGACCGAGACTTTAAGCGTCAAGGACTGGAGAAGCCCTATCGGCTGGCGCAGCTTCAAGCTCAGGAGTTTGATTTTCCCAGAGAGGCGGGGCTGGCCCTTTACGCCCAGCTTGATCGCCCCTATCTCGATAGACCCAGCCGTGTGATCCTCCAGGTGGGTCTTCAGGGCAGTCACCGTTACGGGTGGCGACGCCCTCCCCTGGATCTGATGCTCCTGGTCGATCACCCCATCAGCGCAAACCTTGAGCTGTTGATGAGCGCGGTCAGCCCGCTCCTCAAGCAGCTTGGTCCCCAAGATCGCTTGGGGATCATCCTGGCGGGAGAGCGCCCCAGAGTCCTCAGCCCTCTGAGCCCTACGCGCGCTCTACGTAGGCGCCTCGCACGGCTGCTTCAAGATTTTAAGCTTCTCTCTAACCACGGCCCTACCGCTCTGAGATATGCCTTAGAGGAGGCAGGGCGCCAGTTCAACCAAGCGGCGGACGCTCAGGTCCCTATTCCAGGCTCTCAGATCCTGCTGATGCTGGTGCAGGGGGGCAAAGAGATGCGTGTTCGTGTGGCTGAAGCGGCGGTTCATCGGCTCAGCCTCCAGGGGGTGGTCAGCTCGGTTATCGATCTGGATCCTGGTCAGGGGAGCCCTTGGTGGTCTGTAGCTCACGCGGGCAACGGAAACCTGCACAGCCTTGAGCCCGACCACGACATTGAAGATCTCATTGAGGAGGAGTTGGGCAGCCTCTCTAAGGTGATCGCTCGCCTCCTGCGGCTTAACATCCGCCTGGCTCCAGGGGTCAAGGCGATCCAAGTGATCGGCAGCCGTAAGCTCAAAGCCCGCGAGGTGAAGGAGGTCAAGGCTCGCGAGGTGGCGACAGATCGCAACCTCAGCAAGAGCCTGGGGCTTAAAGCAGATCGAGGTGAGGATGGAGATGGGGTTCAGACCGTGATCCCCTACTTCTACGGTGGAGACTCCCACGTTGTCCTATTGGAGCTTTGGGTAGAGAGGGCGGGCTCCATCGCTGATGTCAGCTTGGACTTTAAAGATATGGTGCGGCTGCGCAACGCTCAGGCTCGTACCAGCGTCAGCCTGGGCCAGCTTCCTCGGCAGGAGACCCCCACACAGCAGGCGGTAAGAGAAAACCGTAGAGGCTTTCGCTTCGCTGAGACTTTAGAGCGCGCCTCTCTCTATGCTGCTCGAGAGGAGCGCTCCGAGCTAAAGCATCTCTTGATAGAGGCGGAGTCTCTGGGTGGAGGTCCTGCAGATCTCCAGCTGGTGCAGGGCTTCTTGAGCCTGCTTGATGCCGGGCTCCTTGAGCGAGAGCGTCGACTTTTGGTGGAGGCCCTCAAGATCTCCAGCCGTCTACGGATCGGCTCCTCTGCCTCTCTATAACTCAACCCACAACTCTGAGATATCTTGGAGCGCTCCTTAAAACTCTGGAGGAAAGATGCAGGTCCGATTGAGAGATTCTCGAAGAAGAAATGCTCCATGGCTCGTTCTCTCACTGCTGCTCTTTGGCTGCGCTGAGAGTTCAAATAAAGCAGCTCCTCAACCCCTCATCTCGGAGAGGAGCCGCTCTTTAGAGGTCCTGGTAGAAGAAGAGGAGAGAGAGCCTCTCCTCAAAGCGAAGGAGAGGAATCATCGCCTCGCCGTCAGGGGTCCCGCTGCGATCCAGTTGGCGAGAGCCCAGGATCCGGATGAGGCGCGAACCATAGCCCAAGAGGCGTTTGACAGCCTGGAAGGAGAGCTGGAGGCTGTCTGGGGTAAGAAAGGTTCTGCCATCGGCGACGGTTCAGTCTCAGCCTTAGGAGCTATGTTTGGGGAGCGGGTCGATGAATCTCATGGTTTTGGTGGTTTGGGGGTCGCGGGGGTGGGCCGTGGGGGGGGCGGCTTCGCTGAGGATTCCATCGGCCTTGACCAAATCGGAACGAGAGGTCGCGGCGGCCGCTTCGCTGGAGATTCCATCGGCCTTGGCCAAATCGGAGCGGTAGGTCGCGGTGATCAAGAGTTCGGTCGCCCTTATGGTCATGCTGTTGTTGATATCGACAAAGATCGCAAGCCTCTGAAGCCTGCTGGAGGAGAGGGCTATGGTCAAGGGCAGCTGAAGTCCAGGTCACGAAAAATTCAGCGACCCCGCGTTATTCCTGGTCGCCCTGTTATCAGAGGCTCCCTCGACAAAGAGATCATTCGTCGTGTCATTCGACGTCACCGCAACGAATATCGCTACTGCTATGAGAAGCAGCTCAACAAGGAACAGGATCTCAGCGGTAAGATTTCGGTGAAGTTTACTATCGCTGGAAACGGCAGCATCATCGCCTCTTCTGTCAGCGACTCTACGATGAACAACAGCGACGTTGAGTCCTGTCTGACCCGCAAAATCAAGCGTTGGGTCTTTCCCGCTCCCAAAGGAGGAGGCATCGTCACGGTCAAATACCCCTTTATCTTCAAGCCGGGTTCGGGGAAACAGAGAAGTTTTAGGGCTCCACCTCCACCTCCGCCTCCTCCACCTCCCCTTTCCAGAGAGCTGCCCCGCCATCTCAAACCTGAGAACTTCCTGCCTCGCATATTTTACTTTGAGAACACCTATTTGGGAGGGAACGCCGCCTACGCCGAGCGTCTACGTCGTCTGGATCGAGACTTCAAGGGCCAGGGCCTGGATAAGCCCTATCGACTGGCGCAGCTTCAAGTTCAGGAGTTTGATCCCCCCAGAGAAGCGGGCTTAGCGCTCTACACTCAGCTTGATCTCTCCTATCTGGACAAACCCAGCCGCGTGATCCTCCAAGTGGGTCTTCAGGGCAGCCATCGCTATGGATGGCGACGCCCCCCCCTGGATCTGATGCTCCTGGTCGATCACCCTGTCAGCGCGAACTTTGAGCTGCTGATGAGCGCCGTCAGCCAGCTCCTCAAGAAGCTTAGCCCCCAAGATCGTTTGGGGATCATTCTAGCGGGAGAGCAGCCCAGAGTCCTCAGCCCTTTAAGGCCCACCCGCCTCCTGCGTAGGAGCCTCGCGCGGCTGCTTGAAGAGTTCAAACTTCCTTCTGACCATGGCCCCGCCGCTCTGAGATATGCGATAGAAGAGGCTGGGCGCCAATTCAATCAAGCGGCAGACGCTCAAGTTCGTATCCCAGGCTCTCAGGTCCTCTTGATGTTGGTGAAGAGTACTCAAAGGGCTCGTGTTCGAGAGGCTGAAGTGGCGATTCATCGGCTCAGCCTCCAAGGTGTAGTCAGCTCGGTAATCGATCTGGCTTCAAGCGGAGGGCCTTGGTGGTCTGTAGCCCACGCAGGCAATGGAAATCTCCACAGCCTTGATTCCAACCACAAAATTGAAGATCTCATTGAGGAGGAGCTGAGCAGCCTCTCTAAGGTGATCGCCCGCCTCCTGCGGCTCAACATCCGCTTGGCTCCTGGAGTGAAGGCGGTTCGAGTGCTCGGCAGCCGTAAGCTCAAAGCCCGCGAGGTGAAGGAGGTCAAGGCTCGCGAGGTGGCTACAGATCGCAACCTGAGCAAGAGCCTGGGACTCAAGGCGGATCGAGGCGAGGATGGAGATGGGGTTCAGACCGTGATTCCCTACTTCTATGGAGGAGACTCTCATGTGATCTTGCTTGAGCTTTGGGTAGAGAAGGCAGGGGCGATCGCTGATGTCAGCTTGGACTTTAAAGATATGGTACGGTTGCGCAACGCTCAGGCCCGCGCCAGCGTCAGCTTGGGTAAGCTTCCTCGTCAAGAGACCCCGATGCAACAGGTTGTTAAACAAAACCGCAAGGGTTTTCGCTTTGCTGAAGCTCTGGAGCGAGCCTCTATCTATGCTGCTCGAGAGGAGCGCTCCGCGCTAAAGCGTAGCTTGGTCGAAGCAAAGTCTTTCAGTGAAGGCCCTGCCGATCTCAAGCTCGTGCAGGGCTTCTTGAACCTGCTTGATTCAGGGCTCCTTGAGCGAAAGCATCAGCTCTTGGTAGAGGCCCTGGAACTCTCTAGCCGTCTACGGATCGGCTCCTCCGCCTCCTTATGAATTTGAGCCTCTGCGATTGAGCAGGAGCAGAGGCAGGAGCAGCAGCGGGAGAGCCTGAGAGCCGCGATGACCCTGCTGACAGCCCAAGCTCCCAGCTCCATCCAAAGCCCCCCCATCTCCCTCTGTGCCTGCGTCCTTATCGCCCAAAACTGGGGAAGGCCCAACATCTACGCCAGGGCCCACGTCGGGCTGAGGGAACGGAGGGATTGAAGAGAGATCTACCCCTGAAGCTCCTGCATCCTGGGGAGGTTGCGGAATTGAAGCTGAATCTCGTGGATCTGGTCTTCCAAAATCAGCTTGAGGTTCATCTCTGAGGCAGACCGCCTCCCCCTCCATCATCTGACAGCGACGCCCGCTGAGGTTGCAATCCTCTACTTGAAGCTGCCCTTCCACACAATTTAACAGCTCATCTCCTCGACAGGCTCCCAAAGCTGGAACTCCCTCACACTCATCTGAAGGAGCAACCTCCATACAGAACCAGCCGATCTCATCATCTACATAGCCACAGGACAAACCCTCGTTGGCGCAGTCTGCTCGCTGGATTTCGCCCTGCTCACACCACTCTGCGACAGAGCCTGCACAGCGCCCCAAGAAGTTCAGATCCCCACAGGCGGAGCAACCAACTCCCACCCCAGGGATCTCTACACACTCCATCCCGCTCCCCTGCTCTGCACAGTCTGCGCTCACCGGACGCCCCTCTTCACACCAGCGCAGGAGGCTCCCGTCACAGCGTCCACGTTCATCAAGGCCCTGGCAATCGGGTGGAGGGGGAGGCTCACCGCCGGTCTCAGCGATGATCCCGTCGATCCAAGCGATGATGGGATCAAGGCGAACAAAGGCGTCTCCTCCGCCTGCACACTGCTCATCCCCTCCAGAGAGGTTCCCCAGGGCCACCACCCTGCTCCCCTGCTGTCCAAGGACAGAGCTGCCTGAGTCTCCAAAGCAGACCCCTGCAGGATCTCCAGCGCGTGCAGGGCTCTCTACCCAGATCGAATCTGCAAAGAGCTGAGAGATAAAAGCATCTACAAACCAGAGCCCCGGCTCTACCCCCGGGAGCCAGGTATCTCCATAGCCCCCCGCCTGTACCTCGCGACCCTCCCAACCGCGTAGATCCTCACGGTTGGGAGGCAAGATCTCCAGCCCAGGGAGCTGCTGAGTGGCGTCCTGCTCCAGTATCAAGAGGGCGGTATCAACCTGGGGATGCTCGTGAAACTCCAAGAGGTCAAAGCTCGTCGCAGGGGAGAAAAAGTCTCCTACGCTAAAGCCCGCGTTCTGAACGCCTTCGTTTTGGGTGCAGTGCTTGGCGGTGAGCACGACCCGAGGTGCGATGATCGTGCCCGTACAGAAGGCGGCCTCTGGCATCCCTCGCATATGCATCCAACCCAGCGCCAATCGCTGCCCTTGACTCAGCGAGATTACTCCTGGTTCACGGGTTCCGTTGCGGATCGCCGCTCGTCGGGTTTTAAGCTCTTGATCTTTGGGGTGCTCAGGGGGAGCGCAGGCCAAAAGCAAGATTAGGGGGATGAGCCTCTTCATGCTGAACACCTCTTAAGATTTGATGCCGAGAGACTACGGCAGAAGAGGGGTCCAATTCGAGGACTACACTCAGAACTCAACCCGCCGTGATATGAAAGCCAGCGTCTACATGTAGAATCTCTCCGGTGATGGCGCTGCTCATCTGGCTGAGGAGGAAGACCGCCGCTTCTCCTACATCTCGACGGCTGATCTGACGCCGTAGAGGAGCGCGCTCGGAGAAGCTGCTCAACAGAGCTCTCAAGCCTGGGATTCCTGCTGCTGCTAAGGTCCTCACGGGTCCTGCGCTGATGCCGTTAACCCGGATGCCCTGAGGTCCCAACTCTGCGGCCAGATAGCGAATAGAGGACTCCAAGGCTGCTTTGGCAGGACCCATCACCTTGTAATGAGGTACCACTTTCTCAGCGCCGTAGTAGCTGAGGGCCAGGAGGCTGCCCCCTCGCTCCATAAGGGGGGCTGCTCGGCGCGCGAGGCCCAAGAGGCTATAGCAACTCACCTCAAAGCTCAGGCTGAAGTCTCCTCGTGTGGTCTCTAAGAAGGGAGCTTTGAGCGCCTCTCTGGGAGCATAAGCCAAGCTGTGAACCAGAAAGTCGAGACCCCCAAGCTCCTGCTCAACCTGCTCAAAGAGAAGATCCAGGGCTGCTTCGTCCTGAACATCACAGGGACCCAAGAGCTGAGCCCCGATCTGCGTTGCCAGCGGCCGTACCCGCTTGAGCAGCCGAGCCCCCTGATAGCTCAGAGCCAAAGAAGCCCCTTGCTCAGCACAGCGCTCTGCGATGCCCCAGGCCAAAGAACGCTCACTGGCGACCCCCAAAATCAAGCCCCGTTTTCCTTTGAGGAGAGCACTCATAGCTTGAGAAGCACGGGGGTATATGTAGGGCTGGACTCTGAGCCGTCAGAGGCGAAGAGCAGTAGAGGGCGGAGAGGCATGGGTGGAAACTCCAGCTCCTTTAGGAGAGTCGGTTGAGGCCATTGAGGGCCGCCACACGATAGGCTTCGGCCATGGTGGGGTAGTTAAATGTGGTGTTAAGGAAATAGCGTAGGCTGTTGTGAGGGCTGGGCATCGACATGATCGCTTGGCCGATATGGATGATCTCTGTGGCCTGAGATCCAAAACAGTGTACCCCCAATATCTCCAAGCTCTCCAGGTGGAAGAGGATCTTGAGCATCCCCACTTTCTGCCCGGTGATCTGTGCTCGAGCGAGGCTGCGAAAGAGCGACTTGCCCACCTCATAGGGCACGCGAGCCTCAGTCAGCTCTCGTTCTGTGCGACCGATGGAGCTGATTTCGGGAGAGGTATAGATCCCGGTAGGGATCTCCTTGAGCAGGTGTTGGTCGGGGTGATCCATCAGATGCCCGGCAGCAAAGCGCCCCTGATCGTAGGCTGAGCTGGCCAAGCCGGGGCGCCCAACCACGTCGCCCACGGCGTAGATGTGAGGGAGGCTGCTGCGATAACACTCATCTACCTTGATCTGCCCGCGGTGGTCATACTCAATTCCCAAGGTCTCCAAGCCCAAGTTGTCGCTGTTGCCGCTGCGGCCGTTGGCCCAGAAGAGGATATCGCTCTTGATGCGTTTGCCCGACTTTAGATGAAGCGTGACCCCATCATCGTGGTACTCTGCATGCTCTGCAGACTCTCCATGGCGCAGCAAGACACCATTGTTGCGGAGGTGATAGGCCAGGGCATCGACGATCTCATCATCCATAAAGTCCAGCAAACGCTGGCGGGTATTGACCAAGTTGACCCGCGTCCCTAGACCTCTAAAAATGGAGGCATACTCGCTGCCGATGACCCCCGCCCCATAAACCGTGACGGAGCGGGGATTATAGTCCAACTCCAGGATGCTGTCTGAGTCCCGTACGTGAGGGTGGTTGAAGTCGATAAAGGGGGGGTGGTAGGGCCGCGATCCAGTGGCGATGATAAAATGCTCTGCTTCAAAACAGTCTTGACGCACAGCGTTGAGGACTTCAACACAGTGCTCATCGATGAAGCGCGCCTCCCCCTCGATGATCTGGGCGCCATTGCGAGCATAGAAGCCTTGTCGCATATTGACCTGACTGCGGATCACCGAGGCTGCCTCAGTTAGGAGCTTGGGGAAGTCGGGGAGGAGTTGGTGCTCAAAGAGAGGGCTCTCCTTGATCTGCACCAACTGATGGATGGCGTGACGCAGAGATTTGCTGGGGATGGTGCCCCAATGAGTACAGGAGCCTCCCACCTTGACATAGCGCTCGATTACAGCAACTCGACAGCCCTCTTTGGCTGCCTTCATCGCGGCTCCTTCACCCCCAGGCCCTGTCCCGATCACGATGACATCAAAGCGCTCTCTCGGCATCTCACCCCCCTTCATCTCCACCAGTGTACTCAGGCTCAGCGCAGCCTCAAGAGCGGATTGATGCTTCCCAGTGCGCTTGAATCTCCAAGCTGACGGTTGTTAAAACTGAAGTGATCCCTGACCCAGAAGAGAGCGTTCATCATGCGAGATCTTCTCCTCCTCAATTTTCCCCTTCTTCTCCTGGCCTGTGCTCAGGATGAGAACCAAGCTCCTGAGCTGCTCCCTTTGGACAATCAGGAGTTCCAAGTCAACCAAAGCGGAGAGATTATTATCCGTGCTACAGATGAGGATCGTGATGAACTAGGCTATGACTTCTCTATCGATCCAGAGCCTCTGACACAAACACAGGGGCAAACAGCGCGACCCGCCCTCACCCGTATCAGCAACAACGAGGCCCTCTTCACCTGGACCCCAGGGGTGGCTGATGCGGGGGGAGAGAGCCATCGAGATTACGCCCTCACATTTACAGTGACCGATGAGGATGGAGACAGCGATGGGCGTACGATCCAGATCCGAGTGATCAACGATGGGGGGGCTGCTCACAGCACGGTGTTGCGCTTCACCGAGCCTGCCGGAGCAGGGATGGCTTTAGATCTCAGCCGCGCTGAGTGTGTCTCAGATCTCCGGGTCAAGGTCAAAGCAGATCAGGTGCGAGATGAAGATGTCCTCCTACAACTCCTTCCTCCGATCCCTCAAGGCGCGATGCTCTTCCCTCAGGGACGAGCAGGCAAAGAGAAGACCTTTACATGGTGCCCCAGCCAGGAGCAGTTGGATACCTCTCTCTCCCATATGATCAGCTTTGGAGCCCAACGAGTAGGTGGAGATGAGCTGGTCACCAAGCGCTTTCAGATCCGCTTTCGTCGCAACGCTGAGGCTGCTTGTCCAGGAGAGCCTCCCTTGATCCAACATCAAGCTCCTTCAGGCTTTGAGGGTCCCCTCAACTATGAACTGGAGGCAGAGATAAGCGACGATGTGGGCTTTAAATCTCCGCCAGTCCTGCTCTTTGTGGTTGATCCTGCTGAGCCTCCCAGCGAGGGCGTAGACATCTCCAGTTGGGAGCTGGTCGAGTTCAGCGCCCAGAGCGGCAGAGAGGATCTCTACCAGCTCTCGATCCCCAACCTGGGTTTGAAACCTGGGGAGCGTGCTCAGATCTTTTATCTGATCGTCGCTACCGACAATGATGATCCTGACGGGACCCGCTGTGATCACAGCAGCGAGAGCCCCTTCTATAACTTCTGGGTTGAGGGCGGAGAAGCAACAGGGGCGACCTATGGCCCCTGTCACCCCTGTGTAGGAGATGAGCAGTGTGGAGGCCCTGAAGATCTCTGTGTTGATATGGGGGGCTCCTTCTTCTGCACCCTCTCCTGCGCCGCAGGGCAGGCTTGTAGAGCGGGAGAGGAGTGCATCTTGATCCAAAGCTTGGAGGGGCAGGAGCGCTCTCAATGTCTCCCTGTAGATCTCAACTGTGGTCAGCGCTGTGATGATGACCCCTTTGACACCGGAGCGCGCAACGATGATTGGCAGCACGCCACCATCATCGAGGCGGGTCGCTATGCTGGACTGAACATCTGTGGTGCAGATCAGGACTTCTTCCTTTTTCCTGTAGATGCAGGGCAATCCATCAACGTCTCGATCCACTTCGATGGTGCGGTGGGCGATCTCGACTTGGCGATGCAGCTCCCTGGGGACTTCGGTGATGAGGGGCAACCCCTCTTTGCTTACCAGAGCCTCAACGCCAACAACGATGTAGAGGCGCTCAAGGAGTTCTGTACGCCCAACGGGGGGGATGTGCTCCTCTGGGTGGGTCCCTATGAGCACGCTCAGAATGGCTATGAACTTCGAGTGGAGTTGGGTCCTGGAGATTGCAACCGCGTCTGTGAGGACCAACTTGAGAGCCAACCCAATGATTTCCTGGAGCAGGCCACGATCCTTGAGGCGCTCCCCTTTCTGGCTGAGGGCTTTAAGATCTGCCCTGGGGATGTTGATCTCTACCGCTTCCCCGCTCAGGGAGGAGAGATCTTGGAATTGATAATCAACTTCTCCCATCGAGATGGTGATCTGGATCTGGCTTTATTGAGCGCTGAGGGTCAGGTGATCGACACCTCTGATGGTTTTAGAGATACGGAGTTTGTAGAGGTTGAGGTTGCCTTAGATGGAGAGATGCTGGCTCAGGTCTATGGGGGAACTCCCTCAGTAGCCAACAGCTATGAGCTCTTTATCACTCAGAGCCAAGCCCTGGAGTGTCACAGCACACAGCAGTGCGCTGTAGGGCTCTATTGCGCTGAGAGCGGCTGCCAGGATGCTCAATGCGCAGGACCTCAGAGCTGTGCAGCAGGACACGCCTGCATCCCGCCTCGCGCGGGCCAGGACTCCAGCGCAGTGGGGGGGATCTGCAGCAGCGGCTGTGAGAGTGATCTGGAGTGTCGCCAAGAGCAAGGATATCGCTGTAAACGCTTTGAGGACTACAGCCATCGTTGCGCTCTCGCTGGACTGGGAGCCCTGGGTGAGCGCTGTAGCCAATACAGCGAATGTCAGGGGGAGTCGATCTGCTTCCCTACCCCTGGGGGCTACTGTGCGCCAGGGGGCTGCGCCAACGATCTACCCTGCCCAGAGGGCAGCCTCTGTGGCCAGCTCTTTGGTCACAGCGCCTGCCTTAAGCGCTGTGAGAATGATGGAGATTGTCGCAGCGCTGAGGGCTACCGCTGCCTTGAGTTGGAGGGAGCACGAGCATGTCTGCCTCAGTAAAGCAGGGGTTCTTGATCCTCTCCTTTCTCGCGTTGAGCTGCTCTACAGGCAGCAAGAGCGAACCAGAGCATGCCCCTACAGGGCTGCTCATCAGCCTCCACAGCTTTGAGGCCAACCTCCTACTGCCTGGCTCTGAGCTGCGGGTCGGTGGCAGCGGCTTTATGGAGGGGGGAGAGTACAGAGCTTGGCTGGAGGGATATCTGGATGGAGCCTCTCTCAAATGGTCTCTGGAGGTGGAGTTTCTAGACAACCGACACCTTCGGCTCCGTCTACCCGCTGAACAGGCTCAGGGCTGGCCCTCAGGGCGTTTTACGGGAGTACTGCTCTTAGAGTTACGCCTCAGCGACGCCTATGGTGAGGCACAGATGGAGGTGGGGTTTGAGTTGCTCCAGGGCCTGCGCCCTGAGCTTCATCGGATCGCCCAGGGGGTCTATCCCGCTTCCCCTATGGAGATTCAGGGTCGCAACTTCCTGGGAGGGGGTGTTGAGGGTAAGACTCTCATCGACTTTGAGGGCCGCCATTGGGGTGAAGAGACCGGCTTAGAGCGTTCCTTCTCGGTCCAGGCTGTGCTCAGTCAGCCCCCTGAAGATCCTCAATGGTCTCGGGATCAGCTTGAGCTGATCTTCCAGCCCTCCTGGGTTGGAATTGAGCCTGGGTGGATTCAGGGCCGACTTCGGGCGATCAATGAGGGTCCAGGCTGGCGAGAGGTCTCAGATTGGTTGGAGGTTGAGTTAGATCTCCTACCCCCACTCTTTGAATATGTCGATCCAGCCGCCAGCCGAGGTCAAGCGATCCGTATCTTGGGGCAGGGCTTCTTGGGTGGCTTTATGGGGGGCAACTCCGTTTTTCTTCTCTCGGGAGAGTTTCAGGGAGCGTTGGGAAATCGACCCATCCAGGATTTAGAGATCACCCCCACCTGGATCAGCGGTCAGGAGATGGTCTTCTCTCTCCAAGTTCACTATGACTATTCCTGTGAAAGTGAAGATCTGGGCAGCGAGCCGGGGCTGCTTATTGGTCAAGCGACGCCTGAGATTCACTGGGAGGAGCAACATATTCGAGGGGCTCCTTTGGAGATGCGCTTTGAGGTTCTGAGCAGCAAACAGGTGATCTGGCTTCGCTTCCTACCCGCCTTCACCGACTCCTTGCGGCTCTTTGGTCTGCGCAACTACTCCAGAGAGCTACAGGCCCGCGTGGTGGAGATCGTGCGACGTGACTACGAGGGGATCAATGTTGATATCCGCCTGATTGAGCCTCATGATTTTCTAGAGTATGCCATCGTAGAGGTGGGAGGCCCCGATCCCAACGCTCAGCAGCTCTTCGGTCTGGACAACACCCCCGGTATGGATCACTGCAACCAACGTTTGGATGACAACCTCGCAGGACAAAACGCCGATGGAGGTGGAGCCTACGGGGGCATCTTCGTAGAGTCCTTCCTTCAACTCTCTCCCAAGCGAGGAGAGAGCAGCAACCCATTGGCGCATACACTCTTTGATCAAACCTTTCATCCGCTCTTTGAGCGCGCCGCTGAGCCGGGAGAGTATCCAGAGGGGGAGCGTAGCGCCCTTATCAGAGAAGCGATTCGTGTATTGGGGAACCTCGTAGGCAACACCGTTACTCATGAAGTTGGGCACTCTCTGGGGCTCTCGGTGGTGCCTGGTTGTGGGCAGTTCCACAATGGGGATGGTCCCAACCAGATCATGGACTGTGGTGGAGATCGTCCCTTTGAGGAGCGTGCTGAGATCCCCGAAGAGAATCGCCAGCGCTGGACTCCCAGCAATCGAGCCTATCTAGAACGTATCCTGCCGTTACGTTAAGGAGCTTTAGAGTAGAGAGTATGCGTTTATTCCTCTCCTGTTTTCTGCTCCTGGCCTGCGCTGATGTCTCCCCTTTTGGAGCTGGAGAGGCTCAAGATCTGGGCGCTGATCCCGGGCAGCGCTCAAGCCAGCCCTCTCCGGTGTTGGTAGATCGCACACTCCTCTTTGAAGACTTCGGTGCCTCTTTGGATCAGGAAGCCTTTGAGCCTTCCTTGGATCGGGGAGCCTTTGAAGCTCTCTTAGATCAAGGGAGCCTCGATCAGCCTCCGCTCTTGGATCGGAACCTTCTAGAGCCAGAGGACTTTGAGCTGGAGCCGGTTCCACTGTGCCGCCCCGCTCCCCACTGTACAGCTCCAGCTCTTGAGTTGGGGGAGAGAGAGGAGTGGCGAAATCTAAACTTCCACGCCAACCTTGGCTTTGCCAACCACAGGGGCCGAGATCTCTTCCTCAACCCGGGAGATGAGCAGTGGGTCTTAGCCAAATTTGCCTACGGCGTCGTCGATAAAGATCTCAAAGATGAGTGGGTGAAGATCTACCTGTTGAGAGGCTGTGTTGGCGATTGGGAGCTATTGAGCAGCGTCCTCAGCACCGAGGATGATGAGCACCCCGATGTTGGAGAGATCGAGGACAGCGGAGGGCGGATCTTCTACCGTATCCCTGAGGAGCAAGGTCTCGATCTGGGGCTTCATCGTCTGCGTCTCGTTGTCGCCGGAGATCACTCCTTTACGGATCTTTTTATCCAAGTCGCCGAGCCAGGGCTCTCGATCATCGTCACCGATATCGACGGCACCCTTACCCAGAGCGCTGACGCTGAGTTTAACGCGCTTCTCAGAGGAGAGCTGCCTTCGCTAGAGCCACGCGCTCCAGAGCTGTTTCAGCTCCTTGCTACCAAGGGTTATCGCTTTTTCTATCTCACCGCTCGCCCCGAGTGGTTAACCGCGCGCTCTCGAAGCTTTTTGGAGGCGCATGGTTTTCCTTCAGGGGTGCTCAACACCAGCCTCAATGCCCTAGGCGCAAATGGAGAGGAGGCGGTTGAGCTAAAGACCCAGGCGCTCACAGGGCTCCAGGAGCGCGGACTAAGCTTAGAGGCTGGCTTTGGAGATAAAGAGAGCGATGCACGAGCCTACCTCAATGTTGGAATTCCTCCTGAGCGGCGCTTCTTGATCAACCTGGAGGGGGATGCCTTGGGAGGAGAGGTGCTGGGAAGTTATGCCGAGCTGCTCCCCCGCTTAGAGGACTGGCCCTGCGTCTTGGAACATCAGCCTGAGAAAGAAGCGCTCTGAGATTGATAGCTCAGATGGGTCTTGTTAGCATGCCCGTTTTTTGAGGTCTTATGCTTCAAAGCCTCGCCATCATTCCTGCTCGGATGGGCGCTCGCCGTCTCCCTGGAAAACCTCTCCTGAAGTTGGCAGGGGAGCCCCTCATCTGGCGGGTCTATCAGCGCGTCTGCGCCTGCCCCGAGCTGGACGCGATCTGGGTCGCCACCGACAGCCCTGAGATCCAAGCCTGTGTAGAGTCTCGAGGCGGAGAGGTGATCCGCGTGAACCAAGCCTGTGACTCAGGGACAGAGCGGGTCGCCTACGCTGCTCGGGGCAGCGGCGCTCGCTGGATCATCAACGTACAAGCTGATCAACCCCTCCTGGATTTAAAGAGCTTGGCGCGCCTGCTTCAGCGACTCAAGGAGGGGGCCGAGGTGGTCACCCTCGCGGCCCCTCTGCCTCCTGGGGCTCTAAACAACCCTCATCGAGTCAAGCTGGTACAGGATCAGGAGAGGCGCGCCCTCTATTTTTCTCGTGCGGCGATCCCTGGACAGCTTCACCTGGGCATCTATGGCTTCTCCGCCGCTCGTCTGGCTGCCCTGGCTCAGCTGCCCCGCAGCTCCCTCGCGCGAGCAGAGGATCTAGAACAGCTGAGTTGGCTTGAAGCGGGCCAACGTATCGAGGTTTTAGAGGCGCCCTATAGCCTCTCCATCGACACTCCCGCCGATCTAAAGAGCGCTCAAGAGCGCTGGAAGGAGACGCTGTGAAGCAGCGCAGGACCAAGCATATCTTTGTGACAGGGGGAGTGGCCTCCTCCATCGGAAAAGGGATCGTCGCCGCCTCTTTGGGAGCCCTGCTGGAGGCTCGGGGCCTCACCGTAACCCACATCAAGTTGGATCCCTATGTCAATGTCGATCCTGGTACGATGAACCCGTTTCAGCACGGCGAGGTCTTCGTCACCGACGACGGAGCGGAGACAGATCTAGATCTGGGGCACTATGAGCGCTTCACCTCGGCGCGTATGAGCAAGGCCAGCAATGTCACCACAGGGCAGATCTACGCCAAGGTGATCGAGAAGGAGCGCCGGGGGGACTATCTGGGCGCTACTGTGCAGGTGATCCCCCACATCACCAATGAGATCAAAGCCTTCGTTCGGCGTGGCGCCGAGGATGCTCAGGTCTGTATCACCGAGATCGGTGGGACGGTTGGGGATATCGAGGGCTTGCCCTTCCTAGAGGCCCTGCGTCAACTGAAGATCGAGGCGGGGCGCAGTGATGCCATCAATGTGCATGTTACCCTGGTGCCCTACCTCCCAGCGGCAGGCGAGCTGAAGACTAAGCCCACCCAACACTCTGTGCGCAATATGCGCGAGATCGGTATCCAACCTGAGATCATCGTCGCCCGCTGTGATCGCCCCCTCAGTGACGAGATCAAGGCCAAGATCGCCCTCTTCTGTAACGTGGAGACTCGCGCGGTGATCACCGGCCAGGATGTAGACAGCATCTACGCCGTGCCCCTCAGCTTTCACCGCGAGGGCCTAGATGAGCTGATCGTTGAGTATCTCAACATCTGGACTCGTGAGCCTGTGCTGAGTCGCTGGGAGGAGATCATGCGCTCCCTCAATCAGCCCAATGAGCGGGTCACGGTCGCCATCGTTGGGAAATATGTCGATCTGGTAGACGCCTATAAGAGCCTCCATGAGGCTCTACTGCACGGGGGTATGGCGCAGAGCATCAAGGTGGACCTGCGCTATATCGACAGCGAGATGCTTGAGGAGCGGGGGGCTCCCCCTCTACTGGATGGGGTCGATGCCATCTTGGTTCCGGGGGGCTTTGGGAGCCGGGGTATCGAGGGGAAGATTTCCGCTATTCGCTATGCCCGAGAGCAGCAACTGCCCTTCTTTGGCATCTGCTTGGGGCTCCAGTTGGCGGTGATCGAGGTCGCTCGTCACCTCTGCGGGCTGGCTGAAGCCAACTCCATCGAGTTTAATGTTGAGAGCCCTCATCCTGTGATCCATTTGATGGATGAACAGCAGGGGGTAGAGCAGAAAGGGGCGAGCATGCGCCTGGGAGCCTACATCTGCCAGATCCAAGAGGGCAGCTTGGCTCATCAGGTCTATGATGCTCTTGAGATCGAGGAACGACATCGCCATCGCTATGAGGTCAACAACCATTATCGTGAGGCTCTGGAGGCCAAGGGGGTGCGCTTTTCGGGGCTCTCCCCCAGTGGACAGCTCGTAGAGATGATCGAGCTGACAGGGCACCCCTACTTCCTGGGTTGCCAGTTTCACCCTGAGTTTAAATCCAAGCCCTTCGCGCCTCACCCTCTCTTCAGCCATTTTCTGAACATCGCGCTTAAACTCAAGCGAGAGCGCAGCGGATGAACCCAGATCTTTGGCCTCCTCAAGCGGGCGTAGATGCTCCCCTCTTCTTCGTGGCGGGTCCCTGTGTCTTGGAGGAGCCCGATAAGATGCTCTCTCTGGCTGAGAGCTTGGCTGAGATCGCTGAGCGCCAAGGGGTCTTGCTGATCTTCAAGGCCAGCTTCGACAAAGCTAACCGCAGCCATCAGAGCTCCTTTCGAGGGCCTGGGCTTGAGCAGGGCTTGAATCAGCTGGAGTGGATCGGGCGGCAGACAGGGCTGTTGCTGCTGACCGATGTTCATGAGCCTGATCAGTGTAGGCTCGCCGCCGAGGTGGTGCATGCCCTTCAGATCCCCGCCCTCCTCAGCCGTCAGACCGATCTGCTGCTCGCCGCTGCTGAAACTGAGCTGCCCGTCAACATCAAGCGGGGGGTTTCTACAGATCCTCGACGTCTCTCCTTCGCTGTAGAGAAGGTGGGTCCTCAAGCCTGGCTCACCGAGCGGGGGAGCGGCTTTGGACATGGAGATCTGGTCTTTGATCCCCGTAGCCTCGTCTGGATGCGAAGTTTTGGCTGCCCCCTGCTCTATGACTGCACCCACAGCGTTCAACAGCCGAGCGGATCAGCGCCCAGCACAGGGGGAGCGCGAGAGATGATTCAGCCTCTGGCTCGGGCGGCGGCGGCGGTGGGAGTCGATGGCTTTTATGCTGAGGTCCACCCAGAGCCTTCACGGGCTCGCTCTGATGCCGCTGTCCAGATCAGCCCTGCAGAGTTTGAGCTCCTGGTGCAGGATCTAAAGCATCTGGATCAAGCTCGTCGCGCCCTTTGCTGAGTCTCCGTCGTTGGAGCCGCCCGCTGCGGCATCGCCTCGCCTATGGTGCTCTACGGCTCCTTATCGCGCTGTTCCGTCTCCTGCCCCTGAAGCTCTCTTTGGCTCTGGGCGCACTCTTGGGGCGAGGCTTGGGTCGCTTGGTTCTGAAAGATCGCCGCAGGATGCGCCTCCAGCTCGGCTTGCTGAACGATCCCCCCAGCCCTGGCGCTTGCTTCGCGGATCTCGGGCGCCGCTTCGCTGAGCTGGCCTGCGCTGCTCGCCTCCTGCCCTATTTTTACCTGGAGCGAGAGGAGCGTGAGCGTCTAGATGCTCTCTTAGCGCAGCCTCGGGGCTGCCTCTTCCTGACCGCTCATCTGGGCAACTGGGAGCTGCTGGCAGCGGCCCTAGCGAGCTGGGGATATGAGGTTCACTCCATCGCAGCGAGGCAGAAAGAGGGTCCCCTCTATCGCTGGCTTGCTCAGGAGCGAGCGCGCCTGGGGGTTCAGCTCTATCTCCCCGGGGGGGGGGCAGAGGCGAGCTTGCGGAGGCTTCGGGGAGGAGGCAGCCTAGGCATCTTCATCGATCAAGCCACCCAAGAGCGCAGCTGTATGATCCCCTTTCTGGGTTATCCTGCGCCCACCCCTCTAACCGCCCAGTGGCTCCAAGAGAGCACAGGCTCAGCCGCTGCCCTGATCTGGGCGCTTCGAGACTCAGATGGGCGCTACAAGCTCCAGCTGAAGATTCTACCTGAGGAGGGGCTCTTAGAAGCGGCGACCGCTCATCTGGAACAGCTGGTCCGCAGCCAACCCCAGCAGTGGATCTGGCTTCATCCTCGCTGGGGCGCAGCATTTCCGTTCTCTTTCCACCCCTCCTGATCTAGCCTGCCCTCATGCTGCTCTTGCTCCTGCTTCTAAGCCCCCCAAAGCCTCTGGATATCCAAGCGGAACATCTAGAACTGGATCATCTCAAGGGTCTGGCCCGCTTTGAGGGAGAGGTGCAAGTTCAACAGGGGGAACTGCATCTACGTTGTGAGCAGCTTACTGCGCGCTACGGCGGTTCTGGAGAGCTGATTGAGCTGCTCGCCGAGGGGCAACTTCGCCTTAAGATGCCTGGGCTCTCTGCTCGTGCTGCTCGAGGGCGGCTCTCTCAGCCAGAGGGCCGCCTGGAGCTGAGCGGACACCCCAAGATCTGGCGAGGAGAAGATGAACTGGAGGGAGAGAAGATCCTCCTCTGGCTGAAGAGCCAACGTCTGGTGATCAAGAAGGCCAAAGGGCGCCTCAACTTCCCCAACCTACAGAGAGGCCTGAGATGAGGGCTGCGCTGCGCGCTGAGGGTCTGAGTCAGCGCTTTAAGAAGCGCCGCGCGCTCCACCGTTTCTCTCTCAGCCTCTACCCAGGAGAGCTGTTGGGGCTCTTGGGGCCCAATGGAGCGGGCAAGACCACCACCTTTCGTATCCTCAGCGGCCTGCTCAAGCCTCAGGAGGGTCGCGTCTTTTTGGGAGAGCAGGAGATCAGCGCTTGGCCTCTTTGGCGCCGCGCCCGAGCTGGTTTGGGTTATCTCCCCCAAGAGCCCAGCGTCTTTAAGGATCTGAGCGTTGCTCAAAACCTGCGGCTGCCCTTGAGGCGCCTAAAGCTCAGCCGCGCTGAACATCAACGGCGCCTCCTCAAGCTGCTGCGGCGCTTTGAGCTGCTTGAGCTGGAAGATGTCCGAGGAGATCGCCTCAGTGGAGGAGAACGCAGGCGCCTGGAGATCGCTCGCGCCCTGGCCCTGCGCCCCCAGCTCCTGCTCCTGGATGAGCCCTTCGCGGGTTTAGATCCCAAGGGGGCGGCAGCCCTCTCCAGCCTGCTCCAGAGCTTGGTCCGAGAGGGGATCGGGATCCTCTTAACGGATCACGATGCGCGGCAAACCTTGGATGCCTGTGATCGCGTCTATATACTGGATCATGGTGAGCTTCTGATGGAAGGTCAGCCCGCCGAAGTAGCGGCAGATAAGATGGTCCAACGCCGCTATCTGGGAGAGCGGGCCTCCCCCGCAGACGAAGGTATGCAATGCCTCTGGAAATGAGACTCGAACTCAAGATGACTCAGCAGCTGAAGATGACTCCTCAGCTTCAGCAGGCCATCAAACTCCTTCAGCTCTCTCGTATGGATCTCGTCAACGCCATCCGCGAAGAGCTTCTTGAAAACCCTATGTTGGAGGAGCAGTCTGAGATCGCCGCCAGCGAGCCCAAGACTGAGAGCGCCGAGCAGGTCGCCGAACGAGAGAGCAAAGAGAAGGAGAAAGATGTCGAGGGTGATAATGAAAATGTAGATCAGGTCAAGGAGCAGATCGACTGGGAGGCTTACTTTGAGAACTACTCCTCTCCCACGCCAGGGAGCGGCAAGCAGCGACTCCGAGATGATGATCTGCCCGGCTTTGAGGCGACCCTGACAAAGGTGACAACCCTCTTTGATCATCTCATGTGGCAACTCCAGCTCTCAGACTTCAATGAACAGGAGGAGCGGGTCGCCATCGCCCTCATCGGGAACATCAGCGACAACGGCTATTTGCAGGAGGTCTCTCCTGAGCAGCTCGCCCAGGAGCTAGAGCAGGATCCAGAGTATGTAGAGGAGATCTTGGAGATGGTGCAGGAGTTCGACCCCTTAGGGGTTGGAGCCCGAGACCTACGCGAGTGCCTCCTTATCCAGGCCCGCTTTCATGAGCTGGGCGCCATCGTCTGCGATATGATCTCTGATCATCTGGACAACTTGGAGAAGAAGAACTATCCCGCCATCTCTCGGGCGATGGAGCTTGAGATGGAGGAGATTATCGAGGCGGCTCAGCTCATCAGCCAACTTGAGCCCCGGCCTGGGCGACCCTTCATAGGCGAGGAGCCTCGCTATATCACTCCCGATATCTATATTCGAAAGACCAAAGAGGGCTACCAGGCGCACCTCAACGAAGATGGAATGCCCAGGCTCAAGATCAGCCACTTCTATCGTCAGGCCCTCAGCAATCAGAGTTCTGATGCCAAAAAATATGTCACCGAGCGCCTCAACTCTGCTCAATTCCTGATCCGCAGCATTCAGCAGCGCCAGAAGACAATTTTAAAGGTAACAGAGAGCATTATTAAGTTTCAGAGGGAGTTCTTTGAACGCGGAGTCATCCATCTCAAACCTCTGATCTTAAAAGATGTCGCCGAAGATATCGGCATGCATGAATCGACCGTGAGTCGGGTGACGACCAATAAATATGTCCACACTCCTCAGGGAATCTATGAGTTAAAGTACTTCTTCAACTCATCCATTCAGGGATCTCGAGGGGGGAGTCATGCCAGCAAGGCGGTCAAGAGCATGATCCGCAAGCTCATCGCTGGAGAGGAGCCCAAAAAGCCGATGAGCGATCAGAAGATTGTCGTTCTCCTTAAGGAGTATCACGGTATCCGAATCGCTCGTCGGACGGTGGCCAAATATCGCGAAGCGATGGGTATCCTGCCCAGCTCCAAGCGAAGGCGTTACTTCTGATCAAAAACCCCAGCGGTCTCCATCCTGAGTTTGGGATTGAGACTTCAGAGACAAAATGGAGGTTTACTGCTTATGCGCATCTCTGATTTCCTCCTCCCTGAAGCGATTGCTGATGATCTCAAAGCCTCTAATAAGCCTGGGGTCTTGATGGAGCTGATCAGGCTGCTTATCGGAGTCCAACCTCTGGACCCCAACGAGCTGGCCGACACACTCAGGACACGAGAGAAGATCCAGAGCACAGGGATCGGTGATGGTGTCGCCATCCCCCATGGTAAGAGCGCCGCTGTGGATCAGATCATCGCCTGTTTTGGTCGCAGCCGCGCAGGGGTCGATTTTCAAAGCTTGGATGGGTTGCCCAGCCACCTTTTCTTTGCTCTGATCCTACCCGAGTCAAAGCCCCAGCTTCATCTTAAGGCTCTTGCTCGAATCTCCAGACTCTTCAGAGAGCCCGAGGTTCGCCAGGAGCTGATCGAGGCGCCTGATGCTGTGAGCCTATATCAACTGCTCCTACGCTTCGATGAGAGGCTCTGACGGGTCGCTGTCTTGCTTGGATTTAGAAATCGAGAGAGTTCAATGAGCGAAGCGAAGCTGACCCTCATCTCAGGCCTGAGTGGCTCAGGGATCACCACCGCAATCCATGCGCTGGAGGATTTGGGCTTCTTCTGTGTAGATAATCTACCCCCCAGCCTGCTGCCCAAACTCCTCAAGCTGGCTCGGGCTAATAAGAAATATCAGCAGCTCGTCGTCGGTCTGGACGCTCGAGGGGTTGGGGCACAGCCCGAGGCCCTGGAACTCTTGGAGAGCTTAGAGCGCCTAAAAGCTTCAGGGCTGCAACTGCAGTTGATCTTCATGGAGGCCAGTGAGCAGGTGCTCTTGCGCCGCTTCTCAGTTTCTCGTCGACCTCACCCCCTTCATCAGCTCCCTCTGGTTGAAGCGATCCAACGAGAGCGCCTGTTGATGCAAGCCTTTCGAGAGGCCGCGACCCTGATTATCGACACCTCAGACTCCAATGTTCACGAGTGTAAGGCCCTGGTCTCAAACTATGCGAGAGGGGAGGAGGCCCCAAGCCTCAGGATCTCGGTGACGAGCTTTGGTTTCCGCCATGGCGTTCCTCAGGAGGCAGATATCGTTTGGGATGTGCGCTTTCTACCCAACCCCTACTTTGATCCTGCGCTGCGCCCCTATTCAGGGCAGGATGCTGGGGTTCGAGATTATGTCCTCCAGAGCGCCCCCACCCTCCGCTTCCTAGATCATTTTCTTCCCCTCCTGGATGAACTCCTCCCCGCCTACGAAGCTGAAGGGAAGAGCTACCTGACGGTGGCTATTGGCTGCACAGGGGGTCGTCATCGCTCAGTGGCTCTGGCAGAGCGGATCGCTCTGCACTTGCGGCAGAACAGCTTTCAGCCCAAAGTGCGACATCGAGATATCAACAAGGAATATCAATGATTGGCGTCGTCATCTGCACCCACCGTGATCTGGCAAAGGCCCTCTTAGAGACCGCAGAGATGATCGTCGGTGACTTTCCAGGGGTTGAGCTGGTCTCGGTGATGCTCGGAGATGAGGTAGAGGGGATCCTCAACCAGCTTCGAGAGGCGATCCAGGCTGTAGATCAAGGGGAGGGAGTGCTGATCCTCTGCGATATGTTTGGAGGAACCCCCTCCAACCTGAGCCTCTCCTTTCTGAGCGATCAGGTGGAGGTGGTCACTGGGGTCAACCTGCCTATGTTGCTCAAGCTCTATACTCAACGAGAGGGCCCCTTGGCGGAGCTGGCAGAGCAGATCAGCGAGGGAGGACGGGAGGGCGTGACTGTCGCAGGGGCGCTGCTTCGAGGGCCTCAAAGATGAGGCCCTTCTTTCGCGTAGACAATCGCTTAGTGCATGGTCAGATCATCGCCACTTGGGTCCCTCACCTCAGATTACAGCGCATCATCGTTGCCAACGATCTCAGCCCAGAGAACCCTCTCCAGAAGATGGTCTTTCGGATGGCGATCCCAACAAAGATCGCCTTTGAGACCTTCAATTTGGAGGAGACCGCCACTTGGCTCTCAACCCGAGGGGCTTCAGAGGAGCGCTGCCTGATCCTCTTTGAGAACCTTAAGGATGCACGGCGTCTTTTTGAGAAGCAGCCCTTCTCTCAGCTCAACATCGGCAATGTACACCACGGGCAAGGTCGTCGCGCTTTCACCAACGCTGTTTATCTGGGAGATGAGGAGATCGAGGATCTCAAAGGCTTGATGGCACGTGGGCTTCGAGCGGAGATCAAGAGCCTCCCCTCTGATCCCTCGATGGATCTTCGGAAGCTCCTCTAGTGTCTCTTGAGCTGCTGCAGGGCCTGGGCATTATTGCGCTCCTGGGTGGGCTCATCTCCCTAGATCGCCGCAGGCTCCTTCAGGGGATGATCTCACAGCCCATCGTCATCGTCCCGTTCTTGGGCCTCTTTTTTGGGAGTCCTGAAGGTCTGCTCTGGTTGGGCGGCCTACTTCAGCTCCTCTGGCTCTCCTCCTTCTTTTTTGGAGCCAATATTCCCCCCAATGAGACTCTCGCTTCCCTCTGCATCGCGGGGATGGTGCTGCTTTTTAGCCAATCAAACGCGCTCAGAGTGCAAGATCCCTGCGTCTGGGTTCCCGCACTGCTCTTGGGCCTCCCTTTTAGTTTCTTGGGTCGTCTGCTTGAGATGCGTCTAGATCATTTCAACCAATATTGGGCTCAAAAAGCAGATGCATATATCTCCGCCGCCCAATTTTCCAAATTAAGCCTCATCCCCTATAAAGTTTTACTGAAAGTATTCCTACTCAACGCTCTAATCGTTGCTCTGGGCTCTCTCGCTGGAGCCGTACTGTTGCAACTTATCAACCCCCTTCTCTCCGGCACACTTCTGATCTATATCATAGGATGGATGGCTTACTATATGATCCCAGCCTTAGGCATCGCTGCTGCTCTAACTGTCCTTAAGGAGAGACTGTCTCTAATTCTTGCATTTGCTTCTTACCTTACTTTTATCACCACAAAAATATTTGTAGTGTTTTAGCAACAATGAAGATAAGAAAAAAAACTTTGCTACAAATAACCTGGAGAAGCTTCTTATTCCAAGCTGCATTCAATTTTGAGCGTATGCAGAATATCGGTTTTGCCTTCTGCATGCTGCCTGCTCTTGAAGAACTCTACTCGGGTGAACAGCTAAAAGTTGCTGTAAGCAGACATCTCGAGTTTTTCAATAGCCATCCCTACCTTTCATCAACTCTAATCGGAGCCAGCGTTCATCTTGAGGAGAGGATCGCAACAGGTGAGATTCCAGAGCAGAGAGTTCAGAATTTCAAGAAATATATGATGGGTCCCACTGCCGCCATAGGTGATAATTTTTTCTGGTCGAGTTGGAAACCATTTGCTGCAACTTGTGCATTGGTTACCTTATTTAGCGGTGAGTTCTGGGCACCAATCCTTTTCTTAGGAATATACAATATTGTACATCTATTTTTTCGATTCTACGGTGTTTTTTCAGGCTATAAACATGGTGAGGCCGTAATAATAAAACTTAACAAGCTCGATTTAGTGCGCTTTGCTGGGATTAGTTTGACTCTTTCCGGCGTCTTCATTGGTATATCCGCTGCTTTCCTTGCCCAAAATGCAGATATTTCACCATTTTCCGCAGGAGGAATCATGGGATATCTATTATTTACATTTGTCGTAATTATATTACTAATGCTTCTAAAGAAGAAATTGTCAGTCAATAAATTAGCATACCTCATGTTACTCTTCGGATCGTTTGTGATTCTCACTTTAGGTATATTTTTCCCATTGATATAAAATCCATCTCCCCGGGTCGGTCTCAGTCAACTGTCTAGATGTACATCGAGTTTTGGAGTATATATGAAAGCCCCTGTGAGAAAACGTCTCCTGATATCCAATGTGTTGGGGCTTCATGCCCGAGCAGCAGCGACTTTGGTCCAGGTCACGAGCCGCTTTAACTCTAAGATCCAGATCTCTCGCACAGGAGAGGAGTGGGTCGATGGAAAGTCCATCTTGAGCATGATGACCTTGGCGGCAGCTAAGGGCACCGAGCTGCTCGTAAGCTGTGAGGGTGATGATCAGCTCAGGGCCCTACAGGCCATCGAGGTCTGTGTTCAGAACAAGTTCGGAGAGGAGGTTTGAGTCTCTCCTCTCGCTGGAGCGCTGATGCTTGAGCAGAAGATCCTCAAAGGGATCGGGGTCTCTCCAGGCCTGGCCATGGGTCGGATCTATCGTGTAGACCAGCAGAGCCTGAGTTTTCGCCCCTATCGGCTCCTCCCCCAACAGCTGGAGGCGGAGATCGAGCGTCTAGAGCAGGCGGTGCTCCTCTCCGAGGGGCAACTCAGGGAACTTAAGTCTCAGCTTGGCTCAGAGCAGGAGTCCAGACTGATCTTAGAAGCGCACCAGCTCATGCTTCGTGATGAGATGTTCTTGGGAGGGATTCGCCAGAACATCCGTGAAGAGGGCATCAACGCTGAGTCCGCCCTCAAGAAGGTGACACGCAGCATCAAGCGCATCTTCGACAACATCGAAGATGAGTATTTCAGAGGACGTCGAGATGATGTGGGCTATGTCAGCCGCCGTCTCCTGCGCAACCTCCTGGGTTTAGAGCCGACGAAGCTCAACCCCAGCGAGGAGGGCAATGTTATCGTTGCTCACGATCTCTCTCCCAGCGACACCGTTCGGCTCAATCGAGAGCGGGTGTTGGGTTTCGCCATCGATGTAGGAGGCAAGACCAGCCATACCGCCATTATGGCGCGTTCTCTGGAGATCCCTGCGGTCGTCGCCCTAGAGCATATCTCCGAGCTGGCTCAGGAGGGGAATCTCCTGATTATCGACGGCACTCGAGGGCGGGTCGTGCTCAACCCAGGGAGGGAGGAGCAGGTCCAGTTTCTTCAGCGACAGAGCGACTACTCTCAAAGGCAAGCTCGCTTGGATCGAGACTTTCACGGTCCCGCCCTCAGCCGAGACAAGGAGCGCTTGGAGATCAGGGGCAACATCGAGTCGCCTGAAGAGATCCGCTCGGTGATCAAGCATGGTGGGGAGGGGATCGGTCTCTTTCGTACTGAGTACCTCTATATGAACCGCGAGCAGCTCCCTGATGAGGAGGAGCAATGCCAAGCTTATAAACAGCTCCTACAAGCAACCCCCCACAGCGTCAGCATCCGTACTCTGGACCTTGGTGGGGATAAGCTCATTGAGCAGATGAAATCTACGCCAGAGAGCAACCCCGCGATGGGTCTTCGAGCGATCCGCTTCTGTTTGCTGGAGCGACGCATCTTCAAGACTCAGCTCAGGGCCCTGCTGCGAGCCAGTATTCATGGCCGTCTAAAGATCTTGCTCCCGCTCATCAGCGGTCTAGAGGAGATCCGCAGCGTCAAGCTCCTCCTCGCTGAGTGTCGAGCAGAGCTGGAAGCTGAAGGGCAGGCGGTGGCGCCGCAGATCCCTCTAGGGATCATGATTGAGCTACCCAGCGCGGTGATGATCGCCGATCTATTGGCCCGAGAGGTTGATTTCTTCGCCATCGGCACCAATGACCTGATCCAATATGCCTTGGCGGTGGACCGCGCCAACGAGCATGTAGCTCAGCTCTACCGCCCCCTTCACCCCGCCATCCTCAGGATGCTCTCAAGGGTCATCCAGGCTGCTCAAGCTGAAGAGATCAGCGTGAGTATGTGTGGTGAGATGGCAGGAGAGGTGTTTTTCGCCCCTGTGCTCCTGGGTTTGGGGCTCAGGGAGCTCTCAATGAACGCCCTGAGTATTCCTCAACTTAAATCGATGTTGGGCGCTCTAGAGATCAAAGCTTGTGAACAGCTCCTCTCCGAGATCTTGGAGCTGAAGACCGCTGAAGAGATCGAAGAGCGGTTGGAAGTTCAGCTTCAGCGCTGGTTGGAACCTGAACATTACGCTGAGCTGATGGGAGAGACATGAGGTATCTCCTCTTAGGAGCCCTGTTCTTATTGGCGTTATTGCTCCTCTATCGCTCCTCTCCACAAGCTCCTGAGCCCTCCCTGGAGTCCGAGGTGGAAGCACCCACCCCAGAGCTGCCCACCTCAGAAGAGGCCTTGAAAAGCCCCTCGGTCGATGCAGCCCCCCCCATGGAGGTTCAGCTCCCAGAGGATCTAGGCCTTCCCAAAGATGCTGCGCCTCAGGGGCCTTTTCTTGTTCCTTTAGGAGCGCACAGCCTACATCTGAAGGGGGGAGAGGAGATCCTGGATCTAGAGTTGAGTCTGCGCGTCGCCCAAGCTCGGACTCAGAAAGAGGTTCATCGAAGGCGGCGACAGCTGCTGCGTATGATGCTCTTCTTGGGGACCCACCGCGTTCCTGAGGGGATCGAGAGCCCTGAGGGTCGCGCCCGTCTCAAGAAAGATCTAGAAGAGCGCTTTGGCAATGTTTTGAGGAGTGGTCCTCTTTTGGGAGTAGAGTTCAGCAAATATCAACTGAGATCGAGGAATTAAAGCCCTACTCCTGAGCCGCGAGCCAACGCTCAGCATCGAGCGCCGCGCTGCAACCCATACCTGCGGCGGTGATCGCTTGGCGATACTTAGAGTCTGCCACATCTCCAGCGGCGAAGACCCCTTCGACATTGGTCATCGTAGAGCCGGGCTGAACCTGAAGATAGCCCACTGTATCCATCTCCAAAGCCCCTTTAAAGAGCGCCGTGTTGGGGGTGTGCCCGATGGCTGCAAAGTAGCCTGTCACGGCCAGCTTACGCTGTTCAGCAGTCTTGAGGTTGCGGATGTGTACAGCGTTAACCCCTCGGAAATCTCCCGCCACCTCATCTACGACGCTGTCCCAGAGGATCTCGATCTTCTCATTGGCGAAGACCCGCGTCTGCATCACCTTGCTGCCTCGTAGAGCATCACGCCGATGGATCAGATAGACCTTGCGAGCAAACTTGGTGAGGAAGCTGGCCTCCTCTAGAGCGGAGTCTCCACCGCCCACGACCACTACATCCTGATCTCTAAAGAAGAAGCCATCACAGGTCGCGCAGGCGCTGACCCCACGCCCCTTAAACTCATCCTCTCCCTTGACCCCCAGATAGCGAGCGCTGGCGCCGGTTGAGATGATCAGAGCGTCAGCGCTGTGTTCAGAGCCATCGTCCTCCCAGAGGCGAAAGGGCCGCTGAGAAAGATCGACCTTGGTGACCACCTTATGAGCCAGCTCCAAACCAAAACGGAGCGCCTGCTGCTCAAACTGCTGCATCATCTCTGGACCCATGATGCCCTCTGGATATCCAGGGAAGTTCTCTACATCGGTGGTCTGGGTAAGTTGCCCTCCTGGCTGGAGCCCCGCGGCCATATAGGGTTTGAGGTCGGCTCGAGCGCTGTAGATCGCAGCGGTGAAGCCCGCAGGGCCAGAGCCGATGATATAGACCTGATGATGGCGTATAGACATGAGATCCTCCTGAAGAGACGCTATATATCTCGTGAGAGCAGGAGGCGCTAGAGGCAGATTCTGTGTCAGCCAGAGGCTCGCTTTGGAGCTGTGCTTTTATTTTGTGAAGCTCTTCAAGTGAAGCTCTATACTCCCTGGCCATGAACGCTGAAAACTTGAAGCAGTCAAAGGAGCGCGCTCGCTCCATCCAGAGGCGGTATGAGAGCAACTTCGCGGGGCACCCACGCATCAGCCGCAATCTGAATTTGCTGGAGTCATTGATCGAGGAGTCTCGTGCGCTCTTAGAAGCTTGGCCTGAGGGCGAGGAGGAGCTGCGCACTGAGACTGAGCAGAACCTCGCGCTCTATACACGAGAGATCGAGTCGATTCGCCAAGCTCAAGCTCAGGGCACCGATGCCTTTGATGCCCATGTTCTAAATGTATGGGCGCAGCTCAACTTTGCCCGTTACCGTCGCAACTTCGCGGGAAAGTCGAGAGCGACTCGTGATCTTGGACTCCTTGAGGAGATGCTGAAGACTCTGAGCGATCTAGAAGCACAGATGGCTCCTCTTCTCAACGACAACCCCATCGAGCTGAAAGAGAGCCATAAGAGCTGTGGTGAATATATCAACCTGCTCCAGAGAGAGCGGAGCGCCATCGGGCAATTACGCATTCGGGGGACCTTAGAGGAGCAGGCTGATCTTCTGGCTCAGGTAGCCAACAATCAGTTCAAACTCTACCGTGACCAGTTCTCCGGTCGAGCGCGACTCTCTCGTCGACCCGCCCTCCTTCAGCGGATGATCCAGCGCTTGGAGGAGATCTTAGAGCGGATGCACGCTCTGAGGGCTCAGGGCCATCACCGAGAGACTCACGCTCGCAATATCGATCTTGTCTCCTCCCGACTCTCTGCTTGGAGAGAAGAACTGAAGAGCATCCAGAACCTTCGCAGTGAGTTGTCCTTCTCCCAGCTGGTCAGCGCTCTTGCTGAGGGGGCCAACGCTCTCTTTGAGGAGTACAGGGTGCAGTTTGCAGGACAACCACGGGAGAGTCGTGATCTAGAGAAGCTCAACAGCATCTGTGAAGGGCTTTATGATCTGGCTTGGCAGATGGATGAGTTGGAGCGTGTGCGGGCGGATCAGAGCAACCAGGACAATCTACAGATCATCTTTGACCATCTGCGAATCTATGATCGGGAATTTGAGAGAATCCAGTCCCTTCAGAAGGGAGACTGAGCAGGATTTGGGCTCTTGTATTTGTCAAAAAGAAGCCGCTTCAACTCTCAACTTAACGCCTATACCCACGCCCTGAGAGCGGCTCATGCCACAGGGCAACCTCTGCTCAATCTCAGCCTCTCCAACCCGAGCCTCGCTGGACTGCCCTATCCTTATGAAGAGATCGCCCAAGCTCTGGCTGAGGGCAGCGTCAAGCCCTATCACCCAGAGCCTCTGGGACTGCCCTCTGCTCGAGAAGCGGTAGCGGTGGAGTATGGAGTGCCCCCCGATCGGGTGGTGATCACCGCCAGCAGCAGCGAAGCCTACGCTTACCTCTTCCATATACTGGCAGATCCAGGGGATGAGATCCTGGCTCCCGCCCCCAGCTATCCGCTCTTTGAGCAGCTCGCTGCTCTAGAGGGGCTTGAGCTGAGGAGCTATCCACTGTTCTATGACGGGCGCTGGAGCCTGGGACCCCTTGAGCGAGGTCCCCGCAGCCGCGCTGTTCTGGCAGTAAGCCCCAACAACCCCACAGGGCAGTATCTTCAACCAGAGGAGCGGCGCTCTCTGCTGAGTTTAGGGCTGCCGCTCTTAGTGGATGAGGTCTTCGCCCCCTATCCCTTGGAGGGCAGCGCCTACAGCAACTTTAGCCTCAGAGAGCCAGTGATCATCTTGGATGGGCTCTCCAAACGGGTCGGCCTCCCTCAGATGAAAACGGGTTGGATCCTCTTGGGAGGCCCCGACTCCTTCGCGCTCTCCATCCGAGCGCGTCTAGAGCATCTGGCTGATGCCTTTCTCTCAGTCTCTGCTCCGGTTCAGCGAGCGCTCCCTCAACTGTTGCGGTGGGGACAGCTCACTCGTGAGGCGATCCAGACGCGGATCAAGAGCAATCTCAGTCGGCTCAGAGAGAGGGTCAAGGAGAGCGCCTTAGAGGTCCCCCGAGTTGAGGGAGGCTGGTATGCTCTCCTGAGACTCCCCCGCATCTGCTCTGAGGAGGAGTGGCTCCTTCGCTTCTTAAAGGTGGGCGTTCAGGCTCAACCGGGCTATTTCTATGACTTCCCCTATGAGGCACAAGCGGTCATCAGTCTACTGACTCCGAGAGCTGACTTTGAGGAGGGGATCATGCGTATCCTAGGAGAGGTTTCCGACGCTCTCAGCCGATAACTCCAAGATCTAGATTCAGGTTTTGGATCTCCTCCCCTAAGAATCCTACAACGAGCCTCGATTGTGAGGAGAAGCATGGATCTAAACTTAAGGATTGAACGAGCCTTCTGGGATCTCTTCTGGATCCCTCCTGATGTTGAAGTGATCGATCGCCCTGAGCTGCTCTGTATGCGTTGTGCGCGTTCAGATCCCTACCTGAACTCTGTACAGCGCTGCCTCGCTGTTGATGGAGAGTTAGAGGCGGTTATCGAAGAGGTCACTCACTTCCATCGAGCACAAGGCTCTCGCTGGATGCTCCCCGATCATCGACGCCACTCCAACTCAGAGCGCTTGCTCGCCCAGGCGGGTTATCAAAGGGGCGCTCAGCATCACACGATGGTGATCCAAACCCAGGAGCATCAGAGGCGCCCAAGTGCAGGCATTAGGGTCAAACAGGTTAAGGGGATCGAGGATCTCTCTGCGGCGGTCGCCGTCTCTGATTTCGCCTTTGGAAAAGAGCGGCAGCGAAGCCCGGATGAGCTGGCGGAGATGTTAAAGAGCTGCAGTGGAGAAGGAGCGCGAGCGCGTCGCTTCTTCGCCTATGACGTTGATCATGGAGAGCCGCTCTCTTCTGGAGGGATGAGCCTCTATCCCGAGCTTAATTTTG
>CAYLJJ010000086.1:0-30117 GCA_964384025.1 uncultured Nannocystaceae bacterium
CTACACCCCTGAAGAGGCCCGCGAAGTAGGAGAGATCCTACGGCGCTTGGCGCGGATAACCGGACGAGTACGTACTGGAGCAGGAGCCGCTCGCCAAGATGTCAACGTCAGCGTGCGGGGCGGTTGCCGTAACGAGATCAAGGGGGTCTCCAGCCTGAAGGCGATCCCCCGATTGGTTCATAATGAGGCCCTCCGTCAGTGGAATCTGTTGAAGATCCGCGATGCGCTCCGCGATCGAGGGATCACCGAGGTCCCAGAACATCACTGCTTGGTAACACGGGTGCTGCGCAACACCCCCTGCGATTATCTCAGAGGAGCGATTGAGGAGGGTGCTGTGGTTCGCGCTGTAGCCCTACCCGGCTTTGAGGGCCTCTTAGGCCGCCCGATCCAGCCCAGCACCGTCTTCCTCAATGAGTTCTCCGACCGCATCCGAGTTATCGCCTGCCTCGACAGCCGCCCCAATTTGATCAGCTCCTATGAGATCAGCCCGACCATCACAGGCGCAGAGTGGAACCGGATCCGCAGCCTCCTTAAACAGGAGATGGAGGTGCCGCTCCTCCTGGTCTGGGGTCCTGAAGAGGATTCCCTCACGGCGGCAAAAGAGATCCACATCCGGGCTCTAGAGGCGCTTAAGGGGGTCCCCGAGGAGACACGGCAGGCGCTCAGCGATGGGACCACAGGCTTTGAGCGCATCCTCCCAGGACCCGATCGGATGTACCCAGACACAGATCTTCCTCCCATCAAGATCTCTGCGGAGCTGCTCGAACATCTGGCTCAGGCTCCTCTGGATCGTCCCTGGGAGCGGATCGAGCGTCTGAGGACGCTGGGGGTCGGTGCTGATCTGGCAGAGCGCCTCTCTCGCCACCCCGCTTGGTCTCTCTTCTGGAGCCTCAAGGCTGAGGGCTTAACAGCTCTGGGAGCACAGGGTTGGGCCTCTCTTCTTCTGGATCGTCATCTGGCGAGGCCCGCTCGCTTAAAGGAGCGCGACTACTGGGCCACACAGCTCTCGGAGATCAACCAGGGGCGCTGTCTCCCTGAGGCCCTCTGGAGCTGCAAGAGGCCACCCACGCCGCTGCCTGAAGAGTCTGCCCGAGGGCTCTTCTTGGAGGGCTTAGCGGCGGCTCCCCCTGGACCCCAGAGAGAGCCCGCCCAAGGGCGCTTTCTCATGGGTCAGTTGATGAAGGGCTTGAGGGGGCAAGTTCCAGGCTGTCTCCTCAAGAGCTGGATCGATGAAGCTCTAAAAACGGAAGGTGAGCGAGATGAATGAGGAGTATAAAGGCTATCGTTCTCCTACTCTGGAGCTGCTTCAGTCCAAGGGGGCTTCTGTCTGGAGCGAAGTGACTCTACACACCGAGCAGGGGGAATTCTCAGGGCTGATTTTGCCTCGAAGTGAGACCGCTGACAGCGAGCACATTGTGCTCAAGCTGATCTCTGGCTACAACCTGGGGATTCGTTGGGATCGAGTATTGGAGATCTCTATACGGGGTCGCAGGATGGCCCAATACAAAATCCCAGAGCAGGCCTTTCCGTTTGACCCCGCCAAACCTCGCGTAAAGCTCTTTGGAACCGGGGGGACGATCGCCAGCCGCCTAGACTATCGCACTGGGGCGGTGATCCCCGCCTTCTCTCCAGGGGAGCTCTATGGCTCGGTGCCAGAGCTGGCTGATGTCTGCAACCTGGAAACGGTGAAGCTCTATGGCGTTTTTAGCGAGAACATGGGCCCTGAGCAGTGGATCGGCACCGCTGAAGCGATCGCCGCTGCAGTCGAGGAGGAGGTCGCAGGGGTGATCGTTGGGCATGGCACCGACACCATGCACCACACCGCAGCGGCCCTCTCATTTATGCTCCAAGACCTGCCCATCCCGGTGGTGATGGTGGGCAGCCAGCGCTCCAGTGATCGCCCCTCCTCAGATGCCGCCATCAATCTGATCAACGCTGCGCGCACGGCAGCTCATGGTGATATCGCCGAGGTGATGGTCTGTATGTTTGGACCCACCAGCGACCGCTATGATCTCCTCCATCGCGGAACTCGAGTGCGCAAGATGCACTCCAGTTACCGCTCCACCTTTAGGACCGTCGGGGATATCCCTTTGGGCCGCGTAGATGAGGAGGGGATCAGTCACTTTCGCGAGGACTATCAGCGACGCGACCCTAAGCGAAAGCTTAAGCTTAACGCGGTCTTCGACGATCGGGTGGCGATCCTCTACTACTATCCCAACATGAAGCCTGACGTGCTCGACAGCCTGATCGACAACGGCTACCGAGGAATCGTCATCGCAGGGACTGGCCTTGGGCATGTCAATAAGATCCTCTATCCCGCCCTAAGGCGCGCTCAAGAGGCGGGGATTGCGGTCTTTATGACCGTGCAGACCCTCTGGGGCTATGTACAGATGTATGTTTATGAAACGGGGCGAGAGATGATGGAGTTGGGGGTGATCCCTGCCGCTAATCTGCTCCCAGAAGTGGCTTATATCAAGCTGGGCTGGGCCCTGGCTCAGAGCGATGATCTTGAGGAGGTGAAGCGCATCATGTTGGATCCCATCGCCCATGAGATCACCGAGCGAGAGCCCCACAATGCTTACCTCATCTTCCAAGGGGGGATCCCCGAGGTAGATGAGTTTATCTCCAACCACTGGAAGTAGAGCAGCGAAGTAGAGCAACATGGTTGCTCAATATGAATTCAGCTGTCTTTGTCCAACAAAGGGCAGACCACCAAACCTGTCAGAATTAGACATGTTTCTTTGTGTTAAAGAATGTATCTGCGCATCTTTTTGGCAGAAAAACGACAAAAATAGGCAACATATGGTTGTTTTAGATTTTTAACGCCTGAGTGCTCCTCCTCAGATCTGCCCTACATGAGTGTCCGGAAGTTATCGCTCACAGGCACAGCGCAACACGCTTATCACCTCGAGCGCTCTGAGAGAGATCGGCTCATCCTCAAGGGTTTCAGCGCTGTGCCCCAGAAAGTAAGGTATGTACAACCCAAATTCCTCGAGGTAAATATGAGGAATTAGGGCTGTTCTTTTGAACAAAACTTTAATATTTATAAAGTTTTATTTTTCTTCTGGTCATTCTTCGTCCTTGAGGAATGGTCGTTATGGTAGTTTTTCTTGAAACAAAAGTCGAGTAGCTTCAATCTCTTCTGAAGCTTGAACAGCCGAGGATTGGTTTGAGCTTGAGGTTCGTGCTCTACTGAAGGGTAAAAATCAGAACCGATTCGGAGGAGAGATGAGAACAACTGCCTTGGGCCTCTTTTTGAGTGCGCTGCTGCTCTCACCTACCTGGGCTTTTCGGACCCCCTTTGGAGATCGAGTCAGTCAGGCCATCGAGGATGGTCTTCAGTACTATCGAAATCAAGAAAATGGATCGGGCAACTTGGGAGGTTACGCGACTGGCCTTTGCATGTTGGCGCTCTTAGAGAAGCGCGCCAGCGCTGATTGGCAGGCGCCGACTCTGGGTTATCGTAACTCAAGCGCCGAAGATCAACAGATGATGATGCGGATGGCGGCCTATATCATCGATCGAGATGGCAGTATGCGCGGCGTCAGTCCAGCCCAATCTTATGGAACTGGCTCTGGTCTTATGGCCCTCTCCCTCTTCCTCTCTACAGGCGGCCCCGATCAGGTGGGGGCTCAGGTCAGCGTCGCTCAAGCTATTCAGAATGGCGCTCAGGCGCTGATCAACAACCAAGGGCACCCAAACCTCTGGTGCAACTGGGGAGGTTGGAACTATGTCAGTGCTGGATCGGATGGAGATCTCTCCACCACCCAATTTGCTATGGCAGGGCTCTCCGCCGCATCAGCGAGTTGGCCGCAAGCAGATGATACCCTAGTGGACACCATTCCTTTCCTTCAAAACACACAATCCCAGGATGGAGGGCATAACTATCGTGGCTGCCAAAATGGCCCGATCCACTCCATGACCGCCTCGGGGCTCTGGACCTATAAACTGGCAGGGATCCCGACCCATGATGCCCGTGTTCAGGGCAGCCTAAACTGGCTTAGAGATCGTTGGGAATATCAGGACAACATTCGCTGGGGCTACTACTACTATATGTGGGCGGTGGCCAAAGGCTTAGAGGTTTCTCCCGACAACGGAAACCCTGGGATTTTTGAGGATGATATTGGAGGAGAGCGAGATATGGCAGCCCTGGGTTTCCCTGAGGAGCCCAACAACTGGTACTCCGATCTCGCCTACACTCTCATCGAGCAGCAGCGAGATGATGGCGCCTGGGTGCGAAACAACTGGTCTGTCCCTGCAGAGACCGCCTTCGCTCTCCTGGTCTTGGAGCGCTCCTTGGGTGGGGTTTGTGGAGATGACTTCAATGATCAAGATGGCATCTGTCAGGGGGATGACAACTGCCCCGATGTCCCCAACCCTGATCAAGCGGACTCTGATTTCGATCATGTCGGAGACGCTTGTGATAACTGTCCTGACGATATCAATCCTGATCAGCTCGACTGGGATGGGGATGGCATCGGGGATCTATGCGATCACTACAACTGCATCCCTTCAGGCCCTGAGATCTGTGATGGCATCGACAATGACTGCGATGAGGAGACGGATGAGGATGATCCTCAGGGGGGAGGGGCTTGTAACACGGGACAAGCGGGGATCTGTCAGGCTGGAGTTGAGCACTGCATCAACGGGGCGCTTGAATGTGTCCGCAGCCGTGCTCCTGAGAATGAGACTTGTGATGGTGTTGACGATGACTGCGATGGCCAAGTGGACAACGGCAACCCTGGAGGTAATCGCAACTGCGATACAGGAGAGGAGGGGGTTTGTAGCGCGGGGCGTACCCAGTGTCGTGAAGGAGAGATCCTCTGCGATCAACTTCTAGAGGCAGGTCCAGAACTCTGCGATGGTCGAGACAATGATTGTGATGCTCAGGTCGACGAGGGCAACCCTGAAGGGGAGGAGCCCTGTGACACGGGTGAGTTGGGACACTGTGGGGGGGGCACAAGCGAGTGTCGTGGGGGTGCTCTTATCTGTATCCGTGATGCCGATCCGGGGGCTGAGCTCTGTGATGGCCTGGACAATGACTGTGATGGAACTGTGGATGAGGGTGATCCAGGTGGAGGTCAAGACTGTCCGATGGATAATGGTCTACAGGGACGCTGCGCTGTGGGCCTCAGCGTCTGTGAGGAGGGGAGTATTCGGTGTCGGGCGATTCATCAGCCTGAGGAGGAGATCTGCGACGGTCTAGATAACGACTGTGATGGAGAGATCGATGAAGCACTGGCTTGGCTGGGAGATGAGTGTCTGACGGGTGATACAGGGGCCTGTGGCCCTGGACACCTGGAGTGCCGCTTTGGGCAGCGCCTTTGTGTCGGTGATCTTCAGGGCAGTGAGGAGAGCTGTGACGGCCTGGACAATGACTGTGATGGCCTCATCGATGAGGAGATCAACGGCTTGGGTGGGGTCTGCCAAACCACCATGAGAGGGATCTGTGGACCAGGCACTTTACGATGTATCGGAGGCGTAACCGACTGTTTGGCCAACCAAGAGGCAGAGGATGAAGAGAGCTGTGATGGTCTGGATAACGACTGTGATGGCCACATCGATGAAGACAATCCAGGTGGAGATCTTCCCTGCCAAACAGGTGAATCGGGTCTCTGCGCCTTGGGTATCACCGATTGTCGCAACGGCGCCATTCGCTGCCTCCAGCAGATCTTCCCTGAAGAGGAGATCTGCGATGGAGAGGACAATGACTGTGATGGCCGCGTGGATGAGGAGAATCCTGGTGGGGAACCGAACTGCAACCTAGAGGCCCTGGGCCGCTGTGCAGAGGGGGAGCTGAACTGTATGGAGGGGGAGCTGCGCTGTGAGCCTCTCTTTGATGCTCAACCTGAGATTTGTGACGGCTTTGATAATGACTGTGATGGGGCTGTGGATGAGGAGAATCCAGGCGGAGGGCTCCCCTGTGATACTGGCTTGGATGGGCGTTGCGCGGTGGGGACCATTCAGTGTCTCCAGGGCCTGCAGTGCCTCCCTACAGAGGACCCAGGGCCAGAGACTTGTGATGGTTTGGACAATGACTGCGACGGAGACGTTGATGAGGAAGATCCCCAGTTGGGGCTGGCTTGTGACACTGGAGAGCCTGGGCGATGTAGTGGCGGAACCTTTGTCTGCGCCGACCGACAGCTGACCTGTCTGGGAGAGCAGCTCCCTCAGGTTGAGATCTGTAACTCCATCGACGATGACTGTGATGGTGAAGTAGATGAAGGCGATCCAGGAGGAGGCCTACCCTGCGTCTTGGAGGGGCAACAGGGGCTCTGCGCTGTAGGTGAGACCCTCTGTCAGGGGGGGATCATCTCCTGCCGTGTCATTCACGCGGTTGAGCCGGAGATCTGCGATGGTCTGGACAATGACTGTGATGGGGAAACTGATGAGGGTAACCCTGGGGCTGGGCCAGAGTGCAGCACGGACTTCTTTGGGGTTTGTGGCACAGGGACGCTTCAATGTGAGGGGGGGGCTCTCATCTGCCAGCCTGAGTTGGAGCCCAGCGTAGAGGTCTGTGACGGCTTGGACAACGATTGTAACGGTCAAGTGGATGACGCTGAGTTCTGGGCTGAAGATGAGATCTGCGCCACTGGCCTACCTGGGATCTGCGCTCAAGGTCGCCCTGTCTGCCTCAATGGCCTCGTGGGTTGTATCCAGGAGCAGGACGCCATAGAGGAGATCTGTGACCTCATGGACAACAACTGCGATGGTCGTATCGATGAGGATCTGATCAACGCCTGTGGCGTCTGTGGCCTCTCTCTCCCTGAAGAGGTCTGTGATGGAGAGGACAACGATTGTGATGGAGAGATCGACGAGGGGGACCTGTGTGAGGGTGATGAGATCTGTGTCCGTGGCCTCTGCGCACCCCCCTGCCCGATCACGATGGAGTGTCCAAACTCCAACGACATCTGTAGCGAAGGGGCCTGTGTAGATCCCTGTACAGCCGCCAACTGCCCTGAGCATTGGCGTTGCCAGGATGGCCTCTGCCTCGATCCCTGTGAAGAGACGGAGTGCAGTGAGGGGGTCTGTGTAGATGGCTTCTGCGTCGCCGACAGCTGCTATGAGCGAGGCTGTGAGGTGGGGCTGATCTGCTGGGCGGGGGAGTGCATCCCCGACTCCTGCGCTGAGATCGACTGTGGCCCGAATGAGTTTTGTCGCGAAGGGAGCTGTGTTGATGTCTGCGATATCTCCTGCCCTCTGGATGAGACTTGTGTGGATGGGGTTTGTGTCGCTGATCTCTGCTTCGCGGCCTCTTGTGGGCCCAATGAAACCTGCGTAGCCGGGATCTGTATCCGCGAACTCTGCACGGGTGTTGTCTGTGGTCCGGGCCTCCGCTGCGTCAACGGCCAGTGCCTGGACAGCCCCTGCGCTCATATTGAATGTCCTGATGGCTTTCTCTGCGTCGCTCAGGGTGAGAGCGCCCAATGTGATCCGGGCTGGTTGGCGCCAGATGCGGGCGTTCAACCTCCCGTAGATGGAGGTGGCATTATAGATGGAGGCCTCGCGATCGATGAAGGTGTGGGGGATGTTGTGCAGGGGGATGCTGGTGTTGAGATGGATGGAAGGGTTGAAGAGGATGAGGGGAGCAGCCCTGAACAAGATCAGGAGGTGTTCTTTGAGGGAGACGAGGTCTCGTTTGGCCAGCCTCCCGATCAGGGAGCGGCTGAGTTGGGCGCAGAACAAGTTGAAGCAAGCCCTGCGGAGCTGGGTTGCACCTGCCGCAACAGCAGCGGCAGCGGGGCTCCGCCTCTCCTCCTTCTACTCCTCTTTGCCCTGAGGCGTCGTCGTCGCTCCTGAGCCTCCGAAGCGATAGAGACGCCTCAGCTCGCTAAAGATCCCTGAGAACAGCCCATAATCAGCTTGGCTGAGGTTCCCTCGGTCCAAAACCTTACGAAGCTTACGGGTAAAAGCATCCGGGTTCCGCCCTGGGGGATAGTCCATCTCTGCGGCGATCTCTCTCACCTTAGCGTAGAAAGCTTGGCGATGTTCAGCCGCCGCTCTGGGTTGAGGTCTGGCGCTTAAAGGAGGGCCAACCTCCTCTGGCAGGGGTCGCGCCAATTCATAGCCCATACAGGCTACGGCATGCCCCAGGTTCATAGAGGGGAAAGCTTCAGTGGTCGGGATCTGGATCAGGGCTTCGCAGCGCTCCACCTCCTCCCAGGTCAGCCCTGTGCGCTCTGTTCCAAAGAGGAGGGCGATCTCTCCCTTGGCAGCCAAGCGCAGCGGGAAACCTGCAGCTGGCCAGAAGGGGGGCGCTTGGGGATCCCGTGTCCTGCGGCTGGTCCCCACCACCTGGGCGCAGTCAGAGATCGCTTCATCTAGGGTTTTATAGCTGCGCAGATCTACTTGGTGGATCGCTGAGGCGGAGAAGTGAAGGAGATCTCCTGGATCAAAGAGCTGTTGAGAGACCAGGCGGAGGCCCGCCAAGCCATGATTAACCACAGCGCGAATGCTGGCGCCTAGATTGCGAGGATCAGCAGGGTGACAGAGCACCACCCAGGTGCGAGCGCGGAGTTCAGAGTTGCTGTTCATAAACCGACTCTCTCCCTTAGAGCAGCGCGAGCAGGAGCGCCCCAAGGGCCAAGATAAGGGGGATGAAGAGGAGAGCGCGTGGGAGAGGCTGGGGAGGAGGCGCGAGGATCTCTTGGAGATGTTCAGCCACGACACGGGCAGACTCTGGGCGTCGTGCAGGATCCTTCTCCAACAGACTTAAGAGCAGGCCCTCTAGAGCGAGGGGGAGCTGCTGCTCTGGAGAGAGCAGCTGATTGGGAGCCTGAACTGGCTCACGAAGCACAGCGGAGAGGCTCCGACCGGTGGCTCGCCGCCGGGTGAGAGATTCATAGAGCAGCACCCCCAGGGCGTAGAGATCGCAGCGCGCATCGACAGGATTACCGAGACACTGCTCAGGCGCCATATAGCGCAGGGTGCCCAGCAGCTTGAACTGCTCCTCATCCTGCTCCACATCCAACATGGCGGCGATCCCAAAGTCGACCAGCTTGACACGCTGGCTCTCTCCCTCCAGGAAGATGTTATCGGGTTTGAGATCTCGGTGAACGATCTGAGCCTGATGAGCCGCCTCTAAACCCTGACAGATCTGAACCGCCAGGGGGAGCAGCTCCTCGGGCTGCATCGGCGCCCGCTCCAGGAGGAAGGATTTAAAGCTGCGTCCCTTCAGCAACTCCATAGCGATATAAGCTTGACCTTCAGAGTCCAGTTCAGCGTCAAAGATCGTGACCACGTTGGGATGAGAGAGCCGCGCTGAGGCGATCGCCTCATCTCTAAAGAGCCTACGCTGTAGAGGGCTTCTAAGGAAGCGAGGGAAGAGCAGCTTGAGGGCAACGCGATCTCCTACAAGAACTCGACGTGCCTGAAACACCATCCCCATACCGCCCACCCCCAAGACCGCCTCGATTTTATACTTTTCATCGACGAGCTGGCCGATCCAGTCTTCAGGAGCTGCATCTGGTCGCTGCTGCCCACAGGCTCCACAGTGGCTGTCGATGGAGCCAAGCTGTCCGCCACAACGAGGGCAGGGCGAAGATCGCATGGACGCTCTCCTCTCCTTAATTCCTAGTTTTATAGGGCCTGAGCGGGGCATTATAGCGGAGGCGAATCCCAAGGGAAGCGCAACACCTCATTCAAGATCCTCGGCTCTGTTCGGATGAGAGCCTGCGACGATCAGCGAGTTTGCTGATGAAGCTTGGAGCAGTGCTGAGGTTTTAAAGAAAGCGGGGAGCACATCAACTGCCCCTCTTGTAACTCTGAAATCCCCCCTGGGGCGGGCGCCTGTCCCAGCTGTGGTTTCCTCCTGGAGCGACCTGAGCCCCTCGCTCGAGGGCAACTCCTTGAGCAGCGCTACCGCGTTGATGAGGAGGTTGGACGGGGCGGGATGGGCGTGGTCTACCGAGGCTTAGACCTCAGCCTCAACCGCCCCATCGCCATCAAAGCGATGTTGACCACAGAGGCAGATCCAGGGGTCTTGGCGCGCTTTATGCGCGAAGCCCGCGCTCTCGCCAGCGTCGCTCACGGGGGCTTAGTCCCTGTCTATGCGGTGGGGCGAGAGGGTGGCAGCTATTACATGGTGATGCGCTTTATTGAGGGTCAATCGCTGCAAGAGATTCTACAGACAGGCCCTCTCTCTTCTGAGGAGACCTGCTCTTTGCTGTTCCAGGTCTCAGAGGCTCTGGGCGCGCTCCATCAGGCCAAACTGATCCATCGTGATATCAAGCCGGGAAACCTGATCCGGGATGCTGATGGCTTGGTGACGGTGATGGATCTGGGCATCGTCAAGACGGTGGGAGAGCACACCAGCTCGATGGCTCTGGGGACCCCTCGCTATATGGCCCCTGAGAGCCTCAGCTCCATCGAGATCGATGGTCGAGCTGATCTCTACTCCTTGGGGGTCATCGCCTACCAAGCTCTCTGTGGAGAGGTCCCTTTTGATGGACCCACCCCGATGTCGATCCTCTACAAACAAGCTCATGAGGCGCATATCCCGCTGAGGAAGCGGCTCCCTCTCTCCCGGGGCTTGGAACAGATCATCGAGCGCCTTTTGGATAAAGATCCAGAGCGGCGCTTCCCCTCAACGGCGGCGCTGAGCGCGGCTGTAAAGCGCTTGGAACAAGGCGCTTTACAGCCACAGAGGAGATGGTCACCGTCCCTCATCTTGGGAGGAGTCGCGCTCCTCCTGGGGCTCTTGGCCCTGCTCCTCTTTGCTCCTTTGAATCTCCTCAGTTCAGAATCGGTGGATCTGGGTTCTCCTGCTTCAGATATAGGTTTAGCGAAGATCAGCTTGGGAAGCAGGCTAAAGGATATGAGTCCTCCCGAGGATCTGACACCGATCAGGGACGCTGGCCCAGTTCAGGATCTTCCCCCGCCAGACGCTGCGCCTGTTCAACGGGTAAAGATTCAGCTCCGCTCGGATCCCAAAGGAGCCAAAGTCAGCAGCCAGGGACGCTTCCTAGGGCGAACCCCTCTGAGCCTACGGAGAAGTAAAAGCCGCCGTAGCCTCAAGCTGCGTTTTCAGCGACAGGGCTATGAGGAGGTTCTGCGTCGGGTGAGCCTACAGCGAGATCAACAGATCCGAGTCAAACTTCAACCCATCTTTGAGTTGGTCCCCTGACGCTTCCCCCCTCAAGAGAGATCGAGCTATCTTAAAGCGAGCTTTGATTCAGAAACTCCGGCTCTGGAGCTGAGATGATCCACCTACTGCTGCTCTGTCTTCCTCTCTTGGCGGCCAGCCCTGGGCAGATCAAAAAGGCCCGGCAGCTTAGCCGGGCGGCGGCCAAAGCCTATAAGGCTAAGCGCTATGAGCAGGCCCTTGAGAAGTTTAAGGCCGCCAATCGACTCGCCCCGCATCCCAACCTAGATGTCAATATTGGTCGTAGCTATGAAGCTCTCAAACAACCCGATCAGGCTATGATCCATTGTAAAATCGTCCTCAACGCTGCGGATGTTCCAGAGCGCACTCGCAAAGCAGCTCAGAAGTGTGTAGAGCGGGTCATCGCGCTCTTGGCGCGTCCCATCTTGGAGATCAAGTCTAGACCCTCTGGGGCCAGCCTGCGGGTGGATGGGCGCCTCTTGGGACGCAGCCCTTGGCGAGGCAGCGTAGAGCCAGGACGCAGACGAATCGATCTGGAACTGGAGGGCTACGCTCCAGAGACCAGCACCGTTAACGCTGAGTGGGGCGGAGAGTATCCCCTGAGCTTTCGGCTCTCTCCTGCTCAGGTGGGAGGGCTCTTGAGTCTGGAGAGCCAGCCCAGTGGGGCTCAAGTGATCATCGATGGGGAGCTGTTGGGGCAGACTCCGCTGAGGGATCTTCAGCTCAGCGCCCAGTCTCACACCCTGAGTGTGCGGCTTAAAGACCACCACCCTCACGACTCCATCATCAGGATCAAGGATGGAGACTCTCTCTCTCGCGCGATCATGCTGCTCTCCGTCAGGGGCTCGGGACGACCTCAGTGGCCGGGCTGGAGCATGACTGGCTTGGGCGCCGCCGCGCTGGGTCTGGGGGGTTACTTTGGAGTCCAGGCCCTGGAAGATCGAGATGAGGCTGACAGCCTCGCGCGCACCAGCGGTCAGGAGCAGGATCGTAGACGCTATGAGTCTCTGGTCGAGGGGATGAACAGCAACCGCCAGAGCGCGGATCTACTCTTTACCCTGGGAGGCGCAGCCTGTGTCGCAGGCCTCAGCTGGTTGCTCTGGCCTGAAGACTAAGCCTTGTCTGGATTTGAGAGGCGCTCAAGCAGCTTATCTGTCGCTCGCACCTGAGCGCTGATCCGCTCCATCAAGATCCTCAGTCCGGTGGCCTCGACGCTCTCCTTCATCACCTGAGAGAGGAGCGGCAACACCCCCTCTGTTTCAAAACTTTGAAGTTGGGTGACCACCAGGGCGCAGCTCTGCTCTAGGGACTCAGCGCTGCGCCCCAGACCCTGAGTGTGTAGCTCTAGAGCCTGAGCCAGTTTTCCTAGGCCGCTGAGCTTGGGGAGTATTTCAAGGAGGAGCGCTCGGCTCCTATGCTCTGTCTCGCTCAGACGGGCCAGCTCTGGCAGCAACTGTCCAGCGGCCTCCATCTCTTCACCACCAAAGAGCTGCTCGATGCGCCGAGCCGCCTCAGCGCTGGTGCCTGCGGACTCACTGATCAGCTCCAACATCTTGGGGACCCCTGCGAAGCTCTCCTCTATCCTTAGAAAGAGACGATCCTGGGCTAAGCTCATCCCCTCCAGCAGATCACGCTGACTCCTTAGACCCTCCTGAAAAGCCTCTGAGGCGGACTTGAGGGCCTCTACATGATCGGTGGAGCTTTTGAGGGCGCTGCTGCTGCGAACCGCTTGAGCCTCGAAAGCCTCTGCGGCTTTCGCCAGCTGCTCTCTGGAGGAGTCCAAGACGCTATGAGAGGGGGGTTCTAACCTCTCTAGGGTCTGTCGCAGCATCTCTGTTTGAATCTCCAGCGCGGTCTCCACCCCCGTGGAGGGAGAAAGCTTATCTACTAAGCGGCGGATCTCGGAGAGGGCAGCTCTGGCTTCTCCTCCAGCCCCTGGCTCTGCATCCACTCGCTCCTCCTCCTGAGCTGAGAGGGGGCAACGCAGGCGCAGGAACTCTGAGAGGAGCCCCAGGAGCAAAGCCACCAGGAGCCCCAGGAGCAGAGGAGCGAGGCTGGCTCCCAGCTTCGCTTGACCTTCAAGGGCCAGCGCCATAAAGAGGAGGCTGAGCAGGCCTCCCAGGCCCAGAGCGCTGCGGCGGAGGCTCCTGAGTGTTCGAAGGCTGCGTTCAAGCTGCTCAGGCTCCTCATGCCGTCCATAGTTTAGAGGCCCTCGCGCAGAGAGGAAGCCCAGGAGGAGCGGGAGAAGGAAGAGTGCAGACCAGTACCAGAAGAGGGGTAGGGCGCTGATCTGTTGCCAAAGATGTTCCATCCTGAAGCTCCTGGATAGTTCAGCAAGCTTTTCACCCATCCCCCCTGGCCTTGTCCATCTTCTAGGGAGCTAAGAGCTATCCATAGTCCCCTTTCGGCTCGCTTATGTAGAGCAGATATGGGGGGTCCTGAACTTCGGCATCCTCGTTCTCATTGGAAGATCTGGTAACCTGTCAAAGGAAAAATAGATGGCACCCAGCGGTAGACTCATGGGGTGAAAACGGAGATAGCCTCGCTTGAGAAGTCGGCCACTGGACCGCTCCTATCGCTTCTCCTGGCATAGCCTTTCTGTGCCTATGTTTGACGTTCCAAAGCTCCTCCATCTTTAGAGAGCTTCAGGGGGCAGTCAGCGTCTTTAGAGAGCCCTGTTGGATCACCAAAAACTCAACGCGCCGGTTCGCTGCGCGCCCCTGCCGGGTCCTGTTGTCAGCCACTGGGTAGATCTCGCCTCGACCGATAGGGAAGAGTCGAGCCCTGTCCACGCCTTTGGCGACGAGCGCATCGCGTATCGAATCAGCCCGTTTCTGGGTCAGCTCAGCGTTGTACTTGGCCGATCCTCGGCTGTCCGTATGAACCTCAATGCGCAGAGAGATCTTGGGACGCTCTGAGAGAGCCTTGACGATGACCTTGAGGGCTGAGGCGCTCTCCTCCCTCAGCGTCGCCTTCGCAGTATAAAACAGGATAGGCTGTACGACCTTGATGCGCTCAGCGGGCTCCTCGGCTTGGCTCATGGTGGGGAGACCGCTCAGCAAGAGCAACAGAAGAGCAGGTTTAAAACGGATGGCTTGGGGCATGAGAGATTCTCCAAAGATTACAGGTGGATCAAAACCCGCACCAACTACGCATCTTGTCACTACAAATTCAAGCTGGTTTGATGCGTTTAAAGCGCGGCTGGCGACCGGCCAAGGTTCCATCTTTCTAAGCCTCTAAAAGGCCCTCTGTAATGAGATGGCGAGCCCCCTCCCTAAAAGAGAGCCCAGAGAGGAGCCCTCGTTGTGCTTGAAGAAAGGCTGCGGTCTCCTCTGGCGCGACGCGACTATAGGAGCGCAGCGCCCAGCCGATCGCTTTACGGATAAAGAACTCTCTCTCCTCAGCTCGTCTGAGACAGTAGCCAAATAGGCGCGCGCTGTCTGTTCGCTCCTTATGTCGATTTTGAGCGAGGATCGCTGTTCGCCGAATCCAGAGATCTGGATCATCGATCCAGTCATCCAGCACCGGCCAGACCAACTCCGGTTCAGTTTGCAGCGCGCCTCCCACTAAGTGTTGCGCGATCTCATCTACAAAATCCCACCAAGCTCCCTCCCGCAGCATCCGTTCATAGAGCGGCAGGGCTGCCGCCCTGATCCAAGGCTTATGGTGGCGCGCATAAGCGATAGCGACATATCGCGTCTCACGATGAGGTTGCTCCCAGAGCGCCAAAGTAGCTGCTTGATAACTGCCCTGATCCTCGGGAGGATGAGCCTGTGCCGCTGCCTTGGCTATCTGTCGCCTGGGCCGTGCGGCTACGCCATAAAAGAGCTGCTCAGTTTTCATATAACGAGCCATCTCCTGGGCTCGTTTTGAATCAGCCAAGGCGCTCAACGCCCCGCAAACCTCTTCGACCAGCTTCTCTCTCTCCATACTCTCACTCTCCCTCTGGGCGTGGCGCAGAGACGGGTTGATAGGCCGGGTTAAGGGGGATCTTCGCCGCTTTGAGAAAAATCCAGATCTCTCGCCAATAGGCGACAGGATCTGGAGGGCAGTCGTTATGACCACATTGAAGCGGTCGCAAGCGCGCCTTTGGGTTGGCTTGAGCCAGGGCCTCAGCATGTTCAAAGGGGATCAGATCATCCTGTACACCATGAAAGATCAGGAGAGGTGCTTGAAGCTCTTTGAGCACTGCTTCGGTGTTAAAGTGGTTCTTGATCAGAAAGGCTGGGACGCCCATCTTTCGCGCCATCAGGGGGACGCTACGAAAGGTTGATTCTAAGATCAACGCCTTGGGGGGCTGTCTCCCCGAGAAAGCTCCCAGGACCCCACCCCCCAGGGAGCGACCGTGGTAAATAATCGCCTCTGGGTTGATCTCCGGGCGCTGCTTGAGCTGCGCCAAAAAGCTTTCCAGGTCTTTAAGGATCGCAGCCTCTGATGGCACCCCCTGTGAACGCCCGTAGCCTCTATATTCTAAGAGCGCGACCGAGATCCCCATCTCTCGATAGGGCTGGAGGGCAAAGAGCCAGTGCTGGATCAGCTCAGCGTTGCCATGTGCGTGGATCAGCAATGGACGGGGGCCAGCTCCCACTCCAGGGAGCAGGAAACCCTCGACATACCCCTCCTCATGTTGAACCTCCAAGGAGATTAACCCCGGTAGATGCTCCTCGACTGAGGGGGGGGGCCCGATGAGATGGGTGGGGAAAAGGACACGGCGTTCTAGACTGGCAAGGAGCATCAGATAACCCAGATAGGAGAGGAGCAGAATCTTAAATATACTCTTCAAATGCTTCAAGCTCATGGCAAGTCAGCTGCAACCTACTCCAGTATATAGAGTGTTACCACATCGCTGCCCATTCGTTCTCCTCCTAAATTATCGCTCCGTGGTTTGCCTTGGAGATGTCTCGCTGGAAAGCAGAATCTCTCCAGATCTTCTTTTCGCTCAAGAGAGAATCTGGCATCCTAAAAAACTCTAAGGCTTTAGAGCCCAAGCTGTCTTTGGAGTCGCTTTGTGCCTACTTAGCTCATGCCAAAGAGCGCGATGTATGAGCTGATCTGTCCACACTGTAGAGAGTCATCTAAAGGCTCGCTTGGGCTGCGTTGTCCCCAGGATGGTGCTCGCTTGGTGATCGCGACGCATCTACGCCGTGGCTTAAAATTCCAACTCTTGGGCCAGAACATCGATGGCTATGATCTTGTGGGGGTTCTGGGTGGTGGAGGCTTTGGGCAGGTTTATCTGGCCATTGAGGAGCGAATAGAGCGTCATGTCGCCCTTAAAGTCATCCGGCCTGAGCGCCAAGAGCAGCATGGGCTCAGGCGCCGCTTCTTTCAGGAGGCTCAGGCGATCGCCAAACTTGGAGGAGAGCAGATCGTTCGCCTGCTTAAGTATGGCGAGTATGAGCCTCCCCAAAGAGATAAGCAGGTGGAGGAGGTTGAGCCCCTGCTTTATATGGCGATGGAGTTTGTTCAAGGTCGGACCCTAAAGGAGTCGGTTCATCGAGATGGCCCCTTCGCTCCCGCGCGGGTGCGTGACCTGGGAAGGCAGCTCCTCGCGGGCCTCGCGGGGGCTCATAAGATGGGTATCCTGCATCGGGATCTCAAGCCCGACAACATCATGCTGGTTCAAAATGCTCTAGGGCAGGAGAAGCTCAAGATCTTGGATTTTGGTATGGCTAAGCTGCTCGCGCCTGAGGAGGAGCAGGGAGATACCACCCAACTTCAAACCCAGGCAGGCTTGGTCTTGGGCACACCGCGCTATATGGCTCCAGATCGAGCCCTGGGTTTTAAGGAGGGGCCAGCAACAGATATCTACGCGGTGGGTCTGCTCTTCTTTTTTATGCTCTATGGCTATCCCCCTTTTGATGCTCCCAGCCGGATAGAGATCGTTAACGCTCAGGCCCACACCCCTCTGCCCCCCCTTCACGGTCTGGATGTTGAACTTGAGACCCTCCTCCAGCGGGCGCTTAAAAAGGACCCCAAAGAGCGCTTCCCTGATGCTCAGGCGATGTTTGAGGCCCTCAATAATCCTGTGACCGAGGTAGAGGATGGACCTACAAAGGTGATGATGCTCCCCCAAGAGGAGCCCCTCATCATCGCAAAGTTCACAAAGGATAGCTTCGCTCAACTCCACCTCAGTGAGCAGACAGAGATTGAGGAGCAGACAGAGATTGAGGAGCAGACAGAGATTGAGGAGCAGATCTCACCCTCTCCTCTTGCCTTTCAAACGCTCAGTGCTCCAGAGTCGCCTCTCCAACAGAAGCTTCTTAATCATGAGAGGGATCGAGAAGCTCGGGAGCAGCAGAGGCTCGTCCAGGAGGCCCCAACGCGACCCTTGGAGCAGGTCTCTAAAGAGGAGGGAGCAGCGCTCTCTCTCCCTTGGCAGCTCGCGATCCTCTCAGTGACCCTGCTGATCCTGGTCCTCTTTTTCTACGGTTTGATGGGCTGAGGATGATCCTCGCTGTTGCTGGTCATGTAGATCATGGAAAGACTCATCTGGTCCAGGCCCTAACACAGGTAGACTGTGATCGTCTCTCCGAAGAGAAGCGTCGAGGGATAAGCATCGAGCTGGGCTTCGCTCGTTGGGCGCTCTCTGAACCTGTCTCCATCATCGATCTCCCAGGCCATGAGCGTCTCTTGCGGACTATGCTTTTGGGAGCGGGGGCCGCTCAGGCGGTGCTCCTGGTGGTGGCAGCTCATCAAGGGGTGATGCCTCAAACTCGTGAACATCTGGCCGCGTGTCAACTCCTGGGTTTTCATCAGGGTGTCATCGCTATGAGCTTCTCCGATCGGGTGGAGGATCTAGAAGCTGCTGTAGCGAGAATTCGCAGGGATCTTCAAGGCAGCGCCTTGGCCAAAGCTCCAATTATCCCGGTTTGTGCTCCTCAGGGCTTCGGTCTAGAGGCCCTCAGCCAAGCGGTGGAAGCCCTGCCTCGACCTCAAGCCGCTTTACATCTGCCTCTCTGCCTTCCCATAGATCGCAGCTTTAGCCTCACAGGTCAGGGCAGCGTGGTCACTGGGAGCCTGATCCGAGGCCAGCTTCGGTTGGGGGAGCAGCTGCAAGTCAACATGGGTCCTTTGGCTCGCATCCGTGGCATTGAGATCCATGGAGAGGCGGTTCAGGCCGCCCAGGCTGGACAGCGCGTGGCCCTTAACCTCAACCTCCCTCAAAAGGCTCTCCCCAGAGGCGCTGTATTAAGCAACCCCGGCCAACTCCTAGAGGGTCGCCTCTTTGACGCTGAGCTGGAGCTGCTGCCCCAGGCCCGGCTTCCCCTTTACCGAGCCCGAGGGCTCAACCTCCATCTGGCCGCGCGTCAAGCTTTGGTGGAGATCCGCGCCGATGAGCCTATTCCTCCTGGAGGTCGGGGTTTGGCTCGTCTGCGTTTGGATCGAGTCATCCCACTCCCCGCTGGTGCTCGCTTTGTGCTCAGAGGACCTCGAGATCTTCACTGGGGCAGCGTCTTCGCAGGGGGACGCCTCCTGGACAGCCAGCCCCCTCGACGACGGCGAGCTGAGCAGCGTCGTCGTCTCTTAGACCCTGAGGAGGGAGCGGCGCTGCTGATCGAGGAGAGCAGGCGCAGGGGGCTGCGACCTGAGGAGGTCAGTCCTCGTCTGCTTCTGCCCTCTGAGCCTCCCGGCCCTCCCCGCTTTGCTCCCAAACTCCTAGAGAGAGAGCGAGTTCAGCTGATCGCCCAGGTTCAAAACCACCATCGGGAGAACTCAGCAGCGCCTGGGCTGCCCTATACCCCCCCCGACCTCCTGGCTCGATATGCTGAGCGTGAAGCTCGGGAGCGAGGAGAGCTGCTCAGAGCGGGGCCTGCTCTACGACAGCCTGAGCACAGCCCTCGATTGGATCGTAGGGGGAAACGCTTGGCCCATAAACTGATCAAGGTTCTGAGTCGAGTGGGGCTTGAGGGGATCTCTCAGGGAGAGCTGGAGAAACGCTTCCCAGTCCAGCCCCAGACGCTGCGCTTGATCCTCAGCCATCTGGCTGCGCAAGAGCGCGTGGTCCTCAGTCAAGGTCGCTGCTTTCCTGGACGGGAAGCCCTGGCCTTCAGAGCCAGTGTCCAAAGGCAACTACAGATCTCCAGCCTGGGTCTGGGGGAGATCTGCCGCCTGACAAAGATCAGCCGTAGGCAGGCCCTCCCCCTCCTCGCTTGGCTGGACAGCAGCGGGATCACTCAACGACAGGGAGCTTTGCGAATCTCAGGGCTGATCTCAGCCCCTGCCTCCAAACACCTCACATAATGACGCAAGAGGCTCCTCTCATCGCCGCAGTTTAAAAGCGAGCCCTGAAGATCAAGCCTTGGGGGCTGGGGAGGAGCGCGGCCTCACCCTCTGAGAACTCCCAGATGAGCAGCCCCACGCCCGTCCCCAAAGAGACTCCACCTAGAGCAAACATCGAATAACTTAAACCTCTCCAGAGAGAGAAGTCATCAGAGAAGCCCTTTTGCTCCTCCCAGATGCTCTCCCTCTCCTGTTCGGAAGAGACCCTAAGTGTCTTTGAGCCTGAGCGCTCATAAGAGTCCTTTGCTTCCAGGGCTTGGGCGTAAAAAAAGCCTCCAGCACCAAAACTAAGGATCCCCAAGCCCAGGGTAGACCAACCGGCGATCTCTCGTGTGGATAGCTTAGAATCTGAAAGTTGAGGAGGAGGAGGCTGCTCTTGAGCCTTAAAGATCAAAACCTCATGCTCTCCTTGTTTGATCTCAACACGCTGGCTCCACTCCTCGCCTGCCAAGCTTCTGACTTTGATCTCCAAGGGTCCCGGCCCCAGACGCCAGTGAGCCTTGGGGCTGGAGGGTGCTGGCTGACCATTGAAATCAATCTGGGCGCCCTGGGGCAGCTCTTCGATGGTTAAAGCACCCTGACGGCTCTTCTTAAGCACCATCTCGATGAGGTGTACACGACGCCTGACCTCTTCAACATCACTCTCTTTGGGGAAACGCTTTAGGTAGCGCTTATAGTGCAGCACCGCACCCTCAGGCTCCTCCATCTCTTCATAAGCCCGTGCCAAGTTATAGAGAAGGACAGGGGCGTTGTCCAAATCGAAGGCTTGTGAGAAACGCTGAGAAGCCTCCCGAAAATGCCCTTCTTTAAAGAGCTTGACTCCCGTGTGATAAAGGCTCCGGGCTTTCTCTTTGGAGCTCTGTACAGGGGGAGCATAGAGAGAGTTGAGGGAGAGAGAGAGCAGTAAGAGCAGAGGCATCAACCGAGATCCTCTGCTTGTCCTTTGTTGCTGTCAAGCCGAGGTCTCAAATAGAGCCAAGCGGGGAGAGAGAAGAGAGCTGCGAAGAGCAGGGTCAGGAGCTGACCAAGCAGACCGCTCAGCACAGCGTCGTTCCAAGAGAGCCCTACCCAGAGAAAGGCTGTGGTCCAACCCGCCTCATGAGTGCCTACGCTGCCTACGCTGAGGACCGGGATCGCTCCCGCGATGGCCGAGCCGGTGACCCCGATGAGGATCTGAGCAGGGTGCAGTTGGAGATCCAACGACATCAAGACAAAGCCATAAAGCAGGAACTGCGCGCTCATCACCGCTACGCTGCCCAGGAGTAGGGCCAACTGCTGCTTGAAGTTGAGGGGCTCTGCGGCGGCCTCTTTAAGCTGCCTGATCAGGCGCTCCAAGAAAGTGATGGAGTTCAAACCCAGGCGGGCGACGAGAAACTCAAGAAGCTTTAAGCCCTGCTGAAAGCACCAACGGAAGCTGAGGAGGAGGAGGCTGGCGATGAGAGCTGCTGCTCCCAAGCCTCCCAGATCCTCTCCCTGCCCAAACCAGCTGAGCGCTCCAAAGCCTGCGAAGAGCAGCAACACCCAGATCTCCGTCAGGCGCACCAGGAGGAGAGAGAGGATACAGGAGGCGGGGGGTTCTCCTTCAGTGCGGTGAAGCAGGAGCGGCAGGGCCAGCTCTCCCAAACGTAAGGGAGTGATCCGAGTGAGGAAGTTCTGAACGGCGATGCTGGCCGTTACGCTCCCCAAGCTGCTCTCATGGCTCAGGAGCCAGAAGCGAACCCCACGAGCCCAGAGGACCCCAAGAGAGGCGATGAAGGCGGCCAGGAGCCAGAGCGGCTTGGTCCCCTGAAGTCTCTCTAGGGCCTCTTGAGGGTCGAGCTTCTGGAGGAAGAGAGTCAAGAGCCCCCCAGAGACCAGGAGGGCCAAGAAGATCTTGATGAGGCTCTTTTTTCTGATCACCGCTTCCCTTCGATCCGGTTGTGGACAGATGTTTGATATCAGGGACCTCTTGAGTTTTCCTCTTTTTCCCCTTGCCCTCAGACCTCAACTCACCCAAACTTCAAAAACGCGAGGATCAGGTCTAGCTTATCGGTCGGCGCTGCGCCGCCCAGGAGTATTCCTCATCATCGAGCACAAGGAAGGCTGTTCCAGAATTCTACTTTCACCATGGGGGCACCTAGTTGGTGACGGCCTGGAGCAACCTCGCCACTCGTGGTTCCGTGCACCAACTAGGTGCCCCCATGGTGGTGAATTCAGTGAGCCTTCCATGTCCCAGGTCTTGTAGTAGCAGAGACTCGCGTAGAGAGGCCGCCCAAGAGGCGGCTTCTTCTATTTTTGAGTCCTACTTTCCATCCTTGAGGCGACGAGAGATACGCTGGTGCTCTCGGTTGCCGATCACCTCACGGGCGTGAACACGGTCGATGCTGCGCAGGACCCGAAAATGCCGCGCCTTGGTGCTGCGGATGCGAGTGTAGCCCCGCTCCCAAAAGTGCTTGGGGTAACGGCTGGACTCCGCTTCAGTCATCAGCGTCTCTAGAACCTCAACCTGCTTATCCAGGCTGTGACAGACCATAAAGAGGTCTACTCCCGCCTCCAAGCCCAGGAGTGTGGCCTCTGACATAGAGTAGTTTTGGGTGATCGCCTTCATCTCCAGGTCGTCGGTGACAAAGAGACCCTTAAAGCCCAAGTCCAGGCGCAGCACATCCTGGATCACCTTCCGGCTGAGGCTGGCAGGGTGCTTGGAATCCAGCTCTGAGTAGCGCACATGCGCGCCCATCACCATCTCCATATGGGGGGACTCATGCATCAGCTTTGTATAGGGGATAAACTCCCGGCTCTTGAGGCGCTCTAGGCTCAGCTTGCAGGTGGGCAGAGTCTTGTGGCTGTCCTCTCGAGTGTCTCCATGTCCTGGAAAATGCTTCCCACAGGCGATGATGGAGTTGTCATGTAAGCCCCGCACGATGGCGCGAGAGAGGCTGGTCACCTTGGCGGGATCTGCAGAGATCGCACGACGTCCGATGATGGGGTTATCTGGGTGGGTGTTGATGTCCAGTACAGGGGCGAAGTTGAGGTTAAAACCAGAGGCGGTCAGCTCTCGACCGATCACCGCGCCTACCTCATAAGCCACAGAAACAGAGCTGACTTTACCCATCTGAGCCATATCGGGGAAGATCGTAAAGGGCGCCGGGAGGCGATGTACCTGCCCTCCCTCCTGATCGATGCCGATAAAGGGAGGGGTCCCTTGACCGAGGGTCCAAAGATCCTCAGTTAGGCCCATCACCTGCTCGATCTCCTGTAGGTTGCGGGAAAAGAGGATATAGCCTCCGATGCCCCACTCCTCATCCAAGCGAGCGATCTCTGGAGGGAGGCGGGTCCCCTCAAAACCCAGGATGATGCGCTGCCCAATACGGCGTTTTAAGTTACGGAGATCAGTCATCGTTCTCTCACCAAAACTCAGAGGGCAAAGCTCTAACAGAAATTTTATTTTTCATCAATGTTTTTGCTGGTTTGCTCCTTGTCTTCCCTGCTACTTTACAGCCAAAATAGAGATGTAGAGAGGGGGAAGATGACGAGAGCAGCCATCATCAGCGTTGCCATCACGGGCTCTGTACCTTGTAAGCGAGACAATCAAGCGGTGCCCATCTCGACCAATGAGCAGATCGAATCGACCCATGCGGCCTTTGAGGCAGGAGCCAGTCTGGTTCATCTTCATGTTCGCGATGAACAGGAGCGCCCCTCCTCTGATCCAGAGCGCTTTGAGCGAGTGATGAAGGGGATCCGTGAGCACTGCCCAGGGATGATCATCCAATTCTCTACTGGGGGGCGTGGGCGAGATCACAGCGAGCGGGGCGCTGCTCTCGCGTTAAAGCCCGATATGGCCTCTTTGGCGACAGGCTCAGTTAACTTCCCTAACTCCATCTATGAGAACAGCCCTCGGTTGGTGGACGCCCTCGCCAAAGAGATGTTGGAGCGTGAGATCAAGCCAGAGATCGAGATCTTCGACGCGGCGATGCTCTATAATGCCCGAGATCTTCTAAAACGGGATCTGCTCAAGAGTCCTCCACATGTACAGTTCGTAATGGGCATCCGCAACGCCCTGCCTGCGCGGCGCAGCCTCTTGGAGTTCTTGGTCAAGGAGTACCACGAGATATTTGAAGAGGGGAGCTGGACCGCTGCTGGCCTTGGTCGCCACCAGCTGGAGCTGAATCACTGGGCCTTAGCCTTGGGTGGGCATCTGCGTACAGGTTTAGAAGACAACATCCGCTGGGATCGCAGCCGCTTGGCTGAGAGCAACGCCGAGTTGGTGGGTCGGGTAGCGGCGTTGACAGCCGACTACGACGCGCATCCCGCCAGCCCTGGGGAGGCTCGTAAACTCCTGAGCCTGCCGCTCTAGACCTGAGCCTCCACCCAGGCCACGAAGTCATCAGCGATATCGCGTCCACCCAGGGCTTTGATCTCACGAATCCCGGTGGGGCTGGTGACGTTGACCTCGGTAAGAAACTCTCCGATGACATCGATGCCTACGAAGCTGAGACCATCAGCCCTTAAACTGGGGGCCAGGGTGGCGCAGATCTCCAGATCACGGGGTGTCAAGAGGGAGCGCTCGACGCGTCCTCCTACATGGATGTTGCCTCGATTCTCCTCCTCACCTGGGACCCGTAAGATGGCCCCCAGGGGCTCGCCATCAAGGAGGATGATGCGCTTATCTCCCTCTCGCGCGGCGGGTAGATAGGCTTGAGCCATGATCCAGCGCAGCCCTCTCTCTCCCAACATCTCCAGGACACTGGGGGCGTTGCGATCTCCCGGTTTGAGGAGAAAGATCCCGTAGCCCCCGTGACCATCCAGAGGCTTGACGATCAAGGGCTCTTGCCGCGCCTCCAACCAACTCAAGATCGCTCCAGGAGATCGACTCACGCGAGTCTCAGGGATCAGCTCGGGGAAACGCAGCGCATAAAGCTTCTCATTGGCGCTGCGCAGCCCTGAGGGGCGGTTGAGGACCTGGGTGTGAGCGCAATCGAGGAGCTGAGTGGCGTGAAGGTAGTTGGGATCGACAGGGGGATCTTTGCGCATCCAGATCGAGTGAAACTCTTTAAGGCTGCGTTGTGTTGGGGGTCCCAGGGCGAAGAAATCTTGAGGCCGCTCCCAGACCTGCACAGGTCGCAGCTCTGCCCAAGCTTGATCGGCGATGGTGTAGAGCTGCTCCTGCTCGCAGATATAGAGTTCATGCCCTCGGGCCTGAGCGGCCAGAAGGAGACCAAAGGTTGTGTCTCTCTCTGGCTGCACCTGAGAGATGGGATCCATGATCACCAGGACGCGCATTGAGGTTCCTTTTCTGTCTTTCAGTCAGAGGAGAGAGCCCATGCTTAAGCCTCTGAGCCTGAGAGAAAAAGAGCGAGTGCTCAATTTTTCCTGGCGACCTCCTCAGGGCTCAGATACCACAGCCTTTGGAGGTGCGCATGATCTTCTCTTGGCTGTTTGGTAAAAAAAAGAAGCCTGAAGGCTGCGATCACAACTGGAAATATCTCCCCAATGAGACCTGTCCCCAGTGTGGTGGAACCGGAAAGCAAAAGGCGACTGGTGGTCTAGGAAAGGAGGATTGTAGCCTCTGTAGTGGACATCGCATCTGCCTCCACTGCGGTAAACAGCGGGGTTAGGAGATGCGACGCTGTTTTCAGAAGAGAGGTCCCAGCGGAGCTTGGTTTTGGAACATCGAGCAGGGAGAGCAGAGTCTCCTGCTCCACTATGGGCGCTCCAAGCGAGCTGGAGATTTTAAAGTCCAGATCAGTTTTGAACCTGAAGTCCTAGCTGAGCGCCTTATCGAGGAGCGGCTCCAGAGGGGCTATGAGGAGGAGGAGGAGAGCCCCAAGCTGGGAGAGGAGATCAGGAGCCTCTTTCAGGTGATGGATGCTTGGCGACAGCTTGAGCAGCGTTTGAGGGCACACCCTCGGATCAAACTAGAACGCTTCTTTGTGGGACGCCCTCGCTCAGGAAAGCTTCCTGGAGAACTCAGCTCCCTCCTCAAGATCTTTGACGGTCTGGAGCTTCAGTTGGAGGGTTTGGATCGCTATGGAGATCCAGGCTCCTGGTCTTTAAAGCAGCAGATCTATGGAGGCGTAGAGCTGAGCGCTGCCTGCCTAGATCCAGAGGGGCATCAGCTTAGAGAGGGGCGGGTGCTGGATGCTCAGGGCCTTGAAGTAGCGGCGAGCCTCAGCGCTTGGCTTGAGGCCCGCTTGGCTCAGCTCCAAGAGCAGCTTAGAACCTTTGGAGCGGAGGAGCGACGCCATGACCTCCTGCTCATCCCCAACAAGGGGGGTTACTTTCTTCCTCCAGGCAAGGTTCAAGATCTACTGCGGATGTTGATGGGTTTTCAGATCTTGGTCCCCAGCTACGAAGTGGAAGATGGTGTTCAAAACCGCATCTATTTTCGACCGGGAGAGGCGGTTCACACCGCCTTTATCAAGGGTGTAGCGCCCAAAGAAGAGAGCCTCTATGAGGCGGTCTTTCATCTGGGAGAGGAGCGTACTCGACTCCCCTTTGGTGGAGGGAGCGCTTACTTCTATCTAGAGTGGCGGGGTTGTCTCTTTAGCGATCTGGATCAGGACCTGCGTCGCCGTATCGGAGAGATGCTCAACCAACGCACCCAGGTTTTTCACCGACCCCACCAGCTTCTCCCCAAGCCGGAGCGCCCCAGAGAGCGAGAGAAGCCTACGCCCAAGATCTCTTCAGCTCCTGTAGGGACCTATATCGAGGAGTTCTGATGCGGCTCTGCTTGATCCTCCTGTTCGGCGGTTGTGTCAACTCCAGCCCTGGAGGTATTCAGGCTTCAGATCTCTCAAACAACGACACACCCTCCAGCTTTGACCAAGGGTTTGAGCTTGATCTGGAGCCGGAGCTTGACCAGGAACTAGATCTGGACCTGGGACCGGGGCTTGATCACCCAGATCTTGTCCATCATCAGGATCTAAGCGCTGATCTTCTTGGAGACAGCAACTCTCAGGATCTGGATCTCAACCCTCTTGATCTCTCTCAGGATCTGGATCTCAATCCCCTTGATCTTTCTCAGGATCTGGATCTCAACCCCCAAGATCGCCTTCCCCGATGGGACCTCTGTGAACCGGAGATCTGTGATGGCTTAGACAATGATTGTGATGGCTTCTCAGATGAGCTGTTGGAGTGTTGTACACCGGGGGAGAGCCAACAGTGTGGTGTTCAGTTGGGGGTCTGCGGTTTGGGTGTGCAGCGTTGCGAGGCGAACTTCAGTTGGGGGAGTTGCCCAGGGCTTTTAAGCCAGGGAGAGGAGATCTGTGATGGCTTGGACAATGACTGCGATGGCCTGACGGATGAAGAGGTTCTCAACGCCTGTGGAGTCTGCGGTCCTCTCCCTTTGGAGATCTGCGATGGGGCAGACAATGACTGTGATGGAGAGTTTGATGAAGGCTTTGAGTTGGGAGAGCCCTGCGCAGAGGGGGAGGGGAGCTGTCGGCGTGAGGGTTTGACGATCTGCGCTCTCGATGGAGCAGGGATCATCTGCAGCGCCACTCCTGGAGAGCCTGAGGAGGAGCTTTGTGATGGCTTGGACAATGACTGCGACGGCCTTATCGACGAGGAGTTAGATCTGATGGAGGTCTCTACCGCAGCCTCCTGTGAAGAGGCTGAGATCCTGGTGCGGCTTGAAGAGGGGCAAACAGAGCGCTTTGAGGACCAACTCTATCCTGCTGGAGACAGCGATCTCTTCAGAGTGATCGCCCTGGAGCGGCAGCGTCCCTGCGTCCAAGATCGGGATGATCCTGGCCACCGCTTACGTATTGCAGTGGAGGGAGTTGAGGCGCAGATCTGCACGCGTTGGAGCTATCAGGGAGAAGATCTCTGCGCCCAGGAGAGCATCTGCCGGGACCGCCGAATCAGCCTCCTCATTCCTCCCCGCTGCGATCGTCTGGATCACGCTGACATCCTCATCATGCTCAGCTTTGATGACTCAGAGAGCTTCCAATGCCAGTCCTACACTCTCAACATCAGCAACGAGGGGCTCTGAGTGGCTCTCTCTTCCTGCTCTTTTTGCTCTCTCCCGCCTGGGCGGGGCCCTGTGAACTTGAGGGGGTTCTTCACAACAGCTTTGATCCCTGGTTTCGTGATCCAGGAGGAGCGATCACCCCTGGCCAAGCGCTGCGCCTCCGCCTCCAGGTCCCCCAAGGTGCGCTGAGGGCTGCTCGTCTCCATCTCTGGGACCAGCGCTTGGGAGAGCTGCAGATTTTAGAGATGAGTTGGGATGGAGCCTTTGACCACTCAACGGAGCTGGATTGGTGGTGGACAGGCTTTGAAGCCCCTGCACCCAGCCGACTTCAGTATCTCTTTGAGCTGATCCTCCAGGAGGAGGGCTGTGAGGAGAGCTTCTATTACCAGGACCATCCCGATCTCTTTCACCATGGAGGTGTTGGGCTGTTGAGGGTTGAGCGCCAACTCCAGGAGGGCTTTAGGATCAGCGTTTATGATCCAAACTTCCAACCCCCCGCTTGGCTTCAGCGAGGCATCATCTACCAGATCTTCCCTGATCGCTTCCGTGATGGAGATCCGGAAAACAACCGCCCTCCGGGCAGCCCTCACTATGGCGGGGGCAGCATCCTGCGCTCTGGAGGAACAGCCTGGAACACTCCCATCTGTAACCCCTACGAGGAAAACGCCTGCGAACATGGCCGAGGCCACAATTTCTATGGAGGCGATTTGGAAGGGATCCGCCAAAAGCTGGAGGCGGGCTACTTTGACCCTCTGGGGATCAACATCCTCTACCTCAACCCCATCTTTCGCTCCCCCTCCAACCATCGCTATGACACCGCCGATTTCTCCAGGGTAGATCAAGATTTGGGGGGAGAGGTGGCTTTCGAGGCCCTGATCGAGGCCGCTCAGGCCCGTGGAATGGAGATCATCCTGGATGGAGTGTTCAACCATGTCTCCTCAGACAGCCTCTACTTTGATCGTCATCGACGCTACCCCGAGTTGGGGGCCTGTGAATCGGAGGCCTCGCCCTATCGCGGCTGGTTCTCTTTTCATGCCGCTGTTGAGGGTCGCGCCCGCTGCGCTGGGAACCTCAGCTATGAAGCTTGGTGGGGCTATGACTCTATGCCTCGCCTTCGCACAGGCAGCGCTCCGGTCAGAGATCTCTTTATCCATGGCCCAGGGGCGATCGCCCCTGGCTGGGTTCAACGGGGCGCGGCGGGTTGGCGCTTGGATGTGGGCGCTGATGTTGATCCAGGGCTGGGAGATCCTGAGAACGACTTCTGGGAGCAGCTCCGTGAGCAGGTCCAAACAACACGCTCAGATGCGGTCTTGATCGGCGAAGAGTGGGGGGACGCGACCCCCTGGCTTTTGGGCAAGGAGTGGGACGCGGTGATGAACTATCGCCTGCGCTCTGCTCTGCTCTCCTGGCTCTTCAGCGGCTGCCAAGGGGAGGGTTGCCAGGGAGGGCAGCTCTTTGAAGATGGAGACAGCAACGGCGGCAGCCCTCTGGGAGCGATCTATCGCTTACCTCCCAGCGCCCTGGATGTTCGCCTGCGCGGGATCGCCGAAGACTACCCTCCTCCTGCTCTGCGCAGCATGATGAACCTGCTGGGCTCTCATGACACCGCTCGGATCAACTTCCTGCTCAACAAGATCAACCGAGATGACCCCCGCGCTGCGCACCGCGCCCTTAAGCTCCTCTGGACCTTCCTCTACAGCTATATCGGCGTTCCGACTCTCTACTACGGCGATGAGCTGAACCTGCGCGCTGACAGCGTCTATGCCCATGATCGCTGGCATGACGATCCCTTTAACCGAGCCCCCTTCCCCTGGCCGGATACCCCAGGGGAGTACAGTGGAGAGCCTGAGCTGATGCGAACTCTACAGCAGCTCAGCAGCCTGCGTCTGGGGCACCGAGTCCTCCAAGATGGGGAGATCATCCATGGGATCCTGCTGGATGATGAGCGTGGACTTTACGGCTTTGCGCGACATCAAGGAGAGCGGCTTGCGCTGATCCTCTTTAACCGAGGAGAGGAGGAGGCTCAAGTTCAGCTTGATCTTCGAGGGCGAGGGCTGCCTGAGGAGGCAGGGTTCTTTGATGGCTTATCGGGAGCGAGCTACTCACTCCAAGCGGGCCTCTTGGAGTGCAGTATCCCTGAGGAGGGGGCGTTGCTCCTGCTGCGACCAGAGGAGAGCGAGCGCCCCAAGGCTCCTGTGCTCCTCTCTGTAGATGAAGAGCTGGACGTTCTCAGGCTGCGTTGGGCGCCCGTCCTTGAGGATGAGGGGGGTGGAAGAGAAGCGATCTTGGCCTATGAGATCCTCCAGGGAGAGGAGGTTCTGTCGCGTATTGAGCCGCCTCTCTTTGGTGGAACTCTGGAGGCACGTTTGCCTTTGGATGGAGGTCCCTACCGCGTCCGTGCTCTGAGCGCCGCAGCGGTGAGCGCTCTCAGCTCAGCGCTTCCCTTGGAGAGGGTGCTTGATCCAGACGCTCGATTGGAGACCCCCAGGCCACAGGATGCGGGGAGGCTTCAGCCTGAGCCTTCAATACCTCCTGAGCTGGAGGAGAGGTCATCGAGTCCTGGGGGCTGTCAACAGGGAGGTTCAACTCCTTGGGGGTTTCTCTCCCTGCTCCTCTTTGGACTGATCAGGACAACAGACTGATCGACTCTCTGAGTCCAGTGAATTTCGTGGTTGAATCATTCTCGTAACTTACGACCGTCCACCGTAACTTCTCAATAAGTCCGGGCACCTCACAATTTTCAAGATGGGCATAGACTTTGGAGAAGAGGGCGTGCTTCGAT
>CAYLJJ010000087.1:0-8132 GCA_964384025.1 uncultured Nannocystaceae bacterium
CAAATTTTGGTCAGGCTGGGACCGAAGTACTCATCCATGGTGGCCCTTTCGATCCCGATCAGGTTCGAGTGCTCTTGGGTGGTGTTGACCTCGCTATTTTAGAGGTCACAGCGGATCAGATCCGAGTACGTATTCCTGTCGATGGCTTCAGTGGAAATATCGTGGTGTTGGTGGGCGGCGTGCTCTCCAATGGCCTCGCCTTTGAGTTTGTAGATAATGGTGGTTGGTTCCCCGTTCAGGGCGTTGAGTCTCTTGAGCGCGCGGGGCATCGAGGTGTGCTCAGGACCGCGAGCAATGAGGTGATCATCTATGGAGGCGTGGCGGGGAATATGGCCCTTACCAGCGACCTTCGTGCCCTCAGCCTTGATGAGCTGAGCTGGCGAGATATCGCCGATCCCAATCCTCAGCCTCTTTTCCGCGCCTTCCACGCAGTGAGCTATCTGCCTGGACAGGATCGAATGTTGGTCCTGGGTGGCAGCAACTTAGTAGACGCAGTCTTTGGGGATGTCTGGAGCTTTGACTTTGGAGCGGGTACCTGGACTCAGGAGCTGGCTGCTCAGGAGCAGATCGGGCTGCGCCAAGGCGCGAGCCTCGACTATGCAGCTCATGATGGGATGGTCTACCTCTACGGCGGTTTGACTCAGTTTGGTCAGCCTCCAGAGGTAGAGCTGATGCGCTATAACCCACAGGATCAGAGCTGGATGGCTCTAGAGACCCAGGGAGCTCCTCCCGTAGCTCGCGGTGCACATGCCTCTGTAGTCATCGGTCAGGATCTGTTTGTCTTTGGCGGTCGCCAAGACCCAGGAGTACAGAACCTTCTGGCAGATCTCTGGGCTTTGGATCTAGCGAGCCTGACTTGGCGGCAACTCGCCGCCGGCGGAGGCCCTGCAGCGCGCTCAGACAGCGTGTTGGTCTATGACTCTGTTGGACATCGCCTGATCATCTTTGGTGGCAATCTGGGCGGAGTGGTCAGCAATGACACTTGGGCCTTCGATCTGGAGACAGAGAGCTGGACACAGCTTGATATCCCTGGTCCTGCAGTGCGCTCTTTGGCGATCGGTGTCTTCTTGCAGGAGAACAATCAGCTCCTGCTTCACGGTGGAATGAACGCCCAGAATGTCGTCTTGGGAGATCTCTGGGTAGGTGGCCTGAGCCCGCAAGAGCCTCAGCTCTGTCAGGGACAGGCCTGCCCCGAGGGTCTCTTGGCTTGGTGGCGCTTTGAGGGTAACGGCTTGGACTCCGCTTTGAACCATAACCTTGAGGCTCATAACGTCAGCTATGAAGCTGGCCCAGTGGGTCAAGCAGCGGTGATGGCGGGTGGACAGTACTTTGAGGGTCCAGAACAGGGAGACCTTGCTCTACGAGATTTCACTCTGACGACTTGGATTAAGCCTCAAAACGCGGGCGATGCAGTACAGAGTATTCTGGGTCGCTCTGCCCGAGGTGCAGGGCAGCAAGATTGGGCTTTCTATCGCAGCAACAGCGAGTTCGGCTTCCTCTTTAACTGGCCTGATGCAGCCTACTGGTTGATGACCTCAGTGGCCCCCATTCAGTTTGATCAGTGGCAGCATATCGCTGCGGTCGTGGACTCTACAGCGGGCGTGGTGCGCTTCTACCACAACGGCGTTCATATCGAGACCGTGAACTTGGGTGCGGCGATCTTCCAGAACGCGGAGAGCCTGATCAATATCGGCTCCGATGCGGGTGGTCCCAACGATTACCTCGGCTCTATGGATGAGCTGATGGTTTGGGGAGAGACCCTCAGCGGGGCTCAGATTGCTCAACTCGTTGAAGGTGCTCTGCCCCAGCCCGGTTGTAGCGGCCTAGGAAATGCCTTGGTGCCGCTCCTCTCAGCTAACGATTCGGCGGCGCCCAACGTGCTCATCTCCGAGAGCACCTTTCACTGGAACGCTGATCTACACGGTTGGAAGGCTTTCAACCAAGATTGGAGCCATTGGAATCAGGGCTTCTGTCTGGATGAGCGCTCAGGTTGGCTCCAGATTGACTTTGGTGCCAACCCTCGGATCCTGCGTTCCTATCGTATGCGGGGACGAGACGACGTTCCTGGTTCATCTCCCAATGCCTGGACCTTAGAAGGCTCTAACAACGAAGTTGATTGGGTTGTTGTCTCTGACGTTCCCAATCCAGGTGCTTGGGCCCAAGGAGAGTACAAAGCCTATACAGTGCAAGCTCCTGCGGCCTATCGCTATTATCGCTTCAACCTTGCTGGCAACGATGACAACTATGTCATCACTTGTATCCAAGAAATTGAGCTAGAAGGTGATGGCGAGTGCGGGGAAGATTCTTACTGTGCGATCCCTGAAGGAGGAACTGATGGTGTCTGTGCACAGGGCTGTTTGGATAACAGTGATTGTCAAGATGTCTCCGGCGAGCCAGCTGGCCTACCGACTGCCAATGTCGAGTGTCCAGTAGACGCCAACGGTGATCCTCAGTGCAGCATCCACGTTGCTCCCCTCTCTCCCTACTATCCGGTCGTCGGATCATGGAGCTGCTTGAGTGGAAGTTCAGGTACGGTTCAGTACAACTTCGCCGGTCCTTTCCAGTATGCACCTCCAGGTGATGGCTACTTAGCATATGATAATGGTTCTGAAAATGTAGCCTTCACAGATATCAATGGAGTAACTGTTGATAATGATGGGCTTACAATTACAGGAGCAGGTAGACCTTCTATTGCTAAGACCAATGTAAGCAAGAATTCAGGCAAGTGGTATTGGGAAATGACAAATATCACTGGCACTGAGTGCTATACTACTGGCCTCGGTTATAATGACCTAGAAGACCAGATCGTAAGGCAAGCAGTTTGGATGTATGCATGGAGCAATGACCGTGGAATATATGTTCCTTATGGAGCTTCATCTGGGAATATCCAGTATCATGTTCTCCCTAATGTAGTACGTGCCAAAGACAGTGTCCTCCAGTTTGCTCTTGATGCAGACAATAACCAGTACAGAATTGGCGTTAATGGCCACTGGTCCAATTTCTGGGACGACGGAAACACACATGGGAACATCAACAGTTGGACTGATCCTGGAAATAACAATAATGTAGTTCCAGAAGAGGACCTTGTCGGTTATTTCTGCCATCCTGCAACCCATACATGTGAGACTGAGTGTTGTTTGGATGAGCAATGCGGCGATGGCATGGTCTGCTCCCATGCTCAGGGCACAGGCGGACATTGTAGACCGGGTTGTCGTAATGATGATGAGTGTGGGCTCTCTGGAGTGTGTGATTTCCGCTCCAAGCGCTGTGCTGCGGTAGAGGATTGCGGCGGAGATTGTGGTGTCACCTGTCTGGAAGCTTTGGAGGATGGACAGGTTGAGGATGGTTTCTATCTCCTGAGGCTGACCACTGATCATGCTCCTGTCGCAGTCTACTGTGATATGCAAAATGGCGGCTGGACAGGCTTGAGCCCAAGCCTCCTGCGCAATGTCTTTAACGCCGAGGTGCAGGTCTTAGAGGCAACTACTGCTGGATATGATGCCTCTGACCGTATCGTCACTGGCCCCGATGGGGGCGGTGGACATCACTACCACTGGACCCTGCGCTTCCCGGTTGACTACAGCCAGTTCCGTTTCCTGGACTACCAAGCCTATGGAATGCACACAGGCGCGACCGATGTGGGCGCCCACATCATGAATTCCTGGAATGACAGCAACTCTTGGGGCGATATCGGCTTTGGTAGCCCTGATGAGGCTGGTCCGATCACGACCCTGGCTCAGAATATTCAGAGCCAAGCTTGTGGATGTTGTAGCTTCGACATCAATGACAACGAGGCGGTGTTTGACCTGCCTAACCCCTCCGCGCGCTTCCGCCTCTCCTGGTATGAGAGCGGTGGAGATGATGAGGGTTGGACCCCCTGGTGGTCCGGTTATATCCTGCTGCGCGAAGCTGAGGCTCTGCGCTGCCAGAATAACGACGACTGTGTAGCCCCTCGCTACTGCGTTGAGGGCCTCAACCGCTGCAGCCTGCCCTCTCCCTGCTCAGGGGATGATAACTGTGAGATCGATCAGTATTGTGGCCCTGACAGTCAATGTATCCCAGGTTGTCGTTCAGGGACCTGCCCCGAAGGTCAGCTCTGCGATCTCAACGACCACAGCTGTCGTGATCAGCTGGACAGCGGCGCGCTCAGCGTGGCGATCCAGGCGAGCAACCCCAGCGCCTATTGGCCCCTAGATGAGTTGGATGGTGATGTCGCTCACGACCACTCTGGTAATGGTCGTCATGGGACCTATCATAACATCATGGCGCAGGGTCAGCCCGGCTTGTTGGGCGCCGCTCCTCTCTTTGGAGAGACCGGCTATGTGACCACCGGTATCAACCTCAGCGATCTATTTGGAGATGCTGTGGATGGCACCGTGGTCGCTGTCGCGCGGATGCCTGATGAGTATACCCAAGCTGAATCCAGGGCTACTCTTATACGCCATCAGATCTGGTCTACATGGGCTTGGTATCAAGGCATCAGTGTAGGAGATGTCGGTGGAGTTAACGGTCTACACTTCTGGAATCACTACAACGGCGGCGATCTAAACCAAGTGCATGTCCCTGTGCAGCCTGGGGTCTGGGTACATATGGCTTGGGTGATGCGTGGTGGTCGCATCTTTGGCTACCTCAACGGACAGGAGTTCTCCGTGGGCTCCTCCGGAAACATGGCCAGTCAAGGCGAGTTTAACATTGGGCGTCGACACCAAGATCAAACCTATCCGCCTACCTACCCAGGCTTGATCCAGCATGTCGCCACCTATCCAAGTGGTCTCAGCGCGGTAGAGATTCAGGCTCAGGCTGAAGCCGCTGGCCTCCTGGGCGATCCTCAGTGTGCCGGCGACGCTGATTGCCCCGCCGATAACTTCTGTAGCTCTGGCTTCTGCGCTCTGGGCTGTCGCATTGGCAGCTGTGGTGTGGATCAGATCTGTAATGTTGAACAGCGGAGCTGTGTCAATCCTGACGTCTGCAACAATGATGTCGACTGTGATGTTGGAGCCTTCTGTAGCGCTGATGGAATCTGTCAGATCGCTGAGGATTGTGGAGGTGTCTGCGGTCAGACCTGCGCTGAGGTCTTAGCGACTGGACGCAGTCAAGGGGATGGCTACTACCGCCTTGATATCGACGGCCCAGGAAATCAAGCCCCGCTGCCCATATTCTGCGATATGAGCACCGATGGTGGTGGTTGGACTGGCGTCAGCCTCTGCTTGGCTCGCAATATTCTAGGAGCTGAGTTGGTGGCGGTACACGCTACCGCTGAGGCATTTGATGAACATTGTCGTCCCAAGACAGGACCCGATGGTGGAGGCAGTCATAGATATCACTACACCTTTGAGTTCCCCGCAGAGTTCCAAGAGTTCTTCCTGAGAGACTTCCAGAGTTACTGTCTCGCGGCGAGCGGGACCTGTGATGTCTCTTGGGGTGGTTGGTTTATGACGAGTTGGGTTGATAACAGCGGAAACGGTGATGTCGTCTTTGGTTCCGCCGATGAGGATGGCCCTACGGTGAGTTTGAGTGCTGCCTCCAATTCCACCAGCTGTCAAGACTGCTATTTTGAGCACGCCTACGCTGCAGATCCCATCTCTTTGGATGCCGCGACTCGACGTTTCCGTATCGGCTGGGGAGAGTCGGGCGGTCAGAGCGAAGGCTGGGCTCCCTGGTGGAGCGGGATGGTGATGATCCGTGAGGGTCTGATCAACTGCGCCGCTGATGAAGAGTGCGGCAGCAACTCCTTCTGTAACCTTGAGGGCTTCTGCAGCATAGGCTGCCGCCCCGGAAGCTGCGCTGTTAATGAGATCTGCGATCCCAACAGCCACGCCTGTGTCAACCCTGCGGCTTGTCAGAGTGATGATGATTGTGAGGCGGGGAGCTTCTGTGATGATCAGGGGCTCTGCCTCTTCGCCAAGGATTGTAATGGTCCTTGTGGCCAAACCTGCGCTGATGTCCTAGCCCAGGGCCAAAGTGAGGGGAACGGCTACTACCGCTTGGATACAGATGGTCCAGGCGGTCAGGATCCAGTGCTGGCTCTCTGCGATATGACCACCGATGGCGGCGGCTGGACCGTCGTAGCCCGCGCCTTTGATGTCGCCTATGACAATCCGCCTCCTGCCATCGGCAACGGTGATCTGACCTGGGAGGACTGGGTTGGGCACAGCTGGGCGAGTGGAGCCAGCCACTATCTCAGCCTGCGTACCTTTGACGCGCTCACCGACGGGGGCAGCGAAGTGATGCAGGTCAACCACGACAGCAACGGGCAAGTGCTGCGTCAGCTCCGCCTTCAGGATTTTGACTATAACTCAGTGACAAATCAGAGTTCGCAGAGTGGCTGTATTAATGATGTGGGTACAGCTTGTAGTTCTCGATATTCCTGGACCAACTTCCCACCTGTTTTCGATGGATATTCACAGCCAGATGGAAGCAAGACCAACTGTAACACTCTATTTGGCCCGATGATTTTCAACTATCATAACTGGTCAGGTTGTGCATCAGACAGTGGTCTCTTCAGTTGGCTAGGCGCTGAATTGGCAAGGCCACAGCTCTTAGGCGATTATACGGAAGTCGCTTATGTAAATAGCATCATGGTTCGAGGACAATTGAGCAGTTGTGCTACTGATGATGACTGTCCTAACGGTCGGTTCTGTTTGTCTGGAGACCTAGAAAATCCTGGAATTGATGATCATACTGTGTTGATGCTGCATGGAGATGGAAATGGAGCTGCTTTCGTAGACAGCTCAGCTCGTGCTCATGCTGTCAGTGCACATGGAAATGCTACACAATCAGCCGATGTATCCAAGTGGGGCTCAGCCATAAGTCTCGATGGAAATGGTGATCGCCTAAGCATCCCAGACAGTGAGGACTGGAATATCGGTGGAGATGACTTCACCTTCGATCTTTGGATGAACTATGCCGCGGTTCCAGCTAATGATTTTGATTACATCCTCTCTCAATATCCAAATGATACAACGATGTGGGTACTTTACTTCGATAACAGGAATGCTACAGGTAATCCTGGCCTAAGGTTTGGTGCTCAGTCTCCTAACTTTGGCATAGGTTTAACGCAGGGCAATATGGATGGTTGGTCTGCTGGTGTCTGGTATCATATCGCGGTTGTTCGCAGTGGAAACGATTGGAGCCTATATCGTGATGGCGTTCTCCTCGATAGTGTTGTTGAGCCTGGTGCATTTCCCAACGCAACTGGGAATGTTCAGGTTAGCGGTCGCTCAATGATGGGGGGGAATGATTTCCCAGGCTATATCGATGAGCTGCGTATCTCCAGGGGTATCGCTCGTTGGACAGAGGCCTTTGTTCCACCAGCACGGCCCTACTCTGCTGATCCAAGCGTTTGTGCCTACGGTTGCCGTATCGGAGAGTGCCCTGATGGGCAGATCTGTGATGTTGGAACGGGTCAATGTTTGGTTAATGAAGCGGAGTGTGTAGATGGGAGCTGCCCTCGCAGCCTTGTTGCTTGGTACAGCTTCGATATCGGTCAGACTCTCGACAGCTCTCGACGGAGCCATCATGGTGAGAATCAGGGCGGAGACTTCATCGATGGACAACGCGGCGGAGCGATCTCCTTGAGCGATGGCGCCTTTGTGCAGGTGCCCTACCACACCGACTTCGCGGTCACCAACGCCCTCAGCCTCAACACTTGGATCCGTCCAGAGGCCCTGGCTGGGACTCAGACGATCATCGCCACCAGCCGCCCTGGAGATCCTCAATGGACCCAGCAGGATTGGGGGCTCTATCTGGAGGAGAGTGGAGAGTTGCTCTTCCTCTCAGGTCACCCCGATGAGACTCAGGAGGTTCGCTCCTTTAGCCTGAATATTCCAGCTGGGGAGTGGAGCCATATCGCTGTAGTGGTCAATCAAGGCAGCGTTCGCTTCTACCTCAATGGCGCTCGGCTTAATGAACTGCCCTTCTCCGGTCCCATCCCCACCAACGCAGAGGGTTGGATCGGCCTCGGTGGGGCTCAGGATCCGGCGCGACCCTGGACGGGTGCTCTGGATGAGCTGATGGTTTGGAACGAGACCTTGGATGATGCTGAGGTCTTAGCCCTCTTCCAAGGCGAAGCACCCAGCAGCTCAGAGCCCGCGACTTGTGGTGATGGTCTCTGGAACCAGGGTGAGAGTCAG
>CAYLJJ010000087.1:8142-29470 GCA_964384025.1 uncultured Nannocystaceae bacterium
AGTGCCCCCTCTGCCCTTCGGGCAAAGTGCCCCGGAAACAACCTAAAAAGTATCTGAAGATGGACCTCTACCGCAAGACACTGGATGAGTTGAGCCGAACTGCCTTTATGCTACTCCTCTGGAACCAGGGTGAGAGTCAGATCGACTGTGGCGGCCCCTGTCTGCCCTGTTTGGTCGATGTAGCTGATCCAGAGGTGATGAATCAGGGTCTCTTGCGCGTCTGGGACCTAGACTTTGACGCCGCAGGGAACGCCTATTTCATGAGCTTGGATGGCAGCGAGTACATCCAAAAGTACACACCAGATGGAACCCTCACGACCATCAACCTGGGTCATAACAATGACACGGGCTATGTGGCTGTGAAGCCGGATGGCTCCTTTATCTTAGCGCGCTATGGCAATGATGGGACGCGAAATCCAGGTTATGCGCTCTATACCCAGGATGGAGTGGAGAGTCAGATCCTGACCTCTTCCAGCCACGCACTGGCTGAGCCTCATAACGACTTCCGTATGGAGACCCCCACGGGTGCTGAGTATGGCCCCGATGGCTTCTGGTGGATCGGCAACCACGGTGAGGATGGTAACGTCCATCGGATGAACGATATCGGACAGGTTGCCCTGATGGGTCAACTGCCTGCTCCGGTCTACTCCATCACTCGTGTTCAGCCCGATCTGGTCTATGTCGCTGCCGGGAACAGCGTCTATCGTTTCAACACGGCAGGCGGAGAGCCTGAGCTGTTTGCTACATTCCCTGCCCATGTCTTCAGCATCGCAGCCAACGAACATACTGGCGATATCTATGTAGAGACTCTAGACAGTCTCGTCAGCTGTCTCTCTGCGACTGGGCTCTTTACCACATTCCAAGAGAATCGTGCGGAGCGAGCCTTCCTAGAGGTTGGACCTGACGGCAATCTCTATCGCCTGCGCGGTAAGACCTTCAGCAACGCCACCTTAGAGACTTATCCTCTCCTGGCGATGGGCTGCGGGATGGAGTGTGTCGTAGACGCTGACTGTCCAGACGCGGGTTGGTGTAATGCCCGTCAATGTGAGTTGGGTTGTCGTGTTGATCTGCTTGGGAGCTGCGCTGAAGGGGAGATCTGCCACCCACAGACTCACGAATGTGTTGAGCCGCTGCCGGTCACCTGTGCGACGGTTCGCATGGAGAACCCCAACGCAGCCAGCGGCCTCTATACCCTCGATCCTGATGGTCCTGGACCGCTAGCAGAGACTCAGAGCTATTGCGATATGGATCTCGCCGGTGGCGGCTGGGCGCTGGCGCTCAACCTAGATACCTCTGATGGGCATGTAATGTGGTGGGCCAACCCTCTTTGGGAGAACGCTGATCTACATGGCTCCATCGACTCCCCCTATGTCGGGGATCTTAAGACGGCGGCCTGGAGCGAGTATCGGGGCGCCACCGAGGTGATGGTCCTCATCCATGAGCAGGGTCATGTCGTCGGCTGGAAGGTGTTCCAGAAGGCTGACACTTTGAGTCTGTTAGAGAGCGTCCAAGAGGGAGACAACACCCTCATCGGCAGTCGAGTGCTCTCTTCTCATCTCGCTGAGATCTGGGATGGTGAGCGCTTGGTGCGCAGCTCCACTCAGCTCTTCGCCAACCACTGTAATGGTTCCTGCGTTATCGCCGCAGGAGGGGATCCTGATGGGGTGCGTATCGGCTCCAATGAAGCCTCTCCCGCTAACGATGACACCAGTGGATTGGGCAACTGGTCCGATATGGGCTACTGCTGCGATGCTGATGAGCACGCTGGTCATGCCTGTAACGGCAACACCTTCCGTACCACCTCTGAGGCTCAGGGTGGTTGGTGCCCAGACCATAACGGAGGCAGCGGGATGTTTGGAGTTGACTCCTTCAAACCACCGACCTGTAGCCGAGGCGCTGGGGACTGTGAGGCGGCGGAGTGGTCTCAAACCAACGGCGTCAACTATGACTACGCCATCCTCCTGCGTATGAGCCGCAGCTGTGTTAATGACAATAACTGTGCTGCTGACAGCTACTGCATGCCTCCTGTTGGAGAGAATGAGGGTCTCTGTCTGCCTGGTTGTCGCCTTAATCCAGATAGCTGCCCCGTGAACCACACTTGCGACGCAGAGAGCCATATTTGTGAGATGGATGAGGTCCCTGTCGCCGAGCCTGCTGATATCGAAGCGCGGCTCCACTCGATGTGGGATATCGACTTTGATGACATGGGCAACACCTACCTAGTGACTTTGATCAGTGGAGCAGACTGGGTAGAGCAGCTCGCGCCTGATGGCAGCGTCACTCAGTTGGGCAACGTCGATAACTCCAACTTGGGGATGGTGGCGGTCAAGCCTGATGGGAGCAGCATCATGGCTCGAGATGACTCTCGAAACCGCCTCGTCTTCTGGAACGCCGAGGGTCAACGTACAGATATGCCTCAGAGCATCGGGATCGACCTCCCTGAAGCTCATAACAACTTCAGGATGACCAGCCCCACGGGCCTAGATTATGGTCCTGACGGTCTCTGGTGGCTGGGCAACCATGCCGAATCTGGAGATGTGTGCAACATGACCGATGTAGGGGTCGTCAACTGTGTGGCCCTCCTCCCTGATCCGGTCTACTCCATCAGCATGTCACTCCCCAACAACATCTATGTAGCAGCGGGGACCAAGATCTATCGCCTCTCCACCGAGGGCGGCGAGCCTGTGGTTATCGCTGATCTGGGCGTGCATATCTTTAGCATCGCCGCTGAGCGCTTCACCGGAGAGCTCTTCGCTGAGACCATCGATGGGAAGATCTGGCGTATTGGAGGCGTTACCGGAGAGGTCTCAGCCTTCTTGCAAAACCTGAACGAGCGCGGCTTCCTTGAGGTAGGACCAGACCTACAGCTTTATCGCCTCAGGGGTCAAGTCGATGCGGTGGCTCATCTGGAGGTCTATCCCATCGGGAACCTAGAGAGTATGCAAGCCTGTAACCAGCAGGCCGATTGTCCAGATGAACGCTACTGTAACGGGACACACTGTGTCGGTTGCCAACACTTCAGCTTGCCAGATGGAGATGGTGATGGTGCTGGGGATGTTTGCGATAACTGTCCTGATCTGGCCAACGAAGGCCAAAATGATCAGGATCAGGATGGAGTAGGCAACGCCTGCGATAATGACAAGGACAATGATGGCGTTGATGATGACTTGGACAATTGTCCAGATATCCCCAACGAGGATCAGAGTGACTCTGACGAGAATGGCGTTGGAGATCCCTGTGATATGGGCGCCTGTGGTCCGGTGATGGAGAAAGATGGCTGGAGCGCCTCTGAAGCTTCCTGGTGGTTGCAGCCATGGGGTAACGCCTGTGACGGCGCTGCTTGGAACATGATCAACGGTATTGATGGTCCAGGCCGAGGCAGTTGGAGCAGGTGTACTGGCCCAACGGGTCGAATCAGTGGGCGCAACTTCTATGCGCCTGCCTATCGCGCACCTTGGGATGGGCAGTGGTTTGAGATCGACTTTGGCGCTCCTCAGACTCTGAACTGGTTGACCATCAGCCAGGGCCCGCACAACAGCTATATGTCGGGTATGGTTCGTCCCAACAAGTACTCTGCTTGGATCGATCAGGTCACCATCGAGTTCGATGGGCTTCGTACAGAGCAGTTTAACTTCCCACCCACTCAGCGCTCCAGCCTGTCTCTACCGGGTATTGTCGCTCAGGTTATCCATGTAAGCATCGATAGCTATCATGGCAGCCAGCCCAACCCTTCAGCCATAATCTATGAGTTGGATATCGTAGAGAACCCTGAGTGTGACCTGGCCTGGACTCCTCCAGATCGGGACGGTGATGGCGTGACCGATATCGCTGATGATTTCCCCGATGATCCTGAAGAGTCATTGGACAGTGATGGTGATGGGATCGGCAACAACGCAGACACCGATGATGATGGTGATGGTATCCCTGATTATCAGGATGAGCTGCCCTTGGTGGCTCAGGACACCACAGACTTCGATAATGATGGCCTAGCAGACTCGGTTGATCCAGATGATGATAACGATGGAGTTAATGATCTGGATGATGCCTTCCCCTTCGATCCCAACCGCTCTCAAGACAGTGATGGAGACTCGATAGATGACTCTGTCGATATCTGTCCAAATGACTTCGATCCTCTCCAGGGAGATTTGGACCAGGATGGAATCGGAGACGCCTGTGATGATGATGCCGATAATGACGGCTTTGCGGCCGATGCTGACTGCGATGATCTGGATCCCAATGTAAACCCAGATCATGTAGAGGTGGGTTGTAACTGGAAGGATGATGACTGCAATCCAGCCACTCTTGATGTGCCTGCGAATGTGGTCATGCCTACTCCAGAGGCACCTGCAGCGAGCTGTTTGGATGCTCTGAACAACGGTGGAGTCTGTAACGGTTACTACTGGATTGACCCCACTGGCGGAGATGTCGCTGACGCCTATCAAGTCTACTGCGATCAACAGACCGATGGTGGTGGTTGGATGGCGGTGATGAACGTCGTCTCAGGCTCTAATATAGCCAACTCCAGCCGAGGAGCGCTCCCAGTAGAGAAGGTACTCAAGGGAACAGATATCAACGAGAGCTATATCTTCCCCCTAGAGGACTCTCTCGCGCTGGCGCAGGTCAGCGAGGAGATCCGCTTCTCTTGCAAGCGAGAGAACGCGGACAGCTATATCGATGTAAAGACCAGAGAGGAGATCTGGTTCTCGCGACCCTATAGCTTGGGAGCTGGTTGTAGTCAGGGTTATAACTGGGCACCAGACGCCTCAGCTCTAGAACCCATCGGAGCACACAACTACAACAACTTGACCAGCGGTGGAGGGATCGGTTGCTGTTGTCGTGGCAGCAACCCCCTCATCGCCTACCCCATCTCCTCTAACCATGGCGCTTGGTTTGTAGATGACCTCTATTACACCGGAGGCACCACCTACGGCAGCTGTGCGGATGGAGGCGCGGAGTATATGCGAGTCTATTATCGAGAGGCCGCTCCCGTGCCCCCTCCTGAAGGACAGGGCGCAGATAGCTGCGAAGGTGCCATAGAGATCAACAGCTCTGGAGTATTCCAGGGTGATACCCGGTTGCTCTCCAACACCATCGGAAGCACTGTAGCCTGCACCGGATATGCTTGGACCGGCCCCGAGGTCTTCTATAAAGTGCAGCTCAGCGCCGGACAGCGGATTCAGGTCACCGATTCTCAAAGCGGAGGCTGGGACAGCGGGATCTACCTGTTCAGCGATTGCCTCGATCCAGCGGGAAGCTGTATCGGAGGTTGTGATTCCCCCTGTACTATTGACAAGACCGCCCCAGCGGATGGGACCTATTACTTCACGCTGGATGGTTACAGACTGCAAGCCGGGCTCTATGAGCTTCAGGTCACTCTGGAACTGGTTGGTGAAGGGGATAGTTGTGCAGATATCATCGCTGCCAATCCAGGCGCGCCAGATGGGGTCTACTTAATCGATCCTGATGGTCCCGGAGGTAATGATCCCTTTGAGGCCTACTGCGATATGACCACTGATGGCGGAGGCTGGACCCTGGTTCAGGTAGGGTTGGCCAATGGCTCGGCTGATCTCAACACAGATTTGGCGGTGAACACACTCTCTTCTCCTTCACCTGAGGTTTCAGCCAAGCTCTCTCGTGCGACCATGCTCGCCCTGCACTCTTCAGGCAATAGAGAGATCCGCTATGGTCATGCTGACTATGGTTACCTCTATCTACGCAATCTAGATCCAGCTTGGATACGGGATGGCTATGGTTCGACAGGCTATGGTGTTCCCATCGAGGGGAACACCTCCTCTTCCAGCTATGGCGGCGAGACCTATGCTGAGAGTCGCTTTAACTGGCCCAGCAATGGTGTACCACAGGCTTGCTTGAACAACTGTAACAACAACGGTGAGTGCTCCTGTGGTCTCCATCTGGGGACCTGGAGAGGAGCACCCTCTGATGGTGTTTATCAGAACAATGGAGCCCTGCCGCTCAACGAGAATATCTACTATGAGATCTGGATGGCTCCCTCACAGGGTGGCCCCCAGGGCTCAGGAATCAACTGCGCGGCGATCCTCGCTGAGAACCCCGACTCACCTGATGGGATCTACTGGATCGATCCTGACGGTGATGGGGGCGCCGAACCCTTTGAAGCCTACTGTGATATGACCACTGACGGTGGTGGCTGGACCCGAGTGGTCAACTCCCTGCCCACCCCTCTCTCCGGGATCCGCGTCAATATGGATGTGGTTCTCGGAGGTCAGGGCAATCCACAGTTGAATGATCAGATGGGTTGGATCGGAGTCGATCAATGGAACGCTTCAGCCCCAACAGGTGAAGCGATGATGAGGTGTACTGGAGGTTTGGCGGGCAACCACCAATTCCAGGCTCCTTTCACTCTCAATGAAGCTGATAACCATAAACTCAACTGGAATGTTGGTTGTTTCGGCAGCTACAACTCAGGATGGGGTTTGAGTAGTTCAGATATAGATCGAGAAGCTTGGCGTGGAGACTGTGTAGACGATCCGGGCGATGTATATCCTTGGGAGAGCCATGGTTGGGGTTGGCATTATAGCTGCCACTGTGGAACTTTCTGGGATGGTGGTGGTGTTCCAGAAGGCCCAGGGATGCCGCTCTGCTTTGGTATCAATCAAGATTGTTGGCATGATCCCAACAGGTGCCAAGTGGACCAGGTAGAGTTCTTCGTCCGCTGATCCTTTTAGCGAAACTTAAGGCGCTTTAGACGGACACGGATCTTTCGAGGCGCCTCCCCTGGGCTCATCACCTTAAATCGCATCAACTCTCCAGGCTGATGAGCCCGAACCCGCCTGAGCAGATCATCACGATACTCCACCGGCTCTCCATCCACCTCCATCACCAGATCTTGCTCTCTTAAACCCGCTGAGTGCATCGGGCTGTCTGTTCGCAGCACATGGGCGATCAGCCCTCGGCTCCCTGGAGGAAAACGAGCGACCTGCTCAGACAGCTCCCAAAGCTCGATAAAGCCCACCCCGAGGGTCGCGGTCTTCCTATCTCTGGGGTTGTCGAGAAAGCCTCGGATACCATCCAACGGAGAGAGATAGGCGATGCCCTGGGGGCCGTTATCCACCATCCTCGCGCTCTGAATCCCCAAGAGCCGCCCCTGCTCATCTACCCAAGCTCCTCCTGAGGTGCCCGGCGGTGAGGGTCCTGAGACGTGGTAGACCCGAACATAGGCTTGCTCGTCGGGGTAGAACTCAAAGGTGGGGCGCGCTCGTGCTAGGCGCCCTGCGAGTAAGACCTGATGGCGGAACTCAGGAGCCCCATAGAGAAAAATGAGCTGCCCAACAGGCGGCATCTTAGGGGCCAACTTTAAAGGTCTTCCCAGAGCCTTGGGCAGCTTTAGGAGGGCCAAGTCCCGCCCCTCATCTCGAGCCAAAAGCTGCGCTTTAGAGTGCCCCTTTTGGGAATGCAGCACCTCAATCTGTCTAAAATGACCTGAGAACATATGCGCGGCGCTGAGAACCAGTTTGGGCTTGACCAAGACCCCTGAGCCTGTATGAACCCCGTCTAAGAGAATCTCTAGAGAGGCAGCTTCGAGCCGAGCATGGGGAGGGAGAGCGAGGAGTAGAAGCAAAAGCATGGGGAGAGCTTATACCCTCTCTTACTCCTCTTCTAACTCTTCAACATCGATGATCGTCGTCTTGAGCTTAGAGCTGATGTGTTGGAGCAAACAGCAACCCTGCCAAGAGCAGAACACTTTGAACGCCCAGTGGGCTCTTCATACTCAGTATGCCTCCCTCTCCGGTTAAGCCCAGCTCTTCATCTCATCAAGCAGCCCCTCTCTGATCAGGCTTGCTCCAGCGAGAAATTTAGGGTTTGCAATACGGTAGAGTTTAGATTTTCCCACCCGACGGACTTTGACCGCGCGCTGCTCACGCATCACTCTCAAGTGCTGAGAGATATTGGCCATGCTGAGATCTAAGCTCTCGCTGAGATCACCGACAGCACACTCACCATCAGCCAGCAGCCACATGATCCGTAGGCGGGTGGGAGAAGTAAAGATGGTGCAAAAGCGAGCGTGGTATTCGAAGATAGGATCTTCAATCTCCATCATGGAGCCTCTCTACTTAATCAGTTGTTCGAATTCTTAATTGCAAGATTAAGCACTTCTGATTTTATGCGTTTGTTTATTTGCAAGTCAACCCAATAGAGGGTTATTTTCTCGGCAGCTGCTTCAGGGTTTAGAAGTTGAGGTATTTCAGAAGAAGCGCGCTGAAGAGTCGGGGAAGCACAGCCATCTCCTTGGGCTGCTCCACAAAGGCGATGCGCATCTGAGTGCGGCCCTCTTCAGCATGCTCAGGGGCATAAAAACCCGCCATAGGCGCCACCAGGAGAGTCAACTGCTCTCCATCAATCTCCACTGCACCCTCTGAGGCACACCAGAGAACAAACTCCTGGGCATCAAAGCGCGAGGAGACCAGCTCGCGTACATCAACCACCGAATAGAGTGAAGCATCAGGCCGAGAGATGATCAGCTTGGGTAGGAGCTTCTTTAGCTCTCGAGAGAAGCGCTCTAGCATCCCTCGGTAATAGGCTCTCTGCTGAGCATACCAAGCTTGTAGAGCCTCAAGAGGCTCCTCAGCCAGGGCTGCAAAAAGAGCCTGACCGATAGAGTTGGGGGAGAGATTGGCTGTGTATTCAGCCACAGAGCGTTGATGCAGCTCTAGATGATCGGTGATCAGAGCCCCGATGCGCAGCCCACAGGCATTCCAAACCTTGGAGGCAGTCTCGATGCTGATCCGTCGCCCAGTGATGCCGGGCAGCTCCTCCTCGGTGATCGCCCAGATGCTGGAGACCGAACCCCCTGTAAAGAACAGCTCGCGGTAGGCCTCATCGCTGATAAGCCAGAGATCATGTTTGACACAGAGGCGGGCGAGCTGAAGGAGGCTCCCTTGATCGTAGAAATGCCCTGTGGGGTTATCGTAGGGAATCACCAGTAAGGCGCCTGGACGATGGTTCAGGATGCAAGCTTCGATGCTCTTTAGATCTGGAAGCGCAAAACAGCCATCTGCGCCCAGGCGACGGTTGATGGAGATGGTCTTGCGGCCCAGGCGCTCAGCGAAGGCACGATAGTTGGCGTAGGCCGCGTCCAGGAGCATAAGGGGCGCCTCCTGGCTGCCTGCGGGGCCACAGCAAGCCAGGATAACCAGCTCCATTGCGGCGCTGCCTCCATCGACGATCTGAACCTGGAGTCTGTCGGTGGGGAGACCACTGCTCCTGAGGATCTGGAGAAAGGCTGCGCGAGCCTCATCTGTCCCCACCGTCGCGGTGTACTTGAGGATCCCATCAGGGAAGTTTTCTTCCGCGAGCAGCTTCATACGAGCATGGAGGGCGGGGTGCATGGGTAGAGAAACGTTGCCGATCGCGACGTTGATCGCTCGACAGGGGGTCTCCCGCTGAGCGAAGCGGATGCTGGCGAGGCGGATGGCTGAGGGGTTACGGCTTTGGCTGTGTAAAGAGAGGGTAGGCACAGGGTCTCCTGAGTTTTGGAGGCCCTAGTTTAGGGCTCAAAACCAGGGATCAGCCATGGCGTTGTGGTTCTTCATAATTCGGTTCTTGAGACGGAGGGGCATTCCAGGAGGCAAGCAGATGGGCTTACCCATGGGATCTTTGCGGGTCCACTTGCTGTTTCCTCCACTCTCTTGAGAGGCGGCGTTGTGACTGCTCTTAGGATTGATCATCTCTTTACGCTTCTCCAAGATGGTGCCCAAACGACCAGGAGCGCGAACTTTGCTGCGCTTCATGGCCTTGCGCTTGGCGCTCTGGTGACGCTGAAGTGGATCCCTGAAGTGGTTGAGCATATCGCCACGGCGCTGAATTACCCGTCCCAATATACCAGGGGCTCGGGCCTTCCGTAGCTTCTGACCCTGGAGAGCGGCACGCTGTTGGCGGAGCCGATGACTCTTCTGAGTGTAGGCGCGGTGCTCCCCCTGACGGCTGATCTGCTTGATCTTTTGGAGGGGGTTACGAGCCTCAGCTTGAGAGGCAAACAGGACCGGAACAGCGAGAAGGAGGGTGAGGATCAACTTCATGACAAGACTCCAAAATCTGGGGACCGGGAGTGGGTACGAAGAGAGCTTAGGGGCGTGTAAAAAAAAGATCAAAGCATCTCCAAAACTGCGCTTTTCCAAACGCTGATGTTCAATCCCTGTGGTAAAAAAGGCGATGCTGCGTCTCAGCCTGATCCTCAGCCTCAGTCTTTGGAGCCTCCCAGTACAGGCGCTCTCCGATTCGAAGGGGGCTCAGGCAGAGCTGGCTACTTGGTCCAGCCTCTATGGTCTCAGCCTGGGCTTCTGGATCTCTGCGGAGCTGGATGCTTCTCCAAGGCCGACTGCCTGGATCATGGCAAGCTTAACTGGGGCTGCCCTCTATGGAGGTTGGAAGAGCGCTGAAGCTCTAGAGCTGAGCCATGGACAAGCACACTTTATCACCTCAACCACCCTCTGGCTGACCATCGACTCCGCCCTGATCATGGTTATCGCTGACGCAGATGAAGAGGCTGCGATCTGGAGCCTCTTTGGGATCGCCGCCTTAAGCGCTGTAGGGACAAGTCAGATGGCTCCTCAGCTGGATCTCAACGTGGGGCAGGTCCTCTTGGTTGACTCCGTGGGTCTCTGGAGCAGCCTGAGCGGAGGGCTTCTGGCGGTGCTCTTCCGATTGGATGAACATGAAACAGTTCTCTCTACTATAACCCTCTTTAATCTCTTAGGGTTGGGCAGCGCCTACTGGCTATCACAACGCTATGATCCCAGCGTCGAACAGGTGCAGTACCTCAACCTGGGCGCGTTCTTAGGAGGGCTCGGAGCAGGGCTCATCGAATTGATGATTCAGGTGACTCTTGAGCCTGATATGGAGACTGCGCTGCCCAGCGCGCTCCTCTTGGGGATCGTCGGAGGAGCTTGGTATATGGTAGAGCGAACGGGCCTTGATAAGCGCAGAGAGGCCCCCGCGGGAGAGACACAGGAGCTGATGTTTCCTCTCTGGCAAGGAAGCTTCTGATGCCTCGCCCATCTAGATTCTTGTTCCTGCTTCTTCTCTTTACTCCGATCTCTTCAAGAGCAGAAGAGCAGGACAACTCAGGTCGCCCCGAGGCCCTGCTCTTCGCAGGTGCCTTTGGCTTCTATCAGGGGATCGCCATCAGCGTCCTCCTGGCCGAGGAGGACCTGCTCGATTCCGAGTTTTTCGCCTTGGCCCTGACCTTGACGACCACCGCCGCCAACGTCGCAGCGGTTGGCTATGTGAGCGAGGAGTATGGCATCAATGACGCTGATGCTGCCCTCTTCAACTCCTCTCTCTTCTGGGTTTTGCTCAGCGGCAGCGCCCTTGGAGTTCATCGAGAACGCTATGGGGTGGATATGATCCTAGACACCCTCATCTCTGGGTATCTTGGGCAGCTTATGGGCATCTACCTAGCAACCAATGTAGACCGAACCGCAGGACAGGTTAGCTTAACCAACACGGTAGGCACCTGGACTGGCGCAGAGGCAAGCTTGATGATGGGGATTTTTGGAGTCGATAAAGCCTCCCCCTACTTTACGCTGGGGACCCTCTCTGCCAACCTCGGTCTCTTGGGAGGCGTCTGGCTCTCAGATCGCTACCCCATCAGCCGAGAGAGAGCACGAATGTTGGACCTGGGCGCGCTGATGGGTGGCTTAGCAGGTCCCGCTGCGCTCTTTATGCTGTGGGATCCAGATGATAATGAGCAGGAGTGGTATCTCAGCTCGGTCGCCCTGGGGATCCCCGCCGGGATCGCTTTTATGTGGCATCTGACGCGAGATTGGGGTGTTGCAGAGGTTAAGCCCAGCGTCGAGACCCTTATGCTTCCTCTGGTGATGGGAGTCTGGTGAGTGATGAAGGGGGCCATTTGATCAAGGAGATGGGGCGCTATGAGATCCGCGGAAGCGTCGGCGGTGGCGGTATGGGTGAGGTCTACCGTGCCTGGGATCCCATCAGCCGTAGAGAGTTGGCGCTGAAGGTGCTCAAGTTCAGCTACCCTCGGGCGCTGCATTACTTCAAACGAGAGTTCCGCTCTGTAGCGGCCCTGAGCCACCCAAATTTGGTTGCATTACACGATCTTCACCAAGATGCAGGTCAATACTTCTATACGATGGAGTTGATTGAAGGCAGCGATCTCTATATTTATGTCAATGGTCACAATCGTATTATTTCTGATCCTCAGAAACTCTGTGACAAAGAGCGTCTGGCCCGAATTCGAGGCTCTCTGACACAATTGCTGCGAGCACTCTCCTATCTGCACGGCCATGGCTATATCCATAGGGATATCAAGCCCTCCAATATCCTAGTGCAGCGCGATACTGCGGTTAAATTGGTGGACTTTGGGATCATCAAAGAGTTGCTTCCTGGAGGCGCTGGACAAAGCCTCTCTCAGGTGTTTGGAACCTCGACCTACTTCAGCCCAGAGCAATCCCTAGGCTCTCGAGTCACCTCAGCGACCGATCTCTACGCGGTGGGAGTGGTTCTCTACGAGATGTTGGCGGGGACCCCACCTTTTGAGGGAGAGGGCCCCGAGGTAGCGATCCAACACCGCAACGCGGCGCCTCCTTCTCTGGTTCAAAGGGTCCCTGAGGTGCCTCCAGATCTGGCCCTTGTCTGTATGGAGTTGCTCTCGAAGGATCCCAATGAGCGACCCTCAGCTCGAGAAGCCTTGGAGATGCTCAATGCCCACCCCAACTCAGAAGAAGCCCCCCCTCTGGAGTTTGTTGGACGGCGAAGTGTCCGCAAGCAGCTCTACAAAGCGATGGAGGCGGTGCGAGATGGAGAGGGGCGGCTGATCCTGTTGGAAGGGGCCAACGGGATGGGCAAATCTGCCCTCCTTAAAGCCTTTGCCCACGACGCTCGACTCTTTGGAGGTGCTGCCTTTACAGGGACCTGTGTTCATCGAGATCATGTACCGCTGCGAGGGCTGGACACCGTCGTTGAGCGCCTAGCGGAGGCCTACCGTAAGCAAACCGCCCGAGTGATGCGCAGCCTACCCCCCCATGAACGTGCGCCTCTCATCGGGGCTTTTGGCTTCTTGGGAGAGCTGATCCCGGAGCGGCAGCATGTTGGCCCCAGCGGACTCTCCAGCGGCTTGGGGCTCCATGCCCTGTTCACTGCCCTAGGAGAGAACCGCCTGCTCATCATCGCTGTGGAGCAGCTTCATCTGGCTGATAACGCCACCTTTGACATCTTGGAGGCGATGCAGGTAGGAGGGCAGCTGCCCCCAGTGCTCCTCATCTTCACCTTCAAGGCGGAGTCGGTGCGCCCTCATAGCCGTGTTGAAGCCTTCTTAGAGGTAGTCAGCGCACAGCCCTCTTGTCAAAAGATCTCCCTGGGTCCTCTTAAAATCGAGGAGACTCAACAGCTCCTAGAGGAGCACTTGGGTGAGATTCCAGAGAGCCTCGCTGAGCAGATTCAGAGCCAGAGCGGGGGAGTCCCCTTCTTTATCACTCAGCTCATCAGAGATATCGAGCGTTCTCCTGGAATGGAGGCGCCCAGCTTTGAAGAGATGGTCGCGCGTCGCATCGAGGGCCTCTCCTTAGGGGCTCAGCGTGTTTTGGCGGCGATCTGTCTGAGCCCTCGTTCAGTACAGGGGAAGGTCTTAGAATTCTCCTGTGGTCTGGACGGTGAGGGCCTCTCTGAAGCCCTCACCGGTCTCAGCCGAGCTGCTCTAATCCGCAGCGAGACGAGCAGCTCAGGGCACCTCAGCGTGGTCCCAGTGCACAGCCGTCTGATGGCGGTCGCTCGAAGCGGTTTAGATGAAAGCCGTCGTTATAAAATCCACAGCGCCCTGGCCAGAGCCTATCAAAGCACAGAGGGCTCTGCCGAAGATCTGGAGTACCACTGGAACGCCGCTCAACGACCGGAGCAGGCTTGGAGCTTCGCCCGACATGCCGCTGTTGAAGCGCGCGCGGCCAAAGAGCATGCTCGCGCTGCTCAGCTCCTGACTTTGGCGATGAAAGCACCCTTACCGCGGATAGAGCTGAACGCCCTACAAGCTGATCTAGCTGAGAGCTTAGCGCTCTCAGGCAGCCATTTGAAAGCCGCCCAAGTCTTAGAAGTTCTGGGGAAAAATGATCCTATAGAGGCCAGCCGCTGGACCGCAAGGAGGTGTCAACTCTACCTTATGGGGGGCGATCTCAGCGCCTTTATCGAGCATGCCAAGGGGCTGCCCTCAACCGCCCGAGCCCCTTTGGCGGATCTCCTAGCACCGCTCTCACCCAGGCGGGCGGAGCAGTTCTTAGGAGAGAGCGCTGGTCCCAGAGCGCAGCTTATCCGCGCCCGACTTCTCGCCGATCAGCTCAAACCTGAAGCCCTCGATCAAGCCCAAGCTTTGGTGGAGAGTGTAGATCCAGCGCCACTGCTCCCCATCGTCAAGGTCAACTATGCTCTCGCTCGGGCGGCAGTGCTGCGGGGCAAAGGAGAGGAAGTTAAAGCGGAGGAGATCTTTAGGTTGGCCACAGATCGCCTCAAGAGGCGCCTCTCTCCTTATGAACTCTCAGGGCTGCGCCTTCGACTGGAGTATGCTCAGCTTAAGCTGGAGCGAGGTTGGATCGCTCAGGCGCGAAACATGGGGCGTTCTCTGCTTGTGGAGATTCGTCTGAGAGGACTCAGCGGGGTTCAGGTCCAAGCCAACATTCTTCAAGCGCGAATCCTCTTAGAGAGTGGTGAGCTATACGCCGCGGAGCGTCTCCTCGCTGAAGCTGAGGGGCTCCTCCCTGAGGCTCCGCTCAGCCGACCTCATCTTCAACTGGCCTTGGTCTATCTTCAGCGAGATCTTCAAGCTCAGGCGCTCTCCAAGATGACCAAGGGTCTAAAGCAACTGCGCAGAGATGAAGGCCTCAAGCCCCTCTTAAGGAGCCGCAGCCTCGCCCGAGACTTCGCCCTGCTCAAGGCGCGTTTGGCTACCGTCCATGCCATCTTAGCTTGGCGAGATGGCCAACTCGTAGCGCATCAGATGGAGCATTTTCATCGTGCTCTGGAGACCTTGAGAGGTTGTACTCCACCCCCCATCGATCTCCTCTTTGTCTACGGGATCCTCTCCAAGATCCTTGATTGGAAGCTGAAGGAGGCGATCCATCAGGCCAAAGAGGATGTTCAGCGTCATGGCTGGCCAGAGAACCCTCAAGAGGCGGTGCTGTTGAGGGCCTGTTTGGCGGCAGCTCATCAAGCTCTGGGAGAAGAGTCAGAGGAGAAGGCGATCATGAATCTCCTTAGAGAGAGCGGAGCAGGACTCTCTTTAGAGTTAAAGCTGCTCTTGGGGAGAAACTCTTAGACTGGCTTGAGTCACCAGAGAGATAAAAAACAGACCTTGATGTTTCGGCCTGGAGAAAGGTTTCTGGTGGCTTCAGCTTGGAGGCTCCTCCACCGTCCCAGCACAGTTAGAGACGATCTCCATCATCTCTTCCTGGGAGTTTGCGCCCCTCAGGCGCTCTAGGAGATCTGTCTCTAGGACTGTACGGGAGAGGCGCGCCAGCAACTTGAGGTGGGTATGCCGCTCGCTGGGGGGTCCCAGGGTGACAAAGAAGACATCCACAGGCTGCTCATCCAGGGCTTGATAGGGAATCGGTGCCTGAGTCGTGAAGATCCCCAACCAAATCTTCTTGGCGTTGTCCAGGGTGGCATGGGGTAGGGCTACCCCCATACCTACAGCGGTGTTCTGGGTCCGCTCTCGTTCCCAGAGGGCTGCATAGATGGAAGCTTGGCTGCACTCGGGGAGGCCCTCAGCGAAGCTCTGGGCGAAGCGCTGGAAGAGAGCCTCCTTGCGACTGATCTCCAATCGAAGATCCAGGAACTGGAGATCCATAAACTGTTGGAGGCGACAGGGAGCTTCATCCTGAGGCTGGAGAGCTTGGTGGATCTCTTGTCGAGGAGTCTGGAGTCGCAACACCGAACAGGCCGCCTTCTCTGTCAGGCGATCCTTGCTGGAACCAAAGAGTCGCCGCAAGAAGCTCTCTTGGGGGCTGCCCATCACCAGGAGGTCATAGGCAGCGGTGGCTCGAGTCATCGCCTCTACAAAGCTCTGTCCCCGAATGATACGTGTCCGGTTGGGGCGCTTCGCCAAGTGGTGGATCTGGTCCAGGTAGTCGGCGTGGGACTGTAGGGCAGTAGCTCCCTCCTTCTCTGGGAGGTAGCGAGAGAAGCTCAACTCTGCGTCATAGATCTCCGCCAGATGAATCGCGGTGGCCACCACCAGGGCATCGTCAGGGCCTGGCTCTACATAAGCCAGAATCTTACGGATATAGCGTACCCCTGCATCATGAAAGAGGGCCAGGTTGCAGGGCAGGTTGTCCGTCAGCCAGATCCAGGGGTTTTGAAGCAGGAGATCGGTAGGGCGCCCTGCCCAGCCCTTCACCATCCAGTGAGAGCCGATGTGGTTGGCCAACTCATGGAGGCTCTCGACGATATCTCGACTCAGACGGGGCTCAAACTCCAGGCGGATATTCTGAGCCTCGCTCATGGCGTTGAGGCGTCGACGGATAGAGCGGAGGCTGGTGTCCTCCTCCAGGAGGGCCTCTACCATGGTCTGCTCTGGGATCTCCGTTAGATGAGCGACCCGCACCGCTTGGCCATCTGCTAGGGCGGCTCCCATCTCCACCAGGGTCTCAGGGGAGCGCTCATGGCCCAGGAGGGTCACCACCACGGGGGGCTCCTTGATGCTAAGCAAGCCCTTGAGTTCGGTGGTGGGGCGTCGGGTCACCAAATCGGGACGGCGCCCCATCTTGCTCAAAACTCCGCGATCCTTACTGCGACGGCGACCATAGCCGAAATAGAGGGCAGTTCCCGCCAAGATCAGGAGCAGACTCGCCAGGGCTGGACCCCAACCCAGCATAAAGAGAAGGAGGCCCTCCAGGAGGATACCGAGGACCTGAACCCAGGGGTAGAAAGGAGAACGATAGGCGGGGCGATACCACTGGGCACGGCTCTCTCGCAGCACGATGACCGTCAGATTCACACCCATAAAGAGCAGGATCTTGAAGGTGCTGGCCAGCTTAGCGATCTTGCTCACATCCAGGAAGATGATCGCCAAGGCCATGAGGCTCCCTGTGAGGAGGATAGCGTAGGAGGGGGTGCGGAAGCGGTCACTGATATGCTTCAGCTCCTCGGGGAGGAGGGAGTTGCGCGCCATGGCAAAAGGGAAGCGGGAAGAGGCCATCACACCTGCCAAAGCCATAGCGGTCATGGTGATCACCCCCAGGAGGGCTGCGGGGATCCCCAACTTAGAGTGAATAGCGGTGGCTAAGCTGTAGATGGGTCGCAGATCCCCCCTCAGACCCTCAACCGAGAGGGTCCCCACCAACACCGCTGAGAGCACCACATAGAAGGCCATGACGATGAGCAGGGAGAGCATGATTCCCCAGGGTAGATTCCGCTCAGGATCCTTCACCTCCTCAGCCACCGCCGCCACCTTAGTCACCCCCGCATAGGAGACAAAGACAAAGCCCGCCGCTGCCAAGAGCTGCATCTCATCATCAGGGATCAGAGGCTGGAGCTGTTCAAGGTTGAGGCCCTCAAGGCTCATCAATACCAGGGCGCTTAGGCTCAAGAGAACCAAGGCTACGATGAACATCTGAGTCTTGCTGACCTTGCGCACCCCCAGGAGGTTGAGGGCCACCACCACAGCCAAGAGGGCCAGAGCGGTGGGCTTGAGGGGTAGATCCGTCATAACGATGAGGTAGGCTCCAAAGCCCACCAGGGCGAAGCTGCTCTTGAGGAGCAGGGAGACCCAGAGCCCCAGACCCGATATGGTCCCCGCTAAGGGCCCAAAGCTTCGGTTCAGATAGACATAGGTGCCTCCCGATTCAGGCATAGCTGTAGCCAGCTCTGACTTAGAGAGGGCGGCGGGGAGCACTGCGATCCCCGCGATGAGATAAGCCAGCCAGAGAGCTTGACCGCTTTTGACCACGGCCAAGCCGGGGAGGACAAAGAGACCGGAACCTAACATAGCGCTCATGCTCAGGGCGATGACCGCCGCCAGACCCAAGCTGGGCTCTAGCTTCTTCATGAACTCTCTCCGGTAGAGAGCACGTGCCAGCAGCCCCACCAGGGCGGGCTCAGGTCAAGGATCTTCCAGCTTTTCCACTCACTGCCCCGGCGTTTCCAGGTCATCCGCTCTCCTCGATTCTTTCTCATGGGGTGTTTCGTGACGGGGATGATAGATCAGGTCGTCCACATCCTCCTCCTGTAAATGCTCCAGAGCTGTGCTCTTGGTTTAGCCAGGGCATCTCCCACAGGCGGGGCGCACAATAACCCACTCGTTCCGGTTCGGATAGTCCTCCGCAATATCAGCGTCTTAAATCTGATCCTATTGGTCCTGCATAATTAAGCAACCATCTACGATGCCAAGCACTTAGAGCCTTCTGCTCAGCGAGCTTATGAAGGTGATGATTAAGACAAGCTGCTGAAGATATTGGAAATGGACAAACTGTTGACACTCATATCTAGGAGAGATGAGCGTTCAAAAGAAGAAGGACTGAACATTCACTACATTTATGGTAGTAAGAAATGCACTAAAATGTAGTTTTTAAAATCGCACTGCAATAAATAGCAGTCACAAAAAATGCATATTTACAAATAACTCTAACTATATTGGTTTATATACAAAATCGACTATATGCCAAAGCTGATTTCAGTATCAACTTGACAGCTGGTATCAACTTCAGTACATATATCGATTTGCATATCCTCAGCCGCATAAAGCTCAGCCAATACAGGACAATCGAGGATGGCACCTGCCAATATAAAATCCGTCGAAGTAAAACAACGCTCCAGCTCTCCAACCATCACGGTGTAGTTAGCAAAGAACTCAGCGGTCTTCTCTGAGCACTTGTCCTCGCCAAGGTTCTCAGGGTGTGCCTCAAACCCGGATATACACTCAGCAAACTCTAGAGAGGCCATGCTGTCTTCACAACTTACTTGGATAACTTGGGGATCAGCGCTGTCGATCTGTGATAAGATCAAGGTTCCCCAGCATGGCATCCACTCTACGGGGATGAGTTCAAAAAATGTGTCTCGTCAGGCTTCACACAACTTGCGAACCTCTTCATCCGAGAGCATGTTAGCGACCTTCCCCTCTGGAAGCCCTGATCGAACCATATAGGCATAGGCCCCGCTTCAGCATCCGTGTTGCTGGACGCTCCTATTCCGATGTCTGTGTCGCTGGACGCTCCTATTCCGATGTCTGTGTCGCTGGACGCTCATGCTCCAGTATCTGTATCGTCAGAAGATGACTCCTCACAGCCAGTAGTAACGCTTGAAAATGCAGTCATAACTACAAAAATAGCTTTAGTAGAGACACAGTGAGTAATGATTTGCATTGATTGCTCCTGTGGCGTTTATTTTCCGCTATCCCCTGCAGTTTTACTGATAAACCTTAAGTAATTTATCAAAATTAATCATATTTCTTTGAGTGCGTACATTAACAACTCAAATTATATATTGGGTATATGCACGATTACATCATGCTCAATATGCATTCTAGGGTCTTCTGCTCATAGGCAGAAACAGTATGATTTTGTAGTGATTATCGTGTTATTCTAGGAAGATAGGAAAGCGTGTGAAGAGGCCCAAGCTCATAGAGCGAGCTAAGCCCTGAAAAGAACTCCAGATGTAAAAAATCGAGAGTGCTCTAGGCCAGCTAAAGTCAGGCGGTGGACAAGGCTATAGTGGCCCTGATACTGCAAGGCCGGCTTGAGGCCAAGCGGGTTCAAGTTGATCCACAACATCCCTGGGGACTCATGCGAAGAGCGCAGCGCCTCTTTCTACTGCTCCTTGTCTTTGTAGGGCTCGTACTGGGCTGGACTTACTGGGAACTTCAACGCTTTTTAGAAGCGCCCCTCTCTCCCCAGGGGGGCTACGTTGAGCTAAAAATCCCCCCTGGCTCCTCCTTTCATCAGAATGTTCAGCTCCTCAAGGAGGCGGGGATCATCTCCCAACCCCTGCTCTTTGAGTACTATGGTCGTTTCCAGGGGGCAGCCAGTCAGATCAAAGCGGGACGCTATCGAATCGATCTAAGCATCAAGCCTCCGGCCTTGTTGAAGTTGCTGGAGAGAGGCGCCCACCCTCCTCAGATCCGCTTGACTCTGCCTGAGGGCTTCAACCGTTGGCAGATTGCGGATCGTCTGAGCGCCCAGGGATTGGTCAAGAGGGCTGCTTTTCTAGAGCAGGTCAAGCGCGATGATCTAGAGGGTCGCCTCTTTCCGGATACCTACCTCCTCCCCAAAAAGATCAGTCAAGCTGCTCTCATCCAGCGCCTGCTACACCGCCATGAGCAGATCTTTGGACAGCTCCTGAAGGATTGTAAGGGCTTCTATTGTCCCCAAGACGCCAAGGCTCGCCGTAAGCTCTTGATCTTGGCCTCTCTGATCGAAGAGGAGGCGCGCACAGAGCGGGATCGGGGCTTGGTCTCTCGGGTCTTTTATAATCGCTTGGCCCTGGGGATGAAGCTACAGACCGATCCCACATGCGTTTATGGGGAGGCGCTCTATAAAAAGCGGCCTCACCCCAAATATTGCCGCGATAAACAGAGTGTATACAGCACCTATATCATCTCAGAGCTGCCCCCTGGCCCTATCTCCAACCCAGGGCGAGCAGCGTTAAGGGCCGCGCTTTACCCCGCAGAGGGTGCCAAGCTGCTCTTCTTTGTTGCACGTCAGGATGGCAGCGGAGAGCATCACTTTAGCGAGACCTACACAGAGCATAAAAGGGCGCTCAAGCGCGCCCTGAAGGGGCGATAGATGAGCAAATCCAAAAAGCCTGCACCTCGAAAGTTGGTTATTGAGCTGAAGGGAGTAGACAAGCGCCATCTGGCCGCTGTTTGGCAGAAGATGAAGCGAGGAGAGGAGCTGCGAGGGGATGAGGTCTATATTGGGCGCTCTATGGCTGATCATCCGGAGTGGTTCCCCATATTTGATACCATCGGCCTGATCTCTGGAGATGACACCCTGCCTGATGGCAGCAACCCTTTCGCGCACATCAGCTTTCATGTGCTCATCGGCTCTCAGATCAATCATCAGCGCCCCCCCGAGGTGGAGACTTTTTATCGTATGCGGGTCCGGCGCGGGGATAAGTCCCATGATGTGATCCATATGCTGATCAATATCTTTCAACGACACCTTGTCTGGGCCGCTGAACATCGCAGTGAAGGAGAGGGGATGCGTATCGATACGGAGGCTTACACCCGCACCCTCCGCAAACTCTGGAACCTCAAGAGCCAGAAGCTCTGGCAGCGCTTGTCCTAGACAGATAAAGCGTAACTTCTCAATAAGTCCGGGCGCTCGCTGTAATCTACGCGGCCAGGGCTTCT
>CAYLJJ010000088.1:0-9409 GCA_964384025.1 uncultured Nannocystaceae bacterium
AGCGCCTCCACCGGCGTTGCCTGCAGCGCCTCCGCCTGCTTCACCACCTCCTGCAACGGCGGCTTCACCGCCTCCGCCAGCTTCACCGCCTCCACCGGCAACGGCAGCTTCACCGCCACCTGCAGCAGCGAAGCTGGAATCGGTTTGGGTGTTGGAGTGGTCATCATCATCATCACAAGCCCATAAGAGCGCGAGGGGTAGGAGCAGAAACGGTAGGATTCGCATGGGATTTTCCGAAGCATCAGGATTGGAGATAACCTCAAAGAGATACTCCAGAGGATTGGGGCTCATCAAGTTGCTCGATAATGAAAATTTCAACCGAGAGCCACAGAATCTCTCGCTCTAGGAGGCTTCTACCAGGTGCCGCCTTAGATCGGAGATGCCATGAGCGACGCGCATTTTACGAAGAGCTTGGGCCTCGATCTGGCGAATACGCTCTCGGGTCAGGTGAAACACCTCGCCGACCTCCTCCAGGGTGTGATCGCTGCGCACTCCAATCCCAAAACGCAGGCGCAGGATCCCCGCCTCTCGCGCTGTGAGGGTTTCATCTAGAGCACGCCCTGTGCGCTCTCCTAAGAGACGCTCTCGGGCGCACTCTTCTAAAGGCTGGGCTTCAGGATCTGGAAGAAAGTCCTGCAGTTCAGCCTCATCTTCTCCCACTGGAGTAGAGAGAGAGACTGGAGCCCGCGCGACCTCTAGGGCTCGCTTGACCTGCTCTTCGCTGATGTTGAGGAGAGCGGAGATCTCCAGTGAAGAGGGGGGCTTGGCTGACTTTGCTTCCAGGGCGCGTCTGGCTTTCCCGATCCGGTTGATCAGATCCACCATATGAACAGGGATGCGGATGGTTCGCCCCTGGTCGGCCAGAGAGCGAGAGATCGCTTGGCGAATCCACCAAGTGGCGTAGGTGCTGAACTTATAACCCCTGCGGTGATCAAACTTCTCTACAGCGCGCATCAGACCGATGCTGCCCTCCTGGATAAGATCCAGGAAGTTGCCTCGGTGGTTAAAGCGCCGAGCGATGCTCACCACCAAGCGCAGGTTGGCCTGGATCATATGATGTCGAGCCCGCTCAAGTCGCCTTCGATGAGCTTGAAGTGTTGTGGCGATCTCTAGAAGCCTCGAAGCCTCACAGCCCATCTGATTCTCTTGCTCTCCGATCCCTCGCTGGGCCTTTTGATAGGTGCTGCGTAGAGCGCTCCAAGAGGCTGCACAGAGCCCCGCCTCCGGTTGAGGTCCTTTGGCTTGGCTCAGCTCCTCGCAGCCCGTCATCACTTGACACTCGGAGATCAATGCTCGGTGGTCCTGGATCAGCTGAGCCCCACAGATGATTCGATCCGCCAACTCATCCATCAGACTCCAACAGATCCCCATCCTTGCTACAAGGTCCAGAAGCGCCCTGTCTACCTGGGCTCCATTGAGCCTGCGCTTTGCCAGCCTACGGAGGCTCGCGGCCTGTCGGCTCAGACGCTTTAGGCGCTCCTCATTTTGCTCTCCCTCTCCCAAAATATCTCGTAGGCTGCGCTTTCGATCTCGGATGTTGGTAGGCAAATCACCCAGAATTCTCAAGCTGTATCCGGTGGCCAAGACCTGTATGCGGATCGCCTCTCGGGCGGACTCCATCCTCTTGGCCAGCTCAACCTCCTCCTCACGATTAAGCAGAGGGGTTTGGCCGATGTCGCTTAGGTAGGCTTGAGTTGGATCACGCTCTTCTGTTAAAAGTGTCGCCTTGCGCACTCTATCTCCCTCCAGATTTTGAGATAGAAGCCGCAAATGCAGTCTGTATGCCAGAAAAAAGATCTTAAGGATCTTAAGGAGATCTCAGATCTTATCTCTGATACTCTGACTTTTGAGTCAGGGTAGGACTACGCCAGCTCTGAGATCTGCTTTTGTTTGAGTCCCTGGAATGGAAACTCTGCCATAGAGATCATGCTCTGATCGTATTGTCAGGTTGTGAAAGCAGGTTTACTTAAAGTTGCTCCAAATCTTCTGAGTCCTTGCGCTGCCGGATGATACCAAAGCGGGCGTTGACTTCTACCCAGGGAAAGAGATGGCGATCCTTGGGAGAATCATAGACGGCGCGCTCTCGATCTCGGGAGGTGCAAACAAAATCAACCCCCTTGAGGAGGGGGGACCAGTGATGAGCATTTTGGGGCAGGGAGCCCAGATCACAGCGCTCCAAAGCGTTTAGACTCTCATGTTTAAGAAGGATGGAGTGTCCATGGGAGTGCTCCAGGATGATCTGAGTGTCGTTGGGGGCGTCCATCACCTGCTTCTGAAAAACATGATAGAGCCACTCCAGGGCCTCGGGCAGGATCTGTTCATTGACAACTCCACGCACCGAAGAGGAGGGGACGTGAGAGAGAAACTGTCCGTCCCGATGAAGCGGTAAGATCCCCTCATGGGATATAGAGTCCATGCTCCCCAAAATGCGCAAGAGTGGTCTGGAGTCCAAGAGGGCAAAGATCACTTTATGAGCGCTCTTGATCACCGACTGAGAGAAGACAGCTTGGTAGTGCTTAAGGAAGATCTCTCCATCTACCATGGCACGGAGCAGCTTGAGGTTGCCACAAGATCCATGGGCTGAGCCGTTAAAGGCGCTGAAGAGGAAGTTGCGACAGCGGAGGCCCTCCAAGAGGCGCTGCTGCTCTGGAGTGCCTCCTCGGAGACGGGATTCCGCCATCAGGATGTTGGCGCAACCCTGGCTGTATCCTACAAGACCGTAGGCTCCCTCCACCTGACGGATCGCCTCCTCAATGCGCTCGGCGTTGTACTCCAGGGTCTCTGCAGTAGCGGTGTCAGCACGGATCAGCTTTACCTCATGAATCTCAGCGAGGCGGCGAAAGGCGTCCTCCAATTCAGCGCCCTGGGCGCCGTCGGTGATCACCCCCATGGCGCTGACTATGCTGAAGTCATAGGCCCCTGGTGGGGGCTCAAGGAGCAAGCGCACCAGAGGGGTGTTCAGCAAACGTTGCTGATCCTCGAGATCATAATAGAGGCAGCGGATCACCGCCTCTAAGAGAGCCTGCTCTCCCTCAAAGTGGTCGCGTCCACTCCAGATATGAAGCCAAGGGCGTACTCGATCAACCCCCTCTTGGTAGTTGTGGACTACAGAGCGGATCACCAGGGCCTCGTGATTGAGAGCCCAAAACTTTCGGAACCAGCCCCGCTGGAAGGCTTGAGGAGCCTCTCGTAAGAGCACCGCGCAGGTCTCAAAAGCGGTCTGCCAAGCCGCCTTTGCCTCCTCCATCGGCCCCTCTCCCCTCTCAAAGTCACAGCGCTCGCTGATCTCTTCAGCGGTTTGGATCGCGCGCCTCGCTAAAACCTCTAGGCTCAAAGCCTGCTCTGTGATGAGCGCTGCGCTGGTGGGGTGTCTGTGGATGTTGAGGTGCTGGATCATCGCTTGATAGGGCTCGGAGCGTTGTAGGATATACTCAGCGGTCCCCATCAGCGCCTTGTAATAGCTCTCTCGAGCCCAGCGTCCCCCCGCGAGGTACTCCTCTTGCCGAGGGATCGAGGTCTCCAGGCCCTCAGAGAGCAGCTTGACCAAGTCCAAAGGCGCCTTGATATGTACTTGGTCCTGATCCAGAAAGGCCATCAGCACCCCTGTGAGGACACGAGGGCTGTTCAGGCTCAGCTCAGCGAAGACCCCTACAAAGAACTCCTTGGGTTGGAGTTGGAGATAGTCCATCAACATCCGCTGATTGATCTGCACACTGCGATCATGGCGCCATGAAGCCAGCCCCGCCTGAAGCAGGATGGCTACATCCGCAGGCCCCAGCAGCCCGCCCAACTCTGGATCTCTGGGACCCTCCAGTAGATCGGAGAGGAAGAAGGAGATCGCGATCGCCTGGGGCGCAAAGCCGAAGCCTCCATAGCCCTCATGGATGCCTCTGAGGCGCTGCTTAATCGCCCTCACATAGCGGAGTCGCTCCTCATCCCCCTCTGCTAAACGCCCCGCGTTCATCTTCAAGAGGGCCTCCAACATCTCTAGATGAAGGTAGGGAGCCAAGGAGGCGAGGCGTTGAGAGAGCTGCCTGGGGAGTGGCCCCTCGCGCCCAAAGGCTGCATAGATCTCCCCCGCGCTGGGGAAGCGCTCTTTGAGCCCTTGATACTCTGGCCTCTCTAGGAGAGGGAGGCTCTCTTGGCGCTTGAGCGGGGCGAGAGGGCTCATCGGAGAGAGCACTCGATCCAACCAGCGCAGTACTCTATCCAACTCATAGCGGAGGTTGTGTTGAGGGAAGATCTCATCGATGATCTGCTCTACCATCCTCCAGTTCAGACCCTGAGCCTCTGTAACCCCCTGGATCAGCTCTGCGAGGCGGGGCTTAAGTTGGAGATCATCAGAGAGAACACGACTGAAGACCTGAGCCATACGCTCCCGAGGGATGATATCTCCTGAGACCTCGATCTTCTCCTCATCTAAAATCTGCTTAAAACGCAGAGCCGCTTCAACCCCTAAGCGCAGCCACTTGCTCAGGGGCGCTGAGAAGCTGCTCAGCATCTGCCAGAGGGGGGCGAGGCGGGTCTGGTTCTCCAGCAGTCCAACCCAGCGCTCCAGCTCCTGCTGGGGTTTAAGCAGAGCTTTGAGCAGCTCTCCCTCTTTCAATCCTCCCAGAGGCTCCAGCAGCCGCAGGCCACCCTCTGGAGAGATTTGAACGCGCAACGCCCCTCTGCGTAGGGCACCCAGTTCCAACTCTAGGCGCAGCTCAGGCGCCTCGAAGTGGAGCAGCGCCCTGTCCAGCTCCCAATCCAGATCCAACTCCATGCGCCCCAGACCTGAGGTGGAGAGTTGCCCCTCTCTAAAATGGAGGTTGAGCTTACCGCCTTTGGCTAAACTCCAACGCCGCCCGTCCAGTCGAGCCTGAACCTGGGAGAGTTGAAGCTGCCCACTGCTCCCTTGAGCGTCGAAGAGAAAGCAGGAGTCACTCTCAGGGCTGATCTTAAATTGAGCCTCAAACTGAGTCTGAACTTCTGCTGTGACTTGAAGTCGTCCAGTCTCCAAGCCCAGCTCAGGGAGCAGCGGGAGTGGAAACTCAGCACCCAATTTACCCCCCCCTTGCCCTGAAAACTCGAGGAGATGGTTGCTCCCTTCACGCCTGAGGTGACCCTGAAAACTCAAGCTCTGCCTTTCCAGATCGAACCCTTCTGAGAGCTGAACTCTCTCTAAGCAGCCCTCTCCCGCGAACTCTAGATCAAGGGTCTCAAGATGCAGAGTCTGTCGCGCTAGGTCCAAGGCCAGGGCAACTTCTCCACTGAGGCGTAGATCCTTGAGCAGGCTGCTCAGCTCATCTTCACCGAGAGCGAGGGGGTGAGAGAGACGAGTCCAGGCGCGGATGTTCTCTAGAGTAGAGCCCTCCCTCAGCCGTAACTTCAGAGAGAGGCTGGTGTGGGTCAAGGGTTGAGAGGAGAAGCGAAAGCCCCCGTCAAAGCCGCCGATCAGATCAAGCAGCTCCTCTCTGAGCCCCTCTCCTTGAAGATCAACACGCAGGCGCCCTTGCCCCACCGCGAGCTGGAGCCCCTCTCCTTCAAAGCGAAGATGATCACCCTCATGGCCCCCTGAGAAGCTCCCCTTGAGGGTCAGCTCTTGGGGGGGCTCCGCCTCAGTCTCCCAGCGCCCTCGGTGGAAGGTATTCGCGCGAAGGTGAAGCGCGGGGACGCGACCTGAGGCGCGCAGATAGCCCTTGAACTCACCCAGGATCCCCAACAGGGCACGGGAGAGATTCAACTGAGTGATCTGGGTAATAAGCAGCTCTGCCGAGGCCAGCGGACCCTCTTTTAGAGAGCAGAGGGGATCCGCATGGAGGCTGGGCAGGATGCTTCGAGGCAAGGTCAACTCTCGAAAAGGCAGTGAGATTCGCTCGGAGAGGATGATCTCTCCAGAGAAGGAGAAGCGGAGCTGCCAACGCCCTTCGATCCAGCGAGGGCGAGCGCTGAAGCTTTGCAGCTTGATCCCCCCCGACCAAGCGTCCAGCAACTCTCTAGAGCCGCTGAGGAGCTGGCGTAGGTTGGGGAGCTGCTTCTCCAAGAGCTTCTTAAGCCCCACCCTGGAGTTCAGAGAGTGCAGGTGTTTCAGCGCCCCCCGTGTGAGCGCTTGAAGTTGATGATCTCGAAAGCTTCTCTGGACCTCGGTCAAGGTCGCCAAGATGTTCTGAAACCAGATCCCCTCGCTAAACTCCCCATCCAGCTGAGTGATCACTGGAGTTGAGGTCCTGGAGTGGGGCGGGGCTCCAAAGCGCAAACGCAGCTTAAGTTGACTCTCCGCTGCGATCTCCAGGATGGCCTTCGGACCATCGGAGAGGGGCAGCTTATGGCGCCCCTCTCTGAGTTGAACCTGAAGTTCAAGGAAGGCGGTCTTAAAGAGCTGAAGGCTGCCCTCCAGGGAGATTGTAGGGCGCGCAGGCAGACTGAGGGGTTGAAAGCCCTCTTTGGGTAGAGGAGAGCGCTTGAGTTCGACGACGATCTGGGACTCCATGTTGGCTCTGCCTCCTCAACAAAGGTGGACCGGTTTCCGAGCAGGCAGTCTCGACTTCCAGGCGGAAGCCATCAATGGAATTTTGAGTTTGCTGCCTTTTCCCTGTTCCTGCTTCAAAATGACTCATGCTCCGTTTCGCAATCCAAGACCTCAAGAGGCTCCGTCAGATCGCCAAGATCCTCAGCCGTCATGGCTTCTCTCGCCTAGCTGCGCTGCTTCGTGGAGATGGACCTGAGCTGAATTTAGAGCCTCACCATATCCGAGAAGCTCGAACCTTAAGCGCACCTCAACGCCTACGAGCACTCCTCCAAGATCTGGGACCCACCTTTATCAAGTTGGGGCAGATCCTATCTACCCGCCCAGATCTGGTCCCTCTGCTCTACACTCAAGAGCTATCCAAGCTCCAAGATCGGGTCGAAGCTCTGCCTTTTGTTGAGATCCGCGCCCACTTAGAGGCGGGTTGGCAAGCCCCTGTAGAGACCCATATGGATGAGCTGGACCCTGAGCCTCTGGGCACCGCGAGTATCGCTCAGGTCCACCGAGGCCGCCTTGTGGATGGCCGAGAGGTGGTGGTCAAGGTTCAGCGTCCCGACATCGATTGGACCGTACGCGCAGATCTGAACCTGCTCCGCACGCTGGCGAAGCTTCTGGACGCCACCGTAGAGGAGGCCGCTCTCTACCGCCCCACCGAGTTGGTGGATGCTTTTGAGGTGGCCCTCTTGGATGAGCTGGATTTCTGTATTGAGGCCCGCAACGCCCGCGCCATCGCTGCTAACTTCGAGGGAGATGAGCGGGTGCTCATCCCTGCCACCATCGATGAGCTTTCTTGCCAGAAGATCTTGGTCTTAGAGTATATGGAGGGGGTCAAGATCACCCAGATGGGTCCTGAGCATGATCAGGAGGCGATCTTGATGACCCTCTTGGATATCCTCTTTCAGATGGGCTTTGTAGATGGTCTCTTTCACGCTGATCCTCATCCTGGCAATGTGATGGTCAGCCCCGATGGCCGCATCTGCTTGCTGGACTTTGGTTTGGTTGGACGGCTCACCTCTAACATGCAGCATAAACTGATGCAGCTGATCTTAGCGATGGTGATGCGGGATGCAGAGATGGTCGCGCGACTGATGCTGCGCCTGGGGCGCCCTATCGATCGCATCACTCTGGGGGATTTCCGTGATCATATCGCCGATCTGATGAACCGCTTTTTGGCTCGGCGTCTAGATGAAGTCGACGCCGCCGGGCTCACCAGCGCTCTGATCGACACCGCCCACCATTTTCGAATTCGCACGGTGCCTGCTTACGCTCTCCTAGGCAAAGCCTCAGCAACTCTTGAGGGTATCGTTCGGCAGATCAAGCCCGATCTGGATATCAGTGGAGCGCTCCTGCCCTTTGTGCAGCATCTGATGATGGAACGCTATAGCCCCAAGGCTCTCAAGGGAATGGCGCTGCGAGCGGGCGTAGGCGTGCTGGATGCAGCTCAGGAGCTGCCCCTTATCGCTTACCAGCTCCTTGATGATCTTGAAGCAGGGCGAATGACCCTGAGGGCCTCACATCCTGAGCTTGATCGCCTGGGGCGCAGCTTTACGGAGCTGGGCTTGGATCTCTTCTTGGGGCTGGTCACCTTGGGGCTGATCGGAGGGAGTTTCCTACATGCCGCGATGGATGGCCCCTGGGTCAAGGAGGGGCTTCAGGGCAGCGCTGTGCTGATCCTCTGGGTCCTGCTTAGACACCTTAAACGTACTCGCATTAAGAAGCTGAGCATCAAGGGGCTACGGCGCTGGTTGCGCAGATAGGTTAAAGCAGCGATTTGAGTCCTGACATCTGAGTTGAACGATACAGTCACGAATTTGGGGGTTATCGTCCTGTTCACAGTCCTGTAGACATCTCTCTTGATCAAAGGTCCCAAAGGGTGCGCAGCTCCCCAGATGTTGGCAAACAGTGGCGCAGTCTGATTGCATCTCAAAACAGGCGCTGATCTCCTGGCAATTTGCTTGAAGAATACATTGGTGACGGTTGGGATCATCAGCCTGACAATCTCTGATACAGGACTCCTGATCAAAAAGGTTGCCTGGAGGAGTGCAGCTTTGGAGATGTTGACAAGCTGCTTGGCAGCCATCTCCAACAGGAGGCTCTACCTCATAACAACGCCCCATCTCCTGGCACTCGGAGACGAGCAGACAATCTCTGAGGCCCTGATCCTGTTCACACTGCTGAAGACAAGTTGCTTGAGCAAAGGAGCCGCCTGGGGGGTTACAAGAGGCGAGATGTTCACAGGCCGCTGCGCAGCTCTGCTCTTCAGATGGAGGCAGCTCTCCGAAGCAGGTCGGGAGCGCTTCACAGTCGGCGTTGAGGATACACTCCCAACTCTCTGGTGCAGGGTCCTGCTCACAGCCTTGAATGCAGCCCTCATGCTCAAAGCCAGAGCCTGGGGGAGCGCAGTGGCCGAGGTGCTGACAGACCGTCTCACAGCTTGGGGGTCTCTCTCCCTCCCCAAAGCAGGCCTGGATTGCTCCACAGTCGCTCTCTACAACACAGCTGCGCTGCTCCAAGAGAGAATCTTGCTCGCAATCCTGAAGGCAGCCTGCTTGATCGACCTGACTTCCAGGAGGAGCACACTCCTGCAAACGGAGACAGACATTTTCACAATTGGCCTCCACGGGATCGATAGGAGGTTCACCGCCGAAACAGTCAGAGAGCGCCTCACAGGCTGAGTTGAGTAAGCACTCCTCTCGTTGAGGATTTGAATCTGCCCTGCAATCTCTTAAACAGCTCTCCGACTCAATAGAAGCTCCGGGCGGAGCACAGTCTTCCAAGTGCTGACAGACCGCTTCACACTCGCTGGGATCTTGGACCTGAACATCTGCTTGAGGCAGCCCTCCCTGATCTGCTTGAGGCAGCCCTCCCTGATCTGCTTGAGGCAGCCCTCCCTGATCTGCT
>CAYLJJ010000088.1:9509-28769 GCA_964384025.1 uncultured Nannocystaceae bacterium
TGAGAGAGAGGCGGTGGAGTGCCCATCTCTTGGACGCTCCAAGCTGCTGGAGGAACTGAGGGACCGTTGTCATCGTCACAGGCCAACAAAGAGAGGAGCAGGAGAGGTGGGGTGAGGAAGCGCATAGGATCTCCGAGTTGGGTGGTTGGAGAGCAGTAGTTGGAATAATCCCTGGGCTTCTAAAAAAACAGTCATTTGTTTGAAGCCAAGATGAGCTGCAGTATGAGTTGTTCTCAGCTCTTTGAAGAGGGTGTGTTCTATAGCCACTTCGAGAGGGGGGAGATCTCATCTTACAATTCCAGGAAAAGAGCCTAGAGCGGCTTAAATCCTGCGTGTAGATTGAAGAGTCTGAAGAAATGAGCGGAGCCATATATGCAATCTCTCGTTAAAATCTCACTCCTGGCTATTCTATTTGCCGGTTGTGCAGATGAAGGCGCCAGTGAAGAGACTGAAGAACTGGGACCCTCTACCGGCACCTGTCCTACCGGCAAATGTGATGGTCTGGCTGACACCCTCAAAGACTACTATGACGATATGCGTTCTATTCGTCTGGATGATCTGGCGGGTTTGGGAGTCAACATCGCCAGCAAAGAGCTCAACGACTACCTGGGAGATGTCCCTTTTGTTGACATCAAAATTGGAGATACCACCCTCTTTGGGACTCCTCGCGAACTCTTTGAGCAGGTCATCGTTGAAGATCTTTCTAAGCTCAAAGCAGGCTTGACAGAGGGCTTGGGAGAGCACGCCTTCGCCACCTATATCAACGGATTGCGCCTTAAGACTCTGGGAGGCTCCGAGGCAGTATTCGCTGAGAGCAGCTTTAAGTTAGGCGCTCAGCATGGTGCCAGCTGGGGCCTTGATCTGGGCGAGATTCTGGGCTCTGTCGGCTTTAATGGTGGAGGTGATCTTGAGGCGATCATCATCGCTCCTTACCGAGACAATCTAGAGGCAGCCTGGAAAAACCCCCTGGGCTCACTCCAGGCGATGCGAGGCTTTGTGCTTCCCCAAGATTGGGAGGATGTCCGAGAGATGCATGCGGGTGAGAGCATGGCCCTCAGAGGCAACGGTGGCTTGGGCTTTAACCTGGGCCTGGGGATCCCCATCATAATCGGCACTGTCGCTGACTATGTAACCCTGCGCAGTCGGATCAGCGCCGCCGCTCGCGTTAGTTTGAAGGGAGTCCTGGATGTTCAGCTGATCCGCGGCGAGGGTCATGAGGCCTTTGTAGATGTGGGCCTCAGCCGCGCGTATATGGATCACTTTGAGTTGGCCCTGAGCACTGGATGGGGGGTCTCTGGGCTCCCTGAGGTTGAGCTTGATCTCGGACCCGTAGATCTGGATCTCGCTGAGATCGCGGGTAAGGCCCTAGAGAAGCATCTCAACCGCAAGCTTTCGGTCTTCTCCGCTCAAGTCAGCCAGGGCAGCGAGGAGAGCCGCATGACCGTGGCGCGCTTCCGCTTTAACCTCTCCAAGGAGAGCGAAGAGAATCGCCAAGCGCTGGCCCAGGCTCTGCGCGCCGATCTACGTTTGGCCCAGGCCCTCGCAAATCGTCCTGAGAGCGGCATCGTCCAAGATCTGGATCTCAGCAAGGACACTCGCTCTGAGTCCAGCTATCTAGGCTTCCGTTTCCTGAGCATGAACTTCTTTAAGAGTCAGAACTTTAATACAGGCAGCGTTCATATTGAGGCGGATGGCGCGCATCAGACTCTGCTCTTCAGCGAGCTGGAGCGCAGCGGCGGGCTCTTCTTCACCGAGCGCAGTACGAAGTGGCGCCAATTGACCTCATTGCTCACCCGAGATGGTCGACTTATGGACGCCAGCAACAACGCCCGCCTCACCATTCGTGAGGGAGACCGGTTTATGGATCGCGATACGGTTCTTGATCATGTCGACCCTCTCTTGATGTGGATGATCGGCTTTGAACAGACCTTAGAGATCGCCCACTTCAGCGACCAACTCTACGCCTTCGTAGATGACTTTTGCCCGTCACCCTCAGTACCGATCTCAGGGGAGCCTGATGAAGAAGCTGCTGCTGAGGAGGCCTATAAAGCCTGTGTTGCGACTCTCTATGAGCAGGGGTCTTACCTGGATCTCATGAAGTGGGGCCGTGATCTCTACAGCGATCTTGCACAGGACCTCCCCTTTGATGGTTTCGATGAGCGCTTTACCTCTGCCTCTGAGCTGGCCCGCACTCTCTTTGATATGAAGATGGGCGTCTCTGGCATCCATCAATACCCCGCCTTCTTCCGGGGACCAGACGGCAGCATCCTCAGCCAGATCCGCTTCTCTCAGGAGGCTATCCAGCAGATCTTCAACAGCAGCCCAGGGCAGCTCCGCCTCGCCCTAGAGCAGGTCCTCCGCTTGATGCGCGCAGATCGAGAAGATGAGCCTCAGGAGAATCAGGATGATGCTCGCAAATATGCTGAGCGCAAGGCAAGAAACCTGGACGCAACGCAGGCTGAGTTTAAATCGATCCAGAGCCTTTACCAGCAGCTCAACACCGTAGCAGGTCTCAAGTTCACAGGAGAGGCTCCCCTGGGTGAGCATGCTCATCTGCTGCTGGTCCCGGTCAGCCAGCCTGGAGATCTTGATATGGCCACCGTAGCAGAGCAAAAGGGGGATCTGCTGGAGCAGCTCTTCCCAAGACTGGAGGAGCGCATCGGCAGCTTGGGAGTCTATGAAGAGTTCCTCCTGGGTTACAGTCTGCTTCAACTTGTCGATCCACCTCAGGTGGAGCTGCTCCTCAGTTACCAGTTCAAGGGCAGCGACTCCGAGGATTTTCAGGATTATGTTAAGCGTATCTATACTCGAGGAGTGAGCCCCCTTATCGAAACGGGACGCTTTATTTTAGAAGAACTCATTCCCTAACTATCATAGATCAACATTCGTTGAGCACAGATTATCCCTTCAAAATGACCACATCGTTAAGAGAGCGCAATCCTATTACTCCTATCCAGTGCACAGAACGAACGCCATCATTTAAGACTTCCGACTCGATCTATTTTTGCAGTCTTGTCTACGCTCAGTCAAGGCTGGCTTCATCACGGCAATGGGTCATGAGGCGGGGGCAGTTCGACGTCTAAACATTCTGCCATTTTTTCACAGCGTCTATATTCATCGCGTTCGCGAATAGTTCTATTAACACAGTCTTCTGTCTCTTGTGTTGGTTCTCTAAATACACAGGAGAGTTGGCAAAATTCAGGATTAAAAAATGGCAGGTTGTGCTCATTGCATATTGAAAAATTATCGCATATATTCCGACATCGATTGCGTAAATAGATATTTGGATCCTCACAAAGCGTTTCTAATTCTAAAGCAGCGATAACATTAGGGATAGTATCATTAGGATTGTTCACTTGGCAAGCTTCATCAGTTTTGTTATGGCTATATTTTTCATTGCTATGAACAGTGTACAGGTTACATACGCCTTTACCAAGGTAGTAAATCTCGTTTCCATCCGTAGAATCTGCAATTGCACTATTTTCATCGCAATTTGCTGGCAAACAACGATTAAAATAGTCCGCAATCTGGTCGCATTCATTGTTTTGAATGTTCATATAGCACATATGTGCGTCGTAGCATCTGTGTATATTTCTCATGCATAAAAATTGTTCGTGATATTGACCGGTGTATTGCTCTGAACATTGATCTAGAAAGATATTCATTTCATCTGATTCGGACCCGACTCTAAAACCATAACAAGATAATAGTTTTACGCATTGGGATAGTGGACAATTATTTATATAACTTGGTGGCTTAATCCAACGTATAATTTCAACAATATCCTGCACTGTTCCATTGGATTCACAGTCAACATCGTGCACATCTCCATCTCTTTCGCCGCAAAAATCGTATAGATCATCGATGAGAGACCCATCATCACCACATTCATCTAAAAATATATCCATACAATAGATAATGTTCATCGCCCAGTCACTGCATTTATCCACCTGAGCATCTGGCTCAGCATCAAGCTGAGTGTCAGTTTTTTGAGCGTCCACCACTGTTTCAGAGTAGCTCCGATCAAACTCCGTCACAAAACTACATCCAAACACCATCAAGAGAGGGGCAAAGTATTTCATGTTTGGCAGTGTGGCTGGCCAGGGGCTTTAGAGCAAATGAAAGAGGAGATAGCAATTCAAAGAGATGAGGGGGCGATCATGGTCGATAAGATGCCATCCACCTTCTACAGAGCATCATGATCGGGATGAAAAAGCATGTTCAAAGCCGAGACTTCTGCGACTTCAATGTGAGGCGGAATGAGTGAACCCCCAGATCCCCTCACCTTTGTCGCCTATCGCCCTTATAGTTCGCCTCAAAGGCGCAGCTTACCCAGGTCTGAGCATTAAAATGCTTTCCAGGCCATTAAGCATGAACCACTGGCTGCGGATCCATCAAGCCCATCGTAATTATTGATAAAATAGCTGATTGTCAGAAAACAATATGGGCCATATGCCGAGGTCGACGATTGGCCGCAGCGGGCTTGTTCTAGCAAACTCGATACATCGATCAGCTCGGTAGGATAGCCAACTGTCGCTGTACCTTCAGCCGTTTTCCTGCCTCCTCACGAAAGCCCTCACTTCTAAATTTGAGCAAAATGGCTGCTGAGTTGCTCATCTGGGAGTCTGCTTTTGTCCTTCGGACTCAACCGCCTGCGTCCACTCCACACCAGGCCAACTCTCCAAGCCTTCAATGAGCCCATCCTTAAAGCCCTCTCCTCAAGGCCATTTTTTAAGCCCCCGTCTGGATCTTAAAGCTCTCCTTGAAGAGATTTTCTTCTCACCCGCTTGACAGCCTCAGGGCAGTGATTATCGTCCGCCGCCTGTAGGAACAGCACGCCGGATCAGCCACCGGTTTATAGACCCTTGGAAAGCGAGGAGTGATCATGAAGATCAGGCCACTGTATGATCGAATTATCGTCAAGCGCATAGAGGCGGAGACTCGGACCAAGAGCGGCCTTTATATCCCCGATAGCGCGAAAGAAAAGCCCATCGAGGGTGAGGTCACCGCCGTGGGCAATGGCAAGGTGATGGATGATGGCGCTGTCCGCGCCCTAGAGGTGCAGGTCGGAGATCACATCCTCTTCGGCAAGTACAGCGGGACTGAGATCAAGCTTGAGGGCGAAGAGCACCTCATCCTCCGTGAAGAGGAAGTCCTCGCGATCATCGAGCGCTGATTAAAAGATTTATAAGAGGAGTTTGGAAATGAGTGCTAAGGATATCATCTTCTCTGAGGCAGCCCGCGCCGCCATCCTTAAGGGTGTCAACGCTCTTGCTGATGCGGTTAAGGTTACCCTGGGTCCCAAGGGCCGCAATGTTGTCATCGCCAAGAGCTTTGGCTCTCCTCTCGTCACTAAGGATGGCGTCACCGTCGCCAAAGAGATCGAGCTGGATAACAAGCTTGAGGATATGGGCGCGCAGATGGTCAAGGAGGTCGCCTCCAAGACCTCTGATGTTGCTGGCGATGGCACCACCACCGCCACCGTCCTGGCTCAGTGCATCTATCGTGAGGGTGTTAAGCTGGTCTCTGCTGGCGTTAACCCCATGGATATCAAGCGCGGCATCGACGCGGCTGTAAGCCTCGTCTGCGATAACCTGAACGGCCTCTCTCGTCCCACAGAGAGCCACAGCGACATCGCTCAGGTTGGCACCATCTCCGCCAATGGTGATGAGACCATCGGTGACATCATCGCCCTGGCGATGGAGAAGGTCGGCCAGGATGGCGTGATCACGGTCGAGGAGGCTAAGGGCCTGGAGACCGAGCTTGAGACCGTCGATGGAATGCAGTTCGATCGTGGCTATCTGAGCCCCTACTTTGTCACCGACAGCGATCGTATGGTGACTGAGATGGAGAACGCGCTGATCCTCATCCATGAGAAGAAGATCAGCAATATGAAGGACCTCGTCCCTATCCTTGAGAAGGCGATGCAGGCGGGCAAGCCCCTTGTGATCATCGCTGAGGATGTGGATGGTGAGGCGTTGGCGACTCTCGTGCTCAACAAGCTGCGCGGGACCCTTAAGGTCGCTGCCGTCAAGGCTCCTGGCTTTGGTGATCGTCGTAAGGCGATGATGCAGGATATCGCCATCCTCACCGGCGGTGAGTTGATCTCCGAGGATCTGGGCTTTAAGCTGGAGAACGCCACTCTCTCCACTTTGGGCCAAGCCAAAAAGCTCACCATCGACAAGGACAACACCACGATCATCGATGGTGAGGGTAACCAGGAGGATATCCAGGGTCGCGTTCAGCAGATCCGTCGTCAGATCGAAGAGACCAGCAGCGATTATGATCGCGAAAAGCTGGAAGAGCGCTTGGCCAAGCTGGCTGGTGGTGTCGCTGTCATCCAGGTGGGTGCTGCCACTGAGACAGAGATGAAGGAGAAGAAGGCCCGCGTCGAAGACGCCCTTCACGCAACCCGCGCCGCTGTCCAAGAGGGCATCGTCGCTGGGGGTGGTGTGGCCCTTATCCGCGCCGCCAAGGGTCTGGAGAGCTTGGAGTTGGACAGCGATCAGCAGTTTGGTGTCAACATCATCAAGCGCGCTGTCGAAGAGCCCCTGCGCCAGATCGCTCGTAACGCAGGCGTCGAGGGAAGCGTAGTGATCCTCAAGGTGATGGAAGGTGAGGGCAACTTCGGCTTTAACGCCGCCAGCGAGGAGTACTGCAACATGGTGGAGAACGGCATCATCGATCCCACCAAGGTCGTACGCTATGCCCTCCAGAACGCTGCCAGCGTCGCTTCCCTGATGATCACCACCGAGGCGATCATCGCTGACAAGCCTGAAGATGATAAGGCGCCTGCCGCTCCTGCCGGTGGTGGTATGCCCGACTATAGCGGATTTTAAGAACCCCTTCTAAGCTCTTCCCAGAAGCGCAAACCTCGGCTCAGATCCTGTTTCTGGGCTGAGTGCAGTGCCCTCAGTTTCAGAGGAATCTGCCGAAACTCTTTCGCTTGAAGCAGATCTGAATAATCTCGCTCTTGCTCTCCCAGCAGCTGCCTTCCCTGAGAGACTCTCAAACGGATTATAGCTGACTCGGGGGCTAGATCTGCGGTCTGAAGCCAGTAGCGCTCCTCAGCGCAGCTCACCTCCTCTTCAAGACGTAAGATCTCATGCGGAGGGGGATCCTCTAAACCTCTTGGGGTTACAGAAGGAGTTGAGGGCTGAACGACCGTTTTGGAACTCAGGACCAAGGAGCCCCAGGGGTCAAAGTCTGCCCAGGGATCTTTGGGTGGTTCAGGAATTGGAGGGGGATCTGGCTCCAGCAGTTCTGGCTCTGGCTCTTTAGGAGGATCAGGCTCTTCAGGCGGTTCCGATTCGAGCAGCTCAGATTCAGGACTCTTTGAGGGTTCTGTCCCAAGCAGCTCAAGCTCAGGTGCCTTCTCAAGCTCAGGTGCTCTAGAGAGAGGAGAGGGTTCAAAATCAACAGAGGGAGACTCCAGCATCTCCAAACGCAGCTCTCCTGGATCTTCTAGCAGTCGATCCACCAAGCGAGCGATCCTCTGCCCAAAGACGCGATCCTTAAGGATGGCAGGCTTCATCCGACGAACCGCTTTGGGCAGCTCTGCCTCTAGGGGGAGCGTGATCAGATGAGGCAGCTCATAGGAGAGATAGCGGCGACAAACCACGGAGAGCGCCCCTTGCACACGCTGCTCCTCCCTCTGAGAAGCCATATTGATGATCAGGCGAGCTTTAAAGCGCTCCAACAGCCCCTTGGCTTGAAGAGCCAGCTGAGGCTCCCGCTCCATAAACAGCTCAAAGAGGCCCTCTATGGCGTCGATGCGCGCCTCAGCTCGAGGCCGTGCGGCGCGATCCAGAGCGCGGCGAACCCAGGGTAGGGGAGGCAGCCCTCGCTCCAGGAGGCGAAAGATAGCGGCCTTAAGAAAAGCATAGGCGTTCTGAATCGAAGTAGGCTCTGGCCCGGTCACCAAGAGCCCCAACCCCGCTAAGTTGAAGAGGTCTAAGATGTTGTAGTGGGTCCCCGCTCCAAGATCGATCAGGATAAAGTCCAGCTCCATCGCCAATAGGCTGCGGATGAGATAGAGGCGCTCCATGGGTCGAGGGTGAGCGGCGCGGAGGATCGCAGCGGCTCCGCTGATCAGCTCTAAGCCAGGCGTACTCGTAGAGAGTCGGAGCTGCTGCTCATCGATCTCAGCTGCGAGGAACTCATCTAAGGTGTGCTCAGGGCGGATGATGCCCAGGAGAGTATGAAGGTTGGCCGCCCCTAGATCGGCGTCTAAGAGGAGAGTTTTATAGCCTCGACGGGCCAGCTCTCCGCCCACATTGGCGCAGACCAAGCTTTTGCCAACACCGCCCTTGCCCCCACCAAAGGCCCAGACTGCAGGCCCCCTCATCGCTCTGCATCTCGCTTCGCCCTCCTCAGCCGTAGACGATCCTTGAAGATGTTGAGCTCTCCTCGTTCCTGTTTCTTTTTAAGGCGCTCCCAGAGCTTCTTCATCAATGCATGGCTCTCATAGGTCACCCCATCTTGATGCTGCTCCAACCAAAGGATCAGCTCAGGATCATCGGTGGTGGCCATTGCTCGGATCAAAGAAACATGAAAGAGGCGTTGAGGGAGCATTACGATCTTAAGCCCCCCCTCCTGTACAGGAACCGTGACCTCTCGACAGAGGCTCGCGGGATCTTTCTCCAGCTCAAAGGCTGCCCGGAGGGGAACAGAGGCTTCAAAGGTGACCATCTTCTCCAAAGCCAGGGCCGCAGCGCAGCGTACAGAGAGAGCCTCATCTTTGAGGCCACCCGCCACCAACTTAAAGAGGCGTCGATCTTTCAGCTCTCCTAAGGCCCAGAGCGCCGCCAAGCGAGACTGCTCGTCTTTGCTCTCATAGATCTGCCTCAGGGTCTCAACGGCAGGGAGCCGGAGGAGACCCAGCATGATCGCTAAAGCTCGAGGCTCAGCCTGGGCGTTTGGATTTTTTAGGAGCTCCTGAGCCGCTGTGCGCACTTTGGGCTTGATCTGTCCTTTGAGGCTTGTCCCTGTTTGTCCTAGGGAGATCAGCGCGCTAAAGCTTAGGGCTGGGCGCTCCTTGATCATCTTCACCAGCCTGGGCGCGCTGCTCTCTAGAGCCAGGATCCCAGCAACATAAGCGGCTCGAGCAGCCACCCCCTCATTGGGATCTTCCAGGGCACGCAACACCACCGCGATCACTTGAGGGCTGGGGTCAAAGTCCAGGCGCTCAGCCAACATCTCCAGGCCACTCCTGCGCACCTGAGGATCTTCGGAGCGCATATGGATCACCGCAACTCCAGGGTGACTGAAGCGACCCAGGAAGCCGCTAGAGAGGGCGCTTGAGCCCAGGACAAAGGCGAGCGCAAAGCCCAGAAACCAGACCCCAAAACGGACGCTGTGATCTTTAAGAATCGGCTCCTCATCTTCATCAAAGAAGCTCTCCTCCTCAGCGCTGATGCGGCCATCAATGCGGGCGTCGATCTCCGCCATCTCGTCGCTGAGGAGAGCTTTAGAGAAGTAAGGGCTGAGGATGAGGTCCCCTAAGCCGATGGTACAGAAGAGAGCAGCCAAGATCCCTAAGAGCATCCAGAGGGCGAAGAGCAGGAAGGCCAAGCCGGGAGATTGAGCTTGATGATCAATATAGTTATGGATGAGAGGAGCGCTGAGGAAGAAGAGCAGTGCGCTTAAGAGCAGCCCAGCCCACCGCCGCCCCGCTGTTGCGAAGAGCAGGTGCCTGAGGCGATACATCTACTTCTCCAAAGTGGGTGTCTGTGGGAAATAGAAACCCAATCCCAGGGCCATCGCGAAGTTGTTGTTGATCTCACTGGTCGCGCTCTTCTCCTCCTTGCCCTCTGCCGTCTGTTTGGGGACAGAGTTAAGAGCGGCGGAGTAGATGTAGTCACGAAACTCCAGATTCACCGACATCCAGGAGTTTAAGAAGACACGAGCACCGATGCCCAGGACAGGAGAGAAGGCGCTTGTCTCCGTTTGGCTGTCTCCAACGAGCTGCGCAACACCCAAACCCAAGACCCCGTGCATGTCATACTGAAAGGCTTGACGCCCAAAGAGCACGAACTTGCCGATGATGGGTGTGTAGGTGAGATCAAGACTGGCCATATAACTCAGATCGGCGAAGCTACCCTTTTTTGTCTTCTCAGGGCGTTCATTAGCGACCCGCTCAGCCAAGTCGGTATCCCAAGCAACAGCCCCGAAGCCTGTGAGCCCCAGCGCCCAGTCATCATCGAGGTGGTAGCTGAGCTGCACCCCATAGAGGGCGGTTTGACGGAAGGCATCGTTGAGGGTAAAGCCCAGGACAGGAGCAGCTTGAAAGCGCCCTCCCCTCAAGAGGAGGCGGTTGCGAATAGCGGTGCCCTCCTCCAGGCGCTCTAGGGCGCTGCGACGGTGCCCCTGGATGGTCGCTGCCTGAGCCAGACCGCTGAAGAGGAGACAGATGCTGAGGATGGCAAAGGTGTGGCTCATGATCCTCTCACTTCAGCATTCGATATTTGAAATCGAAGGGAAGAAAAAAGCTCACCCCTCCGGTGACCATCAAGTTGTTCACCAGGACACTGCCTCCCGGATACTCCTCGTTGAAGATGTGATCTCTCAATTCGAAGTTGAGCGCAAACCAACGGTTAAAGAAATAGCGCTGCCCGATCCCAGCGGAGAGAGTTGGGTGCCCCGACAGCTCTGTACGGGTATAGCCAGCGGCCAGGAGGGCATAGGCATCCCAGGGGATGATCCAGGAGTTAAAGAGGGCGAATTTTCCGTAGAGAGGGGCATATTGAAAATGGAGGGAGGCATACCACTGCACCTTGGATACTTCGGGGAAGAGGCCGTAGTCCTCGATCATTTTATCGAAGAGATCGGTCTCGCTGCCCAAAGAGTAGGCTCCATGAAGGCCGATGCCCATCACCTCATTGAGGTGATAGTTAAGGCTGCCCCCCGCGACAAAAAGATCTACCAAAGAGTCGTTGAGGTTGCCCCCCAGAAAGGGACTAAACTCCACCCTGCGCTGCTTGAGGAAGGGGTTCCTCTGAATCACACGGATGAGGTCGATCTCCTCTTTCTTAGAAGCGGCAGCCTCTTTTACGGCAGCCTCAGTGTCAACGACGCCGAAGCTCATCTCACCGCCATCATCTGCTTTCTCGCCTCCCCCTGTGTCATCTAAGGTGAAGGTCATATCATCCTGTGCTAAGGCTGTGCTTCCCAGGAGAAGGGAGATCAGCAACCACCCCAAGATGTCTCGTCGCATGAGACTCCGAATTCCGCTTGCGGATTGGGGTTGTGGTAGCACACCCCACACATGCTCACAACAAAAACTCTGCTCTCAAGGCTGGGAGTAAAGATCCCCAGAGTTCAAGAGAGCGACGAGCCCAAGAGCTGTTTAGAGATCCCCAAAGAGGGCTTGGGCGAACTTGCCAGGCTTAAAGAGTTGAAGATCTTCAACCCGCTCACCCACGCCGATATAGCGCACAGGCAGCTGCATCTCATCGGAGATGCCGATCACCACTCCCCCCTTGGCGGTGCCGTCCAGTTTGCTGAGGATTAAGCCGGTCACTGGAACCACCTTGGTAAACTCCTGAGCTTGACTGATCGCATTTTGACCGTTGGTAGCGTCCAGGACCAACCAGACTTCGTGGGGAGCGCCTGGAACCGCTCGACCGATCACGCGGTTGATCTTGCTCAGCTCATCCATCAGCTCTCGCTTGGCTTGAAGGCGCCCTGCGGTATCTGCGATGCAGATGTCATAGCCCTCTTGCTGGGCTCGTTGACACGCTCCAAAGATTACACTGGAGGGATCCTGCTCTGAGCGACCCTTGACCACAGGCACTCCAGCGCGTTCAGCCCAGACCTCCAGCTGCTCCACCGCCGCAGCGCGGAAGGTATCGCCAGCAGCCAGGATGACGCGCTTGCCCTCCTCCTGGTACTGCCGCGCCAATTTGCCGATGGTTGTAGTCTTTCCCGCTCCATTGACCCCCACGACCATGATGATCAGAGGCTTGGCCTGCTCTAGATCCAACGGCGGTGCATCAGAGTGGAGCATCTTGCCGATCTCCCCCTTGAGCTGCTCCCAGACTTTGTGAGGATCTTTGAGTTCAGCACGTTTCATCTGCTCTTGGATGCGCTCTACCAACTTTAGGCTGGTCTTAACACCGATGTCTGCCGTAAAGAGCGCCTCCTCCAGCTCGGCCAAGAGGTTGTCATCTAGACTCTTGGCTTCAGAGAAGAGACGACCCAGGCGTTTGACAAAGCCCTCATGAGTCTTGGAGAGCCCATCCCGTAGAGTTTGACCTGCCTCCTCCAGATGAAGGACTTCGTCCAGAACCAAGCGTGTCGGCGCGGGTTTTGGCTCTGGACTGGCTGCAGGAGCGGGGCTTGAGCTGCTCTTCTCTTTGGGGGGTTTCTTTCCGACCCTGCCTCTACCTTTACCTTTCTTTCCACGACCCTTTTTTATCTTGCGGCCTCCCCGAGGAGGCCTCTTGCCTCTCTTCTGGCTGGGTTGAGGCTTAGGCTCTGGGGCAGGCTCTGGAGTGGGCTCTGGGATGGGCTCTGGGGCGGGCTCTGGAGTGGGCAGCCCTGTAGGGGGGGGAGCAGCATCTTTACGAGAGAGGCGCACACGGGTGTCTACGCCTCGGGCTTCTACATGCGGAACGTGGAAACTTGCCTGAGGGGCCTTCTCGGCTGTTTCGCCCAGATCACTGGGCTCAAGCTGGGGCTTATGAGGCTCAGGCTTGCTCTTCAGCTCCGGCTTGGGGCGGAAGGCTTGATAAAAGATAAAACCGATGATGGCGACGATGACGCCGTAGATCAGATACTCCTGCCAACCACCGGCGGCTTCAGGAGCAGGCTGCGCGAGGATCGCCTCCTCCAGGATTCTCAAGAATTCCATCGCCAAGCCCTTTGAGCAGTTAAAGATCTGGCGATCTAGGCTTTTTGGCTGCGCCTGTCCAGTCCTAGAGAAAGAGGTTTAGGCTCAGAAGTCCCCCCAGAAAGAGGAAGGCTAAGCCCAGCTCCTTAAAGCGAACAGGCGCGGAGCGTCCCAGGGCCAGGACTCCAGCGAGCCCCAGGAAGGGCAGCGCGGGGAGAGGGATCTGCAGGGCAAGGAGCGTCAAGAGGCAGAGCAGATAGCCCAGGAGCAACCCCAAGCTTAGGCGTCGCCAGGAGAGCTGTAGGGTGGCGATCGCGCCATAGAGGAGGCCCGTAAAGATCAGATCGCCCAAACCCAGGATAGGAGAAAGCTCCAGGCCCGGTACAGGGAGCTGAAGCAGCAGGAGCGCGCTGAAGAGGCTGGGGGCTTGTTCATCTAGGATCAGCTGCTGGGTGACCCCGCTGGGATCGGTCACGCTCCAGATATCGGCGCTCAGAGCTACGATGACCAAGGGCCAAAGGTGACTGGCTTCCTGAACCCCTCTACCGATACCTACTCCCAGCCAAGTCATCGCGGTGATCAGCCCCAAACCAGCCAGGAAGGCTCCCCAGATCTCCGAGACTCCAAGGAGCCCTGGGAGCAAGCTCAAGGGGAGCGCCAGGAATAAACTGGAGATGATCACTCCTCGCTTTGGTGTCGCCCAGCTGGCGGTCAGAGCACCGCTCAAGCTCAGGACACTGAGCCCCAAGAAGCTTAGGACAAAACCAGAGACGCCCGCCCCTTGAGGCCAGATCAAAGAGAGAAGCAACAGGGAGAGGAAGAGCAGCGACCAGGCAAGAGGGAGATACCAAAGTAAACTTCGCTTGTTCATCGAAGAACTCTGCCACAGGACCTCTGCGCTTTCGAGTCAGAGCCTCCTCCTTTTTAAGGCACAGTTAAAGCTGAATCGCTGACTGCTCAGGCGAACCTACTCCAACTTCAATGATCCGCTCGCCCAGGCTCTCTCTCAGCGGAGCCATCGACGCTCTCTGCCCAGCGAGCTGCGCTCCCCCACATTGTCATTCTCGTTCTGCTCCTCTAGGATGCCGCCGCGCGTCATAAATGCGATGGAGTGAAGATGGAGTTCTTGCGAGATCTCAAGCGAAGTCACCACAACGGCGCCCTTCGAGGCGGAGATGTGGGCGCTGAGGTGATCTTGATGGGTTGGATCAACGCTCGACGGGATCATGGCGGTTGCATCTTCGTCGATCTGAGAGATCGAGAGGGCCTAACTCAACTGCGCTTTGATCCCAATATTAACGTAGATGCCAAGGCCGCTGCAGAGCAGCTTCGTCCTGAATATGTCATCGCCGTTCAGGGGGTGGTGGAGAGCCGAGGGGTCAATATCAACCCGCGCATGCCCACCGGAGAGATCGAAGTGGCGATCAGCCGAGTTGAGCTGTTTAACACCGCCCGCACACCCCCTTTCCATATTCGCGATGAGACTGGAGCCAATGAGGACCTGCGCCTCCGCTATCGCTTCCTGGATCTTCGGCGGCTGCCGATGCAGCGCATCCTTAAGTTGCGCTCGGACACCAACCGCTTTACCCGAGAGTTTCTGCTTGATCAGGGTTTCTTGGAGTTGGAGACCCCGATCCTGACCAAGGCCACCCCCGAGGGAGCGCGAGATTACTTGGTGCCCAGCCGGATGCATCCGGGCAACTTCTACGCCCTCCCTCAGAGCCCTCAACTCTTTAAGCAGCTCTTTATGGTGGCGGGCTACGAGCGCTATTTTCAGATCTGTAAATGCTTCCGAGATGAAGATCTAAGAGCAGATCGCCAACCGGAGTTCAGTCAGATCGACATCGAACTCTCTTTCTGCACTCCAGAGGAGATCTATAGCCTCACAGAGGGGATGCTCAGCGCTATCTTCAGGGGGGTCAAGGGCTTGGAGATCCCCACGCCCTTCCCTCGCATGACCTACGCAGAGGCGATGGCGCGCTACGGCAGCGATAAGCCAGACCTGCGTTTTGGTTTGCCGCTTGAAGATCTTTGTGAGGCGGTGGCGGGTTGCGGATTCGGGGTCTTCTCAAACACCCTAAAGGCGGGAGGGCTGGTCAAGGCGATCCGCCTGCCTGGAGGAGGCCTCAGCCGCGCTCAGATCGATAAGCTGACCAAGGTGGTCAAGATCTATGGCGCTCAGGGGCTCGCTTGGCTGCGCAAGAAGCCCGATGGAAACTGGCAGAGCCCCTTTGGCAAGTTCCTCTCTCTTGAAGAGAAGAAGCGAGTGGAGCGCGCCTTGGGGGTTGAGGTTGGAGATCTGGTCTTCTGTGTTGCTGATGTTCCCAAGGTGGTCCACGCTGCCTTGGGGGCTTTGCGCTTGGAGCTGGCTCGGCTGCTTGATCTGATCGATGAAGAGGCCTACACCTTCTGCTGGGTGACAGACTTCCCTGCCTTTGATTGGGATGAAGAGGCGCAGCGTTGGGTGGCGATTCACCACCCCTTTACAGCTCCAAAACGGGAGGACCTTGCTCAGATTGAGAGTGATCCTGGGAATGTGCGCAGCGATGCCTATGATGTTGTGCTCAACGGCTACGAGTTGGGTGGTGGGAGCATCCGAATTCACCAGGAGGAGGTACAGGCACAGGTCTTTAAGTTGTTGGGGATGGATGAGGAGGAGAGTCGGGAGAAGTTTGGCTTCCTCCTGGATGCTCTGAGCTATGGAACTCCGCCTCACGGGGGGATCGCCCTGGGGATGGATCGCCTGATTATGCTTCTGGCAGGGACCGATAATATTCGTGACGTGATCGCCTTCCCCAAGACCCTCCGAGCAGGTTGTCTGATGACTAAAGCCCCTGCTGAGGTGGGAGAGCTTCAATTGGAGGAGGTTCATATCCAGCTTCGAGATGAGGACAGAGACCAGGATGGATCTTGATCTTCTGATTATTGGAGGAGGGGTTAACGGCGCCGGCATCGCTCGAGATGCAGCGCAACGAGGGCTCAAGGTCGCTCTGGTTGAACAGAATGATCTGGGTGCAGGGACAAGTGGGGCCTCCAGTGGGATGATCCACGGAGGCATTCGCTATCTGGAGACGGATCGGCATACCACTCATAAATCCTGCCTAGATTCGGGCTATATCCAGTCTATCGCACCTCATCTGCTCTTTCGTATCCCCCTCATCTTTCCGCTCCTCAAGTGGATGCCCAACGCCAAGGCACTCTATGAGCTGGCCTTTGTCTATTTTCGAGCTTATGACCGCTTTCAGCCTCTCAAGCGAGGCAAGCGTGCCTGTAAGCTCAGCGCAGAGGAGTGCTTTAAGCTGGAGCCTGGGTTGAGCCAAGACACCATCGGAGGGGTCAGCACCGATGAGTGGGGCATCAATGTTTTTCGTCTCTGTCTCCTCAACGCTCTAGACGCTCATGAGCGTGGCGCCCAGATCCTCCTCAAACAGCGGGTGGTCTCCCTCCTCCGCGATCCATCAGGCCGGGTCCTGGGAGCGCGGCTGAGAGACCTAAATACGGGGGAGTGCCGAGACCTTAAAGCGCGCCTGACCTTTAATGCTACAGGGCCCTGGGCGGGGCGAGTGGCAAAGCTGGCAGGGGCTGAGGTGAAGCTGCGCCCAGGAAAGGGGATTCATCTGGTCTTAGATCGTCGCATCCTCAATTATGCTCTCCTGGCGACCGCTGTGGATGGTCGTCAAGTCTTCATCGAGCCCTATGGACAGGAGACCTGGATCGGCACCACCGATGATGACTACTACGGGGATCCCGCTGAGGTGCGCGCCACCCACGACGAGGTGGAATATCTGCTTCAGGCGGTGGAGAGGGTCTTTCCCAACATCCGTCGATATCGCTTGCTGCGTGCCTTCGCGGGGGTGCGGCCTACACTCTTCTCCTATGGGGGGATGGAGTCCTCACTCTCCAGGGATCATCAAATCTTTGATCACAGCCAAGAGGGAGCGCCAGGGCTGCTCAGCATGGGAGGGGGCAAGCTGGCTGCTTACCGGATGATGTCAGAAGAGGCCACCGATCGCATCGCTGAGATCCTGGGTGAAGGGAGCAGCTGCCACACCCATGACACCCCGCTGCCTGGAGGCGAGGAGCGCCCCAAACCAAAGGCTCTGGCTGAAGCTGCAAGGATCAGCGAATACGCCGCCGCTCGGATGATCCACCGCCATGGTGCTCGCTGTGAGCGCATCCTTGAACGCATCAAGCGCCACCCAGAACAGCGCCGACTCGTCTGTCGCTGTGAGCCGGTCACTGAAGCAGAGATTCATCATGTCATCGAAGAGGAGTGGGTCAGCAGCCTTGAGGATCTCAGGCGACGAACACACTGTAGCGGAGGAGCCTGTCAGGGGACCCGCTGTGCGCGTCGAGCGGCGCGGATCCTCAATGAGCATCAGGAGGGTGGACCTAAAGAGTTGGAGACTCTTCTAAGAGAGTTCCTCAGCGCGCGTTGGCGAGAGCAGGCCCCTGTCTTAGGACACAATGATCTCCCCCAACTTGAGCTACAGCGTTGGGCTCTTCGACCGGAGGAGATATGAAGGTCTTGGTTCTGGGCGGAGGGCTCTCGGGCTGCTTTACGGCGGCGCGCTTAAAACACCTGGGCGCCGATCCCCTGCTGATCTTTGATCGCCCTGGAGGCAGTATCCTCCACGGCGGCGGCTGGTATCTGGGTTGGGAGCGCCTCAAAAAGCTAGGCTGGGACTGTGGGCCAAAAGCGCCGTTGATGAAGTTCCTTAAGGAGGGCTTGGCTGCGCTACAGCTCCAGGAGGGTCCCTTTCAGCTCCTGGATGAAAACGGTATACGAAGACGGGTGGATTGGGCCTCAGCGGCCCATACGCGACCACTCCAAGCTCCAATATTGCGTCTGGATCTCCCCAACACCGGGAGCAGCTTTTCCCAGGATCTCAAGGATTGGGGGGAGCCCCTCTCCCTCAACTGGCCAGGAGAGGAGTTCTTTGGGCGCTCTCATGCCGCCTTGGCTACATCTCTAGATCGAGAGGACCTTCAACACAGCTTTATCCGTGCTCTTAAGCGGGCGCTTCAGCTGAGCCCTCTGCGCCCAGGTTGCCTTCTCTCTCCTCCCATTCTGGGGGTGAAGACCCATACTCAGCTCCACACGGAGTTGGAAGCGGAGTTAAAAATCCCAGTGGTTGAGACCTTGGCCTCAGTTCCTTCTGCGCCCGGTCTGCGCCTCCAAAAGGCGTTACGAGCTTGGATGGAACGGATGGAGATCCCCTGCCATCATGAGCGGGTGTTGAGGGTTGATATAGAGGATCTCAGCCTAGAGACCTTTAACCGATGTCATAAAGGGGAGGCGATCGTGCTGGCGACTGGAGGCTTCTTGGGCGGTGGTTTGGACGGCTGTCTCCCGCTACAGAGTTGGGGAGTGGATGCTTGGATTCGAGACCTCCCTGTAGATCCCATTCGTGCGGGGGGGGAGTGGCGCTGCGATGGTCCCCTCTTCCGTGCGGGGGTCGCTACAGATGCCACCATGCAGCTCGTAGGTCCGGGTGAACAGCGACGTTTTTCTGGGATCTTCGCTGTGGGTGATCTTCTGGCAGGTTTGGATCGCATCCGAGATCGCGCCTCTAGTGGACGGGCTCTGCTCTCTGCTTGGATCGCCGCTGAAGAGATTCTCTCATGAACTGGAGACGCATCTACAGCTTCGCTCATCTGGCTTTGGAGTTCTGGATCAGGCAGATCCGGAGACTCTGGCGAGGACGAAGAGATAATGGGGGCTTAGAGCGCTTCCTCCTCAACTTTGGAGAGGATGGATTGCTGCCCTTAACTCAGGAGCAGGAAGAGAGCTTGTTGGGGGCCAGCCGCTGCATCCACTGTGGCTTTTGTGAAGCGGTCTGCCCAATACCCATCGATCTTTGGATGAAATATAGCCGCGCTCTCAGCTTGGCCCCAGAGGCGGCCCGCTCCAGCCCTCCGGGTTGCGGTCGAGATTGTCAACTCTGCGAAGAGCACTGCCCCGTTGGGGTCCCGATTCATCGGATATCGGCGGTGTTGAGGCGAGATAACGGTCGGAGTTGAGGCTCGCAGAGGAGGGAATCTAGCGAGCAATCAAGCTGAACTCGGCAGCGACAGGGCGAAAACCAACGGGCTCTCTAGGCGCTTCCTCGTTGGAGAGGTTCAGCTCATCAACCACGACTTCTCGAAGCCAGGAGCGAACGTCCCAGGTGACCAACAGCTCTCTTGAGTCTCTATGGATCTCCACAACTCCTGCATAGAACTCAAAGGAGTTGATGGAGTGAAGCTGGAAGGGCAGCTTGAGCCTAGACTTTACCACAATAGAACCCAGCTCCTCCTCAGCTTGAGCGGCGATGGGTCCAGGCTCCTCCTCAGCTTGAGCGGCGATGGGTCCAGGCTCCTCCTCACCTCGAGCAGCGATGGGTCAAGGCTCCTCCTCATCTCGAGCAGCGATAGGTCCAGGCTCC
>CAYLJJ010000089.1:0-28274 GCA_964384025.1 uncultured Nannocystaceae bacterium
AATGGGTCGTTCGGCTCGATGTCTAAGGCTGAGAAAACATGTAACATCAGGTTTTCATTCTGTTTCTTCTGATGGGCAGAGACGATGGAGAGGCTGGAATTGCCCCGAGCGAGCTCGTATCACAGGAGGCTTCTCGATAGCTGGCAGAAGTAGACTCTTCAAGTTCGCAATTGTTTTTCTTTGGAGGTTGGCTGCGTAGCTGTATCCGCTATTGCGGAGAAGCACCCATATCCAAGAGACGATCAACCATCAGTTTAAGGCCTTCACGCACTTCACTGATCCGCTGACCGACCATATAGGCTGGGGTGGAGACGATGCGGTTGGCTTCATCGACGCTGATCTCTTTTGCGGTACAGGTGATATGCTGCGCGCCCATCACCTTCACCGCTTGAGCAGCCTCATCCTCACAGCAGCCCACCGTGAGCTGAACCCCCTCAATCCCTGCATCCCTGAAGATCGCCGCAGCCATCGCTGGAGCGATACAGGCGAAGCCCAGAGGCTTCTTGGCGGCGTACATCTCTGCCACCAGACGAGCTACCCCAGGATGAGTGCTGCACTCCACGCCGTTGATGGCGAAGTCGCAGAGATTTTTGGCGACCCCAAAACCTCCTGGAAAGAGCAGGGCGTCCAGCTCTTCAAAGGAGACCTCCGAGAGAGCCTTGATCTCTCCTCGAGCGATGCGCGCGGACTCCACCAGGATATCTCGGGGCTCCTCGCTGACTTCCCCTGTCAGGTGATTGATCACATGCATCTGAGGCCCGCTGGGAGCCATGATGATCGCCTCTGCGCCCGCTTCATCCAGAGCCAACAGGGTCAACACCGCTTCATGAATCTCGGCGCCATCGTAGACGCCGCAACCGCTCAGCACGACACCAACACGAGCCATAATCTTGCGCTCCTCTTTGGGGTTCAGGATGCAGCTTGGACAGGCGATAGGCGTTTCGTCAAGATGGCCATCTCTCAGCTGAAAATATATTTTCTCTTTTTGCTCCCCCAAAGGGTCTATTGCCCTGAAGTGAAGCCGATGAAGGCCCCAGATCTCAGCCAACTTTATGAGCGCTATGGTGCTGCTGTTTACCAACGCTGTTGCTACCTCCTCCATGATGAGGATCAAGCCAGGGACGCCACCCAAGATATCTTCCTCAAGGCAGAGCGCGCCCGAGAGGGCTTTGAGGGGCGCTCAAGCTGGTCAACTTGGCTTCTGCGCATCGCGACCCATCACTGCCTTAACCTCATCCGTGCTCGTAAAGTTCGTTTGGGGCGAGGCCGCCTGGGGCCTGAGGCTCTGGAGCGGGAGTGCCCTCGAGACCCCCGGGCGGAGCGCCTTATGATGGTAAGGAGTCTTTTGGAGCGCTTTGATCTCAAGACTCAACGGCTGGTCCTTCACTACTTCGTAGACGAGATGACGCAGGGAGAGGTGGCTGAGCTTTTAAACCTCTCTGTCCCCACCGTGCGCAAACGCATCCGAGCCTTCAGCGAGCGCGCGAAGCGAGAGTGGGAGCCCAAGCAGCGGAGCGCGAAATGAGAGAGTTTTTAGAGAGGAATGAAGCGCATCTGGGGGCTCACCGCCTGCTTCAATATCAGAGCGAAGAACTCTCTCTAGAGCTATGCGCCGAGGTAGAGGAGCATCTGGAGAGCTGCTCTCTTTGTGCTGCGAGGCTCAGAGAGATGGAGGCGGAGCGGCAAGCCTTCCTGATTCAACACCCTCCAGGAGCCTTCTTGGCCGCTTTGGAAGCTCGCAAACTTCAACGGCGCCCTCAGCTTCGATACTTCTTGGGTTGGGGAGGACTCTTGGCGAGCTGCGCGGCGGCCCTGCTTCTACTCTGGCAGCCCCTCTCAAGCGAACCTGAGCCCAAGCCCCTTCCTGTGACCCGTCTAAAAGCTGCTGTCGATCTCAGCTTCCATGTGAAGTCAGGAGCGCACAGCCGGTTGGGGTGCGCAGGCGAAGTGCTTCAACCTGGAGATCAGATTCAGTTGAGGATCTCTAGCCCTCAGGCAGCTCATCTGCTGGTGGTCTCCTTGGACAGTCGTGGAGTGGTGACCCCATTTTATGATCTTGAGGGCCACTCCATCCCCATCGAGCCTGGAGTCGCTCAGCTCTTAGAGGGCAGCGTGATTTTGGACGAGGCTCTAGGGCCTGAGCGGATCATCGCCTGCTTCTCTGAGGAGCCTTTAGAGACGCGCACGGTCCTGGAGTCAGGGCGCCGCGCGCTGCGCTCTGCTCAGGGTGCTCCTCAAGCGGTAAAGAGCCTGGATCTCCCCTGCGCTCAAGCCAGCTTTCTGATCCACAAGAGGGCGAAGTGAGACCCCTCTTACTCACGCTCCTGTTCCTGAACACCCTCTCGGTGGCTCGGGCGGAGATGCGTCGCTTTGCGCTCTTGGTCTCTCACCCTAGAGGAGGCGAAGGCAGCGAGCTGCTGCGTTATGCCGAGGCGGACAGCCTGAAAATGGAGGCGGTGCTTCTGGATCTGGCGGGCTTTAGAGAGGAGGAGATCATCCGCCTTCGTGCGCCCAGTGGGGATGAGGTGATCAGCGCTCTGAGCCGCATTGAGGCTCGGATCCGACAGCTCGATGGCGAGGCTCTCTTACTCTTTTACTACTCAGGTCATGCCGCCTCAGGGCAGCTTCACTTGGGAGAGGAGCGTTTGGATATGGCAAGGCTGAGGCGCTTCCTCCACAGCTCTCATGCCCGTATGCGCATCGCCTTCCTGGACGCTTGTCAGTCGGGGGCGATCACCCGCCTCAAGGGGGGACGGCGGGCGCCCTCCTTTGTGGTCGATGTAGAACCCTCTCGCGCCTCCCGAGGCTTTGTTTTGATCACCAGTTCCAATGAAGATGAAGCCTCTCAAGAGTCAGAGGAGCTGCGCGGCTCCTTCTTCACCCACTACCTCGTCAGCGGCTTACGAGGCGCGGCGGATCGTTCTAGGGATGGCCGTGTCAGCTTGGATGAGGCTTACAGTTTCGCCTACAACCGCACAGTTGCTCACACCGTTGGCACTCGGGGGGGCACCCAGCACCCCACCTACACCTATGATCTTCAGGGGAACGGGAGCCTCACTCTCAGCCGACTGAAGGGACTCTCAGCGCTGCTCTTTCCCGCCTCTGGTCAGGGGCGCTATCTGGTCTATGATCGGGGCCGAGATATGGTGGTGGGGGAGGTAGACAAGGACCATGGAGATCGTCACCGTCTCGCTCTCTCCCCTGGGCGCTATATCATCAAGAAGCGAACACAGGGGCACCTGCTTCTACAATCTCTGGAGTTGGCATCCAAAGAGCAGCGCTTAGTGAAGGAGTTGGATTTTGAGCGGGTCGCCTTTGAGGATGATCTCACCAAAGGACCAAGCTGGCTGAGGACACGCAGAGAGCAGAAGCAGAGTCTAGGTTTCAGCGCTCGGTTGGGCTATCAATCCTTTTTTGACACCGCTACTCGAGAGAGTCTCTTTCACCCCGGGAAGCTCTTAGGTTTTAGGCTGGATGCCCAAAACTGGGTGAGCGTGGGGCTCAGCGTTCACCTTGATCTCGCCTTTGGTCAAGAGCAGGGTGAGATCCAGTTGGAGAGCTATGGGCTGCAACAACCAGTGGAATACAGCCTCAGCTTAGGAGGGCTGGGGCTGACTTGGGATCGCTGGTTGGGAGAGAGCCTGCTTCAGTTTGGCCCTCGTCTTACAGCGCTCTATGCTCGGCGTAGCTTCCCCGATCTACCTTTTCAGGATCTCTTCACCTTGAGCCCTGGCCTCTCTTTGGGTTGGCGCTGGCAGCTCTCAGAGCTGCTCATCGGCTTGGAAGCTCGTGTTCACTATCTTCAGTACGCCACCGAGAGCGAGGATCGCTCCCTTGGCTTTGGAGAGGCTTATCTCTCTGTGGGGTATGCACCATGAGGCTTATATTCCCAGCCCTCCTGTTCTTGGCCTGTGGAGAGGAGTTCAGCAATGAGATCTTCTTTGATGCTCCCTTTATTGAGGCGGCCCCCAGCGCCCGCGACCTCCGCCTGGGGCAGAGCGGCTTTGGAAGCTTTGCTCTGAGTGAAAAAGAGCTGGCAGAGCTCTATATCATCACTCGAAGCTTCACCCTTAACCTGGACAGCTTGATTTTTCGCCAGCTTCGTGAAATCGACACGATTCTGGAGGGTCCTCCCAGCGAGCGCGGCCTTCGGGTTCGCCGCTGGGGTCCTCAGCGGAGCGCCTTAGATCCCCTGGAGAGCCGCTTCTTGGTCGAGCGGGATGAAGATCGTTTTCTCTACCGCCTAGAGCAACACAACATCCTCAACGGGGCTGAGGGCATACCCATCTGGGGTGAGTTTCAGAGAGAGGAGCGGGTGGGACAGCTCCATTTTGACTTAGAGGCTGCCCGCCATCTGGGCAGCAGCGAAGCCTCGGGGCAGGTGGAGGTTGAGTATCGCTTTACTCAAGAGCGAGTTGAGCTGCGGATCTACTTTGAGGAGTTTAGAGAGGACTCAGAGGCCCCCCTGTTGAACTCAGAGTATCTACACATTCGGGATCCCAAGGGGGGGCGCTTTGAGTTTGCTTTTCCCAGTGAGGAGGGAGAGTGGATTCAGATCAAAAGCCGCTGGTTGAGGGATGGCAGCGGGCGCGCCGAGGCGAAGATCAGCTCAGATGCAGGGAGCTGGGTTCTCAGCGAGTGTTGGGATCAGGCTTTTATAAGCAGCTACCGCGCGCTGAATCCGCCAATAGAGCCTCAGACTGGGGAGGAGCACCGCTGTGTTTTAGACGCCGAGCCCTTTGATTAGGGATCGCAACAACACGCAACACCCTCTTGGATTACAGATCGGGGTGATACCTGTCATGGATGGGTCGGTTCAGGCACATCTGAACACATAGACGATCTGAATTCGCTGGATTTTGTGGTTGGTTCATCCTCGAGCATAGAGGTCAGTTTGGGGGGCAAAGCCCATATGTTTTCTGGCTGTTAAGCTCCTGAAATTTCGGACGTTTTGCTTATGTTCTCTTTATACGAAGATGGGGAGTATCTGCACCAGCTCCCTCCTGGATCCGCTTGAGCAGCTGCTCAAGCTTCTGCCGGTTGATGGGTTTGGAGAAGTGGCTGTCCATCCCCGCCTCCATGCAGCGTTGTTCATCCTGTTTCATGGCGTTGGCGGTCAGCGCGATGATGGGTGTAGAAGCCACTGCGCCCGATAGCGCTCGGATGGTGCGGGTCGCGCTTATCCCATCCATGATGGGCATCTGCATATCCATCAGGATAAGATCATAGGGTACGCGCTGAACGGCCTCTACCGCCTCAACGCCATCAGCTACGATATCTGCTTGGTGGCCCAGGCGCTTAAGGAGCCCCCGAGCGACTCGCTGGCTGACGACGTTGTCCTCAGCGATGAGCACCCGCAGTGGTTTTCGAGGGCTTGAAGCCTCCTGGTTGACTGGGTGAGGCATCGATATGCGCTGGCGAGGCGCCCCTAGAAGTATTATCAGCTCGCCCAAAGCCTGAGCGCCATAGCTCGCCTTGGGCAGCAGAGCTGTGGTGATCCCCAGGGTCCGGAGCTGCGTCTCAAGGGGGTCCTGCTTCTCGGAGATCAGAAGTACAGCGGGGCGATCCCCAGGCAACCCCGCTAAAGCATGGAGCAGAGCAGGGGCTCGCTCCCCCAGGACCTCGGCATGGATCAGTAAGGCATCATAGCTCGGAGCGCTGTCTGTGGCTGTTCGAACCAGCTCAGAAACCAACTGCGTCGCCTCACAGAGCTTTGTAGTCCCCCCCCAGATCTCAAGCGTCCCCTGGAGCGCCTGAAGCCATAGACTGGGCTTATGAAGCAAAAGCAAGCGCCGCCCCAAAAGCATCCTTCGGACATCAGGGGGCTCAGCGCTCTCTGTGTTCGGGGCTGCGGTGGCAGGCAACTCAAACCAGAAACAGCTTCCTTCTCCCTCCACGCTGGAGACGCCGATCCGGCCCTCCAGCCGCTCTATGAGGCTTTGGCAGATGGTCAACCCCAGTCCAGAGCCTCCATAGCGCCTCGTAATGGAGAGATCCGCCTGGACAAAGCGCTGAAAGATCGAGTCCAGGCGATGTGTGGGGATCCCGATGCCTGTATCCTCCACCTCCAACCGAAACCAGGGGGTCCGATCTAGGATGTTGAAAGGCAGCAGGCGAACCACGACCGCTCCCTCCTCGGTAAACTTTAGGGCGTTGCCCACCAAGTTCATGAGGGTCTGACGAATATGAACAGCGTCCCCCCACAGTTGCTTAAAGCCAAAGGGACCGATCTGGGCGCAGAGCTGGATCCCCTTCCCCCGTGCCCGCGGCGCCAGCAGATCGATGACCCCCTCGATCAGCTCCCCGAGATGGAATGGACCCTCCTGTAAGACCAGATGCCCCGCCTCCAGCTTGGAGAGATCCAGCACCTCATTGATCAGCTCTAACAGGGCCTCTCCAGACTCACGGACAGTACGCAGCATCTCGCGCTGCTCCTCATCCAAGGGAGTGTCCCAGAGCAGACTGGTCATGCCGATGACGCCATTCATGGGTGTACGAATTTCATGGCTCATGGTAGCCAGGAAGGCAGATTTGGCGCGGTTGGAGCTCTCAGCGCGCCGCTGTGCTTCTCTGAGTGCGACCTCCTCTCTCCGGCGCTCTATGGCCAACCGCGCGAGGCGGGTGGCGGAGGTGATCAGCTCCAGCTCTCGTTTGGAGGGGGCCTGTGGCTGTGCGTGATAGATCGCCAGGGTGCCTATGACCGCCCCCTCTGAGCCGATGATGGGCACCGCCCAGCAGGCGCGCAACCCGGCCTGAGCGGCCAGCTCTCGGAAGCTCCGCCAGTAGGGGTGGGTCATGATATCCTCCACCACCATCAGCTCCCCAGTATAGGCCGCAGCTCCGCAAGAGCCGACGCCTGGCCCGATCTCCACGCCATCGATCGCCTCATTGTAGAAATCAGGGAGGCTGGGCGCCGCCCCGTGGCGTAGGCAACCTGTCTCTGCATCCAGGAGCAGGATAGAGCAGAAGAGCCCAGGCTCAGCAGCCTCGGTCATCTTCACGATGGTCTCCAGGACCCTAGAGAGGGGGTTCTTCTGGGCGATCTGCTCTAGGACCGTGGCGCTGCTCTCAATAAGCTGCTCCGCCCGTTTCACCCGCGCCAGATCCTTTTGATTGGCGAGGATGGCCACCTTCCCAGTCACGGGATCGTGGGTCCGAGTGAGATCGATACCATGCCAACTTCGCCCTGTGAGGGTGTAAAACTCATGCTCTCCGGTGTGATAGCCGAACTCCAGGACCCGCGCCCAGACTCTCTGCGCCTCAGCTTTGTGGACCATACGCCTGAAGAAGATCCCCTCTGGGGTTGGCGCGGGACCGAAGGCCCGGATGGCGGCGGGGTTCTGGAAGAGCACAGCGCCCTGAAGATCCAACAAGCTGATCATCACCGAGGTGTGACGGAGCGCTTCGATGCCTCGAAGCTCCTCCTCCTTCTCCTCTGCGCCCTGTCGCCCCTCCACCAGCATCGCCAGTCGCCCCTCCTCGATGAGCACACCGGAGCAGTGACACTGTAGGGTCACGGCGCACTCTCCCTTGGGGTAGAAAGTCCACTGCTCTTCGATCTGCTCCCTGGCAGCGAAGCTTAGGAGATAAGCATCAAGGCGAGTGACCGTTGCCTGTGACATATCTGATTTCCAATCCCGAATCAGCAGAGATTTGAGATCATCAGCACCCCATAGCTTTAAGGCTTGACGGTTGGCCCACCACATCTCCCGGCGTTGGATGTCAAAGACCCATACTGGATGTTGTAGGATGTCCAGAGCCGCCATCTCTCCTCGACTCAGCGGCTTGATGGGCTGCTCCTTAGCCAAGACCGAGGGCATCTTTGGCGACATCTAGGGTCGTGGAAACGGAGGGGCGTTGAGCAGCCTGCGCGTACCAAGCAAAGAGCTTTGGGTAGCTCTCAGGCGAGAGAGGTGCTCCATATTGCCGCGCGAGGCTGATGGCGTACCAGAAGCTGAGGCAGTAGGCCGCGTCGCTGAGGCCAAAGGCTCTCCCGAAGAAGTAGGGTTTGGGATCAACGCTCTCCTCGATGATTTGAAGCAAGGCCTCCAGCTTTTGAAGCTCTGGCTTCAGAGTAGGATCTTCTAGGCGTCTGCTCTGCACTCCACCAAAGAGTAAGCTGAGCTGAGGCGCAAGGTAGAGGTCATGGATCCGAGAGAGCCAGCGAGACCGAGCCCTTGCATGGAGGGCCTCGGGCAGCATAGGAGGCTCAGGGCAGCGCTCTTCAAGGTATTCGCAGATCGACTCGCTCTCCCCGATGATCAGCCCCTTATCCTCCAAGACAGGCACCTTGCCTAAGGGGTTGATCGCCAGATACTCCTTTGAACGTGTCGAGCCGCCTGGGAGCGAGGGCATAGCAGGCGCGAGTCCCTTTTCTAAAAGCACGATACGTACCTTGCCACAGTAATGAGAGAAAGGCAGCTGGTAGAAAATCATAACACCCCCATCTGTAGCCATGGAGGCTCAGAGTCTCATTTCCATAAATCGTTGTCGATCTTCATCAGGACTCCTCCAACATAATTATAAAGTCAGCGCTGATTCCAGGACCCCTGTTATTCCACTGAAAGGCGGGGGGGAGGAGCGACATCTTCGCCAAATTGGAGGGGTCTCGACATTGTCACTCACATTCCTCTCAAGAATAGCTGATATGGAAAACATCTAATAATCTCTTCAGCCGCTGGATCTGTCCCCTCGGCTTTATGATGAAGATGACCTGCTCATGTTGCCTTAAATGTGTGGGGATCTCTGGAGCCTTCAACTTCGCGATGAAGCCCAAGGCAGCTCTGTCTGCCCAAGCCAGGGAACTGATCGGCGCTAGAGGAACGCGTTGAGGCGCTCTTTGATGAGGATCTCTGCCTCCTTCATGATGCGTTCAATGAGGGTCGCGCAGCTGGGGATGTCATGGATCAGCCCCGCTACCATCCCACAGGACCAAGCACCCGCCTCCATCTCTCCCTCTCGCATGACCCTGGGGTAGATCCCGGCCACCTCTTCGATGATGTCCTCAAACTTCAGGTCGCTCCCCAGGCGCTTTTCCTTCTCCAAGAGGCGCTCTACAGCGGCGTTGTTGAGGACCCGCTCAGTGTTCCGTAGGGGGCGCATCACCAAGCGCGTGTCCAGCTCCGAAGCCTCTAGGATCGCCTGCTTGACCCGCTCATGCACGGGCGCTTCCTGGGTGGCGATAAAGCGGGTGCCCATGTTGATCCCATCAGCGCCCAGCGCCAAGGCAGCCACCAGGGAGCGGCCATCAGCCATCCCACCCGAGGCCAGGAAGGGAATCTCGAGGGTCTCAGCAGCCCGAGGCAGCAGGATCATATTGGGGATATCATCCTCCCCAGGGTGCCCACCACACTCAAAGCCATCGACAGAGACGGCGTCGCAGCCGATCGACTCCGCTTTGAGCGCGTGGCGAACGGATGTGCATTTGTGGATGACCTTGATCCCCGCTGCTTTAAGCACGGGCAGGTAGGGCTGCGGATTTCGCCCCGCCGTCTCTACGACCTTGATCCCCCCCTTAATGATGGCGCGGATATAGCCTGGGTAGTCCGGTGTCTTGAGGGTGGGCAGGAAGGTGAGGTTGACGCCAAAGGGTTTATCGGTCATCTCTCGACAGCGGGTGATCTCAGCCTCCAGCTCCTCCGGCCGCCGCTGAGTCAGGCCAGTGATCATCCCGAGACCCCCCGCGTTGGAGACCGCAGCAGCCAGCTCCGCGAAGCCCACATAGTGCATTCCGCCCTGAACAATAGGGTGTTCGATGCTCAACAGCTCGGTGATCCTCGTCTTCATCTCTTCAGCCTCTGCTTTTCTAGCGAGGCTCTCCTCATATCACAGAGCTCTGTAGAGGGCTCTATTGAAACCACGAGGCTTTGCAGCATGACTCCTATCCAGCAAGAAGTGGAGGCAGAGCGATGAGCCAGGGTCTGCCAGCTTCTGAAGGTGGAGGTCCTTGATTATCGCTTGGTCTTTGCGAGCGGGCTCTGCAGCTCGACTCCCGGCTGTCTCTGCCATCTAAAGCCTATAATGAGATCACTTCACAGATGAGCCTTTAAGGAGGAGGATTGATCCAGGAGAGGGTTCCTAGGCATCCTTCGTAGATGCAAGCCTATCTCCTCAGCCTCCTCCTCCTCAGCCCTCCCATCCCCTATCTAGAGCTTTCAGGTACAGCCCAAGAGCGTGGAATCCGACATGGGGAGGCTTTGGGCCTGCAGATCAAAGATCTCATCGAGAACTATATCTTAGAGCGCCTGGACAAACGCCGCTATGAGATGGCGCGACGGATCTTCGGTGAGAGTGCTCAGATCCCCGCCACGATCAGAGAGGAGGCGCAGGGGATCGTTGATGGGATGAAGAGGAGCCAGAGCGCTTACTCTTCTAAACTCAGGCGAGAGTTTGATCTCGATGATCTCCTCTTGGTCAACTCCTATACAGATCTGGTTTCGGTGGGCTGCTCCTCGGTCAGCGCCTGGGGGGAGGCCAGCGAGGGAGCAGCGCCTCTCCTGGTACGCAACCTGGACTGGGAGCTGGATCCCGCGCTTTTACGCAATCAGCAGGTCTTCCTCCACCGCTCTAAGGAGGGCCAGGCGCTGCTCTCTGTAGCCTTCGCCGGTTATATCGGCTGCCTCTCCTGTATCAGCGCATCTGGTGTGGGGATCTTTTTCAATATGGGACACGGGCAGGGCAGCGCCAGCTGGCCAGAGCTGCTTAAGGGCTTTGCCCCCGCCAACCTCATCCTTCGCTGGGCTCTGGAGCAGGGAGATCAAGATGGCGACGGACGACAGAGCTTGGAGGAAGTCGCTCAGCTCATCGAGAAGCAAAGTTATGCGGGGAGCTATATCGTGCATCTCCTTGACCCTCAGCCTCGCGCCGATGGCAGCCACGCCCTGGTCTTAGAGCTTGAGGCGCGCGGGAAGGCCCGTCGTACGGCTCAGGCAGATCCTAAGCTGGGGCCTTGGATCTTAGCGGCGAGCAACCACCTGAGGATCTTGGAGGTGCCCCGCCCTGGGCATCGATATCGCCATATCCAAGATGTTGAAAGCCAAAGGCTCAAGCCCTATAACCCCAGTGCTCTTTGGCGCCTGGGGGAGCAGATCAGGCTCTCTAAGACGATGCAGAGCATGCTCTATCATGGAGATGAGCTGCGCTTAGAGCTGCGGTGGCCTGACGAGGAGAGACGCAAAGGGCGCTTTGGGCTTCAGGCTCTCTTCAAGGGTCCTCCAGGGGACGCTTCAGCATCCCCCTCTCGGCGTCGGTAGAGGAGCGCTGCTTCCATCAAGAGCAGGAGGAAGAGAGAGAGCAGGACCGCGTGCCACAGCTCTTGGCGAGCCCCTGGAGCCAAGAGCTGCCCTTGGGCTTCGGCAGCTTGGGGGTTCTCTTTTCGGTTAGGGCCGCGTAGGTCAGAGCTCTGGGTGTCCACGGCGACAGCAAAGCCAGGCAGCTGAAGTAGCCCAGGGAGTGGAGGATCTGGGCGAAGGCGGTAGTGCCCTGGCTGACTGGTCTCTCTAAACTCCCAGGCTCCATCACGAGGGCGCTCCACTACCTGACTGATCCCCAATGGCCCCTCCACCAACACACGCCGCACCCGAGGATCTTCAGCAGGGATGGAAGCGGGCTGCATCAGGAGGACCGGTTCGGTCTCCACCTCAGCGACGCGGGTCAGATAGCGCAAGGTTTGCTGAATCAGGGGCAGGAAGTCAGGGCGGATGGGGAGATCTCCCCAGTCTCGATCCAGGGTCCCACAGAGCAGGGCGACGCGGCCTCGCCCCACGACCCGAGTCAAGAGGTAGGGAGCCCCCTCATTGAGGCCGATCACCACATGGCCCTGAGCATCTGGGGCGGGATCCAGGAGCATATAGCGGTGAATCCGACTACGCGCCAAGCTGGAGCGCTCCAGCTTGAGGAAGGGGCGCAGGATGGGATGATCTTCATCAAAATGGGAGAGGCTGGCATGGCGACGCGCCTCAAGCTGGGCAGCCGCATCTCCCGCTTGACGTAGATCTCGCAGGGTGCGGGGCAGGAGGCTCCCAAAAAGCTGGTTGAACTCCGCTCGTCGTACCTGATCGCCCATAGAGATCAGGAGCCCGCCGCCCTCTTGGACAAAGCGGATCAGCTCCTTGGCTCGCGCCTTGGGGAAGCGACCAACATTCGCCAGGATCAGGAGATCAAACTCCTCAAATGAGTACTCATCTAAGGCGTCCACAGCGGTCACGCTCAGTTGAATCTGCGCCCCCACAGTCGTTCGAGGAGAGAGGGCGTGGTTTAGATAGAACAGCTCATCATCTTGGGGGTTAGGGCGGGGGTCGCCGTTGAGGGCCAGGACCTTGACACGAGGGGCGGGCTGGAGCCAGAAGGGGCGCTCATCGTCTAGGCTCAGAGCATCTCCCTCGATCAGGAGACGCGCGGGGATCGCCTGCGTCGCCTCCAAGCGGCTATAAAAACGCTTGTTGGCGATCTCCCCCGCCTCAAGGTTGAGGAAACCTCGGGTCTGCACCAAGCCATCCACCTCCAGCTGAACCGGCAGGCGCTCTACCGCCTCATTGGAAAAGTTGCCCACCCGCAGGTCCACCCGCCACTGGCCCGCCCCCATCTCTGGAGCGGGCTTAAGTGAGAGGCCCAGGATGGCGCGGTTGGGTAGGGGCGCGCCCTCGGAGATGTCGAAGGGGAGCAGCTCGATGGCTGACTCCTCAGAGGGGGGCGGCGGCAACTCCCCAGCGAGCCCCGCAGGGGTGCTGAGGAGGATCACCCGGCGCCCCCCCTCGCGGGGCTGATCTGCCAACAGCTCATAGGCGCGCAACAGGGCCTCTGAGCGCCGAGCAGGTAGGAGCCCTGGCATCTTTCCCTTGAGGGCGCGCCGAAGCAGCTCCTTCTCTCCGGTAGGGGCGCTTAAGGGGCTCTCCACCCGCCCCCCCGCGATCACCAAGCCGACCTGACCTGGGGTCTCATCTAGGAGGCGGTCAAGCTGGTGCTGAGCGCGTTCAAAGAGGCTCTCTCCCTCTAAGCGGTAGGCCATGGGGTAGCCTGCATCCAAGACAAAGATCGTGCTGTTCACTGCACCTGCTTCTAAGACTGGGGTGGCTTCTGAGCGCAGAAAAGGTCGCGAGAGAGCCAAGGCCAGGGCGACCATAAGCAGGCTCCTGATGAGCATCAGGAGGAGCTGTTTGATACGAAAACGTCGCGCGGTCTTTCGATGAGAGCGACGCAGAAACTCCAGGGCAGGGAAGCGCAGCCGGCGGGGCTTACGGCGATGGATCAGGTGCAGGAGTGGGGGGATCGCCGCCGCCAGTAGACCCAGGAGGAGCCAGGGAGAGAGAAAACTCATCAAGGCTCTCTCCTCATCCAGAGCGCCTCGATCTGCTCAAAGAAGCGATGTTTGAGGCTCCTCGGCTCATAGTTATGGATCCGCAGCTTCATGGCTGCGCGCTTCTGCTCACGCCAACTCGGATCTAAAATGAGACGATCCATCACCGCTTGCCAGCGATCATAATCTCCAGGGGGGATCACCAGATCGGGATCTTCGATGAAGCTGGAGGCGACGCTCTCTTTGGGGAGGTGGTAGGGGTGGGCGAACTCCTGCTCAAAAGCGACCGAGGGGAGCCCCTCTGCCATCGCCTCTAGGATGGAGCTGCCTCCCCCTGAGGGGAAGAGATCAAGGTAGAGGTCGCAGAGGGCCAACAGCTCCGGAACATCATCTCGGAAACCGGGTGTGATCACGCGCTCGCGGATGAGGCTCTCTAGAGGCAACAACTCTCCCAACTGCTCTAAGCCGATCGCGAGGAAGAGAGCTTGGGGGTGACGACGGAGGAGGTAATCCAGCTCACGCCAGAACTCAGGCTGTTTATAGCGCAACCCCCGGTTGGCGCTCACCAAGATCAAAACATCTTCAGACAGCCCCAGAGCTGTGCGGCTCAGCAGCCCCTTTGCCCGATCTTTGTTACGAGAGGTCAGCTCTCGGGCGACAGGGCTGCTGGACTCCAACCAAAGCTTAGGGGGGGTAAAGACCAGATCGATGGCGGGGTGATGCTCCGCTTGTTGGTGTTCTACCGAAGCTTGGATCGGAGCGCAGCGTAGATGAGCTAAGAGGTTGTATTGAGGCACAAAATAGAGGGTCTGAAAGACCAAGACCTGAATCTGATCCTCGACGATTTGTCGGGCCAGGTGCTCCACCTGAGCAAAGGGGGCTAAAGCTTGCTCAGGGTGCCGCACCACACAGCCCCGCTCCCTCAGCCAGCACGCCGTCTCCTCATAGCCCTCTCTCTGAGCGTTGGCCTCTGTATGCGCCCAGCGAGAGTAGAAGTAGAGCGCGTGGCGCTCAGGATCCTGCTGCTCCGCCAGGGGCAGATAGGTGCGACAGGGTGCTTGGCGCTGGCTCAGGCCCTCCAAGACAAAGCCGATGCGTAGGGGTCCCTCCTGAGCGGGGCGACGCTCTGCCTGAACCCAACGCCTCAGGGGGAGCTGTCGCGCGAGGATGCTGATATATGCGTGAAAGTCCCAGTCGATCCGAGAGTAGAAGTAGTTGGGCGCTCGCCCAAACATCTGCTCAGCGTAGATAGATATATAGGCTAAGCGCAGGAAGTCGTCGAGGCGATCCTGCTCCAACATGGAGACGGCGACCCGCTTCCACAGCTCCATCAGCGCAGGAATATCATCTCGGGCCTTATAGATCTCAACGAGGCTGTGAATCACCGGATCGGAGCCATAACGGCTGACGCGAGCGCAGCGCAATAGACTCTCCTCAGCCAGCTCTGGTCGTCCCGCCTTGAGTTGGGCTTGAGCCTCCTTAAAGAGGGCCTCTAAGCGGGCACGAGGCTCAGAGAGGAAGCATTCCTTAGAGAGCCGCCAGCCTGTCGCCTGACTGGAGGGTCGCTGAGGGGGGCGTAGGTTCTCAAGCAGGCCCTTGAGGGCTGGATCAGGATCATGTTGGATGAGATGCTCTAAGTAAGGCACCGCCTCTGGGAGCCGCCCTGCGCGCTCCAATACATCGACGAGGTTGAGGGCCGCCATACGATAGCCTGGATCAAGCTCAAGGGCGGCGCGGAGCTGCGTGATCGCCTTCTCTAAAGCCTCTCTCTGAAAGGCGATAACCCCCAGGTTGTTATAGGCCTCTTTGGAGGGGGGATCAGCCGCAGCAGCAGCCCTAAAGCAGGCGATGGCCTCCTCAATATGCCCTTCAGCGAAGAGCCGCTCTCCCTCTTTGACGCTCATCTCTCTCCTCTCTGAGCAGCGGCGAGGATCTTAGGCTGCAGTGGACGATCCGGCCAGCGTTGTTGATGTCTCTTGATGATGCCCTGCATCTGGAGGGGGAAGCTGACTGAGGGTAGGCGCTCTCCCGCTTGGGGATCTTGAGGACCACTCCACTCAGAGACCAAGAGAGCAGCATCAGCGCAACGGATCAGGAGGCTGCCCTCTTGGAAACGATGCAGGATCAGCCCTGGAGGTCCTTGGCTGGGAGCCGCGAAGCGCTGAGCACACCAGAGCTTGAGGGCTTGGCCCCGTAACAGGCTGAAGGCCCCTGGATAGGGGCGGCTCAGGGCATGAATAAAGGCCAATACTGCAGCAGCAGGGCGGTTCCAATCCAGAGCCCCATCTTCAGGGAGGCGCTGAGGCAGGTAGTAGCTGAGGCCCTCTTGTGGCTGGCCTGGAGGCAGCGAAGCGGGCAGGGCGCGGATCATCTCTGCGGCGGCATAGACCACCGCCTGATAGGAGCTGCGGATTCCTTCACTGAATCCATAACGCAGGCGGCGGCGCGCCAGCACCGGCCCCTCATCTGCGCCAGGTTGCAGACGGAAGAGGGCGATCTCAAACTCTGGCTCTTCTAGGATCAGCGCCCAGTTTTGAGGAGAGCGCCCTCGCCCAGCTTGAATGCCCCAGGGGCTGCCGTGGAGCCCCAAGGCCCCCTGTCGAGGCTGCACCAAGAGCCAAGGGGGGATGAGCCGCTGCCAACCCCCCAGGAGCAGGACCTCGATAGAGAGAGACTCTAAGCGGGCGCGATCCTTTGGGCTCCTGAGGCTGTAATCATCGACCGCCAGGAAGGGGAGACCCAGGGCCGCTGCGTGGGGGGCTAGATCCAGATAACCGGAGAGCTTGTCTCCTGCTGCCCTGGGGCTCAGACCGATTACTCCCGCGAGGCGATCATGCAGGAGGAGCATCAGATCCAGGCCCATCTCTACTGTCGCCATCAGATGAAACTTCACGGCTCGCTGAGCGCCTCCAAGAGATCCATGGGGCGGCGCAGTCGCCAAGCTCGATGCTCACGCAGCTCCCAGTCCAAGCCCTCGATCCAGCGTCGCGCTACATCCAAGATCACCTGGGGATAGCGGACCTCCTCTTTGGCGTAATGCTCTGGATGTAAGAGCAGCTGAAGTGGCCCATGTTGAGCCCGTCGGATAAAGCTCAGGGGATCCTTGGAGCGAAAATCCTGGCAGGAGTCTGAAAGGTAACGATCATCACCAAAGATGCAAGGATCATAGGCGTTTAAGAAGCCCTCATAGAGTGGAAAACGACCGCTCAGGGAGGGGTTATGTAGGCTCAGGACCCTGACGGGCTGCCCTGTCCAGCTCTGAAGACGCGCTGCCTCCTCCTGAACGGCGCTCTCTGGATTCGAGTGCGCCTGAGGATCAAAGTGCAGACCCAGCTCCATGCCCAGCTCAAGGAGACGATCAAGACGGGCGCGGTTGATGGGGGCCGCTGGATTATAGCTCCAGGCGGTCATCAAGATGCAGTAGCTGGCTTGGATGCCTAAGCGCTGCTCCAGCTCCGCAAGGGCAACCGCAGCGCCTAAGTCCAGATCTACATCGTGACGCAAGAGCAGGGCGGGTCCAGCCTCCCAGCGCCCCAAAGGGAGGAGGGGAGCTTGAGCTTGGCAGGCGCGCAGGAAGGCGCTGAGGAGGGGATAACTGAAGATGGCTTAAGCTCCCGCTCTAATCGCAGCCCAGGAGGGTTTTGATATATTGGGCTCGCTCAAAATAGCGCCCCTGCCCTCTTTTAGAGATCCGCCCTTGAAAATCTCCGATAGAGCCAAAGCCTTGAGCCTCCATCCACTCTTTGAGTCCTCGTAGCATCTCAGGGATCACCTTGGGTCCCTCACGGTAGAGGATCGAGGCGATCTGCACTACATCCGCGCCTGCTAAGAGCGCCTTGATCAGATCCTCAGCGCTGTGAACCCCTGTGGTTAACGCCATATGGCACTTGAGGTGGGGGCGCATGATCGCAGTCCAGCGCAGCGGGAGGAGCAAGTCGTTGGAGCTTGAGAAGTTGACTTGGTGGTTGATCTTGAGCTTGTGGATATCGATATCGGGCTGGAAGAAGCGGTTAAAGAGCACGATGGCGTCAGCGCCTGCTCTCTCCAGGGCCTTGGAGAAGTTGAGGAGGGAGGAGTAAGCAGGGGCTATCTTGATGGCGAGAGGGCAGGAGAGCCGCGCTTTGACTGCCTGAACCAGCTCGACATGCTCCTGCTCTATCTGAGCGGCAGAGCGCTCTGGCTGGGTCGCAATATCATAGATGTTTAACTCAATGGCGTCCGCTCCTGCACGCTCAAGTTGCCCAGCATAAGAGATCCAGCGCTCTCGGCTCGTGCAGTTGACACTGGCGATAACGGGTATCTCTACCACCTTACGGATTGCTTTAAGGCGCTTGAGGTACTCCATAGGGCCGATCCAGTGAAGCAGATCGGACTGAAGGTAGTTGTGCGCCTCAAAGTGGGCCTCAGAGGCCAACGCGCTCTCAGTCTCAGCCATCTCTGCTCTGATCTCCTCTTCAAAGATCGATCGCAGCACCAGGGCCGCCGCCCCTTGCTCCTCTAGGAGCTTGGCTTTGGCGGGATGAGTGGAGAAGGTGGAGCTCCCGATCACGATGGGGTTTTTGAGTTTTAGGCCCATATACTCGGTGCTGAGCTGCATCTCTCTTCCTCTCAGATTGATTAAGGGGCCGGACGGTATCTCTCTCGCCCTGAGTGAGCAATCCCAAAAAGCGGAGTTGAGCCCTATAGCGGAGGTGTCTAGATCTCGAAGCCTGAGATCATCTGGTTGATCTCTTCAGAGACTCTCTCCAGAGCCTGGGTTGAGTCTTGGAGTATCTCGCTGCTCTCCACAGCGCCTTGGACGGCCATGTTGAGGGAAGAGATCTGCTGAGCGGATTCGCAGGCCTGCTCTCGAATCTGTATCAGGCCTGCGCTTTCTCCCCCTTCAACCGCCAGGATGAGCCTGCTTTCGGCCTGTTCCATTGAGCCTTGGCTCTCAGAGGTCTCTGTTGCAATGCGGTCCAAATCGATGTCGATCTCGGTGATGATGCTGGAGATCTGAGTGATATCTTGTCCCACCTCAGAGATCACCCCTGACTGCTCCTCGACGGCGACAGCGATGGTTTTGTTGACCGCGTTGATCTCTTGGATCATCTCATTAATCTTGTTAAAATGGTCCGATGTCGAACTCATTTTCTCATCCATCTCATAGATCTTAGCCTCGATAGTCTTCGTCGCATCTGAGGTTTCTTTGGCGAGGTCCTTCACTTCTCGAGCGACGACAGCAAAACCCTTACCAGCTTCCCCGGCATTGGCCGCTTCGATATTGGCGTTGAGAGCCAATAGTCGCGTTTGGGATGCGATTTTTTGTATCAGAATAACGACTTGGTTGATATCAGCTACAGTGCTATGCAGAGTGCCCACTGCTTTTTTTGCTCTTATAGATGATGTTTGAGCATCATCGGCCATTTTTGAGGCTATAGATGTGTTCGAAGAGACGCCAAACAGGCTCACCCTCATCTCTTCAGCTGCAGCAGCCACGCTATTTACAGACTCTGTGACATTGTTTGTCCTAAATGCGATCGATTTAAGAGATTTAACCGTATGCTTCTGATTTTCACTTGTTTTTTGAACATCTAATGATGCAGATAATATCTCATTACTGTTTTCATTGATTGCATTTGCTAATTCACTCGAAAATTGTTCATTTTTTTCGATTTGTATTTTGAGTGTACTCGAAAGTTCACCGAAACTTTTGCTCGAAGATGAAAGGGACTGTGATGTTGTTGAAACAATTTCACCATGATTTTTGAGTTTTGATAATGTTCCTCTGAAAAACCCAACCATCTCATCAAATGATAATAAAATCTTACCTATTTCATCTTTCCTTATCGAATCAACTTTCTGAGTTAGATCTCCATCAACTACTGATTCTGCAAATAAGACTGCATTAATCAATGGGTTAGCAATCATCTTATTAACCCTCGAGATGAGTAGTAATACTGTAACCACCGCGATAAATAAAATTAAATATTGTATATAAAAAAGCGCCAATATTTTTTGATCTGATTCAGACTGAAATCCGATTGTTATTCTATTGCTCTCCTTAAGCAGAGAGATGTTATTTTCCAATATCCATGAAGTTGTTATTTCTAGATTTTTTTTACTATGATCAGCCCTAAGCTGATTTAAAATCCGTATCCCAGATGCCCAAAGCGTGACCCCTGTTTTGGCGATCTCTGCGATATTTTCAGAGCTCTTTGGGAGTTCTACCTCACCACCAGAGCTTCCAACCGTGATCCCCCCATCGATGAGGGCCCGCAAGGTCTTATCAAAGAGGTCTACAGAGACAAAGAACTCAGAGGAGCGCTCCTTACTATCCTCTGTTTTCTGAAGCATAAACAGCTCTTTGGCCATTCTCTGGCTAAGCATCCTTTGGCGCCCAGCGAGGTTGATCTGAAGGCCGTCCGCTTTCTGTGCTTTAAGTCGCCAGTTGACGATCAGGACACCGCTGGCTTGTAGCCCCAAAAAGATCAGGAAGTAAAGCAGCAATCTCCTGCGTACGGACATCTTCTTCCTCCAAATTTCTAGTTAAAAGTCGGAAGCTCGGCGGAGAGCTTTAACTCAGCGTGATTTTTCTCCCTTTTCGAGAGTTCCTGTTAGGCTCTCCACCTTCCAAGTGACCGACAGTCTTCAAAATGCAAAAAACCTCTCAGAGTCTCCTTTTGAGTTTCCTCGCTTTCGCGATCTTAGGGAGTTATGAGATCGCGCGCCCTGCTGCAGAGTCGATTTTCCTGAGCCAACATCAGGCCAGCGCCCTGCCTGGAGTCTGGCTCCTGGTTGCTGTGGCAGTCACTTTCACGGTGAGCTTCTATAACCTCTTCTCCGCGCGGGTCCCTCTGCCTCGATTGATGGCGGCTTGCAGCCTGATCTCTGCCCTCAGCCTCCTGGGGGTTCAAGGAGCCCTCAAGCTTAAGCTGCCCGGCACAGCCTATGCCCTCTACCTCTGGAAAGATCTCTATATCGTGATCCTCATCGAGCTGTTCTGGACCCTCTCCAACACCCTCTTGGAGTTAAAGTCCGCCCGTTGGCTCTACGGTCTCTTCTGCGCGGCGGGCTCTCTGGGCGCGATCTCGGGGGCGCGGAGCCTGCGCTTCTTTATGAATCGTTATGGTTGGGAGACAGAGGAGGCTCTCTGGTTGCTCCTCCCCATCTTCCTGCTGGTGGCGGGCTTGGCCCTGCTTCTCAAGGCAGGCAAGCGCCCCACACAGGAGACCTCGAGTGATTGGCGGGAAGGTTTTAAGGTGCTCAAGGGGAGCCGCTACCTCCTCTATCTCCTGCTCCTGATCCTCAGTGTACAGTGGATCATCACCCTGGTGGATTATCAGTTTAACAGCTTGGTAGAGCAGCTCTTTGCCCAAGAGAAGGAGCGCACCTTCGCCATCTCAAGGGTCTATGAGTATATCAACTACGGTGCGCTGTTGATGCAGCTCCTCACCGGCCTGATTCTCAAAGGGCTGAAGGTCACCGGGGTGATGGCAGGGATCCCCCTCATTATCGGAGGGAGCCTCCTGGCCCTGCTCTTTAATCCCGGCTTCCTCTTTGCGGCGGTGGCCAAGATCTCAGGTAAGGTCCTGGATTACTCTCTCTTTCGCGCAGCCAAAGAGCTGCTCTATCTCCCGATGAACTACTCGGAAAAGACCCAGGGCAAGGCGCTCGTGGATATGTTGAGCTATCGCCTCGCCAAGGGAGGCGTGGCCCTTCTACTTCAGGGTTTGCTGGCTTTGGGAGCGGTCAAGCTGCTTCCCTATGTCACCTTAGTGCAGGTCGTGATCTGGGGGCTCTTAGTCTGGCTCCTGCTGCGCCAGTACCATCTTCGCTTGAGCAAGAGGAGGAACGATGAAGCTGATCTATGAGACGCTGCATGGCAGCCGCGCCTACGGTTTGGAGCGAGAGGGTTCTGATTGGGATTACAAGGGGGTCCTTATCGGGCCTCCCGCTTGGTATCTGGGCTTCCTGGGGGGGCCAGAGCAGATCGAGAAGAGCGCTGATCATGTGTGCTATGAGATCCGCAAATTCTTTAAACTGGCGGCAGCCTCTAACCCCAGCATCCTGGAGCTGCTCTTCACCGATCCTCGTCACCATCGCGTCTGTACACCTGCGGGAACTCAGCTCTTAGAGCATAGAGAGGAGTTTCTCTCTAAGCGGGTCGCTGAAAGCTTTGGAGGCTATGCCCTCTCACAGCTCAAGCGCATCAAAACCCACCGGCGTTGGCTACTGCACCCCCCTGAGAGGGCGCCAGAGCGGGCAGACTTTAAGCTTCCAACCCGCCCTTTGATCCCCAAGGATCAGCTGGGCGCTCTAAAGGCTCTCCAGGATGAAGAGATGATGGAGGCGGTAGAGATGAGCCCCAACTTCCTGCATATCCTGGAGCGAGAGCGCGCCTGGTTGAGCGCTCGGCGGCAGTGGAAGCAGTATCGAGGTTGGCTGAACCACCGTAACCCCAAGCGCGCTGCTCTAGAAGCTCGCTTTGGCTATGACACCAAGCATGCGCTTCATCTGCTGCGCCTGATGCGTATGGGCGCAGAGATCCTCAAAGGAGAGGGGGTTCAGGTTTTACGTAAAGATCGAGAGGAGCTGCTGGCGGTTCGAGATGGGATCTGGAGCTATGAGCAGCTGATGAAGCAGGCTGAGCTTTTGAGCCTTGAGCTGCGCCAAGCCAAGCGAGAGAGCGCTCTGCCTGAGCAGCCGGATGATGAGGCCCTCAACCGCCTCTGCGTTGAGATCTGTGAATCCAATTGGGAGAAAAAAGATGCAGAGCTTTGAACCCGATCTCGCCCTGGCCCGCCGCTTCCTGCGACAGGAGGGCCCTGAGGGCCGCCCCCTGCTCTGCGCCATCACCGGCAGCCATCACTATGGCTTTGCCTCGGCGGACAGCGATCTGGATATCAAGGGGATCCACGCGGTCGCCCCTGAACGACTCCTGGGCCTCTCTAAGCCCAAGATGAGTCATGATCGCCTCCAAGTCTTTGAGGGTTTGGAGTGTGATCTGACCTGCAACGAAGCTCGCCAAGCGCTGCGGCTTCTCCTGGGGGGCAATGGCAATATGCTGGAGCGGATCTTCTCCCCCTACCAGCTCCTTCAGGGCCCTGACTTCGAGGGCCTTCGTGGTTTGGCTCAGGGTGCAATCAATCAGAGTTTTTTTAAGCACTATGGAGGTTTTTTTCGAGGGATCTGTCGGGAGCATGAGCGCAGCCCTGAGCCCAGCGCCAAGGGCCTGCTCTATGCCTATCGAGTGGCCCTCACTGGCGTTCATCTCCTGAGGAGTGGTCAGGTCTTGGCTCACCTGCCCACGCTGGCGCCTCTCTATGGTTTCTCCGAGGCTTTAGAGCTGATCACTCTCAAGCAGGAGGCCCATGAGAAGGCCCTGGTCTCTTCTCAAGAGGACCAGCGACATCGAGCACGCTGGCCTGATCTAGAGGCCGCTTTGAGCGAGGCCAAAGTAGAGTCATTTTTGCCTGAACGCCCCAGCAATCGCGAGGAGTGTCAGCGCTGGTTAGTGGATCTTAGGCTACAGGCTCTGAGACTCTAGGAAGATGAAGAAGAAACTACATCCAAACACTCGAGCCACCCTTGAGGCGCTTCAAGAGGGGACCGCGCTCTCCAGAAATCGCAACTATGAGTTATACGAGGATCCACTGGTCAAGAGAGGGGTTCGGATCCATCGCTACTTAGAGCAGCTCGCCGAGCAGGTGACCGCTCATCCTGAACAGGTACAGCTCTCTCTCTTGGAGGATGATCGCTATATGTTGAGCCTCAATTTCCCTGAGGCTCATGGACAGCGCCGCGCCTACTTGAGCCTCTATGAGCTTCAGCTCCTCTCCAAGCGGCATCCCAGCGTTGCTCAGCTTATTGAGGGGCAGGGTTCAGCTCCCTAAACCAGGCCTCCCACCATGGCTCAAAAGCCTCTTGGGCTCGCTGCGCCATCCTCAGACGTCGATCTCGGCGGCGCTCTCGACGCTGCTTCTTGATAGAGGGGAAGAGCCCCCAGTTGAGGTTGCTGGGGCCGTAGCTGGAGAGGCCCTCACCGCGCAGGTGCCCTCTCAGGGCACCAAAGGCGCTCACGGGAGGGGGTAGAGGGGCGCTTTGACCCCTGAGCCAAGCTAAGATATGCCAAGCGATGAGCTGGCCTGAAGCGGCAGACTCGACATAACCCTCCACTCCGCTGAGCTGCCCTGCAATCCAGAGATCGGAGCGCCCCTTCCAGTGTAGGGCCTCGCTGAGCAGCTTGGGGGCATCTAGATAGCTGTTGCGGTGAACGCTCCCAAGGCGCAGGAACTCTGCCCGCTCCAGACCGGGTAGACTTCTAAAAAGCTTCCTTTGATTGGGGTAGTTAAGGCGGGTCTGAAAGCCCACCATATTCCAGGCGGTCGCCTCACGGTTCTCCATCCTCAGTTGGATCACAGCGAAGGGTCGTCGACCTGTTCGGGGATCACGCAAGCCCACAGGCTTCAGAGGACCATAGGCTAGGGTCAGGGGACCGCGCTCAGCCATCACCTCAATCGGCAAGCATCCCTCAAAATAGTTGGGATCTTCGAAGTGATGAGCTTCAACCTTCTCTCCCTCAATGAGCCCTAGAACAAAGGCAAGATAGCCCTCTTCATCAAGAGGGATATTGGCGTAATCCGCTCCCTCCCCCTTATCATAACGGCTCTGACGCCAGACCACAGACCAGTCGATGCTCTCCGCCTCCAAGATGGGGGCGATGGCGTCATAAAAGGAGAGGCTTTCAGCGCCAGCCTGCTCAGCCAACGCCTGAGCGAGGGGGCCTTCAGTGAGGGGGCCGGTGCAGATCACCGTAGGCCCATCGGGGATCTCATCAACCCTCCCCTCTACTCGTTCGATGAGGGGAGAGGTATGAATCGCTGCCGTGAGCGCCTCTGAAAAAGCCTCTCGATCCACCGCGAGAGCATCCCCTGCAGGTACCGCATGAGCCCTTGCAGCGTTAAGGATGGCGCTGCCGGCTCGCTCCATCTCCCATTTAAGCTGCGCAATGGCATTGGCGGGACCCTGACTTCTAAAGCTGTTGGAGCAAACCAACTCCGCCAACAAATCTGATGACTGAGCGGAGGTCCGCTGAAGCGGCTTCATCTCAATAAGCCTTGAGGGCTGGCCCCAGCGGGCGAGTTGAAGGGCGATCTCACAGCCCGCGAGGCCGCCTCCGATGATCTGGATCATCTCTCTCTCCAAAACCGGTCTCTTCAGCACAGCTTCATCTACCACGGCGCGCAGCTCTCTGCAGTCCTTCGATACAGCATCAACGCTGAGTCAGGCGAGTTCCAGATGGGTGCATGGCATGTGTTGATTTCTCTTGATCACGAGGCTGAGCTATTCCACTCTCGATTCTCTAAAATATACAGGTGCTTGTGAGGGTTACTTGTGAAGTTTCCATCCTCAGGGCTCGTGGTTGTATCTGGTGCAGGTATAGCTTGTTTTGCTGCATGTATGGGGAGCGCGGTCGCGTTTTACCCTGGCGGCACTTGGTTTGATCGCCACGCGCCAGGTCACAGCTTCTGGAAAAACTTCCTCTGCGATCTGATGCAGAGCCATGCTCTCAACGGGGAAGAGGCTGCGCTGAGTTCAACCTTCGCTCGCGTGGGAGTGGTCGCTCTCCTTATAGGGCTTATCGCCTTCTATTTTCAGATCGCTCAGCTTGAGTCGCCTATTTCCCGAGCTGGGCGCTTAACGCGCGGTGCTGGTTTGATCGCCTGTTTATTGGGCTGCGCCGTTCCATTTGTGCCCTCTGATCTCTTTCGAGATGCTCATCTCGTTGTGGTGGTCTCTGCCTTCCTGCCCTGGGTGGGAGCGACAATCGCCGCCTTGATCATCTGCCTCCGAGCACCGGGTGTCTCTCGATGGATCTCCAGTGTAGCTGTCTTCACCTTGGGTACAGGCGGCCTTGATGGCCTTCTATACGGGCTCGCTGCAGCCCAGGCATATCGACTTATCCCCCCAGTGCAAAGAGATTTTGTCAATTCTTTGCTGCCTATATTCCAACGCTTGGCGATGCTTGGGCTAATTACTTGGATGTTGTCAATCTCCTACGTGTTTATTATTGTTCCTATCAAAAAAAACGGGAATTTCACCCTCTAAATTTCAATAAAAATGCCGTTTTTTGCTGTGTTTTGGGCAACAGATGTATTTGTCACTCATTTATTTGCGTAAGAATTGATGTTCTTGTTTTGTACTCAATACATTGCTGTAAATGGATTATCTTATGTGTTTTAAATCTTAATTTAAAGCTTTTTCGGAAGTTTGATAGATGAAAAAGCAACACTCTCAACGTCAAGCTCTTATGCTAACTGAATAAAAAGGCAGAACTATAGATATTTATTTGTTAATACATCTAGATGGCTTGAGCGGATATTTTTAGCGTCACTGCAATCGCCAGGAACAACCCGAGCGTTCCTGAAAATTCAATTCTAATGATTTCAATGTCTTACGGCTTTGCTTGATTGCTATTCCCAAGAAGTGTTCGAACTGTTAACGTCAATAATAATCTCACGGATGGAGACAGTCATATGCGATGGACATTTTTACTCCTGCTTCCTTCCATTGCTCTAGCGATGCCTGAGACGATCCAACAGACAGGCTTTTTGACGGATCTTCAAGGCGATCCTCACCAAGGTCAAGCACTGCTTCGCTTTAGTCTCTACGGGCAAGCCGATGGAGGTGAGGTGCTGTGGTCTGAAGAACATAACCTTAACCTCAACGGCGGTTACTACAGCGTCACGTTGGGGGTTCAGACGCTCTTTGGAGATGTTTTTGATACCAGCCCTCGTTTTATGAGCGTGGCTGTAGGTGGGGTAGAGATGCAACCCCGCATCCAGCTCTCCAGCGTACCTTACGCTTTGATAGCTCAAGATGCGGTGGGGGATATCAGCCCTCACAGCGTCTCTGTAGGGGGTCAGGAGGTTATTGATGCCAGCGGTCATTGGGTAGGGCCTGGAGATGGGGGTGGACAGACCCCTGCAGAGATCTTGACAGCCATCAAGACCGTCGATGGCGCTGGTAGCGGTTTGGATGCTGATACCCTGGATGGCCTCAATAGCGCAGCCTTTATACAAAACGGCGAGCAGGTTATGGCCCTGGTTCTGGCTGCTGATGGGGTCAACTCAGGGTTGGACGCTGATCGTCTTGATGGTCATGACAGCAGCGCCTTTGTCCGCACCGCTGCCCAACTTATTGAGCTGCTGTTGACTGTTGATGGGGCCAACTCAAGCCTGGATGCTGACCGCCTTGATGGCCACGACAGCAGCGCCTTTGTCCGCACCGCCGCCCAGATCATGGCCCTGCTGTTGGATGCTGATGGGAGCGGCAGTAACCTAGACGCTGATAAGGTTGATGGGCTCCACGCCAGCAAGTTTATGCGGGTAGATGTAGACACGGGGACCAGCGGAAACCTCGGCGTGGGAGGAGTCATTACAGCGACATCCTTTCTGGGAGATGGCTCTGAACTGACCGGGATCGCTGCTGGCAGTCCCTTTGATCAGGATCTGAACAGGTCCAACACAGCAGATCTACAAGGCTTGCACGTTAGACCCTATGATTCTTCACCGATCATCAGACAGAGCGAGGCCCATTCTGGTTGGGTATCTGATACTGGACATATCGTCAGCGAAAGTGGAAACTCTCCTGACCATGGTATTGCTCGTGCAGGTTGGAAAGCTTTTGATGAAGGAAACAATTATTGGTGTGCTCCTTCTGGAACACAGGGGTGGATTGGGTACGAATTCGTCGGTAATAAAAGAGTCATAACTCAATATCGAATGCAGTCATATGGTAACACCTCAAATCCGAGCACATGGCAGTTTCAAGGATGGGATGGAGAAAAATGGGTTATTTTACACGATCAGAACGTGGATACTAATTGGCCTAACTTAGAATGGAAAACATTTGATGTTCCTAGCCAGGGCCAACTTCCTTATCAAAAATTTAGAATTTATGTCTTTAGTGTTCATAGTGGTGGATGGTTATGTATCAGGGAATTTGAATTGCTTGGGTATGAAGCCAGCGTTCAGATTACCAAACAAACTGAGAGGCATGACAATTGGGTATCTAGTTCTGGACATACTGTAACAGAAAGCGGAAATTCACCAGACCATGGCGTTCCACGTGCTGGTTGGAAAGCTTTTGATTTGGGGTCTCCCGGTTGGTTTGCTCCAGCAGGCACTCAGGGTTGGATTGGCTATGAATTTGCTGGAAACAAACGGATAATAACTCAGTATAGGATACAAGCTTGGAGTGGAACTAATTATAGGCCTGATACATGGCAACTCCAAGGATGGGATGGGAATAATTGGATTATTCTTCACGATCAAGATACGCCTGCAAATGGCTGGTCTAATAACTGGGCTACTTTTGATGTTCCAATTTCCGGGCAAATTCCGCTCCACAAGTTTAGGATCAATATCCTCAGCGTCGCGTCTGGTGGTTGGTTAGGCATGAGAGAATTTGAAATGTTAGGTTATGAAGATGTTGGTCCCCCATCTATCTTCTTAGGCAACGACGGAAACCTATCTCTCTCAGGCACAGTTGATGGTGTAGACGTATCGGAGAACATAGATCAGGATGTCAGGACCACTGCATCTCCTAGCTTTGCTGGGTTAACAGTCAACGGAGTCATCAAAATCCATACATACAGTACGTCCAATCTACCACCAGAATGCACCAGTAGTCTACGTGGATCAGTCATAAACTTCCAGCCGGGGAACAATCCAGATCGCATCTGCTGGTGCAAGCACACTGGCTCGAGTATTTACAAATGGACTGATATGACGACTGGAGCTGAATATAGCTCTGCTCAATGCAATTAAAGGTTTAATTCGACATCTTTAAGTTGTATTCATTGTCAGGAACCGCAAGCCAATAACTGTTGATTCAGGAAAATATCTACTGCTGTATCGCGAACCGCCTCAAGGCTCGCCTAGAGGGTGTAACTCTCAGCATAGGCGTTAGATTAAGCAGACTTAGGACGAAACTG
>CAYLJJ010000090.1:0-27505 GCA_964384025.1 uncultured Nannocystaceae bacterium
GCCTGGAGATAATGGGGCAGAAGACGCTCAGGCAGGTTGTCTTGGTAAACCTCAGGATCTGAGAAGAAAGCTTTGAGTTCCTCTGGGAGTTTATTGAGGCCCGCTCTCTTAAGCAGTTCTCGCAGCGCGAGGGCCACCTCTAGACACCGTTGAGGCCGCTCCCCCGGCTCTAGAGCCAGACAACTTTCGATGAGACGCGCCATCTCCTTACCCGCTTGGGGCCTGCGCTGTAGGACAGGATCATAGCGCCCCTCGACCAGTCGCCTAAAGAGCGCCGCTGGATTGGGACCACTGAAGGGTAAAGCCGCGCAGACCAGCCAATAGAGCACCGTGCCTGCACTGAAGATATCCGCGCTGGGTCCCAGTGGTTCCCCCTCTATCACCTCAGGTGCCATATGAGCAGGAGAGCCCAGCATGGTTCCTGTGGCCGTGAGGGTCTCCATATCCACCATCTGAGCGATCCCAAAATCCATCAGCACGGGGGTCTCCATGCTGCGGATCATGATGTTCTCAGGCTTTACATCTCGATGGATGATGCCCGCGCTGTGGGCATGCTCCAGAGCCTCCAAGACAGGGATCATCAACAGAGCCGCCACCTCAGCGTGCTTGATGGGGTGCTCCATCACAAACTGCCGTAGGGTAGGCCCGTCGATCAGCTCGGTGACGATATAAGCCTGATCGCTCTCCTCTGAGGAGAAATCGTAGACCTCAACGATATAGGGGTGGTGAAAGCGCGCAACAGCGCGGGCCTCTCGGGAGAAGCGCGCCCGAGCTTGAGGGCGATTGGCCAGATGAGGGTGGAGCATCTTGAGGGCGACGGGACGATCCAGCACCGGGTCATGGGCTTGGTAGACGACCGACATCCCTCCGCGCCCCAACTCATCAGCGATCTGATAGCGTCCCATCCTCTTCATCGGGAGTCATTGTAGTGCCTTGGAGGGCGCAGGACCATCACGAGGCTCAAGTTATTGCTTTACAGCGCCCCTTGACCAAGCGAGCATCCTCGCAGCTGAGGTCAGAAGGGAGCGTACGCGTTCATGGCGGAGAAGAAAAAGATCATGGTGGTAGAAGATGAACAGCATGTTCGTCTCTTGGTGAGCCGCCTTCTGAGCAAGAACGAGTTTGAGGTGAAGGGCGTCGAGGATGGCCTCGCTGCGCTCCATGAACTGGAGATCTTTCATCCTGATCTGATCATCTCTGACATCATGATGCCCAACCTGGATGGGCTCCAGCTCCTCAAGGCCCTGCGTAATCTCCGTGAGACTCGCTCAATTCCTGTCATCTTTCTGACCGCCAAGAGCGATCCACTCTCGATGATCGAGGGGATCAACGCGGGGGCCAAGTTCTATATCACCAAGCCTTTCCAGATTGAGGATGTACTCAACAAGGTCAACAAGGTCCTCGGAGATCGAGGGCTGCGGATGGACTAGGATCTAGTTCAGGCGGGGGCGCAGAAAGACTAAGTTGACGCGGCGGTTCTGAGCCCGCCCGCTCTTGCTGGAGTTGTCAGATACCGGTTGTTCATCCCCCAGGCCCAGAGCTGAGAGGCGCGCAGCAGAGATCCCCTGTTGACTCAAGAAGAGCAACACCGCTTGGGCTCGGGCCTCACTCAGCTTGAGGTTACGGGCGCTCCGTCCCCGGTTATCGGTGTGGCCCTCTACAATGATACGAAAATCTGGGTTTTCTTTAGCGATGAGGGCGCTCTGTTTAACGCTCCCCAGCTTGCCCGCCAGGATCTTGGTCTTTCTTGAAGCGAAGAGCCCCCGCAGGGTGAGGATCAAGCCACGGCGTTCAATGCGAGCCTCAACCCCCTCCAGAGCTTCACCTTTACCGAGCATCGCCTTCATACGCTGATCGATGTTGTGTATCTTCTGCTCACGCTCAAAGAGAGGACGAGCCTTGAGGCTCGCCGCCTCGGCGTCCTTGATCACCAACACAGCGATCCTTTCGGTCTCTTTGTAGCGTCCCCCCTGAAAAGCATCCAGGGCCATCTTGAGCGCGGCTTGAGCTTTATTAAATCCGCCAGGGGCGTGACGAGCGGCTTCTAGAGCCTCAGCTTCTTTGAGTTTGAGGGCAGCGGCGTCCAATTGCGCCTTAGCCCCAGCCGCTCTACGCTCCTCACCCGCCTGCTTCTCCGCCTCTGAGAGCCGTCTTTGCATGTTAAGCAGCCGCTCCTGTCGGGAGATGGCATCCAGGGCGGTGCTTTTGCGTCGCCTTGCATCGCTGAGCTTCTCTTGGGCGAGGCGCAGTCGATTTTGGCTGACCCGTAGGGTATCGGCGAACTCCTTCTGCTGGATCCGCGCAGTAGCGGTGCGCCAGATAATCGTGCCCAGGCGGGTAAAGAGCAGAGAGCGCTCAGGATCTCCATCTTGGTGGCTCGTGAGGGCTCGTTGATAGGCAGCATCTGCTTCTTTGTGAAGGTTGGGGAGCTGCTCGCGCAGAGCGACGGTATACTCTCCGGCGCGCAGCTGCTCCAGCGCCACCAGCTCAGCGGTTTTGGGAGGAGCGCCACAACCAACGAACAGAAACGCAAAAGTCCAGGGTAGGGTTCTCATCTCTCACCCCCCCTTCTTCTCTGGATTCTGCTCCAGCTCTCGCAGCTTCTGCTCTAAGCCAAAGGCCTCCTCGGTGAGCGCCGACGCCTCCTTCTCGCGGCTCTCCGCCTCCGCAGCACCCTCTTTGGCAGCCAGCTCGGCATCAGCGCGATCCAGGAGGGCGTGAATCAGCCGAGATTGAGCGCGGATCTTTTGAAGGCTGCGTTGTAGATCCTTCTCCTCCTCCTGCTTTAGATAAGCTCGCGCCATCCCCAACCAGGCTCTGAGGGTGCCGATCTCACTGACCACATCTCGGCGTGCATCTCGCTGCTCAAAGGCTTGAGCGCGGGCCTCATAGTGAGCGATTAACTCTTTGGGTGCCCTCTTCTGGGCTTGAGCGGGGAGAGCCGCCAGGAGGAGCAAACAGAGAAGGGATCGAATCATCTGGAACCTCTTGATGGACTAGGGAATTTCAACTCACGGACCCTCAGGGCGCTTCTTAAGGAGGAAGCCGATCACCTCCACAGCACAGGCTCTCTGAAGACCTTGCTCAGTCTCTAAGCGCTCCAGGATAGACTCGATTTGGGCTCTACGTGCTGAGGGAAGCTGCTGAGCCCCCTCCACCAGGAAACGAAGAAGATCTCGTTTAAGGATGTTGGCCTCGGCGCGCTTCTCCTCATAATAGCTGGACTCTAGAAGGCTCAGCTGCTGAGAAAAGATCTGGGGGTACTCTAGGGGGGCTTTGGGGTTGTCCATCCGCCAAGCGGCGATACGATGGATGATCCCAGGACGATGCTTGCCAGGGTTCTCAACCTTTAGGCGAAGCTCTACCCCCTTCATGAGGGCCTCATCTGGAGGCTCATAGGCTCCTGTCATCGGGTTGAGGCGCTTCTCCTTCTTGACGAAGAAGGTGACATGTTCGACATAGCGCGCCAAGAGGGCCTCGGTAGCCTCCTCATTGACCAGACCCATCGCGCGGTTGAGGCTCTCCTCCAGCAGGTCAAGGTACCACTCCTCTAGGCTACGGCGCAGCGACTCTAAGCGGTGGTACTCTCCATCGGGCTTTTGGCGCAGGAACTCATAAAGAGAGCTTTGCTTACAGAGCTGATCGATCTCTTGGAGAACCCGCATGGGGCTCAGACAACCCTTATGGCTATGGCGGGTCGCCAACAGCAACAGGTTCTTCAGCTCTCGGGGGCTGGCGCCTAAGCTGCCCTCATAATCTGCCTGATTTTTACGCTCTTTGTAGAGGGTGGGGATCATCGCTTTGAGGCGAACTTGTAGATCTCGCCCCAGCCCCTCTGGGACACGCCCCTCTGCATAGAGCAGGGCCTTTTGTAGAGGTGTTAGGCGCCCCAACATCGGGCGAAGAGCGCGGGGATGCCGCTCGCTGCGGGGACGCTCCAAGCGGGTCAGCACCGCCCAGAGCGCGGCCACCTCAGCTACCAGAGGAGAGAGAGGCAGCGCAGCCGCCTCAAGTTGCTCTCTGTAGATCTGCTTCTCCTGTTGATAATCCAGGAGATAGGGGACTGGGATCAGCTCGATACGTGCCTTGAAACTGGCGAAGTCAGGCATCTCCTTAAAGGCTGCCAGGAGGCGGGCATTACAGCTCCCGATGAAGACCATATCCAGGAAGAGGTTTGTCGTCTCTAGCCTGACCTCGCCATGCTCACAGGTGGAGAGGAGATATTTAAAAGCCTCAACTGGGCGCTTAAGGAGATCGTTGTATTCGATCAACCCTCGGTTGGCCGCGACCAGATCACCCATCGGCTCAAAGAGGGTCAAGTTCTGCAAGCTGGGAGGCAGGGCGCTCAGGCTGCGATCGGCCGTGAGCTGACGTACTGTAGCGTCCACTCGCATCTGTGGATCAACGGTGACCGCGGCTTGACGATAACGACTGGAGATATAGAAGCGCTCTACCTGTACATGCTTGAAGACCTCTTCCAAATCTCCTCGGTAGGCCCTCAAGAGGGCCTCAAAGATCTCTCGAGACTTGGGGTTCAGTTCCCCTTCAGAGATCACCTTTGGGAGCTGAACATCAGGGCCTACGCAGTGGTGGATAAAGCGTAGGCGCTCCTCCTTTGGCAGGAGCAGCAGTGGATGATCCCGTGTTTCTACGCGGAGGCGAGCGTCGATATCTCCCTCAGCGAGGTGAGCATAGCTCTCAAGCTGCGCCAGCCCTCTCGACTTAGCGAAGCCGATGTTGCCACGCTCTAGGCGAACTGAAGGAAAGACCCAGTTAAAGCTAAAAAGCGCCCCCTCAGCTTGGTGGCTGTAATCCTCCAGGCCACGAAAGAGACAGGAGATAAAGCTGGACTTAGCGCTGCCGTTGGGGCCGTGCAGGAGGATCAGGCGATCCACCCGCCCCGCCTGGACAAAGCCCTCCAGCAACTCAAAGAGCGCCTGCTGAACGGACTCCTGCCCAGCCAGGGCGTTGCGACCTCGATCAAAGGGGCAGTCAAAGAGACGATAGCGTGTAAAACGCCCATAGGGGCGCTCCAGGATCTCCTTTCCATAAAAGAGGAGAGCATCTCGAAGGTAACGCGCTGAGTCTCTGAGCTGAGGAGCAGGATCAGCCTTGACTTCATCTAGATACTCAGAGAAGGAAAGCAGGGAGCGTTCCGCTGTAAAGCGTGTCTGAGCGCGTTGAACGAGCCCCTCTAGGAAAGCTTTGGACACAATAAAAACCCCTTTGAGCTACTGAACTTGAAGCCCCCAGGAGAGCTCAAGTCCTCGGATGAGCTTACAGGACTGATCGTTACAGACACTGAAATCGGCCAGCGCCTCGAGCTTAACCCGCCCTGAGACATTTGGGGTCAGGCTCAGGGGGAACTCTAGGGCACTCTCATTGAGCTTAACGTCAGCGACCTTCAGCTCCTCTTTGGCGACCTTCCAATCTGTGCCTGGCTTGAGCTTCAGTTTGACAGGAAACTCCTTGTTCATCTTAAAGCCTGCGCCGGGGGTCACCTTAAGGAGCGCGTTCCCCGGCTCTCCCTTCTTCAGCGTTCCAGGCTTGAACTCTAGGCTGTAATGCTCAGTCTTGGAGTCGCCCTCTGACTTGGACACCTCATCGGTGGTTGATTTGCGACCGTCACAGGCGCTCAGGAGAAAGAGAAACAGGAAGATGTTTAGGACTCTCATGCTGATTCCTGAAGATCATTTTCTCCGAGATAGCACCCGGCTTGCAGGAATGCAACGCGCTGGATCCGCTCTGAAGCGCCCGGCTTTCTGAAGAAGGGCTCCCTTCCTTACAGCTCCTTAGACACAGCCTCCATCATCGCTCCTAAAGCAGCGCCCAGATCGGCGATGGGAGAGTCTTTCCCTAGACTGACCCAACGACCATCACGGATCTGAATCGCCTCGGCCATCTTCTCAGCAACCTTATGTTGGAGTTCATAGCGACGCAGTTCATCAGACTTGGACTCTTCAATTTGCGCTAGGCTAAGGCCCTGATCCCGCTTCGCTTCAGCTCGTCGTCGGAGGCCCTCTAACTCTCTGGCCAGCTCCAACTCCAGTCGCGCTTGCTGGGCCTCAGCTTGGAGCAGTTGAGAACTCTCTTCATAGAGGGCTCGCTCTCTACTCATCTCCAGGCGTGATTGATAGAGGGCATGTTCTTGAGCGCTGCTCTCTAAGTTCAGAGCGTGTTGCCGTTGAGCTTCATCTCCCTTTAGAGCTTGCTCCTTCTCCCTCGCTTTCGCCCTCTGCTTGAGCTGCTCCAACTCCAGCTCCAGACGCTGGGCCTCCTGAACGCGCTTGAAGGCGAGTTCCTTTTGGCTGAACTCGAGTTGAAGATCGAGGCGGGTTCGAGCGATGCGATCTTCTGACTCCAGTCGTGTTTGCTCAGCCTGCTCTCGGATCTTTGCGTTCTCTTCTACTGAAAGATCTTGGAGCAGATCCTCGGAGACAGGTCGAGCCTGAAGCAGTTGAAGCTGATCAACCCGAGCGCCCATGGAGTTCATCGCAGCCTCAAGAGCGAGGTGCAGCTGCGCTTTGAACTTCTCCTGTCCCAAGAGAAGTTCCTGTAGGCCAAAGGATGCAGCTTCATTCTGAACACTGGCAATAATCAACTGCTGGAGAGCTTTGTGCTGAGCTCCCGTGAGCAGGTGCTTGGGGTGCTTAAGTCCAGGGGGAGGGTGTTCAAGATCAGCCAAGCCCAGTTTCTGGAAGGCTTGAAAAGGAGCACCCTCTTCTGAGGAGACCGACCAGAAGATAAAACCCTCCAGGTGGAGGTTGAGCTTCTCGGAGCTGAGGACCTCAACGCTGAAGCTTACCCGTTGCATGGTTGAGGAGAAGCGAACCACGAGATCTCCAGGCCAGCGCCAGAGATGTACGCCGATGCCCGCGTCTAGGACCTTGCCTTGTCGAATTCGCAAGAGCCACTCATCTGGTTGAGCGATGATGAAGCGTCTGTAAGCCAGGAAGGATAAGATAAAGATGATCGGCGCAACGATTAAGATTGGGATCAGGGCAGGGGGCATGAGAACTTTTCCTTGCTTGTCTATAAAGACCCTCTTTGCTTGATATAGACCAAGAGCACAAGACATCAAGATAGAAGTTTCCGTTCCGTCAGCTCCATCCTAAGCCTCCCAGCACTTGGGATACACAGCCTGAGATGTGGGGGTGTGAGAAGAAGACGTGAGGGGAGTTGCCTGCTGGGCGAGGTTGGTGTTTGGGTCGAGGCTAGGGCTTTCCACATACCCACTCGATCCGTATCCGATATTCCTATTTGGTATTAGGTGTTTAGCCAACCAACTTGTTCATCCATCCAACATCTTCAGCGGTTAGGCCAACACAGCTTTGCACCACCATAGTGTTGCTTGAACTCCGAATGAAAGGTGAGCGAGAACCAGGACGGAAGCTGCGATCGCAGACTGGCCAACAACCCAAACTCTGTGGTCGCTCCCTAACACGAGGGAGAAAAGAATGGCACGCACGAACCCCGATTGATTTAGAAGCTTACCTGCCATTACAGACGGCAATAAACTTCATTTTGGCTAAGAACAGGCAGTATACTGCTTTAGTATCGGCTGAATTCACGATTTTTTTGATCAAAAAGACAGCAATTTCGGCAATTTTGATAAGTTGATTGATAAATTAGAGATATTCATCATTAAATCTATCATTTATTCCATAATACCAGCTGCTCGCCCGTCGGATGCTAAAGTGCGCATATGCGAAGAGGCTAAACCTCAGCAAAAGTGAAGGGCTGCTCAGGAGGAAACTGTGCAGAGAAAGTGATCAGAACGATGAAATATTGAAGGCTCCAGAATCCTTCAGCGAAGCAGCACAACATTAAGACTCTAGAGCGGTTTTGAGATCGCGGCCCCTGTGATAAGAGATCTCAGCTCAATGGAGTCTGTGATTGCGCTCTATCCTCCTGATCCTCTCTCTTCTCCTCTCCCTTGAGGCCTCTGCGCGAGTCCGCTGGGTGACCCCTGGCAGCTATCGCCTGCGCCTGGAGAGCACCAGCACCTTCCCCTTAGATGAAACCGGAGCTGAGGGGGGACGCCACCTCCTGGGCCGCCACCGCCTGCGCCTTAAGCCCTTTATTGAAGTAGGTTGGCTGCATATTCATATGGAGATGGATGTGCTCACCGGGCAGATCTTCGGCCAGACCAGCGCCCTAGAAGCCCGCTTCGCTGAGCGCCGCCATGGAGATCCAGAGCGTGAGTATGATGGTTGGACGACAGTAGAGCCTCGTATGGCTTGGCTCCGAGTAGCGGGAGATTGGGGTTTTCTGGAGCTGGGACAGCTTGGCGCCCACTGGGGAATGGGGCTCCTGCTCTCTGATGGTGAGGAGCGACGCAGCTTGCGTTGGGTGGAGCGCTTTGGTGATCCCTGGAATGGGGATCTGGTCCAACGCGCCCGCCTGGGTCTACGTCCCTTTTCTCCTTTGACCTTGGGAGCGCTGGGGGATCTAGAGTTGGCTCTGGGAGTTGACGCCATCTACCAGGACGAGGATGCCAGTGACCTAGATAATGATCAGGGCCACCAGCTTCATATCTCTCTGCTCTATCCAGGCGAGGGGCTGCACCTTGGTCTCCTCCTCCTTCAAAGAGAGCAGGAGGACCGAGACGGTGATCAGCTCTCACTCAGCTCTATCGATCTTCACAGCCGCTGGCTGATGCCCCTCTATGGCTTGGGCGCGCTGCTCCGCCTGGAGAGTGAGCTGCTCTTTCAGATGGGAGAGACCGATCGAGCCCGCCCAGGGGGCAGCCCCACAGGGGTTGATCTGCTGCGCCTGGGTTGGGTCGCTCGCCTTGAACTGGACTGGCGTTGCCCCCGTGTGGCTACTCTCTTTGAGTTGGGTTATGCCTCAGGAGATGCTGATCCCGACGATGGTCAAGATCAGCGCCTCCTCTTTGATCCCGATTATCGCGCGGGCTTTATTCTCTTCTCTGATGTGTTGCGTTGGATCTCTCTTCAGGGCGCCACTCGATTCTCTGATCCGGGGCTCTTTGGAGTGGCTCCCGCCAGCGCTGAGCAGCAGCCCACCGATGGCGCGCTCCACAACGCCTTCTATGGCAACCTGGGCTTTACTTGGCGTCCTGGGCGCTGGCAGCTCAGCGCAGCGGGTCTCCTGGCCTGGGCCACAGAGCCAGTCATAGATCCCTATCAGAGCTTCCGTGCTGGAGGCACCGGACGAAACCATAGAGGCGATGAGGCTGCCTCTTTTTATGGAGTTGAGGGGATGGGCGCGCTCCACTACACCTTGGGATCGATCGGCATCGGTCATGCTCGCCTGGGGGCTCAAGGTGGATTCCTCCTCCCCGGCCCCGCGCTCGATATGATCTTTGGAGAGTCTTCAGTGCTTAAGGCAGCGCTCCGCCTTGATCTGGACTGGTGAGGCGTGGCTGATCCCTCCATCCCCGATCCTGAAGCCCTACAGGCCGCGCGTATCCTCCTTCAAAGCCGTTCTCGAGCCCGACGCCAACTCCTGGAGACCGCCGAGGAGAGTCTAGAAGCGCTGCTGGAGGAGGGCTTAAGCCGCCGTATCTCTCTGAGGGCCCCTCTCTCTAAGGATCCAGATCCCCCCCAAAAACCCCCTCAGCTCTTCTTTCAGGGCGCTGAGGTGAAGCCAGGGAGCAGCCCTCTTGAGACCTTTGGGAGGGCAACCCTCGCGCTCCCCTCGACGCTCCCTTCCCTGAGCGTCCCTCTCTCTGATCAGCCTGTTGATGGACCCCCTCCTCTACCTGAGACCTCAACGCCCCTTCTCAACGCCCTCCGCCAAGAGGTCCTCTTGACTTCAGATGCTCAGGAGGGTGCACGCTGTTATGGCCTAGGGGTCCTGGCCGCTGAGGCGGGAGAGCTGATCTTAGCTGAGGCGGCGCTCAACCGCGCTCGGCGAGGAGAGTTCAGGCAGGCCGCTGAGCAGGCTTTGGAGCGGATCTTAGATCCAGAGGCTCGCCTTGAGCTGGCGCTGGAGAGTGGGCGCTGGCTGCGCGCGGGCTTCCTCGCTTGGGAGACTGGGGCCTTGGAGCAGGCTCTCAAGATCTGGGGAGGCGCTGAGGCCCCCGAGTCTTGGCTCTCTCGTTACGCTCTCCAACTCCGTCGTCTAGACTGGGAAGGAGCAGCGGCTTCTCTAGAGCCACTGCTGGCCACCGTCGGTGGCCCCCTCTGGGCAGCTCTGGTGATGGAGCGTCTGCGCCTGGGAGAGGAGCTGGGGGAGGCAGATGAACGCTTGGATCTACGCTTCCGAGAGGCCCTGGATCGAATGGGCCCCACGCCCCTGCTCCTCGCTGAGATGGAGCGCTCCGCCCTAGAGCGAGATCGTCCCGCCCTCCTCCATTGGAGCTTAAGAGCCCAAGCGCAAGAGGAGCGCAGCGCTGAGCTGCTCTATCGCCTCTCTCGAAGCTTAGAAACCCTGGGTCGCGCTGAGGAAGCTCTACAGCTCCTCAAGGAGGCCGCGCTCTGCGCTGAGGCGGCTCCTCAGCTGATGGAGCGAGCCCTGAGCCTATCGCGGCGCTTAAATCGTCCAGAGTTGGAGCGGGATCTGCTCCTGGAGCAGGCCCAACGTGCAGAGACGGCTCAAGCAGAGGCAGAGGCGCGCTATCAAGCGGCTCGCTTGGCGCTGCGTCTGGGAGATGAGAAGGGAGGTCGCGCTCAGCTTCAGCGAGCGCTTCAAGCTGATCCCGCTCATCGTGGTGCTTTGGCTGCCTTAGGACGCCGCAGCAGCCCTGAGGAGATCATCCGCCGCTATGAGTTAGAGATTGAACAGCTGAATGATCCCAAAGTTCAAGAACGCCAGCATCTACGCTTGATCCAGCTCTTAGAGCCACTTCAGCCTGAGCGTGCCTTAGCACAGATCCGCCTGCTCCTCCGAATGGATCCCACTCAGCCGATGGGGCTCTACCGGGCAGAGGTCCTCTTGGCTCAACGGGGCGCTTGGGCTGAACTGTTGGCGCTGCTTTTGGAGGCGGCAGAGCAGGACCCCGGCCCTGAACAAACAGGGCTCCTTTTGGCCGCTGAGATTTTGCGGCTCTTCCAAGGAGATGATGCCAGCGCGGGGCGGCTCTACGCTCGAATCTTAGATGGAGCCCCTGAACATCCTCTGGCCTTAAGGCGAGCCTATGAGATCTTTGGTCGTCTGGGGCATCGAGGGGCTCGCCTGGAGGCCGCTGTGCGCTTGGGGCGGGCGCTGGGAGATCCTCGGCTGCTTCTTCAGGCGGCTCAGCTTCAACTTCAGGAGGGAGAGCCTGAGGCTGCCCAGCTTCTCTTTATGGAGGTGTTGGAGTTGGATCCCAAGGCCTCTGAGGCGATTGAAGCCTTGATCCAGCTCTCCGCTCAGCTTGGACATCAGGAGCTATTGGAGGAGCTTAACCCTCAGGAGCCTGAACTGCGAGCGCGGTTGGCAGAGGCGCTCTTGGCGGGGGGCTCTCCTGAAGCAGCTCTGTTGCTCCTTGAGCAACTTGAGCCTCAGCCTCCTGAGCTGCTCCTGCTGCGCTGCGCAATCATGGAAGCTCTGGGAGGCTGGGAGCGAGAGCGAGCTAAGCTCTTGGAGATTCGCGCGCCCTTGGAGGGTCCCCAGCTCTGGATTCAGGCGGCGCTGATCTGGCTCTCTCTGGGTGAGGGGGACGCCTGTCTTCATGCTCTGGAGGCGGCAGGAGAGGAGCCTGAGGCCCACGCTCTGCTGGAGCGCCTTAAGCCCCCCAGGAGCCCTGATCCTCTTCGAGAGGCGCGGCATGCTCAACGTGCAGGGGATCTCAAAGCTCGAGATGCAGCCCTAAGATCCCTAGTTGAACAGCGTGAGGCGGTTGCGCTGCTCTTAGATCCCCTCAGCTTGGATCCTCAACATGCCCTTGAAGCTCTGCAAGACAACCCCCGAGACTCTCTGAACTATGAGCGGGGGATGCGTGCTCTGAATCCTGATCAATGTCGTCGTCTCTCTTGGGTTCGCTTAGAGGGGGTCTCCTCCGCTGAAGGAGCACAGCTCCTCACGCGCATCGGGGCCAGCGCTTGGGAGGTGGGCGCTGAGCAGGAGGCTCGGCGAGCCGCCGAGACCCTGCTTCAACGAGATCCAGATTCTCTCTCAGCTCGCCTGAGGTTGCGGGCTCTGGCCCTGGCGCGTGGGGAAGCTGCTGAGGCCTTGATACAGGGTGAGGCGCTGTTAAAGCTGCTGCGTAGTCCCACACGAGGCGCTGCTCTTCGCCTTGAGCTGGCTCAAGAGGCGCCAGAGCGCGCCCTCCCCTGGCTGAGAGAGGCGCTGGCGCTTCAGCCCAATGCGCCAGAGATCCAGGCTGCGTTGAAGGAAGCCCAAGAGAGAGAGGAGCGCGAGGAGGAGCGCGAGACTCAACAGGCTGATCTGCAGATGGCGAGGCGCCTCAAACTGGAGGATCCTGAGCGTGCTGAATCCCTGCTCAGAGAGAGGTTGGAGGCGGGTGATCTCCTCGCTTGGGAGGTTATGGGAGAGATCGCCGCGGCTCAGGGGGATCATCGACGCCTCCTTGAGACCCTGCGCTTTCGTTTTGAGCAGCTCGAGGAGCCTCAGGAGCGAGCCGCTCTAGCCCTCTCTATGGCAGAGGTCTTCTCTCGGGAGCTGAACCTGCCGCGTATGGCGGCGGGTTGGTTTAAGCGCGCCGTTGAGCTGGATCCAGGAGAACTCGAGGGGATCTGGCGTCTCCTGGCTGAGCAGGAGCGAGCCCCCGAGCAGATCCCCATCGCCCATATAGAGGATGCCCTGGAGCGCAGCTTGAAGGAGTGTCAGGCGCGCTTGGATCAACAACCAGGGCAGCCTGAGCTGCTGCGCCATATGGCTAAGCTGCTCTTTCGGATTCAGGATGTTGAACGCTGTCAGCTGATTTGCGCTACCTTGAGCTGTTTGGGAGAAGCGGATGAAGGGGCGCGGCGTTTCCTGGAGCTGAATCCCCCTCAGGCTCCGCTTCAACCGGAACACAGCCTCTCAAAGCCTCTCCTTGAGCTGCTCCAAGATCCGAGCGAGCGCAGCCTAGAAGCTCAGCGCTATATCGCCCTCGCCAGTCAACTCCCTGGGCGCCCTCTCTCCAGGGGTCGCGCTCCCGGCCCCTGGCCCGGTTGGTGTGTTCGAGTAGCACACTCTCTGGGCTTGGGAGGCTTGCAGCTCTTCCCCGGTGAGCGCTTAGAAGCACATCCAGGGCCGCGCCCCGCCTTGAATCTGCCTCCGCCTCTGCTTAAATCTCCGCTCAGCCCAGGGTGGGCAGCTCTGGTGGCGAGAGAGATCGAGGGTCTTCGGGGAGGGCGTTGTCGTCTCCTTCAGGGGGATCAAGAGGCGCTGATGGAGCAGCTTGAGCGGCTCTCGAGCCAGCTTAAAAGACAACAGAGATCTCGGGGTGGCCTCTCCTTAAAACCCCCTAAAGATCTCAGCGCTCTCAGAGCAGCGCTGCGGCGAACTCAGGATCGCTGCGCGCTCCTCTACGCTGGAGATCCAGGAGCAGCCCTGAGCGCCCTCTTTGAGTTGGAGCCAGGGCCTGAGCTTCAGGCGCAGCTCCAAAAGGGGGAGCGGGGGCAGGCGCTCCTCCGCTTCCTCAGCGGCTCCAGCCTGCCCCGTCTACGTCGCGCCCTCCTTGAGGGGAACCATGACTCCATGGGTTGAAGAGATCGCCCTCTATCGAGAAGAGGCCGCCCTGCGCCCGCCGAAGGAGGCTGCCGCCCTGCTCCTCAGCGCCGGTTGGATCGCTTGGGAGCAGCTCAAAGAGCCTGAGAGCGCCAAGGTGCTCTGGAGCGAGGGCGCTCAGCTCGCTCCCCAGGATCCTCAGCTCCTTCAGGCCCTCATCCAGCTCCACCTCAAACAGGGAGAAGAGGCTGAGGCCCTAAGCTGCTTAACACGCTTGAGGGGGTTGCTCCCTCAAGCAGAGCAGCGCGCCTGCCTCTACGATCTGGGGCTCCTTTATCAAAAACGAGGGGAGCTTAGAGAAGCCAATCAATGCTTTCGGGAGGCGATGAGCCTTCAGCCCTCTGATCCCCTCCTGAGGTTATGGTTGAACCTAACCCTCCCTGAGGGGAGCCCTGAGGCGCGCTTAAAGATTTTGGAAGAGGGGTTACAGCGAGCGCTCCCCAGCGAGCGCCTCTTTCTCCTACGAGAGCGGGCTCGGCTCAGCGCCGATCTAGAGGATTGGAGGGCGATTTTAGAGGAGCGCCCCGCTGATCCGGAAGCTCTTGCGGTCCTGCTCCTGAGCAAAGCCCCCGACCGGGGTGCGCTCCTTAGAGAGGCAGTGGCGTTTGATCCCGAGTGGCTGCCCTGGGCGCTGCTCCTAGATCCTGAGGCGGAGCCAGAGGAGTTACAGGAGGCTGCTCAACGCCCAGATCTCTTTGGCGCTGCTCTGAGGGAGCGTCTGGAAAGCTTAGATCCTCAAGCTGCTTTGCCCCTCTGGGGGCTCCAGCCTGAGAGCCCAGAGGGGCTCTGGCGCTGGGCTCTCAGGCTGGAAGGGAGCCAGGAGGCGATCAAGCTCTATCAGCGAGCCCAGGCGATGGGATCTTCGTTGGGGCGCTGGGCGCTACAGCGGCTTCAGCCTGAGGAGCCTCCAGAGGCACAGGCAGAGCGTCTAGAAGCTGAGGGCTATCTAGATGAGGCTCTTCGACTCCTAGAGGGAGCATCGGGAGAGCTGGAGCATCAGCTCCGCCTCTGGTCACGTATGGGAGATTGGGAACAGGTCTTGAGGCTCCTCTCCGAGCCGATCAGGGAGACGCCAGAGCGTTGGAGGGGGTTGTGGTTGACCGCTCTCCTACGTTTGGGGCGACATGAGGAGGCGCGTCAGAGTCTGCTCCAAGAGCTTCCTCCAGATTGGGTTCATCTGGCTCAACTGCTGGCCTGGGAGGCGGGCGATGAGGCCCTGCTTCAAAAAGCTCAGAGCGTATACAGCGCTGGGCTCCCACGCCGCCTCGCTGAGCTGAGCTATATGGCGGAGCGCGCGAGACAGCGTGGGGATGGGCGCCGGGCTGAAGCTCTTTGGCGCGAGGCCCTCAGCCAGGAGCCCAGCTGGAGCCCCGCGCTGCATGGCTTGGGGCGTCTGCTCCATGAGGAGCAGCGCTGGGAGGAGCTCTTGCGCCTGCATCAAGAGGAGGAGCGCACGCTCCCTCTTCAAGATCCAGAGCGTCTCGATCTGCTTCGCCGCGCCGCAGAGCTTCAGGAGCAGCACCTGAATCGCCCAGAGGATGCTGCCCAGAGCTATGAGGCCCTCCTTCAACTGGAACCAAGCAGCATGCTGGCGCTTACAGGGCTTTCTCGTCTCTATGCACGCTTGGATCGTTCAGAGGAGCTGGCGCAGATCCTTCAACGGCGCGCTGCTAAAGCTCCCCGCATAGAGCGAGCAGATCTACTCTTTCGCAGCGCTGAGCTGCTCAGTGACGCAGGAGAGTATGAGGCTGCCCTCGCTGCTTTTGAGACCGCCCTTAGCCTAAACGAGCGACTCTTAGGAGCCGCTTGGGCGCTGGAGCGGGCTCTGCTCCTTAAGGGGGCACGTCTACAGAGCCTGGAGTTCTATCGCCAGCGACTTCGACGTGCAGAGCCCGAGGAGCGTGGACGGGTGGGACTCAAGTTGGCGGGGCTCCTCAGCCCTCGAGATGGAGCGCAGCTGCTGGAGGAGCTGGCGTTGAGTGGAACCCCGCTCAATGCCTGGCTGCCGATTCGTGAGGCGGTGGAGATGGGAGATCGAGCCCAACTGGCGCGATGCCTTAAAGCTTGGGCTGCAGAGATGCCTCCTCCAGAGGCCACCCTGCTGCTGACGGTGGCGGCGGAGAGTGGAGAGAGCGCGAGCCTCCCAGAAGCTGAGCGTCGCTCCATCTGGGAGGCGCTCCAAGCGCGGCGCCCAGAGGGTGCTCAGGAGCAAGCCTTGCTCTTAGAGACCGCTGAGGACTGGGCGCGCTGGGCAGAGGCTCTTGAGGATAGAGGGCTAAAGGGGATCGCGCTCTGGCAGGCGGGGCGACTCTGGGCTCAAAGCGGTGAGCAAGCGCGCGCAGTAGAGGCTCTGGAGAGCGCCAGCGCTCTCAACCCAAAGGATCCTCTCCCTCTGCTCCTGCGAGTAGAGCTGCCTGGGGTTCAGGGGCAGCACTGGGCTCAACTCGCAGAGCGCTTACAGGATCCCAGAGAGTCCGCTCAGGCTCTGCTGCGCGCTGCTGAGGGCCTCAATGAGGAGTCCGCCCTGAGCTATGCCCTCTCTGCCTTTGAGCGTGATCCTCACTCAGAGGAGGCGATGGAGCGAGCCTGGAGACTCTTGAAGGAGCAGGGAGACCCAGGAGCCCGTCGTCGGCTCCTGAAGCGCCGTCTAGAGGTCCTCCCTGAGGATCTCAGCGCCCTGCGACGTCTCCTCCCACTGGAGCCCACCCGAGCGCTGGCTGATCGTCTCCTTCGCTTGGAGCCTGACGAGCCTAAAGCCCTGGAGATCCGCGCCTGCGCATTGGAAGCGGAGGAGCGACTGCCTGAGGCGATTCAGACCCTGGAACAGCTCCTCGAGAAGAGAGGAGAGGTGCTGGAGCTGCTGCTTCGCCTGGGTTCGTTGAGAGCGCGACTGGGCCTGCTCCCTGAAGCTCGCCGAGATTTTAGGCGCGCCTTGGGGTTAATGGATGAAGAGGGAGAGGCTCTGGAGGCCCTGGCGAGGCTTGAACTTGAGGAGGGGAACTCAGAGGAGGCCCTGCGCATCTTTGAGCGGATGCAGCGGGTGGTTCAAAGCCCCGAAGCTCAGGAGCGTGCTGTGCGGGGGCGTGAGCAGGCTCGTGCGGCGCTGGGGATCTCAGCTCTCAGCGAAGAGCTGACTCCCCTTGAATCTGCTCTCAGCGAAGAGCTGACTCCCCTTGAATTCACCTTCAGTGAAGAGCTGACTCCCTTTGAACACACCTTCAATGAAGGCTTGAGCCTCTTTGAGCCGATCGAAAATCCACCCAGCGCTCAGGATCCCGAGCGTTGGAAGCGTCTTGCCAAACAACACTCTGGAGCGCGAGCACGCTGGCTCTTGGGGGTCTCAGCTTGGTTACAAGGGGAGCCTGCTCCTGTTTTAGAAGCTCGGCCTCAAGGGAGCCTCCCCGAGGCTCTACGCACTCCTCTCCTACCCTCTAAGCTGCCCCCCCAGCTCCTTCGGCTGCTGCGGAGTCTGAGGGCGCGTCTCCTGCCTGGTTTGCTGAAGGAGCAGGCCAGCGAACCGGGGCGGCCCGCGCCGGAGCTTGAAGCGGTCGCTCAACATCTGGGCTTCCCTCTCTCTATACGGATCCTAGGTTGCGCTGAGCGCCCCCTTGAGATCTGGCTAGAGGGGCCCTCTCCTCGGCTGCGCTTTGGGGTTCACCTTGAAGAGCGTGGTGGAGCTCCCGAGTGGAGCTTCCTCTTGGGCCTCTGGATTGGGGCGCTCACTGAAGGCTGCCTGCCTGCGCGTCTGTTAGGAGAGCAAGAGTTTGAGGCGCTCCTGGGCAAGCTTAATGAGGCCCTCAAGGTTCGGAGCGCTGAGGAGCCTGGGCTCGCTGAGCGCCTCTCTGAAGGTCTAGAGTCTTGCAGCACTGAGGTGTTGCGTCGGGGACTTGAGACCTATAGCCAGCGTTTGGCCCTCGCCCTCTCTTTGAATTTCGGGGGCGCGATGGGGGCGCTGCGCCTGTTGGCCGGAGAGAGAGAGCCTCACGCAGCGCTGGGGAGAGAAGCGCTGGGGCGCTTCTTTAGAGAGAACGACACAGCCCGAGATCTTCTACGCTTCGCCTCGACCCCTGCATGTCTCAAGATCCGCGCTTGGCGAGAAGGAGAGTTGTAAACACCTTCAGCCTGATGGTTTCAGAGATGCTCTGGGTCAGTCACTCAGAGATCAGCGCTCAGGCTGGTGTTTCTCAGCTAGAGCCACCAGAGTTAAGACCCCATGCCCGGTTCCTCCAGCGCGGATATAACCATCATCCTTCTCCACCATAGCAGGACCAGCGATATCCATATGAACCCAGGGCAGCTCTCCCTTGAACTCCTGGAGAAAGTGAGCAGCGCTGATCGCCCCACCCCAACGCTCACCCAGGTTGCTCATATCCGCTCGCTTGCTCTTGAGCTGCTCAGCGATCTTTGAGTGAAGGGGCATCCGCCAAAGCCCCTCTCCCGCTCGCTTACCAGCAGCCAGGAGCTCCTCAGCCAGGGGCTCATCATCGCTGAAGACCCCAGTATAGTAGTTCCCCAAAGCGACAACACAGGCTCCCGTTAGAGTCGCCAGATCGATGATTCCTCGGGGGGTGGGCTCGAGCTGGGTAGCGTAGTGCAGCGCGTCAGCCAGGACCAAGCGACCCTCAGCGTCGGTGTTGAGGACCTCTACAGTCTTGCCTGAGTACATCGTGAGCACATCACTGACGCGGTAGGAGTTCCCATCCGGCATATTCTCACAGGCGGGGACGATGGCATGGACAGGGGAGGCCGGGCGCAGGCGCGCGATGGCCCACATCGCGCCCAAGACGGCAGCGGCCCCACCCATATCCATATGCATCTCTGTCATCCCGGCGCTGGGCTTGATGCTCAAGCCCCCGGAGTCAAAGGTCAGCCCCTTACCCACAAAGGCGATGGCCCCCTCCAGGGAGCCCCCCTCAGGGGTATAGCTCAGATGGATAAAGCGAGGTGGGCGGGCAGCCCCCTGGCTCACCGCCAGAAGCCCTCCCATCCCCTCAGCCTTGATCTCCTCCGCGTCCAAAACCTTTAGGCTGATCCCTTCTAGGCTCGCGATCTCCTCAGCGAAAGCGGCCAGACGCTCAGGTGTGCAGACGTTGGGAGGCTCGTTGAGCAGATCGCGGGCATGATTCACCGCCTCGCCCAGGAGCTGACCGCGCTGCACCTCCTCCTCCTCCGCCCCCAGGAAGGCCACCGAGAGGATCTCATGGCGGGGCTCGTCAGGATCAGGGCTCTTGAGCAGATCAAAGCGATAAGCGCCCATCATCAAACCGCTGACCACCTCCACCGCGCTCTGAGGGATCTCTACTGCCAGCTTAGAGAGCCGCAGCTTAAGGGCCTCTAGAGCAGCAGCGGCGCCATAATCTCGGAGAAGCTCTGGCTTGATCTTCTCTCGCTCTCCCAGCCCCAAGAGCAGGATCCGGCCTACGGGCAGCTGTCCAAGGGTGTCCAGGGCTACACTCTGACGAGGTTTGCCCTTAAAGAGAGTTCGAGCTGTGGCTTTACCGAGAGCCCCCCCCAGGGCCTGATCGATCGCCTCCTCAGTAGAGCTGGGCTTGCCCCCCTCAAAGCGAAAAATGACCAGGAGATCGCCTTCAAAGATGAGGGCATCGGTGGTGGAAGAGAGCAGCTTCATGGGCGTTTCCATTTTGGGTTGAGTTTGGAGAGGTTTATCACTTGGATTGAAAACGGTAAACCTCAGGGATGCTGAATCACACTGAACTACGCGCCCTGGTGGCTGAACTCAGACCCCGCGTAATGGGGCAGGTGCAGAAGATCCGCCAGCCTGATCCTGAGACCTTAGCGATGCGAGTCCGTCGCCCTGGAGAGAGCACCTGGCTGATCCTCTCAGCACGGGCAGGGGTAGCGCGTATCGCTGAGGCGGAGGAGGCGGGACCCACCCTCCCTGAGCCGGTAGGCCTGGGAGCCTGGCTGCGAGCCCAGCTCAAGGGTCGCGCCCTTAAGGATCTCTGGCTCAGCCCTGAAGATCGCCTCCTTCGTTTTCAGTTTTTGGGAGGCAGCTTGGTGGCTGAATTGGGGGCTCAGCCCCTGCTTATCGCTTTAGATCCTGAGGGACGAGTGCGGGCCTGGAGTCGCCAGCCTCCGCCCTCTCGGGGCCTCGCCTATGGAGAGCCCTGGAGCGCCCCGCCGCCACCACAGTTCTCAGGTGAGCGCCCCATTCGCTATGCTACAGCGCGAGCGGTGGAGCGAGCAGCCCAAGAGCGGCTTAAGGCGCTAGAGGCTCAGCGCGAGGCGAGGGCTCGAAGTCAGCTCATCAAGAGCCTCCGTAAGCGCCTCTTGAAGCGTCAAAGGCATATCCAGGCAGATCTCAGCCGTCTGGGAGAGGCTGAGGTTCATAAGCGATGTGGGGAGCTGCTTAAATGCTGCGGGCGAACTCTCCCTCGTGGTCTCTGCTCGGTGGAGGTGCAGGATTGGTATGAGGGAGGGATGGCTGAGATCCCCTTAGACCCTAAGCTGGATGGTCCTGAGAATATCCAGCGCTACTTTAAGCGCTATCGTAAGGCTAAGGGAGCCGCTGAGCAGGCGGGGCGGCGGCTCTTGGAGGTGCAAGAGCAGCTTGAGACCCTGGAGTTGCTGGAGCTTGAGCATGAGGCTCTAGAGCCGCTAAGGGAGGGCCTTCGGCAAGCGGGGCTGCTTCGTAAGCAGAGAGGCGTGGGTCGCCAAAAGCAGCGTCAGACGGCTCGCTCCCCCTATCACCGCTTTATAAGCCAGGGAGGAGCGCCGATCTTGGTGGGAAAGCGGGGAGCGGACAACCACAAGCTAAGCTTCCAGATCGCCAAGGGCAATGACACCTGGCTTCATACCCGCGATGTCCCTGGTGCCCATGTGATCATTCCACGTCAGAAGGGCGCTGAACTCTCCTCAGAGACGCTCCTTGACGCTGCTGCATTGGCGGCCCACTACAGCAGCTTAAGGGATGAGCCCGCCGTTGATGTTCTCTATACTCAGAGGAAGCATCTACGAGCCATCAAGGGAGCTGGACCGGGGAGAGTCAGCTTGAGTTCAAGCAAAACAATATTAATTCGCAATTTTTCAGATCGAATCAAACGTCTATTTGAAGACAAACAGGAAACATGATTTTTTAACCATTAATTGGCAATACCAGCAGAAAAACCCAAGAAAACATGCGTTTTGTGGCAAAAAAAGAAATAGAAGTTTTCTATGGATTGAAATCTTCGGCATCCAGATAACATACGGTTACATATGCCGACTTTTGGTGAATAATTGTTAACCACTACATCTTCATCACTACCCTCTTTGCCTGCTTCCTCAAACCCTGGGCTGAGGAGGCCCACAACATGGCAAGAGGAAACACCTCAGCTTTCAAAATTCGTGGTTCATTTTCAAACAGACCCAGAGGGAGGCTTTGCGTTATTCTCCCCAAAAAATGGGGGAGCCCCATGCGTTACCGCTTCTCGATCTGCCTCTTGATAAGCCTCTGTTCCTGTAGCACTCCCCCAACATCGGAGGTGGAATGTGAACAGGATCAACACTGCGCCTCAGGAGAGATCTGCTTGGAGGGAGTGTGTCGCTCTTCAGGGACCTGTGTCCCCGACTGCGGCGTGGGCCAGAGCTGTATCGGTGGGAGCTGTCGCACTCTGGCCTGTCGCAGTCATCCAGAGTGCCCTGAGGGGCACTACTGCTTAGAGGGCGACTGCCTCAGCAAACAGTGCAATCTGGGTGAGGAGCAGCCCTGTGAGAGCAGCTGCGGAGAGGGGGTTCAGCGGTGTCGAGGTATCGACGATCTGCCCTTTGGTGTCCTGGGTCCCTGTAGTGCACCTCAAGCTCAGGAGTACGAGATATGTGGGGATGGAAAAGACAACAACTGTGATGGAGATATAGATGAGGAGTGTGGAGGCTGCAGCGATGGTCAAGAGCGACCCTGTGAGACTGAGTGTGGGGCGGGAGTAGAGCGCTGCTTTGGAGATGAGTGGCGGGGCTGTACGGCGGCGCGACCTCGAACTGAGATCTGCGGGAACGGCGTTGATGAAGATTGTGATGATTTTATCGACAATGGCTGTGATGACTGTGAGGAGAACAGCCAGCGAGAATGTGAGACAGAGTGCGGTCTTGGCCAGGAGATCTGTCAAGAGAACACCTGGAGGGGCTGTAACGCGCCTCTCCCCACTGAGGAGTTCTGTGATGGACGAGACAATGACTGTGATGGGGAGATCGATGAAGAGATCTTCCGGGACTGTGGAACTCAATGTGGCGGTGGTGCGGAAAATTGTGAATCGGGGATCTGGGTTGGTTGCAGCGCCCCAGAGACTTGCGCCTGCTCTGCTGATGGTGTGGATACTCAAGTCTGCGGACATTGTGGGTTGAGAGAGCGGGAGTGCATCACTGGAAGCTGGGGGCCTTGGGGAGAGTGTCTAGAAGAGGGCTTAGCCTGTCAACCTGGAGAGATTGAGGAGACTCGCTGTGAACGCTGCGCCTCCAAGCGTAGGCTCTGTCTGGCCTCCTGCGCTTGGGGAGAGTGGCAGGAGTGTAAGGGCGCGGGGGAGTGTGAGCAGGGGAGCGTAGAGAGTGAAGCCTGCCCTGGAGGCTGTGGAGAGCGCAGCCGAACCTGTAGTGAGGAGTGCAGTTGGGAGGCTTGGAGCGATTGCGGGGGAGGGAATGCAGCTTGCGCTCCAGGGGAGCAGCAAGAGGAGCCCTGTGGGCGCTGTGGCCAGCGCAGCCGCCAATGCAACCAGGAGAGTTGTCAGTGGGCTGAGTGGAGCGAATGTAGCGGAGAGGGAGAGTGTGATCCCCAAGATACCCGAGCAGAGTCCTGCGGAGGATGCTCAGCTCGTATTCAGACCTGTAACGATGCCTGCGAGTGGGGAGATTACTCTGAGTGCCAGGGGGGAGGAGAGTGTAACTCTGGTCAGGAGGAGGCTCAAGATTGTGGCTGGTGTGGCACCAAGAGGCGTGTTTGCACCGATGAATGTATGTATGGAGCGTGGTCGGAGTGTGAAGGAGAGGGAGAGTGTGAACCGGGTGATCGATATGATGAGCCCTGTGGAACAGATGTTGGTGTGTGTCAAGAGGGACAGATCATCAATACATGCAATTTCTCATGTGTTTGGGAGAGCGATCTGATCTGCAATAATGCGGTTGATCCCCAGGTGGAGATCTGCGGCAGTGGTGAAGATGAAGATTGCGATGGCGATATGGCCCGCAATCCAGATATTTCGGAACCTAACAACAGTTGTGATGAATGTACATGGCTCAATAGCATTGAAAGCCCAGATGTCTCTGGCCTTATCTTGGAAAGGAACATCGATAGCATATTTGATGTTTCCGATTATTATTGTTTTGAAGCGCACGACTCGTCGGTTGACCCATGGGAAGAGATAGTCATTTCGCTGGAAAATATTCCAAATGGAAATGACTATGATCTATACCTTTATCAAGGACTCAACAAATGCAGAGACAATGATCAATTATCGACGAGTGATAATAACGGTGCTTCAAATGAACATATTGAATGGGGAGAGATATCCAACCATAGCGATGGAGGCATATATGTTATTCGCATCTATCCCTACTCCTCCTCCTATAGCTGTTACTCCCATTACCGCCTGAGCATCGATGGCCTGAATTAGAGCGACGTGAGCAGTGATCTACTGTAGCTGCGTTTCTTTTTGGACGACGGGAAAAAATCGGAAACTTAGCTTGAAGCAAGGAGAGTGCTGAAGGCTCTCCCTGGGGCATGATCAGGTCGCTCATGTAGAGCAGATCTGAGGAGGAGTCCCCGGTGACTCAAAACATAAAATAACTATGCATGCCTTATTGCTTCCCAAATTTCTCAGGAAAATATCTATATTATTCTTGACTTTAGCTTGATTTTCTTTGAAAGCTTCTGGGGGTTGCTTGAATTTCCTATCCTCTGGCAGGAGCAAGCAGATGGCAAGCTACGAGGTATTGGCGGCGCTGGTCGATCAAGTCGCGGTGGAGCTTCGCCATGATCTGAGGGCTGCGCCGCGGCCTGAGATCGTCGAGGCAGCCCTCAAGCTCTTTGAAGGATGGGTGGAGTCATCGCCAGGGCTTGAGGAGGCGCGCGCGGCGATCTCTCGGCTCTTCATGCGATATGGGCGGCGTCCACCAGCGCTCGACATCCAGCGGAGCCTGGAGCGTGGCTATGCGTTCATCCGAGGTCCAGCCTCTCTCCTCCCCAAAGGTATCGGAGGGCGAGCAGTTTTCGACCGCGCGTTAGCGCCGTTTCAATGCTCGAGGCTGGAGAGGCTACCAGAGCCAGAGCCCAAATCTTCGGTGGAGGTAGCACCGCTGGATGTCCACGCCGAAGCCCCCAGCGAGGCCAAGCCGGAAGAGCCCTTTGATGTGCGGGTTTGGACCACGCCAGCGGAGGACCCCAGGCGGCCGGAGCTTAAAGCGCCGCTGGATGCACAGGGGCGAACAGATGTGGAGGTGTGGCTTGAGCTGCCCGATGGGGTGAGGGCAGAGGGCCCGACGCGGGGGTGGCTCCTGGCCCAACGGGAGGAGGCGAGCCCGCCCATCAGCTTTCAGTTGATAGCGTCGGTAGGGCGACACACGGTGGAGGTGTTCTTTCAAGCGGGTGGGTTGGCGACCAAGGTGTCGTTCTCCATGTTGGCGCAGGAGGCGCCAGAGGCCATCACAGCATCGATCACCCGCAGGCTGGATCCTGGAACGGAGCGGCCTATACACACCCTCTATGTTATCCAGCGTGATGAGCTGCGCCGCCGATTTCGCTTCCTCTTTATCCCTCGGGAGGGTGAGCGGCTGGTCGTGGATCATGATCTCAGCTGCTCAGTGCTTGAGCAGCTCAAGGGCTTAGTTGAGGCCTTGGGAGATCTCTACCGCATGCGCTCAAGGCAACGCCGACGAGTGCTCCTGAACCAAGGGGAGCGGTTGGCCACCTGGGCGCTGCCCAAGAAAATCCGCAAAGCGCTGGCGGTCGCTGAGGGGCTGCTCCGGATCGAGAGCGAGGGACCCTGGCTCCCCTGGGAGTTGCTCAGCGTTGAGGGTGATGATTTCCTGGGTGCACAGCTGGCGATCGTACGCCACCCCGAGAAATCGGAGCCGTTACCAAGTGATTTGGGGGGTCTGCTGGTGCCGGTGGATGGTGGTAGAGCCGGAGATCCAAAGATCGGCTTGGAACAGCTGGGGGGGATGGAACCAACCATCGACGCGGTGGAAGATCTGATAGATCGGCTCTACAGCGAGCCGATCGGGGCGCTCTATTTCACGGGGCACGGTGTGCTGGAGTCGAGCGGCCGGGTTGGCTGCGTCTACATCGAGGGTGAGGAATTTCGAGATACCAGCCTGCCACAAAACAGGGCGCTGTGTGGTGCCCTTGTCGTCCTCAACGCCTGCTTTGCCAGCGCTCCAGCCCCAAGCCTCAGCGGCCATGGACCGTGGGTGGATGCTTTGCTGGGTCAAGCGGGCGCCGCAGCGGTCGTGGCTCCATTTATACCCATCGATGTAAAGCTGGCTGATGCTCTCGCTGAGCGGCTCTTTGAGGGCCTCGCGGCTGGAGAGACCCTGGCACGGGCGCTCCACCATGCACGTCAGGCCCTGGGGGAGGAATATCCCGCGGTTTATGCTTACACGCTCCACGCCCATCACGCCGCCCGCTGGGGACGACGAGGGTGTGGATGACTGGAGGTTTGGCATGTTCGCGAGTGAGATTGAGCCTCCGGGGCGTTGGGTGCCGAGGGCGTATGGCTAAGAAAATCGACAGTAGAGGGAGTAGGCTATGAGTGTCGTCACCGCTGACCGCGCGTTGATTCGGGATGGGCGACATCGGATGCGCGTGTTGGTGATCAACAGCCAGCCCTGGACCGAGCAGCGACCGCTCAACCTGCGCGGCGAATGGCATGGGCTCGCCCAGGCGGCTCAGGCAGGGGCGGTGCCCATGACCCTCGTGCGTCTGCTGCCGCCTACCATCGAGCGGCTGGGCGAGGTGATGCGCGCGACCGCGGCAGCTGGGCTCGCGCCCCATGTGCTGCACTTTGCGGGTCACGGCGACGTACGGCAGCTCAGCTTTGAGACCAACCTGGGCGAAGAGCAGCGCGTAGCCTGGGAAGAGATTCACGAAGCGATGCGCCCACCTGGGGGAGCGCGGCAGGTGGATGTAGCGGTGCTCAACGCATGTCACAGCGCTACAGCGCAGACTCGGAGCTTCGCTGAGCGCCTGGTTGAGCAAGGCATCGTCCGCGCGGCTGTCGGCTATACACGTCCAGTGGCTGACAAAGCGGCCATCGAGTTCTCCCGCGTCTTCTATGCGCGGCTCGCGGCGGGAGAGACGGTGCTCTCAGCTTTCAGTGAAGGGAAGGCGAGCCTACGCGACCGCTTCTCAAACGCCCATCGCGATATTGTGCTGGAGGGGACAGGCGACTTTCGGATCGAGGCATCCGCCGCGGCGAGAGAAGCGCGTATCCAAAGTGGACGGCCCTCGCCCTATAAGGTGCCCGAAGCAGCGTGGTTCTTTGGTCGGCGGACCGAGGCCAAGCGCCTGGGGGAGTGGCTCGCCGACGTCAATGTAAAAGGGATCGCCGTGGTCGGCCTGGGCGGCATCGGCAAGAGCACCCTGTGCCGCGCCGTTGCCACGCGGCAGGCGTGGCGCTTTGGCGGTGGGGTGATCGAGGTGGAGGCGCGTGAGGATGGGCTCTTTGGCCCACCCACAGCCGGCGATATGGTCCTTGAGTTCGCCGCTGGTCTGGGCATCAAGGAGGCGACGTCACGCTTGGTCGGGGCCGCGCTCCTTGAGGAGATCGCTGAAGCGCCCACCCTTCTTATCTTTGATAACCTGGAGACCCTTGAGCCCCAAGAGCTTCAACGCCTGCTCCGCTTCGTCGAGAGGCTCCCGTTGAACGGCAGCAAAGCGCTGCTGAGCCTGCGCCCCAATCCGGATGAGCTGAACCAGTGGGCGGATCTGCGGGTCCTGATCCTGACACGGGGTCTCTCTCCTTGGGCAGCTGCGGGCTACGCCGTTCAGCAAGCTGAGCAGCGCGTCCCCCCTGTCGCGCCTCTCGCGGGCGCTCGCCCTGAACCTGGGGGGTGGACAGGTCTCCCGCTGAGCCTCGCCTACGCTACAGCGGGACACCCCAAGATGCTTGAGGTCGCGGTGGCGCTCCTCGGGCAGCATGGCCAACCAGCCCTCGAAGCCAGCCTCCCAGACGTGACCACCGCTGATGCGGAGACCGCGCGTAAATTGACCGCCGAGGCGATCGCTGACCGGCGGGATGCGCTGTTTAAGAGCAGCTTTGTCCTGTTGAATGATGCTGGCCGTGTGGCGATCTCTCTCCTCCCTGTGGTGCCCACCGCGACCCTCTCTGATGCCGAGGGGAGCGCCGCGCTCGCCGCGCTGGATGAGGCTTTGGATTGGCGCGCTGCCGCCTCAAGCTGCGTCGCTGCTGGGCTTATGGCACGGGAAGGAGATCTCCTAAGCTTTCACCCGACGGTTTCTCAGGTGGCAGCTGAGGCTTTCCCCCTGGAAGGAGCGCGTCGCGCTGCGGTGTTCGGCGCCCTCCTTCACAGCGCCCTTGAGTATGTCGCCGCGCACCACGCCGACTATCCAGCCATACAGCGGCGTCATACCCAGATCTTCTCGCTGTTCGAGGCTTGGTGGCACATCACCGTCCACGATGGCCCAGAGCCTACGACAGAGATGAGCGCGGCCCGCGAACCTGTCATACGGGCAATTGATGCTCTGGGTTACTACCTCCTGCACGTCGGTGAGTGGCCTCTAATGGCTCATTGGCGTCCACGCATCCAGGCACAAGGCACGGATGATACGGCGACGCATGGGCATCGAGCATACAAGGCATCGATGTTGGCCTTTAACCTGGGGAACTTTGCTGAGGCGCGGCGGCTGTTGAGCGAGTCCATCGCGGTAAAGGAG
>CAYLJJ010000091.1:0-19090 GCA_964384025.1 uncultured Nannocystaceae bacterium
CACCCCCTTGCTCTCTACAGGAGTCCTCCTCGATGCTGAGCTGTCGAATCCCGATGGAGCGCTCTCCCAACTGAATCGAGCCTGTGATGCCTAAAATCCCCGTGCGCTGAAAGCCGGTGGGGATGCTCCCATCTAGATACTGCTTACGGATGATGTGAAACTCATCGACGATGCTCAACCCCAACTGAAGGGAGATGGCGAGGGCATGTTCTAGGGCCTCCTCATCCATCTCGAAGGGGGGCGCGTCGTCCATATCATAGGTGCAAACAGTCTCAGATCTGAGGAGGTAGACGATCTCTTTGCGCGTCTTAAACTCCATAAGCGCTGTTCCATCATACTCTCCCATCTCCGAGAGAGTAGGACGCATATGACGTAAGATCTCGGCGTCATGCTCAGAGCTGTATCGACCAGCGGGGCAGCGACAAAACAGCTTCCTCTGAGTGAGGAGCTGTTGATGAACCTCCAGACCCACCTTGAGACCCATATGGCTGTAGTCCTCGGGGCTCAGCTTCCCATAAGGGGGAACGGGGTTGTTCATCAGAGGAGCTTTCATAGAGTGCCTCCAGAAAATCGCAGGATTTTGAGGCCCTCTCTTTTGAGAATCAACCGATTTTAGAAGCACCTAAGGATAACCCTGGAGGGAACTTCTTGAGCCAACTCCAGTCTGAGCGCTCGTTTTTCAGGAATGGGATTCGTTCTGGGTAGGAAATCGTAGTACATCTGAACTTCACTGGAGGAGTGATATGGGAAATTGGAGATGGCTGCTGGTATGTGTTGGGCTCTGGGGGAGCGCGTTTGCGGAGCCAGAGCAGGTTCAAATGACCCTCAAGCGCTATCAAGAGCTGATGGCGTCTCAGAAAGAGGCCCGCGTAACCTGGAGCGTTGGACAGCTGCATGTTGTCCTGCCTGAGAAGGCGGGGGAGCCGGTTCGAATTGGGCTTGAGGCTCAGCTTCAAGCGGTCGAGGGGAGCGCCGTCGAGGTCCCCCTCCTCCCCACCGAGGCGACGCTGCAAGGAGCCCAACTGGATGGAGATGAAGCGGCTCTCTACACCGTCGCTGGGGTCCAAAGCTTTATCCTCAAAGATCAAAATCCACACCAACTGAGCCTCCAATATCAACTGAATGGTGCCCAAGGCAGCGAGCGCGGCGCCTATGTGATGGTGCCCCTGCCTCCTCTACCCAGCAGCCACCTCAGCATAGAGGGGAAGGGTCCCCTCTCTGTGTGGCCCGCCAGCCAGAACCACAGCCCAGGGAATCGACTGAACACCCACCTGCCCGCCACCCCCGCGATCCTCATTAAATGGGGAGGGCAGGGGGGAGAGACGATGATCCGCAGCCTGGACTACCTCCTTCGACCGGATGCTGAAGGTCTCGGGGTAGATGTCACCGCCCACTTCGATGTCTATAGCGAGGGCGCGACCAGTCAGATCCGCATCGCCAAGATCGACTCCGCCCTCATCGACATCAGCGAGGCGAGCCCAGAACAGGATCAAGCGCTCCTGAGCCGGGTGGAAGAGGGCTGGCATGTTGTAGAACTTAAAGGGGTTGGGCGACATCAGGTCACGGCGCGTTTCCGCAGCTCGGTGGATCGCAGCCATGGCCAGCCTCAGGTGCGGCTTAACCCCAATAAGGTGCCGATGACCCGAGTGGAGATCAGCGTCGCCGGGAAACGAGCCCTCAGCTTTGAGCCTCCTGTACCCCACACCACCAATCACAGCGGAGAGGGAGAAAACTTGAGCACCCGCGCTGTTGCTCAGCTCCCTCCAACCGAAGAGATCCTGATTCGCTGGACCGAGGCTCGCGCTGCTCCAGAAACTCAGGTGCGCGTTAACACCGAAGCCTGGCAGATGATCACTCTCCAAGAGGGGGTGATTCGCTCCAAGATCCTCCTGGACTACGATGTAATCCATGGAAAGGTGAAAGAGCTGCCGATCCAGCTCCCTGAGCGAGTGGTGCTCTATAAGGTGCAGGGGGAGGGGATTGAGGATTGGCGTATCTTCCCTGCGAGTGAGGAGGCTCCTCGGCAAGTGCGGGTGATCTTGGGGCAAGAGCTGGAGTCCAGCCTGCGCTTAGAGCTTCAGCTTGAGACCGTGGTCGCCACCAAGGAGGGCAGCCCCCTCAGCCTACCCCTTGTTCGCCCCCTACAGGCCTTCCGAGAGGGGGGCGTGGTGGCCCTCTTTGATGGAGACAAGGTGGGCTTTGCCCCTGCTGAGGTGCTGGGGAACTTCCGTAAGGTGGGTGAGGATGCCCTGCCTCTTAACATCCGCCAGGGTCTACGAGATAAGGTCAGCCAAGCTTTTAAGCATGTAGGGGCTTTAGGGCAGCTCAAGAGCAAGGTAGCCACGGCCAAATCCAAGGAGGCGCGCTTTGATGCTCGCGTGGACACCCTCTATCTCATCAAAGAGGGGAGCCTAACAGGGCAGGCGGTGGCCTTGATCGAGATGAAGTCAGGCCGCCGTGAGAAGCTGGTTATCTCTCTCCCCGAGGGGGTCGCTGAGCCCCGCATCACCGCCCCCAGCCTCAACAAGGTAGAGCCCTTGAAGGAAAAGAAAGGGGCCAAGGAGATGAAGGGGCGTCGAGCCTATGAGGTGCGCTTCACTCAGGCTTTAGAGGGCGCCGTTCAGCTCGATATTGAGTTTGAGCTGATCCTCAAGAAGAAGCTGGGGACTCTCAAGCTTCCCGATGTACAGGTCCATGGCGCAGAGGTGGAGACCGGCAGTCTAGGCATCGCCGCTGAGGCGGGGATGGAGGTCAAGCCTGGGCTCAAGAAGATCCTGAGATCCATTGAAACCCAGGCGCTCCCCAAGGCGATCCGCCTACGTACAGATCTGGAGATTATCTTGGGTTATCAATATGCGCATGTCCCCTGGTCTCTGGAGCTGGACATCAAGCGCCATCGTACGGTTCAAACTCTCAACGCTGAGGCTGTACAGGTCTGGATCACTACAGATATCTTAGAGAATGGGCATTTCATCAGCGAAGCCTTCTACCGCGTCCGCAATGATGATCGTCAATTCCTCAGGCTGAAGTTGCCTGAGGAGAGTAAGGTGCTAAAGGTAGAGGCCAATGCGCGCAAGGTGAAAGCGGTACAGGATGAAAAGGGGGCGATCGCCATCCCCCTGGCCAAGAATGCAGAGTCTCTTATCGGGATTCGCTATGAGCAGCGCGGCGATATCTTGGGAATCTATGACAAGGTCAAGTTACAGAGCCCAAATACAGATCTACGCTGTAGCGACATCCAGTGGCGGCTGCGCATCTCTCGAGAGCGGGCGTTGATCAGCTATGATTCTCCCCTCAAGAATATCTATGCTTATCACTGGCGAGCCCCCAGCCACACCCAGAGTACAGTCATCGCGGGGGGAGGGAACCTCACCGACTACCTCTTTAGCTATCCCGTGCATGACTCCAATGAGAAGCCTTTGGAGATCGAGCTGAAGATCAGCGCGACTCCGGGTGAAGGCAGCAACAGCGCTTTCTTGATCTTCGCTTTCTTGATGTTGGCCTGGGTGACTCGTCAGCGAGCGCTCAGGAAGCCGATGAACCTCTTGAGCTGGGGAGCCCTCTTTCTGGGGGGGGTCTTGACGCTCTTGGGGCGCAGCGCGCTTTGGTCTTTAGAGGTGGAGGAGACTGGAGGCTTTATCCTGCTTCTCTTACTGGTAGCGCTCTTCAGCCATATACAGAGGAGAAAGCGAGAGCAGGCGGAGCTGTTCTAGGACCCAAGAGACCTCCTCCCAAAGATCTGATAGCCTGCCTCATTCAACACGGCTGGATCTGCAATGCGAGTTGACTGTCAGCGCTGCGCTCAAGCTCATGAGCTGGAGAGCCTTGGGATCGTAGAGGGAGGCTTTGGCTTCTCCTGCGAGGGCTGCCAATATCTGAACCTGCTGGCCCCCATCTCAAAGGCGGGCCTCCCACCACCCGAGGGTCCAATCAAATGCCCTAAGTGTGCCCATCGACAGCATGAGGAGGAGGCTTGTCACCGCTGTGGCCTGCGCTTCTCCAAGGCCGCTCCTCAGCGCTTCTCTGATGAACTCCTTGGAACCCATCCTATGCGGGAGCTGCTGATCGAGCGTTGGGAGTCGCTGCGAAGCTCCCTGGATGATGAGGAGGCACATCAAGCCTTTATCGCGCTCTGTGCCCAGGAGCGCCTCTTAGAGTTCGCTGGGCAGTGCTACCGTCGAGAGGAGGGAGAGGATCCTCGACGCGCAGCCCGTCGCCAGCAGGTCCTGCAGCTCGCGATGAGCCGCGTGGGGCGCTTTGAACGCGAAAATATTGAGGAGACCAAGCGCTTTAAGCGGATGTTCTTTATGAGTGTTATCGCTCTCTTCATCTTGGGGATGGCGGTGATGTATCGCTTTATGATCACCGAAGGGCGCTTCTTCTAGAGAGCGCATGCTGCTCCCTCTAGAGCGGTGGCATTTTCGACGCTTCAGGCTGGATTTAGGTATCTATTTTGGACAGGGGGCTTGGAGTGCCCAGCTCTCAAAGTTGGAGCAGGATAGGGTGGCTTGATGCCTGCCTTTGAGAGCCCAAATCTTTCAGGTGCGATCAAATTGGGAGCACTTAAAGCTTCTCTTCAGGCTCCTCCGTCAGGCTTAAGCCTCCAGTGCGTTTGTCTGATTGCAAGGAGATGGCGCCTTCAAACTTCGCTAAGCGCGCCTCAATCTGCTCGATGGCCTCTTGGGCGATCTCCCTAAAATCACTCCAAGAGAAGAAACTGGTGAACTGACCGAGGGCCTTGATCGCTGAGCGACGACCCAGCTTAGCGAGGGCCTTGATGGCCACCTCCTTTAACTCATCTTTTTCAAGCGCCCTGATGATGAGAGGTTCGGCGTTCCAATCTCCCAACTCTTGGAGTTGATAGATTGTTCTTTTATTGGCGACCATGTTGTTGTCGTCGATATCCAGCAGCTTAAGCAGGATTTCCAGGGCCCCTTTGGGCTTGGACTCAATTAAGGCTTCTATGAGCAGCTCTTTAATGCGGTTGGGCAGACGCTTCAGTTCAGCCCATCTGTCCGCTCTCAAGTCGGCAAGTAATGGATCCTCCAGAGGTCTCTTGCAAAGCAGCAATATCAACCCCTGAGCGAGGCTTTCATCTATAGATTTGAGCAAAGATAGAGGACCATCAGGACGCTTAGGGGGGCAAGCCCACTTAAAAAGAGCCAGAATGGCGAGAGGATATTCGGGTCGGCATAACAGAGGAATTAAGCGCTTAATCTGCGCCTCATTTTTGGGTTGTATCGCCCCAAAACGCTCAAACGCATGCTCAAAATCAAACTCGCTGAGGACCTCAAAGAGTTCCAGCTCCTCCTCCTCAGAGAGCTGGTGCTGATCGATAGAGAGCAGCCACTCTCTAGCACCAGGAGGGCGGCTCTCTATGATCTGTTGGTACAGTCGATTACGAAACTTCTTAGGCCATGCGTATTGGGCGCACTCAAGGGCAAGGGAATCATCAAGAGCGCGGCCCAGCCAAGAGATGAGCAGCTCGAAGATCGGTTCTCTAAGTTTAGGTGATTGAATCCATCTCAAGAGCGGTTTTAGGACCTTGGGGTTGCGCAGCTCCAAAGTTGAGATTCTGCGGAGAGCTTGGAGCGCTAAGTCTCGATTTTTGGGGTTGAAGGTCTCTAACTCAGAGAGGAACAGCTGGAGATCAAGGTGAGAGAGGGCCTCTAAGATGCTCCACAGCTTCTCCTCAGAGCAAGTGTCCCTGGAGATCTCCAGGAGTTCCAAAAACCAGCGCGCTCCTCCAGGTGTATGAGCCTTGACCAGAGCCTTGGAGATCGACTTGAGCATCTCCGAAGAGAGAGGTGCCTGGAGGACCTTCTCTGCAAAGGGGTCATCAACTCCATCTGCTAACCAGGGGCTGAGCAGCTCCATGTTGAGCTTCAGGATCTCCCTTCGACTCTGGAAGCTCATGGCCCAGATGAGGAACTCTGCTACAGCCTCGCTCCTGAACTTTGCCCGTTCTAAGAATCCGATGAAGGCGGGAACTTGTCGTAATGGAGGTCGCATAAGACTCAGTTCCTGAGCCGCTGTCTCTGGATCAATAGAGATCCATATATCAATCAGCCTTATTGCTAGAGCCCAGGAATCATAATCTGAATCACTGAATGTCTTGCTTAAAATTGGCTTTAAATCAAAAATAATCCTTTTATTGATCAAAGCAAGAGAGATATGGGCGCGAATTAGAAGTTTGGTCTCCAATTTGAGCCTTGGTTTGGCAATAGTATTATTCAGCCATAAAGAAGCATTTATTTTAGAATTTAACTTGCAAAGATGCTTACATATGTCGTTAAATAACCAATATGGGATTGTTGATGCGCTGAGATGCTCAGCAAACGGACTTTTTGGATTATCTATGATTAATATTGAGATTTTTTCCCCATAAAAGTCATCTTGTGTGCCATTTAAAGCACACCATAGTATAAATATTGCTGATTTGCGGCTTGCTGTCTTATTGTCGAAAATGATATTGGTAATCTCGGCAGCGAACTCTCTTTTCCTTGGCCTTCTCTCTATTAAATGACCAATTGCAGTGGATTTATCAAAATCATATAGTGTTCTAAGCAAGGCCATCTGTCTAAATTCTGAATATGATTCGCCATGATATCTCCAATGTTTTTCAATCCACCTGCCTGCATTAGCAGGCCGTGAAACCATAAATAATTCACAGAGATAGAAGAGAAGTGATTCTGAAAATCTCAATTCACAGAGTTCTCTTGGAGTTGGTTTAAGAGCATCTTGATGAAATTCATGGGCGAGCCAGGTCCTTAGAGGCTTCTCTGCTTCAGATTTCAGCGGGTGATCCAAGAGAGGTTTGATGGCGCTCACCACATGCTCTGCTTTCAACTTAGAGCCCACCAACATTTTTAAGGCTCTCTCTCGCTTCTGGAGGGATTGGAAAGGAATAATACAGAGTTTTTTGACCGCTGTTTCTTGATCGAGGAAGCTCCACAGCTCAAGAAACTGGAGCGCCTGCGCTTCAACCTCTAAAGGAGACTCAGGATTGGGAAAGCAGGCATCCCAAAGATCTCTGAGCCAGTTGGAGAGGCCCTCTGGTGGGTTCTGATAAAGCCCACCACAGATCCGTAATATCACAGGCGTCAAAAAAACGTTCTGGCTGATGTATTTGGAGAAGGGATCTTGAAGATCTGCCCTGAGCATCTCTAAGAGCAGCGCCTCAACCCGAGGTGCCAAAGCCCCATCGTGCAGAAATTGGGTGCTCCAGAGGAGCAATTTGGCAGACTCCAAGCTGCGCGGTCTCCAAAGCTCCAGGATGTTCAAGAGCTTGCGTAAGGAGCTAAGCTTCTTGGGGCGCTTTTGAAGGAGCCGACTCAGGAGAAGCTCGATGGTGCTCATCATGCTCTCTGAGTCCGCCAAGATATCTAAGGCCCCTGCTGGGTCTTGGAGGGATTGAAGAGGGATCGCGCAGAGCCTCTGGATCGCTGCCTCTTGATCGGTGAGGCTCCACAGCTCAATAAACTGGAGCGCCAGTCGCTCTCGCTTCAGCGCGGACTCAGGGTTGGGAAACTGGGCCTCCCAAAGATCTCCAAACCAACTCGAGAGACCTTTAGGGGGGCTCTGACAGAGCCCCCTACAGATCTGCAATATCGGAGATGCCAAAGAAGCGTTTTGGCAGATATGTTTGGAGAAGGGATCCTGAAGATCGACCCTGAGCATCTCCAAGAGCAGCTCCTCTTGCTTCGAGACAGAGGGTTTATGCCCCCTCTTTGGACCACGCTGAGATGAGATACTCCAGAGAAACAGCTCAGCAGACTCCAGGCTGCGTAGCCTCCAACGCTTTAAGATGCTCAGCAGTTTGCGCTGTAATCTCAGCTCCTTGGGGCGCTGTTGGAGCAGCAGAGCTTGAGCGTTCTGGGGTTCAAGCTCCAACAGAGCCTCCAAAATCAGCAACCGCTGAGCCTCCGAGTAGCCCTCACTACAACGCTCCCAATGCTGTAGCAACCAAGCCCCAGCTCCTGAAGGCTGAGCCTCTAAGAGGAGACCACAGATCAAAATCAAGAGGGAGTTGGAGAGCAGATGGGAGCTGAGTTCTTGACACAGCTCAGCTTCAAGATCCTGCGTCAGAGAGCGGAACAGCAAGGTCTTAAGGGCTTCCATCGTATCGGCGTTTGGGGCTGGATTTAGGAGTGGGCTGAGGGCTTGAAGCACCGCCGCGCTCCTGAAGCCACTCTGCTCTAAGAGCCTGATAAAGCGCGGCATATATGTAGCGTCTTGGAGCTGTAACGCGCAGAGCTTCTCAACCACAGCCTCTGTGTCTATCTGGATCCACAGCTCAGCGAGATCCAGCCCCAGGCTCCAAGCCTGTACAAATGCTCTCTGCTCAGGGAAGCGAGAGTCCCACAAGGCCTCAAACCAAGCTGAGAGGCCCTCGGGAGCGGGGTAGAGGAGCCCTTGGCAGAGCGACAGGAGCAGCTTCTCTGAGATCTCAGCCTGGATAACATCGTAGGCAAAGGGAGCTTGGAGATCAGCCCTGAGCTGCTCTAAGAGCAGCACCTGGGCCTGATCTCTCAGAGTCTCAGGTAAGGCGAGCTGATACACTCTGTTCTGAATGAGCCAGAGGAGAAAGCGAACCATCTCTGGGCCGCGTGGCTCTTGCAGCGCACAGCGCTGAAAGAGCGTAGAGAGCTGCTCAACGCTGCTGTTTATCTCCTCTAAAGGAGGCCCTGACTCCAGCAACTCCAGCGCAGAAAAGAGACCCTCCTCCTGAAAGTTCAGAGCCAACAAGATCTCACAGCGCTGAAGCTGGTTCTTAAGCCCAAGAGTTTGAGAGCCCCTCAGCCAAGCCAGCCCAGCCTCAGAGGGGGAATGGAGCAAGCCTGAGCAGAGCGCGGAGTCCAGCGCGGGGTGCTCCTGAGCGGCCTCTAGGATAGGCGCCGCTCGCTCCTCATCTCCCTCAGACCAGGAGGAGAAGATGATCAAACTCAGACGTTTTAACAGCTGTTCTAAGACAGCGTCCTCCAGATCAAACAGATATAGGCTTTCCAAGAGCAGCTCATCGTAGATCCGCTCCTCTCCCTCCCCAGCGATCTCAAACCAGCGCTCCAGCTGCTCTGAGCATTCAGGGCGAATCGAAGCAAGCCAGAGCGCAGGCTCCTCTGGCTGCTCACCGGTGAGCATCCTCATCACCAACTCAAAATCGAGCAGCGAAGAGTTCAACTCCGTCTTTATGCGAGCTCGCACTTTGGGAGAGGGATCTTTAACGGCGCGCCACAGCAGCTCCTCTTGAGTGGGGCTCTTTAGGCTCGCCAGCAGCGCTTCAGCTTTGTCTAAGAGCAGCTCAGGCTCACAGACGCTGCTCAAAGAGGGAGGCAGCAGGAGGCTACCATTATGGAGCTGAGCGCCCTGCTCGATCAGGTTCCGTAGCTGCTCACGCTGCTCCTCGCCCAGGAGGAGGAGCAGCTCATCCTGCTCATCCTGCTCAGGCAGCACGATCACCTCTGCATCGAAGTGGAGATCTCCTGTCTGTACCCCTCCCTGAAACCCCTTTAAGCAGCGCGTAGAGAGCAGACGATAGGAGGAGAGCAGAGGCCAGCTTTCCGGGCTATGCAGCTCTACTGTGGGCGCCTCCTCTGTCAGGGTCTTGAAATGGAGCTTGATCTCCAGCTCTCCCAAGCTCCCTGTGAAGCTTAGATCGCTCTGAAAGATCTCCTCGCTCTTTGACTGTTGATAGCCTCCCGCTTGGAGGAGAGCTCCCCAGGTCGCGTTCATCAGGCCCTCTCTACGAAGCTGTTTGCTCCACTCTGTTTGAGGAGAACGCTGGTCGCAAGGTGTAGGACCGAGCGCTCTTTAAAAGCTGCCGGTCCAGGGGCAGATGGAGCTGATTTAAAACCCCCAGGCTCAGATCTCAGACTTTTTGAAGATCTCCTCTTCTGCCCTCCAGGGAGTGACCTAGGCATCAAGCCTCAGTGGTAGAGAACCTGGTGCTGAAGATAGAGGCTGCCAGATCTCTTTGAAAAGAGAACCTAAAAAGGCTTTCCTGCTCTTGTTTCTCTCTCTCCTCTTTCAGTGACGCGTTTCCTGGAGTAGAGCTAAGAAATGAGCCTCATCCTAAGACCTGTAAAGCCTGGAGACAGAGCGCCCTTGAGCGCCCTCCTTGATCAGCCTGAGCTGAGGCGCCGTCCTCTCGCAGGCACTTTTAGAGAGTTTCATCCCCTCAACTGGTCCAAAACCGAGAGGACTTTTGTGGTGGAGCGAGAGGGGGAGCGTCTGGGAGCCCTGGAGCTTGTCCGCGACGAGCCCGGATCTTGGGAGTTAAGCACTCTGATCCGCGCTGATCACTACCCTGGAGAGGGCGCTCGCAGCGCCACCGCAGGACTCTTCTATCTCTTTGAGCGCCTCTCTGTAGAGAGCGTCTGGTTTTGGGTCCGTCGCCACCAACACAGGGTACCGCAGATCGCGAAGTGCTTCGGTTTTCTCCACCTGCATACGCTCTGTATGGCTGGAGTGGAGGCTGAGGTCTATGAGATGGGACGGGACCGTTGGATGAGTCATCGCCTCCGTATCTATTCGGAGCAGCTTCACGCTCCGGTTCAGCTCCTGGAAGGGGGATCTCTTTGGCAAGGAGAGCGTCAAGGGTTCCGACTTATCAAGGGAGAGGATTTGAGAGCTGAAGGATCCTAAGCTCTTAGTTTTATTGGAAAATTAAAACTTTGGCTTCTCTTTAAATTCATCAGTTGTTTGAGACTCCCTCCAGAGAGGAAAAAGAGCTTTGTACTCTCTCAGGGAATGCACTAGCTTCGCCGCACTATAACTCCGAAACGGGGCCTTCGACACCATGAGTGAAATGGCCAAAGTTCCCGAGATCCTGGAGAGCGTGACCATCCGTTTTGCTGGTGATTCTGGCGATGGGATGCAGCTCACGGGGAAGCAGTTTACTGAGACCTCTGCGGGTCTTGGAAATGACCTCTCCACCTTCCCTGATTTTCCCTCTGAAATTCGAGCCCCTGCAGGCACCATTGCAGGGGTCTCTGGCTTTCAGCTCCACTTCTCCTCCAAAGAAGTTCACACCCACGGCGATGCTCCTGACGTGGTGGTGGTGATGAACCCAGCGGCGCTTAAGGTCAGCCTGAGTGATCTAAAGCCCAACGGCATCATCATCGTTGACCGGAGCGCCTTCAGCAAAAAGAACCTCAAGCTGGCGGGCTTTGAACAGGACCCTCTCCTGGATGAAAGCTTAGCGGCCTTCCGAGTCTTTCCCATCGAGATCACCAAGCTCACCTTGGAAGCGATCAAGGGGCTTTCTCTACCCAGGAAGCAGGCCAGCCGCTCCAAAAACTTCTTTGCGTTGGGGGTCGTCTACTGGCTCTTCAGCCGCCCCCTGGATCGTTCGCTTGAGTGGCTCCAGGAGAAGTTCGCCAAGAAGGCTCCCAAGATCGCTGAGGCCAACAGCATCGCTCTTAAGGCAGGCTTTAACTATGGCCTGACCACGGTGCTGTTCCGCAACAACTATGTGGTCAAGCAGGCCCCTGTCTCTACAGGGCGCTATCGTAACGTGACGGGCAATGAGGCTGTGGCGCTGGGCGCGACCACGGCTGCGGAGCTGGCGAGCTTGAAGCTCTTCTTGGGCAGCTATCCCATCACCCCCGCCAGCGAGATCCTGCACTTCCTCAGCGGATATCGCCATCTGGGAGTCAAGACCTTCCAGGCCGAGGATGAGATCGCAGGGATCTGCTCCTCCATCGGCGCCTCCTATGCGGGCGCCATGGCCATCACCACCACCAGCGGCCCTGGTCTGGCGCTTAAGACAGAAGCGATGGGATTGGCAACGATCCTGGAGTTGCCTTTGGTGATCGTCAATGTCCAGCGTGGTGGACCCAGCACAGGTCTACCCACCAAGACAGAGCAGGGCGATCTCTTTCAGAGCCTCTTCGGTCGCAACGGGGACTGTCCCATCCCAGTCCTCGCCGCCAGCAGCCCAGGTGATTGCTTCTGGACCACCATCGAGGCTTTCCGCATTGCCATCCGTTATATGACCCCTGTGGTCCTGCTCACGGATGGCTATATCGCTCAGGGGGCGGAGCCCTGGAAGATCCCAGATATCTCTAAGCTGGAGAAGATCCCGGTTGAGTTTGCCACCGATCCTGAGGGCTTCTTGCCCTATGAGCGCGATGAGCAGCTCTCACGCCCTTGGGCGATCCCTGGGACACCTCACCTAGAGCATCGAGTGGGCAGCCTGGAGAAGCAGAATCGTACAGGCAACGTCTCCCATGATCCTCACAACCACCAGCTCATGACCGAGCTGAGGGCACAGAAGATCGAGAATGTAGCCAATCTCTACCCAAGCACTGAGCTACATGGCGATGCAGAGGCTCGGCTCTTGGTGTTGAGCTGGGGCAGTAGTCTGGGAGCTGCTCGTAGCGCGGTCAACACGCTCCGCGCTGAAGGTCACAAGCTGGCGCATATCAACCTGCGATATCTCAATCCCATGCCCCAGGATTTGGGAGAACTCCTGGCTCGCTTTGATCGGATCCTGATCCCAGAGCTGAACATGGGCCAACTCGCCTTCCTGATTCGCGCTCACTACGGCATCAAAGCTGAGCGTTACAACAAAGTTCAGGGCAAGCCCTTTAAGGAGTCGGAGATTCTAGGAGCGATCAAAGCTCAACTGGAGGAGATGGGATGAGCAACTACCCAATCTGCACACCGACCGATCCCAGCGGCCTCAAGAGCAAAGATTTTAAGAGCGATCAGGAGGTTCGTTGGTGCCCTGGTTGTGGGGACTACGCGGTCCTAAACGCGGTCCAGCGCGTGATGCCTGAGTTGGGCATCCCCCGAGAGGACTTCGCCTTTATCAGCGGCATCGGCTGCTCCAGTCGCTTCCCCTACTACATGCAGACCTATGGGATGCATGGGATTCATGGTCGCGCGCCCGCCATCGCCAGCGGCCTCAAGGCTCAAAATCCCAAGCTGAACGTCTGGGTGTTGACCGGCGATGGAGATGGTCTCTCCATCGGAGGCAACCACCTCATCCATGCTCTTCGACGCAACATCGGCCTGAAGATCATCCTCTTCAACAACCAGATCTATGGCCTGACCAAGGGGCAGTACAGCCCCACCTCGGAGTTGGGAAAGCGCAGCAAGTCCTCTCCCCTGGGCAGCATCGACTTCCCCTTTAACCCCATCAGCGTAGCCCTGGGCACAGGCGCGACCTTTGTCGCACGCACCATGGACTCTGATCCCAAGCATATGCAGGCGGTCATCCGCGCAGCGGCCTTACATAAGGGCAGCGCCTTTGTTGAGGTCTTTCAGAACTGCCTGATCTTCAATGACGGCGCCTTTGACGGGATCACAGATCGCAAGAGCCGCGCAGAGGCGACCATCAACCTTCAACATGGTGAGCCCATCCTCTTTGGGAAGCAGAGGGATAAGGGCATCATCATGGATCAACAGATGCGCCCCCAGGTGGTCTTTGTAGAGGAGCGTGGTCTAGAGAACATCTTGGTCCACGATCAGAGCAACTTGGCGATGTCCTTTATGCTCTCTCATCTAGAGCAGCCGGCCCCGATGGGGGTTCTGAGGAATGTAAAGCTGCCCAGCTATGAGGCGATGCTTGAGGCCCAGATCGACGAGGCAAAGAGCAAGAGATCTGGCGGCGTTCAAGATCTCCTCAACGCAGGTTACACTTGGGAGATTGACTAAAATCCCAGGTTTTTAACGGGCAAAATCTCCACAATTTTGTGGAAGCTGCGACCTCTATCAGATTAGAACCATCCACCTGTTTAATTCCTATCTCATCTTTAGGAGGGCGCGGATGGGCCGATTGGCCGGGACCAAGCCTGAAGAGACGCGAGAGCGCATACTCCAAGCAGCGACCAAGGTCTTCGCAGACCGAGGCTTTGGTGGTGCCCGTGTGCGGCTGATCGCTCAGGAAGCTGGGGTCAACGTCGCTACCCTCAGCTACCACTTCGGGGACAAACGGGGTCTCTATGGCACCGTAGTTCAACACTTCCTGAAACAGAGCACCGAGTCGATCACTCAGCTCTCCTTCTCTGGGAGTGACTGGGCCACTCAGCTCATTCGACAGATCTGGGAGTACACCGAGGAGCATCGAGAGGGAGCGCGGCTCCTGATGCGGCATATCCTGGACGCAGATCATCTACAGATGGCCTGTATTCAGGGGATTGGGCTCGCAGATCTCGACGTTATCCTTGCCAATTCTGTGGGTATAGAACCGCAGAGGGCGCGCCTGCTCCTTCACTCTCTAAGCTGCTTAATGACTCGCTATGTGATCGCTGATGATGCCGAACGGGTGAGGCTCAGCGGAGCGGAGAACACAGAAGAGGCGCGAGAACTGCTGATTCAGCATATGATCTCTTTGATCTGCCCTCTGGCTTTAAAACGACGTGAGCAGCAATCTACCATGCCCACATCACCTCCGACGGCACTCTAAGAGCTAAATCTCCAACTTGAGGAAGATGCCCAGGTTCCAGTTCATACCATCAAGCTGCTGAGCATCTACTGCGTCTGCGCCCAGCTCCTCTCTGAGGGCATCAACTACAATCTGCCCCTCTTTGGTTTGCAGCTCGTTGTGATCCTTAACGACCCCCTTGATCGCCTCATTCTTGATGCCAGCGGCGACATCTTCACCGCTCAAGATGTAGTGATAGCCCATCATGGCGTCTGCTCCCATATAGAGGAAAGGAGCCAGCTTAAACTCCAGGTTGAGGCGCAGCCGCAGCAGATTCCAGCCCGTCGCAAAGCGGCCATACTCCGCTTCTAGGGCGGCGGCCTGCTTGTTGTAGCCCTCCTCGAGCTGTCCCGCGAGGTTCTCGTTGCCTGTGGCGGTGAAGATCTGATCTTTGAGAGCAGGAGAGATGTTCATCATCTGCGCCTCTTGCTCGGGGTACATAAAGAACATCGGCCCGGTGTAGAGCCCAACGAGGAAGCGGAAGTCATCCCCAAAATCAAGGTCGAAGCCCAGGTTCAGGGTGAAGAGATACTGCCCATCTCCCTTGACCAGGGCCTCCCCCCAAAGGTCGATATAGAGCAGCTCCAAGCCTCCCTCTGCGCCCAGACCGTAAGGCTGATCAAAGCCCTTATAGATGTCCCCCGTCCCATAGGTGTAGTCAACCTTCCCAGCAGCCCAGATCTCAAAGATATCCGCGTGAGCTGGGCAGGAGAGGAGCAGGAGAAGCAGCAGAGAGGAGAGTGAGCGCATGGAGCATCCTTTTTAGGTCCTTTGAGTCCTGGAGCAAAACCTATGTCCCAACTTGAGTTCAAGGGATCTTCCAGATCCGATGGCTGCTGCCCCCCTCTTGAACGCGAAAGCGCACCGGCTTAAGACATTTGGGGCAGCGCCCAGTGTAGACCTCAGCCTCCCGAGCTTTATAGAGGCGAGCATAGACCCTACAACACTGAAAATAGACCCCCAGGAAGGGCCGAGCCTCAGCCATCACATCGCTCGTAGGGCGGTGATGCCCATCAACTCCAGACCCGCGCCCAACATACGCTGAGCGGCCCTCACCAGACGCGCCCGCGCTGCTTGTACACCCCCCTCAGCCCGCAGGACCTGATTCTCCTTATGGTTGTAAAAGGCGGCGAAGCTCTGGGCCAAGTTAAAGGTGCTCTGGGCCAAGAGGCTAGGGCGTCGCTGCTCTGCGGCTTGGCGAATCTCCTGAGGGAAGAGGAGCATCGCTCGCAAAACCTCAAGGGCCTGAGGCTGCTCAAGGGCGTGATAATCTGGCGTCACTCCCTCAGCAGCATCTCCCAGCTTCTCCAGGATGCGGCCTCCCCGTGCGTAGGCATACTGGCAATACACCCCCGTCTCTCCCTTGGCTTTGATGCTCTCCGCTGGATTGAAGATAAAGGTGGTCGTCGGCGCAAACTTGAGGAGGAAGAACTTGAGCCCAGCCAGGCCGATCGCTTCAGCTCGATAAGCCAGCTCTTGAGCCTCTAAGTTGGGGTTCTCCTCCAGGGTCTTCTTGCGCGCAGCGCTGGCCAGCTCATCCATAAGATCATCTGCGTCCACCACCTTGCCCTGGCGACTCTTCATCTGTCCATCAGGCAGCTCCACCATGCCATAGCTCAGATGATGCAGCCGCTCCTTTAGTTCAGGTCGCAGCTCCGCCAGGATCCCAAAGAGCAGGCAGAAGTGGTAGTCCTGCTCATTGCCCACCACATAGATCATCTTGTCAAAGTGGGTCTCTTCATAGCGACGCAGCGCGGTGCCCAGATCCTGAGTCATATAGACGCTGGTGCCATCAGCTCGCAGCACAGCCTTCTCTCCCTTGAGGCCCAAGCGCTCAAGATCAAAGACTACAGCGCCATTTTCGGCCCGATGGAAGACCCCTGATTCTAAGCCCTCAGCCACCAGATCTTTACCTAAGAGATAGGTCTCGCTCTCGCGATCGATGCGATCAAAGGCGACCCCCATCCGCGCATAGGTCTCAAAGAAGCCCCCTTCACACCAACCGTTCAACATCTTCCAGAGGCCGCGCACCTCCTCATCCTCAGCTTCCCAAGCCAACAGCATCTCTCGCGCGGCCCGCCCCCACTCACTCTCATCGCTGTTAAACCAAAGCTCCCTGGAGAGGGGCTCAGCCTCACAAGAGGCTCTATAGCGCTTATACTCCTCTGAGAAGGCAGCCTCGAACTTCACATAGAACTCACCGATGAGGTGGTCCCCCTTTTTCCCTGAGGACTCTGGGCTGCTCCCCTCAGCGAAGCGCTGATAGGCCACCATCGACTTACAGATATGGATCCCTCGATCGTTGATCAGGTTCACCTGCTGTACATCGGCCCCCGCCGCGCTCATCAGACGGGCCACAGTGTTGCCCAGGATGTTATTGCGGCAGTGCCCCAGATGTTGGGGCTTATTGGTGTTGGGGGAGCTGTACTCAATCAGGATGCGCTGCCCCTTGAGGGCCTTAGAGCGCCCCAGGGCACCCTCATCATCAAGGGCCCAATCCAAGATCCGCTCCGCCAGCACCGGCCAAGCAAAGCGTAGATTTAAAAATCCCCCCTGAGCCTCTGCTGAAGCGATCAGCGCTTGGGCCTTAGCGATGGGGAGCAGATCCTGAGCGATAGCCTGAGGCGCCTTGCGAAAACTCCGGGCGTAGCGATGACAGGGCAGGGCCAGATCCCCCGCGCCCTCTCGTGTGGGAGGAGCGAGGGCGACGCAGGGTTCAGCGCCATGCTCCCGCAGCCATTGGTTTAGGGGCGCGGAAAGCTCCGCGATGATCTCTTGATAAAGCTCGGTCATGATCCTATCTCTCTCATCGGCTGAGCCGCCCCACATATCACATTCTAGAGAGAGCGGGCAGAGGGCCTCCAAATGTCAAAAGCTCTAGGAGTCTCAGAGAATACAGCTTCAAGCTCTGCTTGAGGGGTGATGGCTCGATATCGATCGGTTACTGCTTATGAACCCGCTTCAAATTTGGTATTTGACGGTAGGGGCACAGCAAACGCCTCTGTTGGACAGGAGCAAGCGTGATGAGGGGAGGCGGGATCTTAGCCAAGCTGCTGCTCAAGGAGCGTCTCCCTCCACGAGGTACAGATGCCGCGCTGCGCCGGGCTGGATTGCAGGAGGTACGAGATGATCTCTCTGTGGAGTGGGCAGCGAGCCGTTACTACGGAGCGCTGGGGGAAGCGCTGGAGCAACGCGGCTTACCAGATGCGGCGATGTTACACGCTCTCTTATCGCTGCACCCGAGGTTGAGCGCTCGCCTGCGATCCCTGGGAGAGGAGCATAAAATCCCCATCTCCAAGAGCGGTGCTCCTCTGCCTGGGACCTCACCCTTCTCCTTAAACCAGATCATCACTCGGGATGCTGACCTCTTTGGGCGGGACAGAGAGCGTCGAGACCTGATGGACGCGATTCATAAAGGGCAGAGCGTAGAGATCCTGGGGGAGCAGTGCACGGGCAAGAGTTCGCTGCTGCGTTGGTTGGAGCGACATATACCTCGGCAGGAGAAGCAAAATGTGGTGCGCATCGATGCACAGAGCCTGGCAGGGCGTTCTGAGGGAGCGCTGGTGGCGGAGGTGGCTCGACAGCTGGGGCATCAAAGATCACAGAGTCTAAGCGCGAATGGAGCGGTTGAGCGGCTCCTAGAGAGCTTATGTCCCCTGGTCCTGCTCATCGATAAGGCTGAGGAGCTGGCGGTTAAGGGGCATGGGTTCACACGAGACTTCTTCTCCTTTTGCAGACATCTATGCACTGCCCAGAGGTCCTTGGTCTGGGTCTCTGTCTCAGGTAAGGCGATAGGGCAGCTTTTCAGCCTGCGAGGGCTCAGCTCAGACTTCCTGAACCACAGCGAGAAGATCTATTTGGGAGGGCTGGAGCGAGAGGCGGTGGAGGAGCTGCTGGCGCCTCTTGATGAGAGCTGGGCCGAGTGGGCTTGGGAGCAGCTGGGTGGCTGGGTATGGGGTTTACAGTGGATCGGAGATCGAGCGTGGCGGCAAGGGAAGCTGAACCGCGAGGATCTGGCGGATGAGCTGGCCTTGGATGCACGGGAGCATTTTAAGCGTTGGTGGGTGGTACGGGATGAGCGAGAGCAGGCGATATTGAAAGAGGCGATCAGCGGAATATGTTGGAGCGGGCTGCCGCCAGAGCTACGCCAGAATTTACGGAGCCGAGGGCTGCTGCAGCGTGATGGAGAGTTTGGGCGGCTCGTCGGCGCTGCTTGGACAGAGTTTGTACGTCATGCTCAGTGAACAGCAGGGGCCTCCAGTACCTGGAGTGATGCGACTGGCATGGCTGCTCTTGATGCAGCCAATCACGCTACACCATCTGTTCTCAGAGTGGGGATTAGAGAGAGATCCTTCACTCTGGGCGCTGCGGCATCGGATCCAAGCGCGGGATCCTGTGGTGATGCTGCTCCTTTGGCGTTTCGGTCTGATGCTGTTTGTAGGGATGCCTTTACTGGTCTTTGGGGTTTGTGGAGTTTTGGCCCTCTTGGGGGTGGATATTGATTGGCTTAGAGTGGTCAGAGGCGTGGCCGGAGGCGTGGCCGGAGGCGTGGCCCTCGGCGTGGCCGGAGGCGTGGCCCTCGGCGTGGCCTACGGCGTGGCCTACGGCGTGGCCGGAGGCGTGGCCCTCGGCGTGGCCGGAGGCGTGGCCCTCGGCGTG
>CAYLJJ010000091.1:19190-25887 GCA_964384025.1 uncultured Nannocystaceae bacterium
CGTGGCCCTCGGCGTGGCCGGAGGCGTGGCCCTCGGCGTGGCCGGAGGCGTGGCCTACGGCGTGGCCGAAGGCGTGGCCGAAGGCGTGGCCGTCGGCGTGGCCCTCGGCGTGGCCGTCGGCGTGGCCGTCGGCGTGGGCATTATTCTTGGCACCTTTCAGATCCCCCTCTTTTTGGGAGAGTCCCTCCTGACCCTATGGCTGCGTCTCTCCCTATCTGCCTCTACCCAGCTTGAAAGAGATACATCCTACCTTCCATTTCGCCACCATGAGCTGATCTACCTCCCCCTCCCAGGGCTGACCGGTGTGCTCATCCAGGTGGGACAGCGCGATCCAAAGATCGGCCAACAGCGCATCGCTGAGGCTGCCGCCAGCCTGGGCCAAAAGCGCGCTGCTCGCCGCGCCTTGGAGGTGCTCCAGGCTCATACCCTGCGCCATGCCATCAGCAAGCGACAGCTCCAAGGCGTGGTTGAACTCTCGCTCCCCTTCCTGCCGGGCAGAGAGAAGCTCCCCAATGACAACCCATTGCTCCCCTTCTCCCAGGCTGCTCAAGATCTGATCGCTGTTCAGGCGGGGACCAGCCAACACCACCGCCGAGAGCGTATCGCTGCGGCGCGACAGCACCTAACACAGCTTTTGGATCGGGTGGGGAGTCAACGCCGCCCTGAACATATCGCTCGCCTCCTGCTCCCGGTCGCTCAGCGCTGGCTGGAGGAGGTTGAGGAGCGAGACCGCTGCCTCGCTGCTGAGGTTGACAAACACCGCGAGCTGCCTACCCCCTTCCGAGTTGGCAACCCCCTCCAAGCTGAAGATCTAGAGCTCTTTAAGGGCCGCCGCGATCTCGTTCAGGTTTTTAATCACGATCTCGCCGCAGAGGGTGGTGAGCCCCTCTTTCTTTTGGGCCAACGCCGCGTGGGTAAATCCTCTCTGCTCAACCTGCTCCCGCAGCTCATGGGCAGCGCAGCGGTGGTGACGATCAATTTTCAGGGCCTCTCAGGCTCTTTACACCGCCGCGCTCCCCACATCTGGCTGCTCGTCGAGGTCGCGAGCCGTTTTCCTATACAGCCTCTGCCCCTTGAGGTGGAGGCCTGGGGTCCCAGCCTCGCTTGGCTTAAGCAGCTTGATGTTCACCTCGCCCAAAACCAGGACCGCCTGCTCATCGCCATCGATGAGATTGAGCGCTTGGAGGAGGATCGTATCGCTCAGGCTGTCTGCCCTGACTTCTTGGACTTTGTGCGCGCCTGCGGAGAGCAGCTTCAACATATCCGCCTGCTGCTCGTGGGCGCTCACTCCCCAAGGCGGCTGGGTCGTCACTGGACCGACCGCCTCATCTCGGCGATCTATCGAGACCTCAGCTTCCTGAGCGCCTCGGAGGCTGAAGAGCTGGTGCTGCGCCCCATCTCAGATTTCCCCGAGGGGGTCTATCCGCCTGAGCTGGTTAAGCAGATCATCGAGCAGACCCACGGCCATCCTTACTTAGTGCAGCTCATCTGCTCTGAGCTGGTGCGTGAACTCAACGCCCAGCGCCGGAGCCGCGCCACCGAGGAGGATTTAGAGGAGGCCCTGGACTGCGCCGCGAATAAGAGCAGCGGCCTCTTTGATGAGATCTGGGATGAGCGGAGCCCAGCTGAACAGCGCTGGCTCATCCGACTCGCTGAAGCTCCTCAGGCTGTCAAGCCTCTCGATCCCGCCCTACGCCAACTTCGACGAGAATCCTTTGTGTTAAGGGAGGGTGAATGTTGGCGGGTGGCTGTACCGATGTTCGCCCAGTGGATAAGAACCTGGGGTTCTTGAAAGGGTAATACTGTGTCCAACCGTGAAGAGAAGCTCAAGGGCCTGCTGCTCAGCCTGTTTCAACCCAGGCAGTTTCGTCGTTATCTGCGCTCAAGAAGCCACCTCTATAGCTTGGTCGATGAGCTGCCTTCAGCTGACGTAGCTCCAAGTCGATACTTTGATACCGCAGTTGAGCTTCTCATCCAGCGGGGGCTGCTTAATGCCCAGCTCTTTGATGAACTTCAAGCTGAGCGACCAGGTCGCGCTAAAGATATCGAGGCGATCGCCCAGCTCTGGCGAAGCGCCCCTACCGAGGGCTCTCCTCTGCCCACGGTGCTGGTGCTTACAGCGCTGGAGATGGAGTATGAGGCGGTGCGTGCTTATCTGAGTAAGATCACCCCCCGCCCTCATCCGCGAGGGACCTTCTATGAGCAGGGTCTCTACCCTGCGATCTCCCCTCGGTGTCGCGTTGTGGTGGGAGAGATCGGCCCGCGCAACAGCAGCGCGGCTCAAGAGACTCAACGAGCGCTGGACTTCCTCAAGCCCAGCTATGCTCTCTTTTTGGGGGTCGCTGGTGGGCGAAAAGATGTAGCTGTCGGGGATGTCGTCCTTGGCTCCAAGGTCTATGGCTATGAGGGGGGCAAGGTCACCGCCGATGGTTTGCTCCCCCGCCCCGAAGCCCACGCCGCAGGCAACACCCTGCTCTCATACGCTCGGAAGGCACGACGTGACTGGAACCGCGACCACCCAGAGGAGTTTAGAGCCTTTGTCGCTGCGATCGCGGCGGGAGAGAAGGTGGTGGCCAGCAGCGACTCTGAGATCGCCCGCCTGCTCACACAATCCTATGGAGACAGCTTGGCGGTGGCGATGGAAGATTTCGGCTTTGCAGAGGCCGCTCAGCGCAATGGCGTTGAGGCGATGGTTATACGCGGCATCTCAGATCTGCTTGATGGCAAAGCCGCCGCAGATGAGGGAGGATCTCAACCCAGGGCGGCGCAGAACGCCGCGACCCTGCTGTTCCAAATTCTAGAGCTGTTGCCGATGCCTTCATAGTCAGCGATTGTCGAGAGAAACACAGGAAGGTTCCCTGTAGCTTGAGTGGCTGATAAATTTCCAAAGATGGGAGGTTCTTCTTATGGAGATTCAGGTCTTCGGCGCCAGCCACGTCGGTCGGGTCAAGAAAAACAATGAAGACAGCTTCCTCATAAATGAGGATTTGGGGCTCTATATCGTCGCTGACGGTATGGGAGGACATGCAGCCGGTGAGGTGGCCAGCGATATCGCTGTCCAGGAGATCCGGCGTTATGTCAAAGAGAGCGAGGTGCTCATTCAGCACTTCATCGATACTGGGGATGGCCGTGAGCATATCCTGGATCTTCTGGACAGCGCAGTACGAGAGGCTGGACAGAAGATCTATAACACCGCCGCGCTGGAGCTAGACAAAAAGGGGATGGGCACCACCTGCTCCCTGATCCTCTTGACCCCCAATCGAGCCTTTATCGCTCATGTGGGGGACAGTCGCATCTATCTGATTCGCAGCGGTGAGGTTTTACAGCTCAGTGAGGATCACTCCCTCGTCAATGAGTTGGTCAAGCGGGGGCGCCTCTCTCTACAGGAGGCAGAGAGCGCCTCTCAGCGTAACGTGATCACCCGAGCGGTGGGGATCTACGCTGATGTAGAAGTTGACTCTTTGGATCTAGAGGTTGTCCCAGGGGATCGCTTCCTGCTCTGCAGCGATGGCCTCGCTAACTACTTCAGGAGTTCCAAGGAGATCGTTGAGCTTTTCGACCAAGTGCCCCCTGAGCAGCAACCTGAGACCTTCATCGAGCTGGCCAACCGACGGGGGGGTAAGGATAACATCACGGTCCTCACCCTGCGCCTACCCGACGCGCCTGTCGATGAGCGCCGGGTCAAGCTAAAGACCATCCGAAGGATGCCCCTCTTCCAACACCTCAGTCATCCAGAGCAGATCGCCATCTTCAACCTCTGTGAGCTGAAGAGCCTGGAAGCGGGAGAGCTTATCTTTAAAGAGGGTGAGATCGGAGAGGAACTCTTCTTGGTTTTGGAGGGCAACGTCTCGATCAAGCGTGGAGAGACCTCCTTGGCTACCTTAGGTCCAGGCGCGCACTTTGGAGAGATGGCGATCATGGATAAGAGCGCTCGCTATGCTACCGCCCAGGCGGAGCGGAGCTGTCGCCTCATCGTCGTAGGGCGCAAACCTCTCTTTGGTTTGATGCGCAAAGAGCCCTCTCTGGCGGTGAAGATCCTCTGGGCTTTTGTCGCGGTCCTCTCAAAGCGCCTCAGGCTCACCAGCAACGCGCTCTGCGAGTCACAATCTAAGCATCAAGATTTAGAGGATCTCTTCCAGCTCTAAACAAACTCGCGCTCAGTAGACATCTCGAGCCAAGCGAAAGCCTAGGGTGGGTAAGACCTGCTCTACGCTTTGAGTAAAGCGACTGGCAGAGCGACACTCGGTGGGGCCGCTGCTCCAGTTGCCCCCCTTGATCACCCGTTGCTGCTTCCCTGAGTCCAGCCAAGAGGAGGTCCATTCGCTGATCCCCCCCGCCATTCCTGCGATCCCATAGGGACTGAGATCTGTCTTGAAAGCCTCTAAGGGACCGGGCCTGGGGTAACCCTCTTGGCTGATGCCCATATGGCAGAAGCTGGCCTCAAAGGCATCCCCCCAAGGGAAGAGACGCCCATCGCTGCCTCGAGCGGCTTTCTCCCACTCCACCTCGCTGGGGAGGCGATAGGAGAGACGATTTCGCTTAGAGAGCCAGCGGCAGAAAGCCTCGGCGTCTTCACAGGAGATGTTGCTCACTGGCCAGTTGGGATGCCAACGCCTGCCCTGTTCATCTCTCTCTGGGATTTGAACTTTGGAGCGTGTGAGGAGCCAAAGGGGAGGCTCGTTTGGGCCAGAGCGAGGCGCTCGAGCGCGCGCAGCCTGTAAACCCTCCAGTTTCAAAAGCTGCTCCAGGAACTTCTGATATTGCGCTGCGCTGACTGGATGTCGTGTGAGGAAGAAGTCATCTACCTCCTCAATGCGCTGAGGGCGGGCGAGCTGAGCGAGGCGATCACCACCCACCCGCGCTGGACCAGCGCAGATATGTCGAAACCCCTCTCCGATCACCTGATCCGGGAAGATCTTCAGATGAAGACGTACGCGCTGCTGTCGCGCGATATAGAGGGGGACCCGCATCTCAGAGAGCCCAGGGGCCCTCAGCTTGAGGAGGTAACTGCCCATCGGAATGGGATCGATGATCGACTCTTTAAGCTCTCGCTCTTGCACGGGGAGCAGCACCCGCGCGCGCAGCTCATAGCTGAAGAGGCTGACTCGAACCCCCTGAGGCAGCGCCAACTCCAGACGACCATCCCCCTTGAGGCGTTGAGACGATTGTCCCTCATCATCAAAGGCCCTCACCAGGGTCTCATAGTGAGCCATTTGAACTCGATCTCCAGCGCGTTCAGCGGCTTCAAAGGCGCTGTAGTAGAGATCTCGAAGAGCCCTGCGGCTGGGGGCATGTTCTCCATCTACACCGAGGGCAGCGTGGAAAGCCGCTAGAGCTTTGGAGAAGGAGCGGGCTGCTTCAAGGCGAGCGGCCTCCTCTGCATCCTCTAGAGACCAAAGGAGGCTGCGGCGTTGTTGAGGAGCCCAAGGATCGATGCGAGCGCGCATCACAGCGGTCTTGTTCTGGAGCGTACGCGCTTGCTCAAAGCGATCATAGTAGATCTCTTCAGCCGCGCGCCCCAGCTCCAGCAGCTTCTCCCGCTCAGCGGCGATGCGCGCACGATCCTGCTCTCCCTCGAGGATCTCCTCAACACGCTCTGCGATCCAAGCGGCGCTCTGAGGCCGCTCCTGGGGGGGCTTTCGCAGACAATGGAGACAGAGTTCTTCTAAGGCGTGAGGGATCTCGCGGTTGGGCGCGCGCTCGCTGGGAGGAGTGATCGGCGCCTCCTGAACCGCTCTGCGGATTGCCAGAGGGTTGGGACCATCAAAGGGAGGCTCCAGGGTCAGCAACTCATAGAGCAGAGCACCCAGGCTGTAGATATCGCTATGAAAACCGATCGCCTTGATCTCCCCTGCGGCCTGCTCGGGAGGCATATAATGGGGGGTCCCTGTAATCTCCCCGTGGAGGGTTGAGAAGCGCCCTCCAGAGCGCTGTGTAGCGATCTCCTGTGTAGAGGAGTTTGCTTGCTTTAGAGGCTTGGCGAGCCCCCAATCCATCACTGTAATCTCACCAAAGGCCCCCAACATCAGGTTGTCTGGTTTGAGATCACGATGGATCAGATCACGGCTGTGTGCATAGGCGATGGTCTTACAGATCTGCGCAAAGATGTTCAACAGTCGGACGCGGCCAAAGTTACGGATCGCCTCAGGATCTTCTGCGCGTAGGTCCTCGATCACATCCCTCAGGGTGCGACCTTCAATGCGTTTCATGGCGAAGAAGATCCGTCCATCTCCAAGCTGCCCCAGCTCATAGACAGGCGGAACGCCGGGGTGTTGAAGTTGTCCGGTCACCCGCGCCTCATCCATAAAGCGCAACCTGAGCGAGGGATCTCGCTGTTCATTGAGGAGCTTAAGGGCTACAGGGCGACTGAGAATGGTGTCTTGGGCCTCTAGGACATAGCCCATCCCTCCTCGGCCCAGCTCGCGCCCCAGGGCATAGCGATCTTTAGCCTCTGGGATCTCGACCTCCTCCTCCTCGCTCCCCTCGCTGCGGGGGGGAGTTGTGTCTTGCCAGGAGCTGTCTTGGTTCTCCGAGAGGGGTGTATCCCGTCCCTCATACTCTGCCAGAGTATCCAGAGTATCAAGAGATGAGGAGTTGAGCAGAGTGCCTGAGGAGCGGGCGGGCTCGGTCTGAAAGGGGGAGACTGCGGGCGTCTCTGCAAAGGCGAGGGCCTCACCAAAAGGGGTCGTGTCTTTTT
>CAYLJJ010000091.1:25902-27170 GCA_964384025.1 uncultured Nannocystaceae bacterium
GGGGCGCCCCGGGCCCCCGCCGGGCCGCGCGGGCGCCCCCCTGCCCGGCCCCCCGGGGCGCGCGGACGGGGTAGAACTCTGGCCTGAGAGGGCTCTTGCACTGGGAGAGGTGCTACATCTGGTGTGGTGTCCTCTAACAGCCCCTTGTCTAGTCTGAGGCGCTCTAGATGGCTGGTCTTAAAGAGCGGCTTTTCCATCTTCTGAGTAGCTCTGTCCTCAAGGCGCGCAGCTACTCTTGGTGAAGGACGTTGGGTCTGGGGCTGTGTCTGGGAGATAGGGAGGGCTTGAGATCGTAGACGCTCTTGGGCTGGAGAGGGGACGCCGACACGCATCCCTGGTCTAAAGAACGCTCGGCTGGGAGCCTTGAGAGAGGGCAGCGGAGGGGGCGTTGAGCGGACAGCAGGGGCTCGCTCAGGTGCCGGGCTCTCTAGGCGAGGAGAACTCTCCTGGGAGTTTTGAGTTTGGGGGTTTTCTAAGCCCACCTCCCGAGCGATGCTTTGGGCCAGTTCAGCGGAGATCTCCCCCGCCTCTAAAGCGACACGGAGGAGCGTCACTCCCTTCGACCGGCTCCGGCGGCGCAGCTGAACGAGGTGCCCCAAGCGAACCCGACCTTTGCGCTCCAGGAGGTCAAAGAGGCGCCCCTCCAGCTTCTTATCTACATTATGCTCAGTCACAGCTACGCTCGCTCAGCTCAGAGGTTGACGACAATCGAAGGTAATATAGGCATAAAGAGATCGCCTATGACAGGCTCGATTCTCTGGATGGTGATGGTGTTGGGGATCGTGGGAAGGGTGATATCTTATCTCCTCACAAACCTCAGCTTGCTCCTTCCTAGAAAGGCAGTCCTATTTCCCCTAGGATGTGAACCATCTCTCGATGTTGGCTTTCCTTACGCGATTGTCTTCAGCGATCTCAAGGCAGACATAACTTGGATAAAACTCAATATAACGCTCCAATTTTCCACTCTCTAATATTGGAGAAAAACTCCCTTAAAGCCTCGCGACCCGCTTCACCGGCTTGAAGCAACTTGGGATGAAACCGCAATTTATCGTGAAAATTGGCTCCGAAATCTGCTCATTGCTGTGTCAACGGGTGGACGTAAGTCATGAGAACGATTCAACCACGAAATTCGGCAGACTCAGCCATAGAGGCACGGTATAGCCACCTACACGCTCATACTCTAGGAGAGATACGTATCAATGGTGGTGATGGGGCATCTATAAAACAAGCCTTCTTGGCGCTCCTGAGAAGAGAAATTCCAGAGGCTC
>CAYLJJ010000092.1:0-17382 GCA_964384025.1 uncultured Nannocystaceae bacterium
TGAGTGGACGTAACCCCTTAGAATGAATCAACCACCAAATCCGGCGGACTCAGGATGATTTCAACATTTAGGATACCGACGCCATCAGATGAGATTTGTCATGGTTCAGAGTCATAGTGATCATCTCTTGACGAACCGCTAGGGTGGTTCCTCAGTAAAAAACCTTGGCCCAGTCTTATTTCGCTTTGATTCAGCATTCTTAATAATGAATTCTGGAGCGGCGTTCGTAGGAGCCTTCTTTTTGATTTTCATAGGCTTCTTGCGATGCTGAGTTCTCTTCTTTTTCACTTTGGGAGCCTTGGTATCCGACGCAACATCACTCACTGGTGCAGCATCCATGACCATCGCAACATCACTCACTGGTGCAGCATCCATGATCATCGCAACGTCGCTCACTGGTGTCGCGTCTGCTCTCTCTATAGCAGGCGCGATGGCCTGCATCACTTGTGCATCAAGCGGTGCTTGTGTAAGTGAAATCTCCCTACTCCAGAGGTAAGCTGCAACACCCACGAGCAGAAGGGCTAAGAGCCCCAACCAGATCCTACGGCCTTGGTTGCTTGGTACAGTCAGCAACCCCTCTGCATTTTGAATATGTCGCAAGGCTCCCGCCAACATCACACGCAGCTCGGTGGAGTTGGCTGGACGATCTTCGGGCGCTTTCTCCAACAGCTGCGTGATTATGGTCTGTAACGGTTTGGGTACGCTCTCTGGCAGGAGTGGCGGTGGCAGGAAGGCATGGTGCATCACCATAGCTAAGAGGTTGGCAGCGGAGAAAGGCAATCCACCTGCCACCATCTCGTATAGAATCACCCCCAAGGTGTAGAGATCACCTCGAATATCTGCCACCTCGCCTCGCGCCACCTCGGGGGGGAGGTAGGCTGCTGTGCCCATTATCGCCCCCTCCACGGTAAGCTTTGAATGATCGCCATCCAGAGAGCTGGCAAGGCCAAAGTCCAGTACCTTGATCACATCGGTGCAATCTGAAGTCTCTACCAAGATGAGGTTCGCAGGTTTGAGATCCCGATGCAGGATCGCTTGGTCATGGGCTGCTGTGAGTGCATCGCAGAGCTGAATTGCTATGCCCAAGGCTCGCTCCGCGCTGAAGGGCGCTTCAATCTCCAGAGTTTCAGCGAGCGTACGACCCTTGATATGTTCCATCACCAGATAACGCAGACCATCTTCGGTGCAGCCTGTATCAAAAGCAGAAACGATGTGTGGGTGCGCAATTTTACCTGTCAGCAGCGCTTCACGTAGAAAACGTTTGCTCACCTGCTCGTCACTAAAATGATGAGGTGAGATAAGCTTCACCGCCACTTGTCGATCCATCGACCTCTGGATAGCCTTATAGACAGAACCCATGCCGCCTTGGCCCAAGCGCTCAGTGAGGATATAGCGGTCGTCGAGGACTCGACCGATCAACGGATCTTCAGTCATCACCAATGCCCTACGATGCCACTAGGCAGGATCTGAACTCTCGCTGTGGTGGGGGGAGTATCCCAAAAGAACCATCCAGCCAACATCAGACCCGCTCCGGTCCCCCAGAGACCATAAGTCACCGCCTCCCAGAGCTGCATACTCTCAACGGCGCTGCTCCACTGAGCTGTAGTTCGAGCACGCGCAGCTTGATCTTGATCGTCCAAGGCAGCAAAGAAGATTCCCCCTCCACCGATAATCGCCGCACCACCCACACCCAAGGCGATAGTGGCCCAGTGGTTCTCAGGCTTCGATATAGGTTGACCCTGCTTGATGATCGTCACTTTTTGTTTTGGCTCTGGGGCTGCGTGCGCCGTGACGCTTCTCTTAACAGGCAGAGCGAACGCCAAGATTTGTGGCGCGCCACCTTCAATCTGTATTGTCTTGGTGATGGTCTCATAACCCTCCAACTCCGCCTTCACCGACACCAGCCCCAGCGGAGCCCACAACACAAACGGAGCCTCAGGATGCACATCTACGCCCAGGGCTGATACAGTCAACCGCGTATCGCTGGGGTTGGTTTTGATCTCTAAGCGCCCATGTCCTCCTGCTTTGAAGGTTTCGATCAGCTTAGCGCGCTCCTCCGCCACCCACGCTGGCAAGCTGCCCTTTGCCCGCTGAACACAGCGCTCAAAATAGAACCACGCCCGATGGTCGCTCTTCAGCTTGAGGTAGGCCACCGCGATATTACAATCGTGTATGGAGCGTGGGAATAGGGCATCTGCTTTAATAAAAAGCGTGATGGCATCCCGAAAATCCCCAGTATCTGCCAGTTTAATTCCCGCAGCGACCCAGCAATCTGCTTGTCCTTTTGAAGATCCTCCTTGGCAACCTATCGCCAAGGCCATATGCGGAAAAGTGAGGAGAAGGCCGACGCTGAGTGTTCTCATGCGCGGAGAATAACAGCTCTGTTTTGTGGAGTGTATATCACGACAGCTCAAGCCCGTATGGACAAGGTGAAGAGTTTCTCTTGCCCACTCATGCTGATCCAGGCCCAAAGCCAAATCGGAGCAACCGCCCCCGAATCTTGCTCCAGCAATATTTGGTGGTTAGAACTCTTGCTTGGCCGCATCTACCTTCACCAGTTCAGGTCTGCGGTCCAGATACAATCCTGCAGTCCGGGTGCTCACTGCTCTTCTTTGCGATGCGGATCTCAAGAATGGCCTCTGCGGATGGAGAGAGAACAGGATGGGTGCTGTCTGGTGGGGTAGCCTTCTTCACCGCCCAAAAAGAGCCGCACCCATCTCGATTCGCCGGGCTCTGGTGGTTGGATCCTGAGAGGCAGAGGGTGGGGGAGATCAAGTTTTGATGAGGACCTTCGCTCTGCTGCTCTCTCTGCCTCATCGAGAGCGATCACCCCGTCCATAAAAGATCGCGCGAGTTGGCAGCGCAATGATGTTATGGAAAACGCCCACAACCCAGAGGAGGGTGCTGTAGGGGCTGACCAGATTTTACGCCTCAACCCCTTCAGCGCAGGGGAGAGCAAACGTCTCCGGCTCTTCCTCAGAGCGCAGGGCTCGACCACTGACAGCGCTCCAGCTCAAGTGAGGGCAACTTCAGAGAAACCCCTTGAGCGGAGCCGGGCGGGTCACCTGCGGCTCTTGGAGCTGCGCCTCGGCGCTGATCCACCCCGCTCTGGACGCAGGCTTGCTCCTTGATGCCAGGAGCCCTCCCAGAGATCTTCAACCCCTCCGAGATCAAGCCAGGTTGCAGGAGCAGGGTTTTAGAGGAGCGGATCTGGAACCTTGGCAAACCCCAGCAGCTCAAGATGCGCAGCGCCCTCATGCGCTCAAGGATCTCAACTGCTCAAGCCCCCCTGAGCTGCTCCAAGATGCTGGAGCTTCCCCTATGCCTGCCGGAGATCTCACCGCATGGGGAGGTTGTCAACAAGACAGCTCGGTCCAGGGGTCTTGGTTGCTCCTGCTCCCCCTGCTGTTGGGGTGGCGAGCCAGAAAGGCTTAATCACCAGCCTCTGGGATCCTGAAATTGCTCCCACTCCTGATAGCTCTCCATATAGTCGTGAAGCACCCGCTCCACTTTGAGGCCCAACATCGAGGCGATCTGCTTGAGGAAACCTCGCAGGTAGACCGGAGCAGGAAGATCCGCGAACTGCTCAGATTCGATGCAGCGGAGGGTAAACATGCTGATCTTGGTACACTCAGCGATCTCCTCTAAGGGTATATGGCAGATCTCTCGAACCTTGCCCAAGATGGGACCACGGAGGCTTACATCTTCAGGGAGTTCTAAAGCGGCCAGGGGATCAACCGGCGGCGCTGGACGAGGCTCAGGGAGCTTTGTAGCCACCCGCTCATCTGCTCTCCGCAGGCTGGGGTGCCCATGAGGGAAGAGAGATTGGTCATAGACCCGCCGCTTCTCTGGCTCCATGAGGGTGTCATAAGCTTGTTTGAGCCCCTCAAGCAGCTCCTCCGCCTCTGCCCGGCTGTAGAGGCCATAGACCACAACTCCGCTGGGATCAAAGAGGCGGTTGAGGCGCTTATAAGCCCTGCGAATCTCATCCTCTCGCGCGCCTGGATCGATCTCCAACAGCTCATAGAGGTTTCTCTTCTTGATCTTCATGTACTGCGCCCCTGTGTGCCCAACAGAGAGAGGATTCGCCGCGCCAGACGCTCAATCTCTCCGCTCAGAGTTGAGCCGGGGTACTCCACCATCAAGGGACGCCTTCGCCGTGTGGCTTCAAAGGCAGCGTCATCATTGTCCACTCCGCCCAGGGCCTCAGCTTTGAGGCCCCAGCGACCACGCACAGCAGAGACGATGCCCCGCTCCATGTCACGATCAGCCTGAGTGCGGCACTGGTTCATCAAGATCTTGGGAGTGAAGGCCATCACTCGTGCACGGATCGCCTCAGCGGCGCTGCGGTGGACCCCTGAGAGAGCCGAGATGAGATCCTCTGGGCTCTGAAGCTGCCCCACCTGATCAGCCGCCAGGAGGGCACGCGCAACCACGGCAGGCTCATCGTCTCCATGAAGTAGACGACGGTAGAGCGCGGTCCTCAAGAAGGCATAGCCGCGCTCAACAGCGGCGGGCTGAGGCAGGAGGACGACAACTGAGAGGTGCGCGTTGAGGAACTCATCCAGGGTGAATGGATCCATCTGGCAGCCCATGTCCATGATGATCAGATCTGCACCTGCGTCTATCGCGGCCTGTAAGACCTCAAGGCGGAGAGGATCCTCCCCTGACTCTAAGGGTCGCGAGGGGCGGCAGAGGCGCAGATTTGTACCTGGGACTCGCTCAGTAACACGCCGCGTGAGACCTCTAAGCAGGACCCCATTGTTGGGCATAAGGGGCTCCACTCCCAGATAGGTGTGGAGGTTGAGGCCCCCTGGATCAAGATCGACAGCCACTACCTCTCGGCCAAGTCGCGAGAGAAAGATGGCGACATTGGCCGCCAAGAGGCTGCGACCAGCACCCCCCTTGCCCCCCGCGAAGATCACCTTGAGGGGTTCGCTGTAGCTCTCCTCCCAGGGGATCTCTCCGATCAGCTCAACATCTTCCTCACCATCTAGGGGGTCCTCTTCAGCGATCTCAAGCTCGATGGTGTCATCTGAACTGGGGGTCTTGAGCACGATGTTCCCTCTCTGCGACTTCAGATCCGCCTTAATAACCTCCCCAGAGATCCTGCTCAACCAGAGATCCCGCCTGAACACCTCTCGCTTCTATCTCCTGGAGCTTTCTCTGAGGAGCGCCGCTTCGCTGCTGGGATACCCTTATGTCGTCATCCTCACCCAGAGCGCGCTTTTCTCTGCAATCTTGCTCGTCGCCACGGGTTTCAACGCCGCTTTTGCGATGTAGGCGCCATCCATATTTTATCAGCCTCATCTGGAACTCCAGTTCAGGCTCTGAGCGGTCCACATCGTCCAGAACCCAGCCGCATTTTAGGCTCCAAAAATCACAGGCGCGCACGCCGTGTCCATGACCCACTCAGCAGCGCGCCCACGAGCAGCGTCCGGGCGATCAGCGGCGCCACACACCATATGGGCACCACCGCGAGCGCGTGCAAGCGCCCCATGACCGCCTGTGGGGTTACAGCCCACAGCCACGCGCTCAGCGCTACGCTGATGATGAAGGCCAGCGCCGCGAGTGCAGTGAGGGGGTGGCGTGTGCGCATCAGCGCCAACGCGACCAGCAGGCCGCCGAGGTCTTGGGCGGTAGAAGGAAAGAACGTAAGCGCCCGGAGCACCACGAGCGGCGCGGCGCCAGGGGACCATGGGCCGGTGCCCACCACGAAGGGCAGCGCCACATGGATCAGCGCGACGAGGGCCCCGAGGGCGAACACAAACATCACCCATCGGCTCGGCGCGGTCTTAGCTAAGGCCAGCAGGGTCACCGCCTGGGTGCCAAGGATGAGGGCGTTGGCGATGACCATCCACCCTCGCAACACCACGGAGCCGGCGCCGAACTGGCCGATGGTCTTTCCAGCGACGATGATCCCCAACGCGCAGGTCGCAAGCGTCAGCAGCCACCACACGCCATGGGCGAGGCTTGGGTTGGGTGATGCTGAAGATGTAGTGGTTAACAATCGCTTCTGAGTTGCCAATACCTTCGCCACTGGGCCACCATTATCTCTCCATGAATCCACCCCAGCATAGAGACCCTTTTGGATGGTGGCCAACACGAGCCACAGCCCCTCCTTATAAAATAATAAAAGGCCCTTGAGCTGACAAAAGCTTCAGCCTTTAGGCTCTCTCTGTCGCGCTTGAGGCGCGCAGAGGAGGTCATCAGGGTGAACAAGAGGAGCTTGAGCATCGGGGCGCTGGTAAAGCACAGCGGCCTCTCTCGCAGCGCCTTGCTCTACTACGACTGAGATCCAGTAAAGTATATTTGGCAGCGCCGAGATCTCATCGCAGGGTGTGAAGGCTTGCAACAGCTGGCAGCTTTTTCGATCCCAGTATCTATAAGCTCCTTAACCATAAAAGAAGGTTGGCGGTTTGGTCGTTGCACCCTTGATGTACAGTGGGCTTAGGAGGGAGAGATGAACGACGTGCCTTCACATAAAAAAAGCCGGCCTGAGACCAGTGAGCGCCATCTGCGCTTGATCGACCAGATCGTCGGCGCAAAGCGACTCCCTGTGGAGACCATCAGCAGTCGCATCCTCATCGAGGAAGGTAAAGAACAGGACCCACAGCCCAAGGCGATCTCTGACTATGAGATCGCAGATCGCCTGGGTGAGGGGGGTATGGGGGTGGTCTTTGACGCCAAGCAGAATTCCTTGGAGCGCAATATCGCGTTGAAGGTCTATCGGCAAAGCAGGGGGAGCCACGAAGAGACCACCAAGAATATGCAGCAGTTCGCCAAGGAGGCCTATATCACCGCCCAGCTGGACCACCCCAACGTGGTTCCGGTGTATGCCCTCGCGAAGGACGAGCGTGGCAATCTCTTTTTCACCATGAAGAAAGTGGAGGGGGTGGAGTGGAAGGCGCTTCTCTATCCAGATCGGCGACCCGATTCGGCGGATCAAGCTGGGATTAAGGCGCGTGCGGCGGCTATGACTTGGCGCGACCACATCGATGTGCTCCTCAAAGTGATGGACGCGGTGGGCTTCGCCCACTCCAAGGCGATCCTTCACCGAGATCTAAAGCCAACCAATGTGATGATCGGCGAGTTCGGCGAGGTCTATGTGATGGATTGGGGTCTCGCGATGCACTTCGACGAGCGCAACGAGTACCGCGATGAACCTGAGGGGGCGAAGCTGCAGTTGGCTGGCACGCCTCGCTATATGGCACCAGAGATGGCGCGTTGCGAGTTGAAGGCTCTGTGCGCGGCGACGGATATCTATCTATTGGGCGCTGTGCTCTTTGAGATCTGCACCGGGCGACCACCACACAAGGGCAAGAAGCTTAAGTCGATCCTGATCGACGCCATCAATGGGCGCATCGAAGATCCGAAGGATGAGGAGTCGCCCGTACATATGACGCCGGAGATGCGACGCATCATCCAAAAGGCGATGGCGCCCGAGATGGCTGACCGTCATGCCTCGGTGGTTGAGCTGCGAGCCGATCTGGTGGCCTATCTGGCGCACTCTGGTAGCATCCAATTGGCTCATGACACGGACAAAGCCTTGGATGATCTGCAACGGGCGTTGCTGGTAGATCCAGCAGGTGACCAAGCGATTATACGCAGCGTGAGTCATGAGGAGGCCGCTCTTTACTATGGTCGCTTGAGTGAATGTGTGGCCAACTATCGCCAGGCCTTGGAGAGATGGGAAGCCAACGGGGCGGCGCGGCAGGGGCTCTACAGCACGCTCTCACTGCAAGTGATGTTGGCAGCTTCGCAGAAAGATCTGGTACTGGCCGAGGCTCAAGTGAAGGGTCTGGACTCGGTGTCAGGGCTGGGTATGCCAGCAAGCTTCCACGACACAGTTCATGAGCGGGCTCGATCATTGCGGTTGCTCATCAGCCACAAACGGCGCCGTATGGAGGCGGAGAGTCGGCGGGCGAAGCGCATCCGGCTGCTCTCATGGGTCTTGGCGCTCAGTACGCTTCTGGGTTTGGCTTACATCTGGAAGCTACAGGAGGAACGAAGGCTCGCGGCCATCGAGACGCAGCATCAAATGTTTGAGGCTGCGGTCATCGGTCGCGGTGAGATGATCGAGCAGTTTCTATTGGACATAGAGCGGATCACCGCTCAGTACCAGGAGGAAGCAAGTTGGCTCATAAAAGCGCCTCTTGCGGTGCTGCCTCACCGAACAAAGACACCCGCAGGGCGAGACGGCTTCTACTACGATGAAGATTACTACGATCCCAGCACAGCCCCCCCCGATCTGGTGTCGCTGCCCAGCTACACGGGCCAGATGTCTAAGGCTGAGGCGACGGTGGTGCGAGCGCCCTGGGTGCAGGGACCGAAGCGCATCACCGCAGATCAGGACGCTGCGCGCTTTGCGCGATTGGCGTACAGGTTCTCGCAGGTGCACGCGACGCGGGGAGATGATCTGAAATGGTCCCTGGCTGGCTCACGCTCGGGCCTGCTCATCGGCTTTCCAGGCTCCGGCCGCTACAGAAATAATCCACGCTACGATCCAACCAAACGACCTTGGTTCACCGTGGCGATCGACGCGATAGACGACAAGCCCAGGTGGGGCGAGCCCTATGTGGACGCGAGCACCCAGGCGGTCCTCATCAGCTGTATGACGCGGGTCATCGGTGCGGATGGTGAGAGCGTGGGTGTGGTTGGCGTAGAGGTCACCTTAGAGACAGTTCAGCAGATCCTACTCGATTTCTCCCGCGCCGCTGGGCGCAACGCGCGCTCACTCCTGATCCGTTCGTTTGAGGTGCGAGATGCGAAGAATCAGGGGAAGCCTCGTCATGAGTTCCGAGTGGTCATCGACACAGAGGCCGCAGTGAAGGGCGAGGACTGGGAGCAGAAGCTGGCAATGCCGCGCATCGACGACCTGGATCAGGGAATCGTGGAGTACTTTAATCAGGTCCAGCTTGACGCTCACACGGCGCGGAAGTATCGAGCATCCAACGGTCGATTGTTCGCCCATGCCCTCCTAGATGAGCATGACTGGGTGTTGTTGGTAACCGCTGATCGAGAGTAGGAGATTTAGACACTCTGCCAGCCATACACCCGTTTGAGCTGGAGGCTTCAAGAGCTCTGATGGCAGGAGCAGGACATTGGGGCGCTTTCACAGCCATCTCCTGGAGCTTTCTCTGAGGAGTGCCGCTTCGCTGTTAGGATGCTCTTATGCATGTCGCCATCCTCACCCAGAGCGCGCTCCTCTCTGCGATCTTGCTCATCGCCATGGGTTTCAACACCGCTTTTCAAGAGGAGAAGGTCGCTCATAAGCTCCCCTTCCTCCTCTTCTTGATGAGCTTCTTCCTCTACAGCCTGATGATCTTTCTCTACGGGATCATGCCAGGCAACATCTTTCGTCGCCTCCTCATGCTCTCCGGGCTGCTCCTGGGTCAGAGCAGCCTCCATTTCTTTCAACGCTACCTGAACCGTGCCCCCAACACCCTGCGCAGCAGCCTGTTGGCGGCCTCTGTTGTTGGCGCGGTGTTGGTGCTTACCCGCTTGGGAGAGAACGATCTCTTGGCTGTCCTCATCGCCCTTTTGGGTTTGAGCAGCTACAGCTATGGGATCTGGAGTCTCTGGGAGCGGCGACGCTCCCTGGAGCACTCCACAGAGAGTACCCGCCTGCTCTATGTCCTGGTCTTTGGGCTCCTCTCGATCTTGTGGTTGGCGCTGGATCTCCTCAGCATGGCGGGTCTGGCGCTCCCCGCTCTAGGGAGCCTGAGCTGCACCCTCTATCTCTACTTCTGGATGCAGATCGTGCAGCGCTCTCGCCTCTTGGATCTTTTGGAGATCCTGGTGCGGGGCTTGGTCTTGCTCAGCCACGCTGGCTTGATGGCCCTGGTCTATGTTGCTCTTGTTGTTTGGGCTGGGGATCAATATGGCCGCTTCTTCTTTAACACCGCCTTAGCCAGCGTGGTGATCATCGTCACCTTTGAGCCGGTTCGGCGCCTGATCAACCTCTGGCTCTGGCGCCTCTTCTTTCAGGAGAGCTTTGAGTTGGAGGTAGAGATGGCTGGACTGCGCCGAGAACTGAGCAATCTGATCAACCCAGAGGAGGTGAGTGAGCGTCTGTTGGAACGTCTCCAAGCCTCCCGACGCATCACCCACGCCAGTGTCTTCCTCTTGGAGAGCGACGGTCACGGCTATCGGGCTGAGGGAGCCATTGGACCTCTTGAGCGAAGACGACTGAGCGTGATCCAGGGGCGGAGCTTGCTCAAGCGACTCCGCGAAGCGGAGATCATCACCCGCGAGGGCTTGATCCAAAAGCTCCTGGATTATCCCGATGATGCTCTCTTAAGAGAGCTGAGCGAGTTAAAAGAGATCTTAGAGGAACTCTCCGCCGACCTCATCTTCCCCTTCCTCTCAGGGCCGCGTCTTATGGGCTTCTTGGCGGTGGGAGACGAGCAGGTGCGCGAGCCCTTCTCAAGCCAAGAGGTCGCTCTCCTCTCAGGCGTGATTCGCTCTGTGGTCACAGCTTTGGAGAACTCGGAGATCTCAGAGCGTTTGGCGGAGAAGGATCGCCTCTCTGTCATCGGTGAGATGGCTACCGGGATGGCCCATGAGATCAGGAACCCTCTGGGGGCGATCAAGGGCGCCGCCCAGCTCTTAGAACCAGAGGGGATGGATGAGGAGCAGTCTGAGTTCCTGGAGGTGATCCTGGAGGAGACGGAGCGGCTGAACTTGGTCCTCAGTCAGTTTTTGGACTATGCTCGGCCCTTCCGAGGCACCCTTGAACCTCTGAATTTGCGCCGCGTTTTGGAGGGGGTTGCTATGCTCCTGAGGGCAGAAGAGTGGCCTGGAGTCAAGATCGACCTGGAACTGGAGGATGCTCCACAGGTCTTGGGCGACGGGGACCTCCTCCGCCAAGTTTGCCTTAACTTGGGGCGTAACGGCTGTGAGGCGATGGCTGAGGAGGGGGGGCGGCTGAAACTACAGCTCCGCGCTCTTGGACAGAGGGCGGAGATCCGAGTTGAGGACAACGGACCGGGGATCTCTGATGAGGTGCGCCGCAACCTCTTTATCCCCTTCTTCACCACAAAGCGAAAGGGTACGGGTTTGGGGCTGGCCATCAGTCAACGAATCGTGGCACACCACGGCAGCACGATTCGAGTAAAGAGCCAGATGGGGGCGGGGAGTACGATGAGCTTTGCCCTCTCAGAGATCTCCAACAGAGGAACCCCATGACGATCCGAGTGATTGGAGGCAGCGCCCGAGGGCGCAAGCTGCGTGTCCCTCCTGGACTCCAGGTGCGACCCAGCTCAGACCGAGTGCGTGAGGCTCTCTTTAATATACTCAATCCTCGCCTTATCTGGTCAGAGAGCCGCTGCCTGGATCTCTTCGCGGGAGCGGGCAGCCTGGGGATTGAGGCCCTCAGCCGGGGGGCTTATCAGGCCTGCTTTGTTGAGCAAGACCGTCGAGTCATACGAACCCTCACCGAGAATTTGGCCCCCTTCGGTGCTCAAGCGCGGTTGATCCACAGCAGCGCTGCGCGATTCCTCTCAGGAGAGGCAGAGCCCTATAACCTGATCTTCTTGGATCCTCCATATGGGGCGGGGCTTTTAGCAGAGACCTTGGGGGCTCTGCCCCCCTGGTTGGCTCCAGGGGCTTTGATCTGTGTTGAGCACCCAAAGGAGTTGAGGTTAGAGGAGCCCACTCTCTCGATGATCTTTCAGCGGCGCTATGGGCGTACGAAGATCACGATCTTCTCTTATTAGGAGCTGTGCGGTTAAGGGCTCCAAGACATAAATGGGATGTTGCTGAGCCCGCCAGATTTGATGGTCTGTTCTTTGTTGGACAAAGACCGCTCGCTCTTTGCACGAATCGATGCTGCTGTAAAGATCGTTCAGATTGACACCGGCGGGCTCCTCTGCGTACAAGCCCAAAGTTTGAGCTGAGAGAGAGCCCTCTTGATCGATAAAGATTTCTGGCTGGTCGCGCCCAAGAGCTTGGCTCAGGACTGGAAGGCCATCCTTGGCCTCGCCCTGATCCTGCTCACCTTCTATATGTATGGCTTGGGGAGTTATGGACTCTACGATCCTTGGGAGACCCACTACGGTGAGGTCGCCCGAAACATGGTGGAGACAGATAACTATATCGACCCCTGGTGGGGGTCACCCTGGGACCCAGATGGGGTAAAGCGGGAGCGTGAAGGCTTCTACAGTAAACCCCTGCTGATCATGTGGATGATGGCCGGAGGGATGAACCTTCTGGGCTTCAACGAATGGGGCGTACGCTTCTTTTTTCCCATCATGGCGATCATGGCGCTCCTGGCCATCTATCTTGCTGTTTCGCGGTTCTATTCTCGGCGTGCCGGACTCTTGGCCCTCCTGGTCACGGGGAGTATCCCCACCTATGCGCTGATGAGTCGGCAGGCGGTCACCGATGGTCCAATGGTCTCGATCATCATCGCGGGGATCATGAGCCTGACCTTAGGGCTCTTCTATGTCAAAGAGGAGGAGCGGGCCAGCAAGCTCCTCAGAAGTTTTACGTTGGGCTTCCTGCTCCTTGTGATCTTGGGGCAGCTGTGGGCAGTCCTGGCCCTGGATCGCAGCCCCGATGTTGTGCGGCCCTATACTGGAGAGCGAGGCTTCTTCTTTGCCATACAGTGGTGGTTCCAGGAGGTTCTCCAGGTGGCCCGAGGCAAGGGCTGGGTGATCTCACTCTTCCTGCTGCCGCTGGGAGGCTGGGCTGCTTGGCGGGTCTGGCGGCAGCGGAGCCGTCGGATGCTCTATATCTACCTCTTCTATATCGCCTGCGGTCTCACTGTCCCCGCCAAGGGCTGGCTCGCTTGGGCGCCGATGGGCGGCGCCATCCTGGGCTATATGGCGGTCACCGGGGAGTGGCGGATCTTTAGGTGGGTGGATGTGCCCACCGGTCTGCTGATCGTCTTTATGACTGGGCACCCCTGGATCATCGCCATGTTGGGAGGTCACCATCCAGGCTGGTATAAGCGCTTCTGGATCCACGACCACCGCAACCGCCTCTTCGCAGGGGTCCACAGCATTGATGATGGAGGCTTTGAGTACTTCATCAAGTGGATTGGCTATGGCCTCTTCCCCTGGATAGGCTTGCTCCCAGGGGCGATCGCGCGCATCCTGGGCCGCATCCGTAAGAGCGCCGAGGAGTATAGCCCCGCTCAGCGCTTTGAGATCTTTGTCTTCCTTTGGGCGCTCCTCGCCTACTTCCTCTTCACTAAGTCCAGCACCAAGTTCCATCACTATATCTTCCCAGCGATCCCACCGATGGCGATCCTGATGGCTCTCTTCCTAGATGATCTCTTTCAAGATCGAATCAAAGGGCGTGGGGTCTTTCTCAGCTCAGCGGCGGCGATCTCCGTTTGGGTGGGGTTGGACCTCTTCCGTATGCCCGCCGCTTACGGCCAGGGCAGCCAGAACATCGTCAACCTCTTCACCTATAAATATGATCGAGAGTGGCCAGAGTTTACGAGCCCCGAGAAGCTGGAAGCTCTGAGCGGCGAGAAGCTTAAGCTGGCCATAGAGAACAATGATTGGCTGGGCAACTTCGCCAACAGCCTGGGTTGGATCATGCTTCTGGCGGTCTTGGGCTATCTCTTGATGGCCCTTTTCCGCGGTTGGAAACATCGTTATGGTGTCAGCCTCTTGGGAATCGCAGGCATCTGGATGGCGGGTTTTTGTCTCCATGATTACCTCCCTAAGGTTTCTATCCATTGGAGCCAGAAGGGGATGTGGGATGCCTACTATGAAAACTGTACGAAGTTCCAGGAGGGGGAAGAGGCGAAATATGAGCGCCATATGATCAATACCGCTATGCGGGTTCCCAATAAGCCGGAGATGTTCCCCAAGGCCCTCTGCAAAGAGCCGATCATCGCCTTCCGCACCAACTGGCGTGGAGAGTGTTACTACTCGGCCAATACAACGCTCCCCGCCCCAGAGACCAAGAACCTCGCCCCTTTCCTCAAGAGCTGGGGAGAGGATAAGCCCTTCTTCCTCTTTACCGAGCGCCATCGCCTTAAGTCGGAGTTGGAGCCCACTCTCCCCAAGAGCCTCAAGGGTCGCTATAAAGAGATCTATGGACAGAACCTAAAATTTGTCCTGGTGCGGGTGGATAAATCTCTTGAACCTAAAGTGAAGCCCAAACCAAAACCCAAGAAAAACCGGGTTCGGCGCAAGAAGAAGTGAGTGAAGTATCGTCGCAGCTGAAGCAGCGAGATAAGCTCTAGGCCACGAGAGCAGATTTTAGAGCTGGACTCGACGAGCAAAGGAGCGCGCTCGTCGCGCCCAACGAGCCAAGCGAAATTGTTCTCCTCGCTCCAAACCCTCTCCTCGACTGAGCGCTTCATACTCCTCAGCGGCCTTTGGGTACTCCTCAGCGTAGAGGTAGGCTCGGGCGATAGACCATCGAGCCTCTAAGATCAAAGCGGGGTGAGGCAAGCCCAGCTTGAGAGCTTCTCTCAGAGCCTTGATCGCTTCAGGGTAGCTTTGTTGACGGATCAGCTTACGACCTCGAAGATAGTGAGCTATCCCCCATCCTGGGGCCGCGTTCAAGATCGCCTTAAAACGATCAGGGCTCTTAGAGGGCCTGCCTAAGAGCAGCTCTAGGGTGAGGCTCCCCGCCTCTCCCTGATCCAAGGCGGCCAGCTTGACTGCCAAGTTTCGCTGTATCTTGCGTTGGAAGGCTGCGCTCAGAAGTCGCTGATAGGCTTCACGGGCCTGCTCTTTTCGCCCCGCCAGTACCCCCAGATCAGCCAACCAGACCTGGGCTCGATGGCGGTACACCGCCCCTGCGCGTTTATCTTCGCTCAGCTTCTGAGCGATCCCGCGCGCCTCATCTCCACGCTCCAATCTCGAGAGCAGGGCGATGCTGCTCAGGCGCGCTCTGAGATCTCGGGGGGTGTGTCCCAACAGCTCGGCGAGGATCTCCAAGGCTCGCTCAGGCTCTCCTCGCTGGCTGGCCTCTTTGGAGGCGCGGCGCAGCGCGGCGATCTCATGAGCACAGATCTTCCTGAAGATGGCGGGGCGATCATAGCGGGCTTGAGCATGAGCCAAGGCGCCCTCGCTGAGGGGCTGCTGCTCCAGGAGCTGTCTCCAGCTCAAGAGCTGAGCGTCAAGCTCCTTAAACTGCCCTGTGCGATAAGCAAGGGCCATCTCCTCCTGTCCCTGTGTGTCGCGATAGAAACGCACAAATGAGCCGCAGAGGGTATAGGCGCTGCGGTTGTTGCGAGCATAGAAGCCCTGGGGTTGCAGTAGCTCCTTAAGCGATGGAGCGCGCTTGATGCGCTCCATCGCCTCGCTCCACTGATGGGGATCAAGGCGCCCGGACTCCCAAGTGGCAGCTACCGCCAGGCCCTCAATGAGGGCCATATTGGGCAGCAGCCCTGCCCAGCTCAGGTGGTGCGGGGGATTGGAGATCTCCGCAGAGAAGATATGGGCCAGTTCATGAATCGTGACCCCATCCCCCAGCTTGGGCGCATGGATATGCATCGCTCGCTGCCAGGGCTTGGCGACGCGGGTACGTCCAGCCCCCATGAGGCGCTTCTTCAGCGCTCGACTGGGGTAGAGATAGACATCCACCCGTCCAGGGGGTCTGAGGCCAAAGAAGTGCTCCAACTCCTCGTAGGCAAACTCCAACTCCCAGCTCATGATCCTTGTTTGTTTTGGAGACCAACTCTCAGGGTGCCAGATACGCAGATGCTCGCTCTGGGTGAAGCCCCCCAGGCGCTCCTGTATATGCTCAGCATCTCGGTGAACATCATGAGAGCGTGCCAGCCAGTGTCCCCCCGCCATCAGAAGCGCCACGGAGAGAACGGGGAACCAGCGAGGCCGCGTCAGGCTGAGCACCAGGAGCGCCAAGAGGAGATCCTCTAGGCGGGAGTAGAGTAGGCGATCTCCGATGGCGACGACTTCGTCGTAGATAGGACCTGGGAAGTAACCCAGGAGCGGGTGAAAGGCATCTACGGGGGGCTCAAAAATCACCCTGCCAAGGCTCAGCAATAGACTCAAGATGAAGAGGAGAGCGAAGATCAGGCGAGGGCGTCTGAGCCGAGAGAGCAGGATCCCCCAAGCGGTCGCGATCCAGAGGGAGAGTAGAGGCAGGAGAAGGTAGAAGAGCAGGCCCTCTCCAAAGTTGCAGTTACGCACTCGTAGAGCGTTGAGGCTGATCGGCAACAGCGGCAGCAGCCCCAGAAGGCTGGCCTCTAGAGCAGCCCATCCAAAGGCTCGCCAGGGCTGAAGCCCCCTCTTTCTGGCGGCCAAAGCAGCGCTGAAGCCCAGGAGGCTCAGGGGTAGGGTCAAGGCGAAGGCGAACTCATAACCCAGCAGATGAACCAAGGGGAGAAAACAGAGCAGGCCGCTGTAGATCAACAGGAACAGAGCCCAGATCCAGCGCTGTTTAAGGTTCATCGCGTTCATCAACGTATAGAGTTTCCTGGGATCCCTTGAGTGAGCTGATCTTGGAGGATGAACTCAGGCGTTGGCCCCCAATTGAAACCAATAACGCTCCAGAATTCGTCTTCGACAAGAAACCGCCGCCACTCTCCTATGAGGCTGCCCTCAAGATAGAACGCTAGGATCGCCTCGCTCTCTCCCAACTCAGCCCAATCTCTGAAGTAGTGTACGCCGATGAGATAGGGGGCCTCTAATATCTCGGGGATCTCCAAACGGATGTTCTCTGGGCCATAGTTGTTGCGATCATCGATATCAAATTGGGGATTACCCTCTGGACCCTCAGCGCCCCAATCAGGAGAGAAGTGAGCATGGTAACAGTCCCCATCTGTCTCCCAAGCGGAGGCGGAGGGGTGAAGGAGATGGAGGTCTAGATCGCTGCCCCGAATATCCTCTGGATCGGGGTCTTCGATTTTCCAGGTCAACTGGATATAAACTGCGCTGGTGGGCTTAATCTCGACATGAAGATGTTTGAAGGCTGAGGGGCAGCGCGCTCCCAGATCCTGCTCTCCGCGGACACGCAGCTCAAAGTGATAATCTCCGATGAGATCAAAGAAGAAGCGCGCTTCTGGAGTGCTGGGATCATCCTCAAGCCCTCCAAATTGGGGATATTCCGGTATCCGAAAAGACTCCATCATCTGTGAGAAGGAGCCCTCTGGCTTAGAGACGAGCGACCACTCCCAAGCCTGTAACTCTCCCTGGGAGGCCCCCGCGTTGAAGAGCATCTGAGCGAGGGGTTCTCCTGCAAGCCTGTCCTCTTCTAGGATCGCCTCTGGACAGACAAGACACTCCTCAAAGAGCTGACCACACTCGCTCCAGGCACACCAACGACCCTCTTGGCAGCCGCGCTGCTGATTTTGCTCCCCAGCGCAGATCTGAACTTGAAGTTCTTCAGCCTGACACTCCACTCCACAGTCACTCCAAGTGCTCCAGTATCCCTCTTTGCAAAAGCGAC
>CAYLJJ010000092.1:17392-26656 GCA_964384025.1 uncultured Nannocystaceae bacterium
GTTCACGTTCTTCAGCACAACCCTGAAGCTCTCGTTGCCCCTCCTCGCACTCTGGGGGGGGCTCAAGATCTGGAGAGATATCGGGGAATGTGCTGTCTTGGAGAGAAGCAAGATCAGATCGCAGATCCGAGAGCTGCTCAGGGAAGCCATCCAGGCCCCTATCAAAGAGCTGCTCAGGGAAGCCATCCAGGCCCCTATCAAAGAGCTGCTCAGGGAAGCCGTCTAGGCCCCTGTCAAAGAGCAAACCACCCAGATCCAAAGCCAAATCCCCTGTGTCGATATCTAAAGCACCGTCCGGAAGTTGAAGATCCTGAAAGCCTATCTCCAGGTTTGAGATATCGCTGGGCTGCGCGTCAAGGTTCAGGAAGCTTTGAAGCTCAGCATCTTCTAAGTCAGGATAGGAGGCATCCATGTTCAGATTTTGGCTGCTTTCAACATCTCGTCTCTGCTCTCCACAGATACAGGGACTCCACTGCTCCTGAAGAGAGCAACGCTGTTCGCCATAAATTCCAGAGCTACATTCGCAGCTTTTCTGATCGCCTGGGCCACAGAGACTGTTGATCTCTTCTAGATCCTCTTTGCAAGCCCAGATGAAGAGCAGAAGATTGGGAATGAGCAGTTTCAAGGGACCAGCTCCATTTCTATAATATCGACAATTTGGATACGAGGGGTCTCATTTTCCCAATAAAATTCTATTGCATTCCATTTTTGTCCTGTTTGGTTCATAATTTTGTCTATTTCAAGAATTTCATCTCCCAAATAGAATGCTCTTAAAGTAACTCTGCTTTCCAGATCGGGAGTGCCGATTCTCAGATAAGCCTTAAACAGATGAATGTCAACCAAATATGGAAACACAAATGTCTCTTCTGGATCTAAAATAATCTGTTCAGGACCTCGCCCATCTACGTCATCAACAATAAGACTGGGATTGCCACCAGGACCCTCTTCCCCCCAATCAGATGAAATATTTTGATAATCACACCTCAGATCCGTTCTATTTTCACTCCAATCTGGATGGTATAGACGCAAATCCATATCTACACCTTCGCGATCATTTTGATCTGGATCTTCTGGAGTTTCCCAAGTGATCTCAAACATGATCAGTGGGGGGGGAGGTGGGGGGCCGATCTGAGCATGAACCAGGAGCTGAGCATCACAGCGTGTGCTGGGCACCTGGAGACCATCACCATCCTCCAGATGCAGAGAGAAGCTATAGATCCCCTCTACCTGGGGCTCAAAGTAGGCGCGGGGTGTTTGAGGATCATCCACGCCTCCTTCTGGAGACTCTAGGAGTCGCCCCCCTCCCTCTGGGGGATGTGTCTCCAAGACCCAGCGGTAGGAGAGATTTGAGCCCTCACTGGGAGAAGCGTCCAGCCTGATCCACTGCCCCAAGTGACCTTGAAGCTGATTTTCACTGACCCCTGGTTTTGGACAGAGGATGCACTCCCCTCCGCTCTCTTCTCCACAGAGACTCCAAGCGCACCAAGCTCCCTCTCCTCCACAAGGCCGCTCCTGTCGAAGCTCCTCTTCACAGATCCGTCGCTCCAGCTCTCCCTCTTCGCACTCAACCAAGGGGATACAGTCTCCAGGGAGGGGCATGCCCAGAAGACAGCTGTAGGACCTGAGACCTCGCCCACCATTGCAGAGGATCTGGAAATTATGTTCGCAAGACCTACATTCACTCCAGCTCCCCCAAGCCTCCTCCTCACAATCGCGGTGCTGAACATTCCAGGAGTCACAGATGCGATACTCCTGCTCCAGATCACCACAGCCGAGACCCTCCTGACAGGCCCCCTCCTGCCATTGCCCCAACTGACACCGTGAGACTTGAGGGGCTCCTTGGGGGCAGGGTCTTTCACGTTCATCACCGTCTCGACAAATATCAGGATCTTGACAGATCCCCAGGGCTCCCCAGCTCCCCTCTTCACAGCGCTGCTCCTGGTGACCTCGACCGTTGAGGCCACAGGGGAGTTCCTGAATCTCTCCAGGACCACACTCCTCTAGGTGGGGGCAGTCGGACCAGGGGGACCAACTTCCCATAACGCAGAGGCGCTCACGCTCTCCCGCTCCTGGACAGGGCTCCTCCTCTTGATCCTCATCTCGGCAGTTATCTGGATCATCACACTCCCCCCAAGGAGCCCAGCTCCCCTCCTGGCAAGCCCTCTCTCTCCAGCCTCGATCATTAAATCCACAGGGTTGTCTGCGGATGGAGCCCTCATCACACTCTTCTAGGAGAAGGCATGTGCTCCACTCTCCCCAAGCTCCCCCACGACAAATACGGCTGCGCTCTCCCCCCTCACAGGGCGCAGACTCTATCTCTCCCTCCTCACAAAGAGGGGCTTGATCAAGGGGGATGAAGAGATCCTTTCTCTCGCCTTGATCTTCTAGAATGCCTTGATCTCTCTGAGGTGGGGGCTGCTCTCCGAACTCTCGGTCTTCGACGCTGCCATCAAGCTCAGCCTCTTCGCAAAGACAGTCACCCCAGCCCTGGGGGCCGCAGCTGCGTTGGCCTGAACCAGAGAGGCAGAAGCACTCTGAAGTGCTGTCCGGCTCGCAGCTTCCACCTCCATCCTCCTCTTGACAAGCAAGGCCCCACAGCAGGGATCCAAACATCAGCACAGTTCCACTCTTCATACTCCCCCCAAAGCCGTATGATTTCTCAGGTTTTACTTGCTGGATAGAGAGAGACTCAATGACTGTGTACTTTTCTCTTCCGCATACTTTGGGCGAGGCGACAGCCCAAGGCGATGGAGAAGAGCTTAGTCTCCTCTGAATCTGAGCGACTGGTGAGGACACAGGGAGCCTCAGCGCCCATGATGATGGCCGCTGCGCGAGCACCTCCCAATACCGTGAGGGCCTTATAGAGGGTGTTACCCACTTCAAAATAGGGCAGGATCAGGATATCAGCATCTCCACCGACGGGGCTCTGTACTCCCTTGATCTTGCAGGCCTCACGCGAGAGAGCTACGTCCAGGGAGATGGGGCCATCCACCAAAGCGCCTTCGATCTGTCCTCGCTCTGCCATCTTGGCGATGATCGCTGCCTCTGTTGTGGCGGGGATCTTAGGGCTCACCTTCTCATTGGCGGCTAAGAGAGCCACCTTGGGCATCGAGATTCCAAAGCTATGAGTCGCCTCGATGGCGTAGCGAAGGATCTTGATCTTGGTCTCCAGATCGGGTCGAGGGATGATGGCTACGTCGCTCATAAAGAGCAGCTTCCCGGTCATCTCTTGATAGGCTGGGCTCTCTAAGACAGAGAGATGGGTGAGCACATTGCCTCGTTTGAGCAAGCCTCGCTCTTTGTCTAAGATCTGGCGGACATATTTGCTGGTGGGGACCATCCCCTTCATCAACACATCTGCTTCTTCAGCACGCACCATACGGATCGCCGAGATGGTGGCCCGAACTTCATCCTCTTCGTTGATGATGGTAAAGATACCTGGATCAATCTCTGCCTCTAGACAGAGCATCTTGATGCGCTCCCGCTTCCCTAAGAGGGTGACTATGGCGATCTCCTCTGAGATGGCGCGGGCAGCAGCTTGGATGGCGTTGAGATCATGGCCAGCGGCCACCACGAGGTGACAACTGGGCTGTTCACGAAGCTCTAAGAGGAGCTGATCAAGGCTGCGGATGGGGGTCATAAAACCTCTGGGTCTGATCGATATTCATGGATGGGCTCTCGCCCAGAGAGGACACGCAGCGCCCCTTTGGCCAGGGCATAGAGTTCATTTTCACCAGGGTAGACGCTTACACCACAGCTCAGAGCGGTGAGGGATCTCTTCAGCGCTTTGATGAGACGCTCAGAGCGAGCTAAGCCTCCTGTCAAGAGGATCTGATCTACAGGCATTCCGTCAAAGGCGGGCAAGAGAGCGGTGATCCCCTTGGCGATCTGGTAGCTCATCGCCTCAAAGACACGCTGGGCCCAATCATCTCCTCTATCCAGGCGAGCCTCCAGGCTCCTGAAGTCTGAGTTGCCCAGGAGATCGATCAAGCCTCCCTTCCCTTTGTTGAGAGCTTTGATCTCCTCCAAACTGTATTTGCCGCTATAGCAGAGATCGATCAGTTGGCCTGGAGGGAGGCTGCCTGAGCGCTGAGGTGTGAAGGGACCCTCGCCATCCAAGCCGTTATTGACATCGATATAACGCCCCTGCTTGTGAGCCCCGATGGTGATCCCCCCACCCATATGGCAGATGATGAGGTTGAGGGCCTCATAGAAGCTTTCATGCTCGGTGGCATAGCGGTGCGCGGTGGCGATCTGGTTAAGCGCGTGACTGGCGACTCGCCGACGGATCTCTTTGATGCCTGTGATCTTAACACGCTCCTCAGTCTCATCGACCACCACAGGATCGACGATAAAAGCGGCCCCCTTGGGACCCGCTAAGGCTCTTGCGATAAGCCCACCGAGGTTGCTGGCGTGATCTCCTCGCACCCCCGCCAAGAGATCCCGCTGCATCGCTTCGTTGACAGCGTAGGTCCCGTGGGGGATCGCCTTAAGCAAGCCCCCACGACCGGCGAAGGCATCAAACTCCTCAAGATTGAGCTGGTGCCGCTTGAGGAACTCTTCGATGAGCCCCTTACGCAGCTCATACTGAGCGACGATCCTCTGCCCCTCAAAGGGAGCCAACTCCTCAGCAGAGTGTTGGATCTCCTGGCTGATGACCGCCTGCTCTCCCTCAAAGATGGCCAACTTTGTAGAGGTTGATCCTGGATTGATCGAGAGGATGCGATAGCGTGGGAAGAAGAGATCCTTTGGAGTCCGGTGCCAGTGTCCATAGCGCTGCAAGCGGAGGAGATTGGCCTTGATGCTCAGGCAGACATCCTCAGCGCAGCCATCCATGGGGAGGTCCACGGCGCGAAAACGCACTCCGTAGAGGAGCGAGAGCTTGCGGGCCTCTGGATAGCGGCTGGCATAGAGATGAAAGAGGAAGTTGCCCAGATCCAGATTGGGGGCGATGATCACATTCGTCTTACCCGCCCATTTTTGATCTCCATGATAGTAGTGGGCTGAACGGGTTGAGAGGGCGACGTTGACCTTAACCTCCCCCTCAATGCTGATGTTTCGGTAACGCGCTCCTCGGGCGATACGCTGTTTTAGATAGCAAGGGATCAACTTCATCGCCTCGCGGATCCGCTCGGGTGAAGGACCCTCATCAGATCCCTTATGGGAGTAGCTCACAATACTGCCGTGGATCTCAGGCAGGATCTCTTCAGAGAGGATATCCCGAGCGACAGCGCAGGTCCCTACCGCCACCTGCGCTAGAATCTCTGGATTCATGCTGGCGTTGACCCCAACATCTCCAAAGGCGACGATGTTATGGGGGTAAGTTCCTCCGTGGCTGTCGGGGAGGATGAAGATCCCCACCTCGCTCAACACGGGCTGAGCAGAGAGCATCTTAAGCATAGGGCGAAAGAAGGCGCGGGGACCATAGCGCAGTCCAGCGACCATCATATCCGCGTAGCCCTCTTTGACCGCCATGATGGCAAATTGAGGGGGCGAGCAGATCTCCTGCCTAGCTGTTTCCAGGCTGACCTCCTCGCCTAGAGCTGCATGATGACGAACAAACGCTTGGGCCAGCTCCTCTTTCAGCTCATGAGCCTCCTCCAGGTCCAGAAAGCGGCTCTCTGCCAAGGTAAAACGGAGGCGGTTGGGATCGATATAAGAGAGCGCTGAGGCGGCGATCTTGCGGATGCACTCCTCAGAAGCCAAAAAGAGCAAACGCGCAAAGCGAGGTAGGCGACAGGCTGCTTCAATGATCCTGGGATCCTTCGGTTCGCTCAGGATCACTACGGGCCGATCCCTCATATAGCGCAGGATCTGTCGATCTAGAGCTGCATCGATATCGTACATACCGCTCCTCACTCCTCAGAGCACTGAGGCTGAAAAGAGGGGAAAGTAGCAGGCTCCAAATAGAGATAAAAGTCTCGTTTTCTGGACCTGAATTTTGAGAGTCTTTGCGGCCCCTGAGAGCCCTCTTGGTTCAGGGCTCTGCTTGTGTTAAAACTGCCCGGTGAAGAGAGAGAGCACCTATCTACAAACCCAAAAACACAGCGACTCCGAATACTCTGAGTTTGAAGCCAACGCTGAACCCATCTGGTTGATCTCTCATAATCCCGTCCAGACAAGCTGGCTTCTAAAAGAGGGGCAGTACAGCTTTGGTCGCTGTCGTCAGGGGAGCGAAAGATTTGGCCTTCCAGACCCTTCACTCTCCAAGAAGCACGTCAAATTCCATATAAATGGGCAACCCAGCTTGTTGGAGATGGGCAGCCTAAACGGCACCTGGATCGATGGTAAGCAGCTCCTGTCTGGCCAATCTGTCTTCCTTGAGGATGGTATGGTGATCCGTCTGGGGCACGCGCTCTTTACTCTCTCCTTTGGGCAACAGGCAGAGGCTGATCTTCCAAACCCTCAGCTTCCGGGTCGCTCTCCCAAAATGCAGCATCTTCGTGCTCGATTGGAGGCTGCACGTGCTCCTCGCCGCCCCGTTCTACTGCAAGGAGAGACAGGAACAGGTAAGGAGTTTGCTGCTCACATGCTTCACGCTGGTCGAGGACCATTTGTCCAGATCAACTGTGGTGAGCTTCAGCGTGGTCTCTCTCGAGCAGAACTCTTTGGAACGGAGCCCAACACCTACACTGGAGCAGCCTCTCAGGCGAAAAAGGGCCTCGTCGATCAGGCGAAGTCTGGGGTCCTCTTCCTAGATGAGATCGGCGAGCTGGATCTGGAGGTTCAGAAGGAGTTGCTGCACCTCCTAGGAACCGGTCGCTATCGCAGGCTTGGAGGCCTCAAAGAGCTTCGCTCCAGCGCTTGGATCATCGCAGCTACCCACGTCGATCTGGATAAAGCGGTGGAAATGGGGAAATTTCGTCGGGATCTATTGGCGCGGCTGAGGCAAGGAGGAGATTCTATCCACCTTCCCCCGCTCAGGGAGCGCCGAGAAGATATCCTTCTTTGGCTTGAGATCTTCGCTAAAGAGATGGGTCTTGAGCTGAAGCTCAGCTCTCGCTCGACTGGTTTCTTGGAGAGGCTGCTGCTGCACTCCTGGCCCAACAACCTAAGAGAACTCTATATGATCCTCCAAGAAGCAGCCTTCAAAGCCAAAGGACGCAGCCTAAAGAGCAACCATCTCCCTCATCAAATTCGCCTCGCCCACCGCCTTGCGCGAAGGGGAGGACTCTCTCACAACAGCCCACCCTCTAGCTCCTCAACTCCCTTGGAGAGCATCTCACTCTCCAAGGAGGAGATCATCGCTCGGCTTCGTATGACACGAGGCAACGTCGCTCAAACCGCCGTAGAACTCAGCCTAGAACGCACCAAGCTCTACCGTCTCTTTAAGCACCACCAGATCGACTATAGGGGCTTCAGGAGGAGGAGAAGGTTGAAGAGGGAAGAGAGTTCCTCCTCCACTCGCCCCAGGAGTTGAGGGAGAATTTTTTTCAGAGCTGCATGACATAGATGTCTCGATTTTCCGACCGAGAGTCGGTCGCTTAATTCTTCTCCTCTAAAGCACTCAAGCCGAACTCAGTTCAACGCCCAACGAGAGAGCTGGTGCGAGTGTTGCAATTCCATAAATTTCGAAGCCCGTCTGGGCAGGAGGAGCTGATGTCCGAAGAGAAGCTCAAGGAGAGAGCACAGGAGGAGAAGCCAAAACCTGAAAGTCAGGAACATCGAAAATCGGAGCACGGACCCAGCGAGCGAGATCTAGACAGCGTCCGCGTTTACCTCTCTAAAATCGGGCGGGTGACTCTTCTCAATCGTGAGGAGGAGGTGGAGATCGCTAAACGCATCGAGGAGGCGAGAGAGGGGGTTATCCTCGGACTTCTCAGCACCCACAGCGGAGTGTACGCCTTCCTCGAACTCCCTCGACAGGTGCGCAAAGGACTTAGGACCCTACGAGAGATCTTGGATGGCAGCTCTAATCAAGAGCCAGATTCAAAAACAGGCTTGACAGGTCTGAGCCGCATTGAGGCGATCGCCAAAGAGATGAAGAGCATCGCGCGGGCACGCCATCGCAGCGCACGGAGAATCACCAAGACCAAACGACGCAAAAACCGCGACTATAATGGCGAATTACGCCAGCTCCTGAAGCGGATGAACGTGAGTTGGAGTATAATTGAAGAGATTTACGAAAATCTCAGAGAGATTCGAGATGAAATCCGGGACTGTAAAGAGATGCTTAAGGTCTGTGAGGTTACAGCAGGCATCTCAGTAGAGGAGATGGAGCAAGGCTGCCCTGCTGATCCAGGCAGTGGGATCAAAGAGTGTGAATGGATTGAGCTGAGCCGCAGCGCCATAAAGGCCAAAAAGCGGGTTGAAGATCTAGAGAATCGTGGTGGGATGCCTCTAGAGAAGCTGGAGGTGGTGGTTGCTGATATCCAGAAAAACGCACGGTTTCTAGAGCGAGCCAAAAGCGAGATGATCCTCGCCAACCTGCGCCTGGTCGTCAGCATCGCTAAGCGCTACCTCAACCATGGCCTTCATTTCTTGGATCTCATCCAGGAGGGCAATATCGGCCTAATGCGAGCGGTGGACAAGTTTGAATATCGCCGAGGACACAAGTTCAGCACCTATGCGACTTGGTGGATTCGTCAAGCGATCACCCGCGCTATCGCCGATCAGGCGCGAACCATTCGGATCCCTGTACATCTCATCGAGACGATCAATAAGATCACCCGTGTCGCTCGGCAGATGGGTCAAAATATGGAGCGGGAGGCTACCCCCGAGGAGATCGCTCAGCGCCTAGATATTCCAGCCGATCAGATTCGACGTGCCCTAAAGATCAGCCGCGCTCCAGTCTCGCTGGAGACCCCAGTGGGAGAGGATGACAGCCACCTGGGAGATTTTATCGAGGATCCCAACCTGATCTCTCCCTCAGAGAGCGCGACTTTGACCCTTATGAGCGAAGAGACCAACCGGGTCTTGGATACCCTGACTCCCAGAGAGGCCAAAGTTCTGCGCCTACGGTTTGGCATTGGAGTAAGAAATGATCACACCCTAGAAGAAGTCGGGCGGGTCTTTGATCTTACCCGAGAGCGGATCCGCCAAATCGAAGCTCAGGCGATCCGTAAGCTGCGCCAGACCCACCGCGCCTCAACTCTTCGCTGCTTCTTCGAGGGTTTTTAAGCGCCTCTAAAGTAACTTCAACCACTTCGCTCGGCGCTGTTTCTGAGCCTCTTCCGTTGATCGCTGAGGTTCTTGGCGCTGTTGTTGGTGTTCTTGGCGCTGTTGTTGGTGTTCTTGGCGCTGTTGTTGGTGTTCTTGGCGCTG
>CAYLJJ010000093.1:0-24458 GCA_964384025.1 uncultured Nannocystaceae bacterium
AGATATTCATCTTGAGTTTCAAAGGGCAAGCACATCGCTTTGCCTCGAGAGGACTCCATGGTCTGTTCCCGGTTTTTGTTTGGAATCTAAGCTTCAGCAGATCATGGAGTTCTCCTAATACACAACAAAAGTTCAGCTTTTAAAATAGGGCAACCACGAAATCCGGTAGATTCAGAATTTTTTTAGCCTCCTTCGTTGCCAAAAAGAGCCGTACCCAAATGAGAGTTATGACGGTCAGGTTTGGAGGCTTATCCCAGATGTTGAAAAGACGATTAGGAATGTTTGGTTGCGCAAAAAAGAGAAAGAATAGGGCGACACCAGCAACTCTTGTCCGATAGTCTCTTTGAACGCAGGTTGGAGATCCTATGATGAGATTGAGCAGTTTTTTGGGCCTTCTCTTACTGTCCTCTTGTGATGATGCCCCTCACTATATCGACACTCCTTGGCATCTGGACGCTGTGATCAACTTTGGACAGCCGATCAGCGCAGCTCAGGTCAAGCTTTACAGCAGTGATCCTGAGGGGCGTGTATTGGAGTTGGTAGGAGAAACTCAGAGCGACGCTGAGGGGCACCTTCGCTTTGAGTTGGAGAAGCCGGGAGATTTTGTCTTGGTGGCTGAGCTGGGAGGGCTGAGCTGGCGAGACCCTGTGGAGGAAGTAGAAGGGATCTTTCAGGAGGGCTTTGAACTGCGAGCCCCTGTAAATGATGTGGACTACGATGACAATCGCGAGGTGATCATCTCCCCCTATACAACCCTTTTTCTGGGAGTGGCGGAGGCTTGGCGAGCTGAGGGGGCGAGTCGGGCTCTGAGTGAGGCTCGTTTGGGGATGGTGGCTCACCTCAGCATTGATCCTCTTGAGACCCCCATCGCTGGAGAGGACCATGTTGGGGTTTTGAGCGACTCTGTAAAACACGCCCTACTCTTGGAGGCTTTCCAAGGGCTCAGGGCACAGATCGCTCGAGAAGCGGGGATGGGCACAGGAGCCTTAGCGCCAGGGATACTTCTAAAGCTGCTCTTGGAGGATGCCGCTGGGCCTGATCCTGGGCTCTTCGATGGTCTGGGGCCCAAAGGTCCGCTGAAGATCGAGGGGATGGGCAGCTACAGCCTCTCTGGAGAGACCCTGAGAGCTGAACTGGCCCAGGCTCTTGAGGCTCGCCTCTGGAGCACTCTGCAGCAGCACGATCTCCTCCCCCTGCTTCAAAACCTACGCTGCTCTCGGTCCACTCTCTTTCCTCCCTGCCAAGAGCCCGAGGTGGAGGACTCCACACCTCCAGAGATTGAGAACCCAGAGCCCATACCGGGGACGATTTTGAGCGGGATCGTGAATTGGTCTTTAGAGGTGAGCGACCCAGAGAGTGGGATTGCGAGTGTTCGCTTGGAGGCGGCGGGGATCTTTATCCCTCTGGAGAGGAGGGAGGGGGACCGTTTTCATTTCATCATCGACAGCAGGCAGTTTCAGGGGCGGGACAGCGTATTGTTGCATTTGGAAGCTGAGAACCATTTGGGGGGCTTGAGTGAGGAGGAGTTCAGTTATGGTTTAGAGAACATCGGCGTTGGGATCTTGACTGGCTATGTGTTCAAGGGACCAGGGCAAAACCTCGCTGTACAAGCCTTTGCCCTGGGAGGGGTGGAGGAGCTGCCTTTAGGGGAGGCTTTCAGCGATGAGCGAGGCTTCTTCAGTTTGAAGATCGCTGAGTACAGTGGGGCGCTTCGTCTGGAGGCTAGAGGAGCGCCTGGGCACCCTCAAGCGGAGAGTGCTCCCAGCGCCTACCAGGATGAAGCTCGAGATCGAGCTCTGAGTTGGGGGGGCGAGCAGAGGATGAGCGCGTTGCTGCCCGATTTTCATCCAGATCAGCCTCTCCAAATCATCATCTCCCCTCTCAGTGATCTGGCTTGGGCTGCGGCGAGTTGGGAGGCTGAACATGGTGGCCCTGCGCTGCTGACCGCTTATGAGCACGCTTTGGAGATCTTGGGGGCACACTTTGGCTTGGAGAGCCCTGGTGCTGCGGAGATCCTCCTTCATATTCTGCCCAGTGCTGAAGGAGCGGGCTTTGCGCAGCCCCTCAACGAGGGAGATAAGCTGCTTCTAGCGCACGCTTGCTTCAGCCAACAAGCCCTTCATTTTGCTCAAGAGACCCTCTCAGAGGAGAACATTGATGAGTTCTCTGCTCTAGATCTCCTACAGGTCTACCGAGAAGATATCCAGGCTGATGGTCTCTTAGATGGTCGTCGGGGGGCCTTGAGTATCGAGTTGGGTCCACGCGGCTCTCTTCTCCTTCACGATCCTTTTCGAGGCGCCCTGGCCCATGCCTGCCAAGCTTGGCTCTTAAACCGACCTGAACTGGGTCTGAACCCCAGAGGGATCGCTGAGCTGCTCCAGAGCATGAGCCGGAGCGATCGTGCTCTCTTTCACCCAGAGGTATTTCCAGAGCCAGAGCTTTACGATGCTGAGGGCCCTGAGATCGAGGTTAGCCTTCAAGCAGAGGGGGAGGGTGCAGTCTCAGAGGAGTTTCAGCGTGCTAGAGGGCTAATACAGCTCCGGGTCGAAGCTCAGGATGAACTCTCAGGAGTTTGGTCTATTCAGGTTCAGACCTCAACTGGAGAGGCTCTGGAGGGGGACCTGGAGCGCGAGGAAGAGCGGGGCTTCTGGGCAGGCTCTTTGGACCTGCGTGAGGCTGTTGAGGAGCGGCTCCAGCTGCGAATTGAGGCGGAAGATCACCTGGAAAACAGCCGAGAGATCTTCTGGCCGATCCAGATCGACAATAGTCCCCCACAGATCGAAACCCGGGCTCGTCCTGAGGAGGGCGCAGTCTATGAAGATTGGGTTCGAGGTCAGATTCGCTTAGAGATCAGCGCAGAAGATCTGCTCTCTCCGCTGGCCTCTCTTCAGGTCACAGGCTCAGGGATCCCTGAGATTCAGTCGGAGGCGGGGCGTTGGAGCGCTGTTTTGGATGTTGGAGTCCGAGAGAGCCTGTTGTTGGAGATCCAGGCTGAAGATGATCTAGGGAACCATATTGAAAAGCGCTGGCGTCTACAGGTGGACAATCAGCCTCCGACCTTGGAGAGCGAGCTTCTGGCCACTGATGAGGGCCGCGTTGAGGGGCAGCGGATCGCAGGCCTTATCTCGCTGCATCTACAAGGTGAGGATGAGGGAGTGGGCCTTGCTGAGATCAATCTCTTCGATGATTCAGGTCGCTTAGAGGGCAGCTATGATGCTCAGGCTGGGCGCTGGAGTGGAGAGTTCAACAGTCGCCTCTACCCCGATGGCTTTCTAAATCTCGAACTCCAAGCCCTTGATCATCTAGGGAACCTCAACAGTAAACTCTTGGAGCTACAGATAGACAACACTGGGCTTCAAGCCCAGTTGGGAATTGAAGCCACTGAAGGGGGAGGGGTGAATGGTTTGCGTTTGCGAGGGAGCGTGCAGCTCTTTATTGCAGACACGGGTGAGGAGCAGCAGGTAGAGTTTTTGATTGGAGAGCAACATCTTCAGGCTCATCAGAGGGAAGGGCGTTGGTCCAGCAGGCTTGACACAACGCTGTTGCTGGAGGGCTCCCATCTGCTCCGTGCTCAGATTTTAGATCGCTTGGGTAATGAGAGCGAGATTGAGTTGCCTATCGAAGTAGACAACAACCCACCTGAACTGGAGTTTTCTCTGAGGGCAGAGCCTGAGGGGCAGATCCTTGAGACCTGGATACGTGGTCTTGTTCAACTTGAGGTTCAAGCCCAGGATGAAGCAGGCATCGCTGAGATCGAGGTTTTGCAGAGTGCTGAGATCTTAGAAGGCGTACGAGAAGGAGAGAACTGGCAACTGCTCTTGGACAGCTCAATGCTGCCTGATGCTGAGTTTAGGATTGAGATCAGGGTCGAAGATGGAGTGGGCAACCAGAGCACTCAGGTTGAGAGACTTTATCCAGATAACCGCCCCCCTGAGCTTCTGGAAAGAAACACCCTATCAACCGCCGAAGGCAGCGCACGTGGAGATGAGATCGCGGGGCGCGTTATCTTACAGCTTGATTTAAGGGACCTGGGCGTTGGAGTCGAGCATGTAGAAGTTTACCTTCCAGGAGAGCAGCTTTTAGCGGGAGAGTTGACAGGCACTCATCCTCAGAGATGGATGGGGGAACTGGACAGCAGGCTCTATCCTGATGGTCCTTTGGAAGTGCAGATTCAGAGCCAAGATCGTCTTGGGAACTTGGCTGAATGGTCTTGGATTTTGATATCGGACAACACTTTGGAGGGGATTGCAGTAGAGATTCGTCCTCAGGAGGAGGAAGGTTATCTGGCTTTTGCAGAAGGAACCTACCGGGGAAGCGGTGAGTTACAAATTTTTGTGTGCGAACCGGAAGATTCTGCGCTTGAATCTGTTAAGATTGAAGAAAACAACGAAACACATTGGTTGAATAAGCATGAAAATTGTTGGATACACCCAATTAACACCTCAACTCAAGGAGATGGCATTAGAATTTTCCAAATCACAGCATTAGATAGATTTGGAAATGAACAAATAGAGGAATTGAGGATCCTTACTGATAATACAGCACCAGAACTCAACTTTGAGACCCAGTCAGAAGCATTTAATGGAGCGATTATTGATAACTGGTGGAAAGGATATATTCGTTTGGAGTTCATAGCCGATGATGCGATCTCTTCAATCGGATTTTTCCAGGTCAACGCTCCAGATTGGATGCCGCGTGGGCAAATTTTGGAAAATGGGCGCTGGTTTGTCGAACTTGATACTTATAATCATGATGGTCCTCTCTTTCTCGAAGTAACGGTCATAGATGATCTGGGCAATAGCAGAAGCCAGATTTTCGAGTTTCAAATAGATAATACCGGTCCAAACATCAGCTTTGCTCCCAGTGGAGGTCATTATGCAGATGTACCCGATTTAGAAATGGCATTATTCGCCGCTGAAGAGATCTCTTTTTCTATAAATGCTCAGGATGATGGGATTGGAGAACTCTCTTATGTAATAATCCAGGACAATGAAGTTGTTTATGAAGGCAATTCCGGTGGAGAAATCAACGTTAATACAATAACAATCGATGAAAGTAGTACATTCTTTATCGAAGTAGAAGATCGATTGAGCAATAAAACTCAGTTGGAGTTTCTGCTGATTCCTGATAATTCGATCGAAATTTCAGAGTTTGATTTCGAATATGTTGAAACATTTCATGAATATGAAGACCATACCGTGATATCTGGACCATTCTCAATGAGATCAATTTTAGAAAATGAAATTTCTGGAATATCTAGCATCAGCTTTGACGTAGAAGGAGTTGAATCTGAACTTCAAATCGCATCAGATGGATTTGATTCTACAGCTTTTATTTCGGAAATATATAATTCTGAACGGCTTGCTGATGGGTCATATTGTGCATCAGTGTCTATGACAGATAGAGTTGAAAATTCAAATTCAAGAGAATTTTGTTTCGAAGTAGATAACACAGCACCAGTCATTAGAATTTTCAGCAATGGTGAGGAACTTCAACTCGTAGAGATTGGTTCGGAAGTTTTTGAGCTTTCTATCTACATAGAAGAATCTAACTTGTCTGATTTCTCTGTATTCCTTGGTGATATTGAAATTAGCGATCAATTCTCCAAAAATGGGCAACTGTTGGTTGCCCATTTAGACCTTGAGGATATGGAGACAACCGTCAGAGTATCTGCCACCGATTTCCTTGCTCATTCTTCTGAAAAAACAATCAATCTAGTTATAGACAAATCTCCTCCTGAAATTACAAATGATGGATTCATTTTCTATGATGAGAGTAAGTTTATTGTATCTGGAGACGATTTCATGCGGGCTCCAGAGCAGGAGTCGATTTCTTTCTCCGAGAGTGAAATGATTTTCAGAAAAATACCAATGAATTGGACAAGTAATAATAACAATCTTATTAAATTTAGATTTAAAATCTCTGACAGCCACCCTCAGGAACAGCAGCAACTTTATTGGAGATTTTTAACAGGCACTGAAGATCTTATTCCGGGCAACTGTGATCACCTGCCTGATGATTATCAGATGGATACTGTAAGTGTCGGAGAAACACATTTTATCCAAATGGATAGGGAAACACTTGGATTTGATCCTCAGTCAAATCCAGAGCGATCTTTTCCTAACCGACTCCATCTCATCTCCTGTGATGACTTCCAGAACGTTGCGGAGAAAGTGATCAGCTTTGAGGTTCAACATACCCCTCAGCCTATTCTAACAGAATATGTACCTGTTGCTGAACCAAATGGTTTCGATGCACTTGAGTTTGGTAACGATCAATTTAACCAACTATTAGGCCTTGGTGACAATGAACCATATGCAATAGCATCATTTAATCTAATAAGAAGAGAATTATCTGGTGGGATAGGTGTGATTTTTGGAGGAAACAGCAGTGCAAGTTTATCATATACGATGAGAAGCTTCCCTTCTGAACGCTCACTCTCTATTCCAGATGGGAATGATGATTGGATGTTAGATCATTGTAACATAGGTGATGTTATCGGCGCTGAATCTGAAAGTATTACAGATGATGGTAGATATGAGTGTATACCATTCTCATTTGAGGACTCTATTGTTCGCGAAAATGCAATTATTGCATACAATGAACAAGGAACATTGATCCAAGATTCTATCTCAAAAATAGAAGGGAATAGCAAATCCATAGTCATAAAAACACTACCATTTATTGCACCTCAAATATTTAGATATAGCAATAATATTGATGAAGTCAACTATTCAATCGATATTCATGATGGTCAGCGTGTATTTTGGAAATACAATAATTTGGTACAAACATATAGCGGAATATACATGGGGAGCTGGTATGGATGGCGTAGTGCTTTTGTCGATTCAATTTCTTCGATAGATTTATCGATTCCTTTTAGAACAGTTGTTCTATGTGGTGATAACCCTTGTGAAAACAGCTACGAGAGAGAATACCTTTTTCAAATCGGTGGCCCGGAGATCATTAGATGAAGAGATCATGGTTAGCAGCCCTGCTTCTTAGCCTATTTCCCGCATGCAAAGGCTCCTCTGGTGAGATGGGAGAAGCGGGAGAGATGGGCGTCCCAGGTATTCAGGGTGAGCGTGGCCCTCAGGGCTTACAAGGGGAGCCTGGAGTACGGGGTCCCCAAGGTGAACCTGGAGAGCAGGGAGAGCCTGGGACTCCTGGAACTGATGGTCTTCAAGGAGAGCCTGGTATTCAAGGACTCCAGGGACTCCCAGGAGAGCCTGGAATCCAGGGAGATCGAGGACCAGCGGGTCTACAAGGCATCCCTGGACTTCAAGGAGAGCGGGGTGTTCAAGGAGAACCTGGAGAGCGGGGTCTTCAAGGAGAACGTGGAGAACAAGGGGCCCAAGGTCCCGCTGGAGAACCTCCCATTTTGAGCTGTCCTGAGGATATGGGAGAACTTTCTCCCAAACGTTGTGTTGAATACGCAGCGACTGCAGAAATTCCTGAAGCTCTTCAGGAGTCATTCCCTGAATTTGACCTCTTTGGACGTGCAGCGATGTTAATCTGTAAAGCAAGGGGACGACGACTCTGTAGTCCAGAAGAACTTTATCTTCTCCACGAGTGTAGTGAGCGTGCTGGAATCTACCCATGTGGAGATGATTTTGAGCGTGAGCAAAGCGAAAATTGGCTTTGTGAATTTAGTAATCAGGTTCAATTTACTGGGAATGGTGGTTTTGTATCTGCATATTTCATGGTTCTTACCAGGGGTTTTGCCAATAAGTTGTTCTTTGAAGACATTCATGAAGAAGGCCATGATTTCTGTGGGGTTGAACGTCCGTTCGGAGTACGTTGCTGCTTAGATCTATAAAACGGCCTCCAAACTCCCTATACCTCAGAGCTTCACCCAAACATCCAAACCACGACAGGGATTGCTGAGCGCGAAGCCCTTCGCTATACCAAGCCCAATAAGCCAGACCCAAGCCCGCGCCACAGCTGGATGAGGATCAATGCAGAGAATCGGAATCGTAAACCGAGGTGAAGCGGCGGTTCGCTTCTTGACCGCCCTGGACACACTCCGTCGCGAGGATCCAGAGGCCCCTAAATCGGTGGCTCTCTATATCCAGGCAGATGAAGAGGCCCACTTCCTCTCCCTTGCCGACAGCAAACAGAGCTTGGGGAGTAAGCGAAGTGCCTACCTTGATGGCCCCTTGGTTCTGGCCGCCTTGCGTAAGACCGGCTGTGACGCCGCTTGGCTGGGCTGGGGCTTTGCTGCCGAAGATGCTGAGTTCGCCGCCTGCCTGGAGGAGGGGGGGATCACGCTGCTGGGTCCTCGCTCAGAGACGATGCGACGCCTGGGAGATAAGGTGCAGGCTAAGCGTCTCGCTGAAGAGCTGGAGATCCCTGTGCTGCCCTGGGCCCTTGTCTCCGATCCAGAGACGCTGCTTCAAGAGGCGGAGCGTATCGGCTACCCCCTGATGGTCAAGGCTGCTGGAGGTGGGGGAGGGCGCGGGATCCGTCGGGTGGATGCTCCTGACGAGCTGCGTCAAGCCTGCCAGCGTGTACAGGAGGAGGTGGCGCGCTCTTTTGGAGATGGAGATCTCTTCCTGGAGCGCTTTCAGGAGCATGCGCGACATATCGAGGTGCAGATCTTCGGGGATGGAGAGGGGGGTGTACAGAGCTTGGGGCTACGAGACTGCTCTCTTCAGCGGCGAAGACAGAAGGTGGTTGAAGAGTGCCCCCCCAGTCACCTACCTCCCAAGCAGGCTCAAGCTCTAGAGACGGCAGCTTTACGCCTCTGTAAGACGCTGCGTTATCGCAGCGCAGGGACCGTTGAGTTCCTCTACGACCCTCAAAGCGGGGAAGCTTGGTTGATGGAGGTCAACACCCGCTTACAGGTGGAGCACCCCATTACTGAGGAGGTTTATGGGGTCGATCTGCTGAGGGCTCAGATTGAGTTGGCCCGAGAACGCCCCTCTCTGCTGGAGGGAGCCCAGCCCCGAGGCTGCGCCATCGAAGCTAGGGTCTGCGCTGAGGATGCACATAACGATTTTAGCCCCGCTCCCGGTCGCCTCGTTCGTTTGGCCTTCTCCTCTGGGCCAGGGATCCGTATCGACACAGGCTATGCTGAGGGGGATCGAATCTCCGCTGAGTTTGATTCGATGATCGCAAAGGTGATCGCCTGGGGTCCCAGTCGAGAGAGCGCCCTCTCACGGCTCTCTCAGGCGCTGGAGCAGACCCGCATCGTGGTAGAGGGGGGCGCCTGCAACCTCTCCTTCCTTCGTAGCCTGCTGGCCAACCCTGAGGTGTGCGCCGGACGAGGGGAGATCGGCCTGGTAGAACGTCTGCCTTTCTCTCTTCCTGACGGTCGTGAGGCTGCCCTCATCGCTGCCGCCCTGGATCGCTTCTTGGCTCAAGGAGATCGTCAAGAGAATGGCTCAGAGCGACATGAGGTAGAGGTTGGCGGGCGGCTCTTTGTCTATCGAGAGAGCCCCCATCATTTCCGCATCACCTCCAAAGGGCGCGGCCTCTCCCTCTCCTATCGCCCCGATGGCCCCTATCAGAGCTGGCTCAGCTTTAACGGCGCCACCCACCGCATTGAGCGCGCTCCAGGAGACACCAATTACCTCGTCAACGGTGAGCCCCATCGCGTCGCTCAGGAGTCCCGTGGCGCGGTGCTGGCGCCCTCAGCGGCGATGCTTCTAGAGCAGCTTAAGCCTGAAGGAGCTGAGGTGCTGGAGGGCCAGCCTCTGCTCCTCCTTGAGTCGATGAAGATGGAGATCAAGGTCAAGGCCCCCGTCTCAGGTCGGGTTAAGGAGCACCGCGTCTCTGTTGGAAGTCAGGTGAAGATGGGGCAGGTCCTCAGCCTTATTGAATCGGAAGGGGAATCGGGAGAGAGCGTCCTCTCTCAGCCCGTCTGGGAGAGCAGCCCACTCAAAGAGAAGATCAAAGAGCGCCTCCTGGCCGGGATCATTGGCTGGGATGTAGAGCCTCAACAGTTCGAGTTTGACCTTCAGAATTTGGGAGAGGAGGAGTGCCTGAGCTGGCTGGGAGCGGCGGTGGAGGTCGCCGCTTTCTTTGATCGTCGCCCTGAAGCCAGCGAAGCTCTGAGTGAGGCGGTTTCTCCCTCGATCTGGTTAGAGACCGCTCGGCGGCAAGGTCTTAAGGCTCTCCCTCCTCGTCGTCGTGCGCTCCTCCAAGCCCTTCTGGAGCGTCACGGAGTTAAGGAACAGAGCGGAGCCGCTTTTCAAGGCGCGCTTTTGCGTATCCGTCGTGCGGGGGCCGCGCTCTCTCGCAGCAGCCGGGCTGTGGTAGCTGCTCTTAAACTCAGCCAGGGGCTCTCTGTCGAGGTCTTAGACCGCCTCAGCGCGTTAGACTTTGAACAGCACGCCGCCATCTGTGAGGCAGCCAAGAACGCGCGCTATGAGCATTTTGAGCGCCCCGTCTTGGAGACCTTTCGGCATGAGTCGATGGAGCGAGCGAAGGGTCTGTTGGAGCAGCTGCGGAAAGGAGAGAGTGATTGGCGGGCGCTGCTGCTGATTCCCGATTCCATCCTCGCCATCTTTGCCCCCGCAGCGGCGGAGGGTTGCGTTGTGGCTCAAGAGGGAGTGGCTCGTCGCTTGGAGGCGGATACCACCGAGACGAGCTGTGTGGCCTTTGAGGCGGGGGGACGCAATTGCCATCGCCTGGGTGAGGGAGAGAGGGCCAGCGTCGTCTGTGTCTGTCACCCAGAGGAGATAGAGTCGGTGATGACCGCGCTGCGTACTCAACCTCCCTTCTCACGCCTTAATCTCGTGCTCTTGGCCTCAGGAGAGCCTCTCTATGCTGACACTTTAGAGGAGCAGGCTCATCGCCTGGGCCTGGGACGAGAGGATGTCTATGCTGAACTCTCTCCCTGGCGGGAGATCATCCTGATCTCTGTCAATCGACGTGGTCCTCCCTGTGTGCGGCGCTACCGCGCAGACGGTCAGGAGCGCAAAGAGCGCCGTGATATCCTGCCCAATACAGAGCGTCGCCTGGATCTAGACCGTCTGACCCGCTTTGATTATCGCCGCCTCCCCAGCGGAGAGGGGGTGATTCTTTTTATGGCTCAGGCTCGAGAGAACCCAGATGATGTGCGACTCCTGGCCTATGCAGAGGTGAGGAATCTTCAACGGCGCTCCGGCTCCCCCCTCTATCTGCCTGAGGTAGATCGGGTCTTCTACGAGGCGGTCTATGCGATGCAGGCAGAGCGCGAGATCCATGATCCGCGTCGTCGCCTTCAGTGGAACCGTCTAATTTTACGGATCCTACCGGTGGTTCCTCTGCGAGCCCGAGTGGTCTATCACTATATGAAGCGCCTGGCCCCTGCGGCTCGACATATCGGTATGGAGAAGCTGGTCGTGCGCTTTCGCTGTGCGGAGCCTGAGTCCCCTGAGGGGATCAGCCCTCTGATGGATCTCTCGATCTTTGATCTCTCTGGGGGAGACACCAACTACGCCATCCGCTCTGCCTCACATCGTCCCCTTATGCCCCGTACTTCCTACGAGTCCAAGGTGGTGGCTGCGCGACGCAGAGGGTTGAACTACCCCTATGAGATCATCTTTATGCTGGAGAGCGGGGATATGGGCCCCTCCGGCAATTTTGAGGAGTTTGATCTGGATGTAGAAGGTCGCTCTCAGAGCGTCTGGCAGCGACTCCGAGGCCATAACGAGGCGGGGATCATCTTTGGTATCATGCGCAGCAGGGTGCCTCGCCTCCCCAACGGTCTCGTGCGGGTGCTGCTCTTCTCCGACCCCACTCGGCGTATGGGAGCTTTGGCTGAGCCGGAGTGCCTTCGGGTAATCGCCGCTTTGGATCTCGCAGAGCAGATGGGGGTGCCCTTAGAGTGGGTTTCGGTGAGCGCAGGTGCTCTTATCGATTGGGAGACGGGGACTGAGAATCTGGACTGGACCGCGCGGGTCCTGCGTCGAATCATCCGCTTTACTCAGGCGGGAGGGGAGATAAATATCATCGTCGCGGGGACCTGTGTGGGCGCTCAGTCCTACTGGAATGCTGAAGCCACCATGCTGATGCACACTCGGGGGCTGCTGATCATGACCGAGCAGGCCAGTATGGTGCTCACGGGAAAGCGGGCCTTGGACTTCTCTGGCTGTGTCTCTGGAGAGGATGAGCGCGCCATCGGAGGCTACACCAGCGTTATGGGTCCCAACGGGCAGGGGCAAGCCTACGCCCCCAACCTAGCCGCAGCCTACCGCCTCCTCTATCGCTACTATGATCTCAGCTATGTGCCGCCCAAGGCGAAGCGCCCTCCTCGCCGAGACACCCGCGATGACCTCAAGCGAGATATCTCCCTGAGCCCCTATCCCGCCGATCTGGAGCATGGTTTTAAGAACGTGGGGCAGATCTTCTCAAGGGAGCACAACCCCGATCGTAAGCGACCCTTTGCGGTGCGTCCTGTGATGGCCGCCGTAGCCGATCGAGATCTCCAGCCCCTGGAGCGCTGGGCAGGGACCCACAAAGCGGAAACCACTGTAGTTTGGGAGACTCGGATCGGAGGCTTCTCCGCCCTCCTGATCGGTGTTGAGAATCGCTTGATGCCGCGCCTGACCACGCCGAGCATGAATGGGCCTCAGTCCTTCTCAGGGGGCACCCTCTACCCCCGCGCCTCCTGGAAGATGGCGCGAGCGATCAACGCCGCCAGCGGTCGTCGTCCGGTGGTGATCTTGGCCAACCTCTCTGGCTTTGATGGTTCCCCTGAGTCGCTTATGGATCTGCAACTTGAGTTTGGTGCAGAGATTGGGCGTGCGGTGGTCAACTTTAAGGGCCTGATCCTCTTTGTGGTCACTTCCCGCTACCACGGGGGCGCTTATGTGGTCTTCTCTCAGGCTCTTAACCCTGGCCTCAAGGCGGTGGCCTTGGAGGGCAGTTATGCTTCGGTCATCGGAGGCGCTCCTGCAGCTGCGGTGGTCTTTCTTCGAGAGCTTCGGCGTCAATCTCGGGAACGTCAGCTCCCTCAAGCTCAGGTGCTCGGGGAGTTGGCCGGCCGCTTTGATAACATCCACACTGTAGAGCGTGCTTTGGAAGTGGGCTCGATCCAGTCGATCCTCAAACCCAGCGCTCTCAGGGCTTATATCATCCAGCAGCTTGAGGAGGATTATGAAGAGGGGGCCTGATCTGATCGCTGAGCTGGAGGGGGTGCATAAAGAGTATCCTCTGGGGAAGACCCAGGTGAAAGCCCTACGGGGGGTTGATCTACAGATGAAGGCGGGAGAGTTCATCGCTCTAGCGGGGCCTTCAGGCAGCGGTAAGACCACCCTCCTCAACCTTCTGGGCTGTGTAGACACCGCCACTCGGGGAGATGTACGGATTTTGGGCCAGGAGACCGGCGCGTTATCAGAGCGTGCACGAACTCGGCTGAGGCTCCACAGCTTGGGCTTTATTTTCCAGAGCTTCAACTTGATCAAGGTCCTCAATGTCAGCCAGAACGTAGAACTGCCCCTGCTCCTCCAAGGGGGGCTGAGCAGCAAAGAGCGTCAAGGGCGGGTAGAGGAGATCATCGAATGGGTTGATCTCAGTCCTCAGCGTCATCAGCGCCCTGCTGAGCTGTCAGGGGGGCAGCGGCAGCGAGTCGCCATCGCGCGAGCGCTGGTGACCCGGCCTGCCCTGGTCCTGGCCGATGAGCCCACCGCCAACTTGGACTCAGAGACCGGGCGGCGCATCATCGAGCTGATGCGGATGCTAAATCAGAGAGAAAGGATCAGCTTCCTCTTCTCTACTCATGACGCTGAGATCATGGCGGCCTCAGATCGAGGCCTGCGGATCATCGACGGCCAGATCCTTTAAGAGTGAGGAGGATTGAGATCGGGCTCTCCCAGATAATTCCGCCTCCAAACGAGCAGCTCCTCCCGATCTTTAAAGCCCAAGAGCGCGACCTGTAGCTCTTCGGGCTGCTCTCTCCGCAGCAGCTCGTGGATAATATCGCGAGCTTGGTCAAAGAGCAGCTTGGGGCTGAGGCACTTCGATTGATCGAAGAGCGCATGTAGCGCCTTCAGCTCCTGGCCTGTGGTGCACGCGAGATCATCCCAAGAGGGGCAGCCCTCAGGCAGATGAGAGGCCAAACACCTAAGCATCCAATCACAGAAGGGATCAGGATCCAGGCTCCCTTCAGGCTGACCCTGGATGATACGACAGGGCAGATCGGGGTTGGGGATCTTCTCCAAACCATGGCGCTTGAGGAGCCTGATCACCTCTGGAAGAATCTGTAACTCTGGAGGCTCCCCCCGAAGCTGTCGAGGCAGAGTCTGGTGGTTCCAGAGCGCCAAAAGGTAAAGCTCCCGGCCCTGGGCCACCGAGAAATCTGCGATCTTCTCTAGGGAGACCCCCTCTTCTACATGCTCCCGAAGCTCATCGCTCCGTAGGGCGCTGGAGAGCTGGCGATAGATCCAGAAAAAATGAAGGAGATCCTGAACATCTAGGCGTCGAAGGCGCCGCTTAACTTGGGAAATATCTCGAGGAGCACCTCTGAGCAGCGTCCAGAATTCTTTGGAAGCGCGCTCCCCATCAAGCCAGTAAGACCATCTCATTGAGGCAGTCTAACCTCTTAAACTTGAAAGAACTATCGTGCTCTTTCTGTTGGCTCCTGAGCGGCGAAGAGCAGCTCTCCATGCTCCCAGCGAGCGATGATCATCTCAGGCTCTTGAATCACCAGGGTGGTAGGGCTGAGGAGGTAGACCAAGCGCGCGATCACCTCAGGATCCCGCCCCCCCAAATCAAGATGTCGTTGGAAGTGTCGAATCGCTTGCCTAACATCCCCCATGAGGCCCTGGTAGAAGATCCCCGCAGCGCGATGAGCCTTAAGGCTGTCTCCATCTCGGCTCACAGCAGCCTCAATAAAGGCGGAAGCTTTCTGGGGCCGATATCCTGCGCCATAGAGCACCGCGCGACCATAGAAGGGCTGAGGCGCTTGAGGTGCTTGGAAGCTGGCCAAGCCAAAGGCGTCATCAGCGGCCAAGAGTTGACCATCGATCATCAGGCTCACTCCCAAAGCGGTCCAGAGCATGGTATCTCCAGGGCGTTGGTGAAGCGCGGCCCGGAAATACTCAATCGCCTCCTTTTGGAGGCCGATGCGCAGCCGCTCCCGCCCCAGATCCGTGAGGAACTTGGGATGCTCAGGGTGCAGCTCTAGGGCTTCTTCACGCTGCCGCTGATGCAGGGGGCAGAGCCTCTCAGGGAGCATATCCAGATCGTGGCCCAGAGTACCCCCTCGCATACTGCATTTGGCCTCACAGTGATTGGCCCCATAGGTGTGTCCCAGCTCATGAACGATGATCTTGCGAATGCGTTGGCGATGACGAGCCTCTGTTGCCTTCCGAGGCAGCTCGTAGAGGGAGAGGAGCAGGCCCCGTTCTCGTTTACGGGCGTAGCCGATCAGCTCTCCTTGCCTTACACCAAAGAGGGGCTTCTGAGTGACTCCAACGATACGAAAACTGTCTTTGGGGGCGCTGAGGAGCAGCCGATCAAGGAGTAGGGAGGCTTGCACGCGACCGTCGGAGAGCAGGCTCTCTTTGGGGAGGGGTTGTCGGCTGAGGATCTGAACAGGGCGCTGAGTTTCCTCTCTAAGAGCCCAAGCGCTGCGCTGTAGGCTGGACTGGGAGACTCGACCAAAGCCGATGACATACACCATTCCGAGGCGCTGCTTTGGCGCCCTTTGTTCTCCTGCACAAGAGAAAAACGCGAAGATCCAGATCAGCTGAGTTCTGACGATCAAGCGCTTTGCTCCTAAATTGAGTTTTTCTGAATTGGAGAGTAGCTTTGGCCTCAAAGACAACGGCCTTTGACCACCAGAGCTTGAAAAGGTTCTCATCATCCCAGAATAAGCGACGTTATCTGACCCAGGCTCGAAATCTAAGCTGAAGGGCTTCATCCTCTAAGCGCTTCGCGATCCCCAAAGCTCGCGCCCGAGCCTCCTCGGCCGCTTCTCCTTTCAAGCAAGCTGCTAAGAGGTTGAGAGCCATCGCCCTCATTCGCAGTGAGCCAGCATCTCCCGCGAAGCGTAGACTGGCGCGGGCATGCTCCTCAGCTCGAAGCTGAGCGCCCTGGCGCAGACGACTCCAACCCAGACCATTCTCTCGACGACAGCGAGCGAAGAGAGGCCCGTCAAGAGGGATCTGTTCATAGAGCGCCTCAGCCCCTTGATGATCTGCAGGTCCCTGACGGGGGCGGTTGAGGGGATAGGCGCGCTGATCGATCCAGCGAGCGAAGAGGCAGGCGCGATCATCCGCCTCAAGCTCTACTCCTGGCTCTTCTAAGAGCAGACCAGCGCGCTTCAGCTCAGCTTGAGCGACTTCAGGCTCTTGACGACTCCAGATAAAAGAGCGCAAAAGGTAGAGCTCGATCTGGGCCGCTGGCTCAGCTTGCAATTCCACAAGCTGAAGCTGCTCTAAGAGTGGCTTACGCTCTTGCCATCGTCTCCCTCGGAGTACCAAGCTTAAGAGCGCCAAGAGCGACCAGATCCGTGCTTGGCTCTCGCTGATGGGGGGACGATCCCAGCCTCGCAATAGCTCCTCCGCGAGAGAGGTCGGTAGATCTTTAAAGCGGCTGTGGTACTGCCCCATCCAGCGCAGGCGATCAGAGACCTCCTTAGGCAGGCCAAAGCAGCGCAGGAGTCGCTGACCCCAGACTCCCCCATCTTTGTTTCCACGATGGCGTAGACGCCTGAGCCCACGCTCAACGCTCTCAACATCCTCTAAGAAGCCGCGTCGCTGAGCCAGATGAAGAGCCACAGCGGCCAAGCTGCCACGCTCTTGAATGAGCTGCTCCAGTAGATCCCCCCAGGAGAAAGCTGCTGCTTTGGGCTGTCCGGGATTCTGTCCGGGCGACACTGTCTGCTTCCTCCTAGAGTAATCAGGCGAGCAAAAAACCAAGAGGAGAGAGTATGAACGAGCGAGATTATCTGGTCATCGATCTTGAAGCGACCTGTGACAACCAGGGCACGGTGCCTCGACAGGAGATGGAGATCATCGAGATCGGTGCGGTGTTGGTGGATGGGGTGACTCTCCAAGCCCAAAGAGAGTTTCAGAGTTTTGTCCGTCCTGTTCGCCACCCCAAGCTGACCGAGTTTTGCTGTGAGCTGACCTCAATCCAGCAAGAGCACGTTGACGCCGCCCCCAACTTTCGCCAAGCGCTTAAAGCCCTAGAGGAGTTTATGGAGGGAGAGCAGCCCCTCTTCTGCTCCTGGGGTGACTATGATCACAATCAGTTCAAGCTGGACGCTCAATATCATCGATTAAAGCTTCCCTTTGGTGGTCAGCATCTCAACCTCAAGAGAGCCTTCTCTGAAGCCCTCAACACTCGTAGGCGCTTTGGGATGGCTGGCGCTCTGCGCCGCGTTGGTTTGCCCCTTCAAGGGACCCATCACCGTGGTATCGACGATGCAAGAAACATCGCTTGTCTGCTGCCCTTCTGTTTGGGTCGAGCGAGTATGCCAGCACCGAGGCAGGGATCTCGAAACAGACGAAGCGCGCAGAACAGGAGCTGATCCAGCTGGCCTCTGGAGAGCTCATCGCTTTGTTGGGTAAGCTCTCGGCCCTTCGAGCGTCTGGTGAGCCAAAGATTTTAAGGAGAGCCCAATGCAAAGGTCCACATTTCGAACTCTACTCCTGAGCGCCCTGTTGTCTGGCTGCGCCTTCACTCACGAGCCGGACGGTGAGGGCTCTGACCTGGGGTTCTTTCTTGATGCGGGCGCCCACTCCAATGATGCCAGCGCCCAATTTGACCTTGGGATGGCGGGCGGAGGGAGTGGAGGGAGCGGAGGTGCAGGGGGCGGAGGAAGTGGAGGGAGTGGAGGTGAAGCGGGGGCAGCGGGAGGGTCTACAGATATGGGAGGCAACCCAGACGCAGCCCTAACAGACACAGGAGAGATAGAGAGCGATGCTCTGGGCTGGGACGCAGGAGAGATAGAGAGCGATGCTCTGGGCTGGGATGCAAGGGCCTTGGACTCAAGCCCAGAGGCAGCTCAAAGCAGCCCTTGAGCGATTTACCAGACTGAGAGAATATCTCCTCTCCTGCGCTTAAGAATCTGAGCGCTGACAAGAGAGGAGTTGCCCCTTGAGAAGCTCGATCCCCTTCCTCCTTCTCCTCGTGTTCAGCTCAGGTTGTGATGATGGGGAAGAGGCTCAATCCCAAGCTTCAGATGAGGGGCGCCCTTTAGAAGACGCTGGAGGTCTTGAGCAGGGGCCTGAGCCCCTCTTTGAAATTATCGACGAAGCTGATTGGAATGAGACCGCGATACGCAAGATCCTCCAGATCTTTGCCTTTGGAGGCTTCGTCCGCGATGAGCAGATTCAGAGCTGGGCTGAGCAGGCTCCTCAAGAGACGATCCAAGAGATCATCCACTTTGATGAACACAACCCCCTACTCTCTCCTCCAGAACTCTCAGCGCCTCCGGTGGGGGGGCTCTGGGCCCTCGCTGAGAGCCTCTCTTCAGAAGAAAGCCCTCTCTCAGAAGAGGCGCGAGGCTCCTTTGGCATAGAGAGCTGGGCCAGCCCTGAGCGGCTCTGGAGCTTCGCCAGCCTAGCGACCGGCTCAAACCCTGTCCGCCAGCGTTTGGGGCTCTTTGAGACCAACTACCATATGGTTGTCAACCAAGAGGCAGAGGTGAACAACTGGCAGCTCCTCGCCTACTACGATGGGATCATGGAGGATCTCTCTACAGCTCGGCCCTATGAAGAGGTCTTAGGAGAGGCAGCCCTCTCCGCCGCTATCGCTACCCAGTACAATCACCGAGAGAATCGATTTATCGATGCGCGTTTTGAGGGCAATGAGGACTTCGCTCGAGAGTTTCATCAGCTCTTCTTTGGCATCCTGGGTGAAGAGGAACCTGAGTATCACGAGTTCAACTCCATCCGAAACACCGCCAAGGCTCTGACCGGCCTAGAGGTTGAGCGTGTTGAGGAGGGAGATGAGACGCGGCTCAGTGAGATGGTGATTTTCAGCAGTGAGCATCACTACCCAGGGAGTCTGGAGATCCTCCATCAAGAGATCCAGGGAGCGAACACTCAGGAGAAGATCAGGGCGTTAGCGAAGTGGAGCATCCAGCACCCTGAGAGCCTAAACAACCTCCCCATTTTGATCATTCAGGGCCTCGCGGATGATCTCCTGGATGAGGAGGATCGAGCAGAGATCGTCAGGGTCTGGGGAGCGATGGAGAAAAAGGATCTGCTGCGTTTTTTGAGGAGCTATGCCATCTCCACCCTCTTTCACAGCTCCAAGCGGATCAAGTACTGGTCCAGCATCGAGCGCAACCTCATCGCCTGCAACCTCATCACTTTGGATCCCAAGGCGAGCCCCTACGGCATCTATAATCCTCTAGATCAGATCCACCGTGAGGGGGTCCAGATTTTTCGCCCAACCAAGGATGTTTTTGGAGGAGAGACCGGCCTGGACGCCTTTAACAGCGCGGCGGTCTTTCGTGAAGCTTACAACCACAGCAGCGATCGTTACTGGTTCTACGCTCGAACCGAAGAGGAAGCACACCCAGATTGGAGCAAAGATTGGAGCACTTGGATTCCCAAAGGAGCAGATGGGACTTGGCGGCTTAAGGCGGTCTCAGAGTGGCTCTGGCAGCGCTTCATCACCGATGACCTCAAACATCTTGGGACCTTGGAGCGAGCCTATCTCTATGCCTATGTGGGGGCGGGTAAGGATTTCGGCCTCTTTGTAGATGAGAACAACAGCGCGGCGGTCTATTCCAGCGAAGAGATCGAGAGTCGTGATAGCCTCCAAGAGCTGATGAGAGATATGGAGCTGGCCATCCTCCCGCTGGACAGCGAGGATCCCGAAGAGAGGCTCAACGCCAACTACCGTGTGGGCCTGGGCATCAACTTCATCCTGGCGACCCCCTACGCCTTCCTCCAAGAGGGGAGATAGAAAATGGATCGACGCGACTTTCTTAAAGGGAGCCTCCTCTCTGGGCTCAGCCTCTGCGCTTGGCCCTCCTCAACTTGGGCAGTTCCCAAGGCCGCTCCTGATCGAGTCTTAGTGAACCTCATCCTGGATGGCGGTCCAGATTTCCGGCATCTCATCGTGCCTCCCTTTGACGCTGAGCCTGAGAGCTATGGCTACGCCTACTGGTCCAATCGCTGGCGGGCTCATGCCATTCGACAGAGCTTGGAGGCTTGGCAGCAGCGCTGGGAGGAGGATTATTTCCACCTTGAGGCGGGGAGGCAGCGCTTTGGGATCCTCAAAAAGGCCGCTTGGCTCCGCGATGAGTTTGAGGCGGGGCGGGTTGCCCTGGTGAACAATCTTTTTGGAGCCCGCAGCCGCGATCACAGTCATGGCTTGTTGGTCTGGGAGAGTGGAGATTTAGAGACAAATCCCAGAGATCGAGGGCGAGATGGCTGGGGAGGACGCTTGGCGCGGGTGAGCCAGGGAGGGGTGGTCTCTATGACCAGCCCTGTTCCTCTCTTCTGTAACGGACCCCATCCAACGCGACCCAACTGGCATGATAACCGAGAGCTGATCACGGTCCAGAAGATCCAAACGATGGGGCTCTACCACGCCCCCAGGCTTCAGGAGCAACCTTCCGCTTCAGGAGCGCGTGAAGTGATGAGCCGGGGGCTCAAGAGCTACTATGCGGCCAAAGGAGCTGAGATGGATTCAAGCTCTCCCTACTGGCCCATCATCCAACACGAGCAAGCGTTGCGGCGCTTTGGAGCTCAGGTAGCGGAGCGCTTAGAGGTACAGCCCATCCCCGAGAGTCTCCTGAGCCTCTCTATCGGTGGTGGGCTCAAGGATAGAGGCTTTGGGCAGCAGCTCCAGAATCTCTATGGTGCTTTCAGCTGTGCGGACCTGTTTAAGTTGCACGTAGCTGCCCTGCGCTATCGGGGTTGGGACAGTCACAAGCACCAGAAGCGCAGCATCGAGCCTCAGTTCAAAGATCTCTTTGGAGCGGGCGAGGGCCTATCCAGCTTCTTTGATGCTCTACGAGAGAATATGCCTGAGGCGGCGGCTCAGACCCTCCTCCTCATCGGTGGAGAGTTTGGGCGTCAACTCCAAGATAATGGAGATGAGGGCAGCGACCACGGCCAGGGAAATATGGCCCTGGTCATTGGAGAGCCGGTCCAAGGGGGAATCTATGGTCAGCTCTTCCCTGAGGATGAGATCCCTCGTTATCGAGAGCCCAACCAGGAGATCAAGGGATTGACCTCGATCGAGGCCCTCTTCGCTGAGCTGGCCGATTGGGTTCACCCTGGAGCGGGAGAGCAGCTCTTTCCGCGTCGCGCTGAAGCTCCTCAGGAGGAGGGGCTTCAACTCAGCCGTCTGATCTCCTGAGGAAGCGTTGAAAGAGCTGAAAGCCCCGCATTAAGGCCCCTAGATCGATCCACTCCCCCGCCTGATGAGCCTGAGCCGAGGCGCCTGGACCAAAATTAAGAGCGGGGACACCATATTGAGCTAAGCGAGCTACATCGGTCCAAGCCTGTTTGGATTCTATTGGCAGATCAAGCTCGGCACGCAGGCGCTTTACCAGGAAATGATTAGCGAAAGGGGGGCCTGAGGGGCAGAGATCTGTAAAGCGCAGCTCCGCTCCCTTCGCCAAAGCGCGGATTTCATTTTGAGCAGTCTCAAGATCTTTATCTGGGGCAAAGCGGAAATTTAGGTTTAATTCAAAGCGGCTGGGAATCACATTACGAGTTTGCCCTCCACTGGCCAGGGTGATGCTGATCACCTCTCGATAGCACAGGTCTCCCACCCAAAGATCCCGAGGGGGACGGTCGAGAAGCTGATTGAGCAGGGGGCCTGCGGCGTGAATGGCGTTTTTTCCCTGCCAAGGCCGTGCAGAATGAGCCGCTCTACCGTGAAAAATGAGTTGAGCGTGGAGTGCTCCTAAACATCCCAACTGAAGACGATTGTCGCTGGGTTCCAGGCAGATCGCGAGGTCGATCTCAGAGAGCCAGGGCTGCTGTTCAAAGAGTGGGATCAGACCACTCTCCAGATAGGGTCCTTCCTCCCGCGTATAAAAGATAAAGATCAGATCGAAAGGACCCTCCCCTGGACGATGTCGCGCCATGAGGGCTTGCATGATCGCGAGCCCACCCTTCATATCTGAAGCTCCTAGACCAAAGAGTCGTTCAGCGTGGAGATATGGCCTGGGATCTCCGTCCTGGGGGGGCACCGTGTCCAGATGCCCCAAGAGCGCGAGGCAGGGGACCTCCGAGCGAACGCGCCGCCCAAAGATCAGGTTGTCTTCTACACGGATCAAGGGCCACTCGGAGGGCGCTCCAACGACAACAAACTCTGCGATGAGGCCTTCGTTCCCAGTGACGCTGGGGATTTTACAAAGGGTCAGAGTTCGCTCAGCCAGCTCATTATACATTGTGCTCTCCTTTAAATATTGGCTGGTTTAAGAAGAGAACAGCTCTTCATCGACAATTTTTAGGTGGTATGAAAATCAAATAAGAACATCACTATACTCTTTCTATACCTCCAACCTGTTTGACTTTCCGATTATCGGAATCCCACTTCATGACCCTAACAGAGTAGACTCCTCTGTCTTTATTTGTTTCTACGAAAGTATTATTTGAGCTGCAATAACAGTTCGAATTGCACCAACAGCCTGTATTTGCATAGATACGATCTTCTGAAAACCAGCTATCCTTATCGATTTTCGCCTTGTGGCTATGGGCGAGTATGCAAACTTTGCAGCCATAATGTTCGCAAATCTCATCTGCAACTGGACCAAGATATCCTATTTCAGCCATAATCGACTTTTGTCGTGATATAAAACTATGACTCCAGTTTTTATATGTTGATTTATAGCGTTCAATTATTTCTAGAGCAGATGTGCTTAATATAGACCCACTCTGGTCTCTATATTTAAAAATAGAGTTTTGACTTAGTCCAGATTCTTCGAGAATCGCATTAAAAATAGCTTGAGGAAAAGTTTCTGATCCAAAAAAATCAAGGACATTATCTAAATACTTATGATAGCTTCGACCACAACTGTTTGTTCTTCCTTTTCTCGTTGCTTCAATCCTGGAAATCCAGTAACCCAGAGGTTTCCTGGCGATGCAATCATGGAAACGAACAGGTGCATTGAACATTGCATAATGATGACCATGTTCAGCCATTTGCCTCCCTGCAATAAATTTTCCTCGACTAAATCTAACCTTTGGTAGGTATTTTTTTGCAATTTCAAAAGTCATATCCATATCATGATTGCCGGGGAGATAGATGATAGGATATCTATCAGATAGTTTGTTAATTGCATCAATGATAGATGGGTTTCTATCTAATAATTCACTCATTGTAGGTGGAATTTGATCGTGAGGAAAAATCCAGTTGTCAAACATATCACCAAGAAAAACAATTTCACTTATTTTAAAAGGATAAGATTCCTGCAAAAAATCGATGAACTCTAAAAATACTTTCGGGGTAGAGTCATCGTTTGGCTTCGGAAGCCAATCCCAATCGTATGGATATTCGTTTTTATCTACGTTAAAGCGCCCAGCTCCGATATGCGCATCGCTTATGAACAATCTTCTACCTCTCAAGACCTATCCTTTTCTTACTAGATGTGTATGTTTGAAATATCAATGTACCGCAGAAAAAACCTGGACAGGCGAGCATACAAAACTCGCTCTATTTTGCCAAGCGCGTTTTTAAAAAATGTCAATCCTTCTTGACCAAGAAACTCAAAATAAAGCTCTCCATTCGCTGTGTCTAGTAGAAATTTAGTTTAGATATTGCTTTTACTGAGCCTACATTCACGATATTTTTGGGTAGTCATGAAGGTTTAGCAATTTTGATTCAGAATAATATTCGTTTTCAGCGTTTAATTCAATAGTTGTTCGTTGATATTGTTTGTTCTAAAATTCAATAAACATGCGGGTTTTCGCTGAAATTGAACTGTTTCATGTTAAAATGCCGCAATAATACAAGAAACTTATGTAAAAAAATGGCGAAAACAGGCAGATGTAACCAATATTCCATTTGCAAGATCAATTAGCTCCTTCTTGGCATCGCATAAAATCCACAGAATTTTAATTTAGCATAAAAACGTAAACACTCACGATTTATTCTTCTGAACACGCATAAAACCACGACAAAAAAAGATGGTGCGAAGCTCTTATCGGAGAAGAGGGAGCAGCTAAACGTATTAAGCAAGCTCTTAAATATCGACTGAATAATGCTTTAAGCAAGAATAGAAAGAGACGAATCCAGTCAAATCTCAACTACGTTGATGAGTATCTTCACATGATAAACTACGCCGAACTTAAAGCTGCCAACCGACCTATCGAGAGTGGCATCCAAGAGGCTGCTTGTAAGATCCTTGTTTCTCAGAGGATGAAGGGCTCCGGTATCTCCCACTCGTTCCGTTTCCGATATTCCCATTCTATATTAAAGGCTTAGCTCCCCCCGCCGGTAACTTCTCAATAAGTCCGGGCACCTCACAATTTTCAAGATGGGCATAGATTTTGGAGAAGAGGACGTGCTTCGATACAAGATATGAGTTCGGATGGCCTGCCCAA
>CAYLJJ010000094.1:0-23594 GCA_964384025.1 uncultured Nannocystaceae bacterium
CCTCGTCTCTCTTCCGTTCTAATTACTTCTTTGCTGTTGTTGTTGCTGGTCTTGGAGGTGCTGGTCAGGCGGGTGGCGGTGGTGAAGAACCTCCACTCCAGGAGTGCGGCGTAATGGAACCCCTGGAGGAGGGGAACTGTGAGATTCAAGCGGGCAACGCAAACATTCTGATCCAAGGTCAGATCCTCAGCCCCGATGGAATCTTAGAGGGGGGCTCTCTGCTCCTGGACGCAGGAGGCATTATTCGCTGTGTGGGCTGCGATTGTAGCGACAGTCCTGGCTTTATGGGTGCCACTCTTATTCGCTGCCCCGAAGGGGTAGTCTCTCCTGGTCTGATCAACGCTCATGACCACTTGGGCTTTGATCAGAATACCCCCGGAGATTGGGGCGAGGAACGCTATGAGCACCGCCACGATTGGCGTAAGGGGAAGCGCGGTCATACCCGTATCTCTGCCTCCGGTCGCGCCAGCAACGAAGAGGTGACCTGGACTGAGATGCGACAAATAATGGGCGGTGCCACCTCTATCTCTGGTGCTGGAGAGGCGGGGGGTTTTATGCGCAACCTTGATCGCGGAAACCATATGGAGGGCTTGGGGCACCCCGAAGTTGAGTTGGATACCTTCCCCCTGGGAGACAATGATGGCATCTATCGCACAGGTGACTGCAGTTACCCTGAACTGCCAAACGCGGGGGTGCTTAACAGTTTCTGGTCACCGCATGTCTCTGAGGGGATCGATGATGAGGCTCGCAATGAGTTCCTCTGTTTGGCGACAGATCTCATCGGGGGCATCGATGTCACCGAAGCACGGGGCTCCTTTATTCATGCGGTGGGCCTCTTAGCGATGGACGCCGCTTCGCTGGCCGATAGCGGCACCTCGATCATCTGGTCTCCTCGCAGCAACATCTCGCTCTACGGCAACACCGCTCCAGTTACCCTACTGGACACCCTGGGAGTCAATATCGGCCTGGGGACCGACTGGACCCCCAGCGGCTCTATCAACATGCTCCGAGAGTTGACCTGTGCGGATGAAATGAACCGGAATCACTTCAACGGCTGGTTCAGCGCTCGACAACTTTGGGAGATGGCGACGATCAATAACGCCATCGCCATGGGGATGGAGGAGGGGATCGGCAGCTTAGCAGTGGGGCTGGCCGCTGATATCGCCATTTTCCAACAGATCCACGCAGATCCTTATCGCAGCGTTATTGAAGCCAGCGTTGCTGATGTCGCCCTGGTTCTACGCAGTGGTGAAGCGCTCTATGGAGATGCTCCTCTAGTGGTTGGTTTGGGAGGTGCGGCTTGTGAGGCGATCCCTGGCGGCGTCTGTGGAGTTCAAAAGCAGATCTGTGCTCAGCGAGAGACAAACAGAAGCTTCGCACAGCTCTCCGGTGCCAATCAGGGATCCTATGATCTCTTCTTCTGTGGGGTTCCTCAGGCGGAGCCCAGCTGTCTACCTTTCCGCCCCCTGGAATATGAAGAGTCCCCCAGCGCTGAGGATCCCGATGGGGATGGCTTACAGGGAGATGAAGACAACTGCCCCAACATCTTCAACCCCATTCGCCCTGTTGATCATGGTGTACAGGCTGATCATGATCGGGATGGGGTTGGTGATGTCTGTGATCAGAGCCCTCTGGGGGAGGATCAGGTCACCGATGGAGATTATGATGGGGATGGCAGCGCTGACGGCGCCGATAACTGTCCCTTCGCCTCTAATGCAGATCAGAGCGATCAGGATGGCGATCAGATGGGTGATCTCTGCGATGCCTGCCCTGAAGATGCCAACCCCAATGGAGCAGGTTGCCCCGCATCGATTGGCCAGATCAAACGAGGAGAGATGCAGCAGGGCCTCTTGGTCATCGTCGAGGGGCTCATCCACACGGTGCATCCAGATGGTCATTTCTTTATGCAGGATCTCCCTGAGCTGGTGGAGCAGAGTCATGAATACTCTGGAATCTATGTCTACACTGGACGCGAAGGCGCTGCTTTGGGTGCTGCTTCTGGACAACATATCCGCCTTGAAGCCTATATCAATGACTTCTATGGACAGATTCAACTCTCGGGAATACAGAGCCTGGATCTCCTCGCGCGGGATCAAGCTCTAGCAAGCCCTCAGCTTGTTGATATCGCGGATCTGGTCGATCCAGATCGAGCCTATCCTCTGGAGGGTATTCGCCTACGTGTCAACGATCTCAACGTAACCCTGATCAACCCTCCAGCAGGCCCAGGTGATCGGGATCCCACCGAGGAGTTTATTGTCAATGATCGGTTGGTGATTGGAGACTATCTCTTCCGCCTGGATCCCTTGCCTCAGGTAGGAGCTCACTTTGACAGCATCACAGGGACTCTGCGCTATAGCAGCGGGGCCTATAAACTAGAGCCTTCAGGGATGAGAGACTTTGCCCAGGGGCCTGCGCAGCTGAGCGGTATTGGACCTGAGGCGACTCTTATCCAGATGGACACAGTAGGGGTCCCTCAGACCTTGGGTGGCCAGCGATTGGAGGTTCAACTCAGCGGCCCCGCTGATGAAGGTGGGCTTCAGATCAATATGGAGAGCAGCGATGAGGCGATCCTGCTCGTTGATAATATCAACATCCCCGCAGGAGAGATCTCCGCTCGCGTAGAGGTCGCCGCCCTGGCTGAAGGGAGCGCGGAGATCAGCGCCAGTATCCCAGAGCGGGGCAGCGCCTCTGTACAGGTTCGCGTCCTGGGTGAAGCCCCCGAGCCGGAACAGCTCATCCTAGAACCTGAGAGCTTGAGCCTGCCCCTCAACGGCGCCAGCAACGTTACGCTGCGCATCGATGTCCCCGCGCCAGCGGGAGGCTTCCGAGTCGATCTGGGTGCTGCTCCCTCAGAATTCTTAGAGTTCCCAATCAGCGTAACCATCCCCGCTGGAGAAGCCTCGGTGCAGTTCCTCGTGGAGGCTGGAGAGGAGGGTGAGGGTGAAGAGATCACCCTCAGCGCTGTCGCTGGTGCTTTGAACGCCCATATGCGCATCACCCTCACCGCGCCTACCTTGGGGGTGTTGGTGATCAACGAAATCAACTATGACATGCCTGGAGATGAGACCCTGGAGTATGTAGAGATCTACAACGCCAGCAACCAGAATATCGACCTCTCAGGCTGGACCCTCCAGTTGGTGAACGGAAGCAACGGTACCCAATATCGCAGCGCCCATCTCGCAGGGTTGATGGCAGCAGGCAGCTACGCGGTGATGGGAGATGCAGCGGTTCAGGAGATGCTCCCCCCAGCTGCGCTCTTCTTCCCGATGCCTGATCCTGATGGTAGCGGCCATGATATTCAAAATGGCAGCCGCGATGGTGATGGCGATGGCGTGCGCCTCCTTGATCCTGAGGGAGATTCTGTTGACAGCGTGGCCTATGAGGGTCCCGTAGCCAACACCGGAGAGGGCGCAGCGGCTTTAGAAGATCCGGGTGGAGATGATGTTCAGAGTATCGGTCGTTGCCCTAACGGCGCCGATTCTGAGGACAACCGAGCCGACTTCCGGCTTGGTCCCCTCTCTCCTGGCGCTGCCAATAGTTGTCAGTGAAGTAGGGTGGGTCTGAGGCGGGATAAAAGCTACTTCTTACCAGAGGTCCTGGCCTGCTCCAGGCGCCGCCAATAGCTGTCAGTGAAGTAGGGTGGGTCTGAGGCGGGATAAAAGCTACTTCTTACCAGAGGTCCTGGCCTGCTCCAGAGCGATCTTATTGATGGCAGCGAAGGAGGACTCGTTGCTGGCGCCCTCAATCGCCTTAACAGCCAGCTCCTGGTTACGCCTCTGAGCGGCGGAGAGCTTGGCGGCCAACTCTTTAAGCTCAGCCTCCTGCTTATGGATCTGCCCATTGAGGGTCTTGATCTTCAACTCATGGACGCGGCGCGTTCCGTCGTTCTCCTTGGCCAGGAGAGCAGCAGCGATATGGCCTTGGCGCTGGGCGGTGGACTGCCCATTAGCCTCAGCTGCAGCGACCGCTCGCTCCATCTCAGCCTCAAAGCCCTCCACCTTCTCCACGAGCTTGACGTGCTCCTCTTCTCGTTGGAAGAGTTCCTCCTCGCGCTCAGTCCACTCTTTATCTTTGAGTGCCTTCTCCTCGACCATCTCAGCGCGGAGCCTCTTCTGCTCCTGCTTATAGAGATCATCAGCAGCGGCTCGGGCCTGCTTGAGGTCGTAGTTATACTTCTCCAGCTCTCGCTTACGAGCCTTCTTCTGCTCCTGATTGCGCTCTCTGACTGAGAGGTTGTGAAGCTCAACCTCTTTCTTCCACTCTGCGCGGAGATCACTCAGCTCCTGCTTGAGCGCGCTCTCTGCGGTCTCCATCTTCTCATCAAAGGCCTCAGCCTTCTCATTGTAGCTGCGGATCAGCTGCGCCAAGGTATCCCCACCAGGGCTGACCTGGTGAAGATTCTCTAGGAGCGCGCGCTTCTCGGTGATCTGCTCCTGCAGCTCGCTGAGGATAGTCGCTTCAGCGGTGAGCTTGCCCTGAAGAGCGTTGACGGAGTCACCAAAGCTGCCGCGCAGGTTACCGAGACCAGCGAGGATCTCAGTCATATTGCTGGGGGAGCCTGCCGCTGGAGCGGCTGCAGGAGCTGCGGCAGGAGCTGCAGCCCTCTGGCGCACAGGGGCGGCCTTCTGAGCCTTGAGCTGCTCATAGCTCTTGAGCAGATCATTGTAAGCTTTAAGGATTGTGGCCTTGGTACTCTTAGCGGTGATTTGAGGCATGGTTTAGTCCTTGATCCTAAGATGAGTCCGATTTCAGAGGCTGCTTCGGGTTGAGGAGGCGATCGCCTTAACGGCCAAGTCCTGTGACTCCTGAGCCGCCACTTGAAGCTGCTCACGGATGGTGATGATCTGCGCGTTTTGGGTCTCGAGTGTCTTTGTCAAAGACTCAATTTGGGTTAGATAAACCTTATTGTTGGCCTCAAACTCCTTGGCGGCGAGGTTGGCCTTGACGCTGGCCTCCTTGCTCGCCTTCTTCATAGCAGCTTCATAAGCCTTCTTCTCAGCAGCCTTCAACTCTTCTGGGAAAGCCGCATCCTTTTGACGCAGCTCAGCCAGCTCATCAGCTTGCTTAGCCAGCTCCTCTTCTCGCTCAGCCCAATTCTTTTCGCGGGTCGCTGAAGACTCCTCTAAGGCGCGGGTCTGGATCATTGCACGGTGCTTATGAGTGTCCGCCTCCAGCTCATGCTTGCGCTTGAGATCGTAATTATATTCCTCCTCAGCTATCTGACGATCTTTGGCGAGGCGAGCCTCATACTCTTTAGCCGTCTCCTCGAAATTGGCCTGCTCCTCCTCCCAACTCTTTTGCTGCTCTGTTTTGTCTTCAGTGAATTGGGCGCGAAGACGTTGAGCACGCTCTTCAAACTCAGCATCCTTTTGTTCATGGGATTGAGTGAGGAGCGCCATCGCCTCAGCAGCGATACGGATGTTCTCTAGGGCCTCAGCATGGGCGCGCTCAACGCCGATGGCGCGACGCAGCTCTAACAGCTTGGAGGACTCTCCCTCTAATGTCTCCGCGATCCCATCCAGCTCATCCTGGAACTTAAGCTGAAGGTCAGCGAGACCCTTGACTACGCTCTCAACAGTGTAGTTGAGCGCCTGCTTGACGGTCTCTTTGTCTGTAACCTGCTGGGCTTCCTGAGCCTTGGTCTTGACCAGAGCCTCAGCCGCTTTCTGTTCGCGCTGGAGGTCCTTGAAGAGCCTAAGGATCTGGTCCTTGGAGAGTAGGGTGTTTGCTGTCGCCATCTGTCTATATCTCCCTCTGTGGGCAGGGAGAGAGTAGCCCTGAAGATCGCTGTGGTCAATGAAAAACACATGTACAATTGCTCAGCTCATTTTTTTTTTTCTGCTCAGAAAAATGAGCTTAAAAGTCCCCGGCATTTGTTCAGCTCAGAAGGGCATTCTTAGACAGATTGAGGAGGTCTTCGATTTTCAGAACCAAGGAAGGAACAGCTGATTTTCAGGTGGAGAGTGAAGTGTGATTGTATGTATGGGGTGTGCTTATATGAGAATATTTGTTCTCTATTTTAAAGAGAGAGTACCCAGGGCGGGATTCGAACCCGCAAGCCATCAGGCAGGAGATTTTAAGTCACCCGTGTATACCATTCCACCACCTGGGCCTGAAGAGTCTCCAACAATACGCGATCTTTGACAAGCTCTTAATTTTAACAGAGGAGATTCACGCCCTGATCTCTCCCCGCCGCTCTGTTGAGCCTCAGCGCTTCTTAAGCGCTTTGAGCACCTTACGGGCTTGTTTCTTAAGCTTTTTTGACTCTTCACGGGCGATATAAGCTTTGAGCGGCTTAGCCGCGTCTGGCTCTCCCAGGACCTTTAGCGCCTCTAAGGCCGCCGCTCGAATCTCCAGGTCATCATCCTCCAGCGCTGAGACGATATCTTCCACCGCGATCGCCTCACCGCTGCGCCCTAGAGTCCTCAGGGCGGCCTTCTTGAGTTTGGAAGAGGGATCTTGAAGCAGCGCCGCGATGATCTTGATCATATTGGAGTCCTGAGTCAGCAAGAGACCATCCAAGGCGTAGATTCGGACCTGCACATCATCATCAAAGGCACGGTCGCTGAAGAGAGAGAAGAGAGGCTTACGCTTCTTGAGGATCTCACCCAGGGAGACCAAGGCGCCTGTAGCGGCGCGGCGAACACGAACATCTTTGCTGTTCAGGTTCTTAACGATGACATCCAGGGCAGCGCGAGCCTTGAGCCGCCCCAGAGAGCTGAGGCTGTTGGCCAGGATGATGGGATCCTGCTTCTTCAAGAAGGCTAGATCCAGGAGCAGCTTGATGCTCTCCTCCCCTTTAAAGCTACCCAAGCCGAGGGCCGCTGCCCTTCGCACCTCCACCGCGCGATCCTTAGCCAGCTTGAGGACCTCTCCCTTACTGGAGGGATCTGCCAGATCACCAAAGCTACGCGCTGCTGCGGCTCGTACCAGAGGATCCTTTACCTTAGCGAGCGCTTTAAGCGCCTTAAGGACCAACTTAATCTCTCGCTTGCTCTGCTTCTTCTGAACCATCTCTCCCAGGGTAGCCACCGCAGCGCGGCGTAACGCGGAGTTCTTGGAGCCCTTGGCCTTAAGCACATATTTGAGGCTCTGGAGAGCATAGATGGCTCGCATCGCTCGCTCCATCTCCGCTCCGGTCTCCTTATCGCTGAGATCTGCTGTGGCCAGCAGCTTAAGCCCCTCAGGCTTGCCGATCTTTACCAGGGCCTCAGCGGCGGCGCGGCGAGCCTCAGGGCTGCTGTGCTTGAGGGCTTCGCCCAGGGCGTTAAGGGTATCCGTCCCGCCTCGCTTAGCGAGCTGCTGAGAAGAGCGAACAGAGTCTTTCAGTTTGCCATGAACCACCAGATGTAACAGCCCTGCGTGCTGACTCTTGGCTTGCTTCTCCTGGCTGAGGGCGCGCGCGATCTCTAAGCGCACCCCCGCCTCGAGCTGATCATCTCTGAGGCTCTTAACCAGGGTGCTGTGCTCCTTCCGCTTGAACAAGCTGGCGATGACCGCCGCTCGCACCTGCGCTGCTTTGTGCCCTAGGCGCTCCAAGAGTTGCTCGCGGGCCTCAGCCTCCTTGCTCTCTCCCAGAGCCTTGGCGGCCTGGGCCACCGTATTGGGATCCTCACTGCGCAGGGCATAATATTGAGCCGCGACAGAGAAGCTGGGATCTTTAGAGCGGCTCAAGAAGAGGGCCGCCTGACCCTTGATGCTGGAGTCTGGATCTGAGTCCATCATCTTACGCACCACCAAGTTCACCGGCTCTGAGTCGATCCCTGCCAAACTATTTAGAGCCGCCGTTCTCAGCTTTCGATCAGCAGACTCCAAGACTGGGAGGAGGCGCTCTGCTCGATCTTTAAGCCCCTGAGCCACACGGACAGCCGCGAGAGAGGCGGCAGGAGGCCCTGAGCTGAGGTAGCTCCAGATCGCCTTGATCATCCCCGGCTCCTCCTCTTTAAGGCCTTTGCGGATCAGCTCTGCGCGTTGGAAGCTGCCGTCAGGCATCTGTGCCAAGCCGCTCTTTATAGGGCTGGGAGGCAGGACCTTCCAGAGCGGTAAGCTCAGGCGGTAAGCGGGGAAGGGCACATCAGCTCGTGTCCAACCTCGCTCTTGGACCTTGGGGAAGATCACCTTACTGGCCCCATTCTCGGTGAAGGTATAGACCGTCTCCGCCATAACAATGGGGTGATATTGAGCCTTTTTAGAGTCGAGATAGACCCAGACAACCCCTGATTGAGCCGCGTTGGGTTGAAAAGCCAACCTCGCTTTGCCATAGGTCGCCCTCTTACTCTTCATCAACCGTTTAAAGAGCGCCCGAACGCGATCTTGAAAGATCCCAGGCTTGATCTGAGCGCTCTTGGGCAACAGAGCATAGCCAAGGTGACCGCTGAGGGACCACTTACTGTAGTCGTAGATGACCGTGTGGATCGGCTCTGCCTTCTTAGCGACGGCGGAGGCTCCAACAGAGAGGCTGAGGAGCAAGAGGAGCAAACGCATATAAAAAACTCCTGAATTCAAGGGCTCTGCAATATAACGCAGTTCCCCTCTGCTGACAGTGCTCTAGCCTGGAGAGAGTTTATGTGGAAGATCATCGGCCTTCTCCTGCTGATCAGCTTGGCAAGCTTGGCTAAGTTTGAGAACAGCTTTGTTTGGGATGATATCCCACTCCTGGTTCAGAGCGATCTGCTCTATCACTGGGAGAATCTACCCGTCCTCTTCGGCCATGACACCATGTATGCTGCTGATGGGGGAAAGTTTGCTCAACAGGCTCAGCTGGACACCTTCCGACCCATCACCCTCAGCACCTTTATGCTGGATGCTTGGATCTCCGGACGAAGCCCGTTTGCTTTTCATCTCTCAAACCTGCTCTACCATCTTTTGGCTACTCTCCTACTCTGGTTGCTGATCCGTCGCTTCTGGCGTCCAGATCTGGCTTGGTTGCCCGCTGCCTTCTTTGGATTGAACCCTCTGTTGACTGAGGCTCACTTCTGGATCAATGGTCGCTCCGACCTGCTCTGCGCCCTCTTTGGCTTCGCCGCTCTGCTGCTTGTGGAGGAGGGGCAAGGGAAACGAAGGGGTGTTTGGCTGCTCTCAGGGCTCGCCTTTCTTCTGGGTCTGTTGAGCAAGGAGGTGCTGCTCCTCCTGCTCCCAGCTTGGCTCCTTTGGCGCTTGGGCTTCTTCCATGAACGGCTCTCTGAGCTGAAGCTCGCGAAGCTTAAGAGCGCCCTCTTAGATCTCAGCCCAGCGATCCTGGCGAGCATCATCTACCTTATCTGGCGCAGTTTCGCGCTCTCTGGTCTTAAAGCCAGCGGCGGCCTTGATCATCTCCTCATGGCGGCGCTGCGCACACCCTTCCTGATCTTCGATGGCCTCTACCACATCCTCCTACCTGTCGACACCAGCCTGCGCTATCTGATGGAGGAGTATGGCCGCCTCTCCACAGCTCTCTTTCTCTTGGCTTGGCTGGCGCTGCTGCTCTTAGCGCTGCTCATCTTTGTAAAACGTCGCCGCCTCCCCTTGCTAAGCTTTGGCCTGCTCTGCTTTGTGTTGATCCTCTCTCCTGCTGCGCTGATCACAGGGCTCAAGTGGTATGGCTTTGGTCGCTACCTCTACCTCCCCAGCGCGCTGCTCTTTATGGGGCTGGCGGAGGGCCTAGAGGCTGTTCAGAGAGCGCAGCCCAACCTCAAACCCCTCCTGCGCTTTATCCTGCCTCTCCTCCTCGCCGTGGAGGGCTTGATCCTGGCCCTGAGCAGCTCACAGTGGGATGGAGATGAGGCGATGTATCGAGACATCATCGAGTCACAGCCAGAGAACTCACATGGCTTTGGAGGGCTGGGACGATTGCTGATCCAACGTGGGGAGTATCCTGCGGCGGCTCAGATGCTGATGAAGGCGGTGGCGCATAACCCTGGAGACGCGCGCCATCTTCACAATCTTTCCCAGGCCCTCTATCGCGGGGGACAAGCTCCACGAGCCTTCGCGGTGGCTCAGGAGGGGATCAAGCGCTTCCCTAAGAAGGCACGCTTCTATCACACCGCCGCCCTGCTTTTGATGAACCGAGACTTGGAGCGCACGCTGCACCTACTTCTAAGAGCGATGGCGGTTGAGCCCAGCTACTCAAAAGCCTCCGCGCTCCTCAAGGAGTTGCTGGAGCGACACCCCCAAGCAGAGCGCTATCGACAGCTCCTTGAGGCTCTGCAAGAGGAGGATTCCGCTTCGCCATCAGATCACTACTCTCCCCCTGTGGATCCGCCCTAGCGTAGAGACCCTTGCAAACCAACCACGGAAGGATTTTTCGTTTGGCGCACTTCCTGGAGCCTGGCTGATGCAGCCTCGATATATCAGGGGAATATCTCGAGAACAGAGCGTTCTACTGGTGGTAGTTGAGGCACTCTCTGATGTTGGGATCTTTGAGGGGGATGGGGGCATGGCGGCTGAAGGACCAAGCGAAGACCAGGAAGAAGAGGCCAAAGAAACCCAAGGTGACCGCAGCCTCAATCAAGGGGAGATGCCCATGAGAGCCATGCTCTCCATGCCCCACTGAAGGACTCACCAGGATAAACAGCTCCCAGAACTGAGCGAGGAGCAGCAGGACCGCCATGCTGAGCACCCTCCAGGGCTTACGCTTGTTGGCCCGGGGTGCCATATAGATGAAGGGGATCAAGAACTTGAACAGCGGCAGGACCATGAAGTAGGGCAGCCAGCCGTTCTCCGTGCGGTTGATGAAGTAGATGGTTTCTTCTGGGATATTGACATACCAAATCAACAAAAACTGGCAGAAGTAGATATAGGCCCAGAACCCGGTGGCCGCGAACATCATCTTAGCGACGCTGTGTAGGTGGTTCTCGTCGATAAAGCCCTTAAGTTGCCCCTGAATGACAAAGCTGGCGGCGATCAGCGCTACAAACGCGGTGCCGGTTTGGATCATATCGGTGAAGGTCAGGACCGCATACATGGTGGAGAACCAGTGAGGATCCAGAGACATCAGCAGGTAGAAGCTCACCACACTGAAGCTCAAAGCATAGAGCACGATAAAGATCGCGCTGAGCGCTCGATTTTTGCGGATCAGGTTGACCTTCCCGGTCTCATCCTGTTGGCGAGAGTTGCGGTTCATCACAAAGGAGAGGCCGATCCAGATGAGCATGCTGGCGGCGGTCAACGCCAGGAACATACCCATGTTGAGGAAGGGCTTCTTATGTTGTAGGAGCGCATCGACCTTGAGGGCTTCGATGTCGGTCCAGTGATAGAGGCTGTGACTCCCCAGAGCGATGAGGAGCGCCAAGGCTCCACCAGGGAGCATCCAGGTGGTCATCGCCTCAGAGATGCGCCGTGTGCTGATCGACCAGTGACCCTTGCTGACATGCAGGATTGCGGTCCAGAGGCCCCCAAAGAGCCCCAGGCTGAGAGCGAAGAAGGCCCCTATGAGATAGGCGCTCCAGGCCTCCACTGCGTGGCCCGTAAATAGGGCGCCGACAAAGGCGCCGATCCCCAGGAGCGCAGCGAGAGCAGCAGCCCCCTGAGCTTTCTTGGAGAACTGGATCGGCTTGGGGGCCTCAGGGAGGCTGTGCTTTGAGTGACTCATCACTTCACCTCCTTAGCGGGGGCCACCGGCAGCTCAGACTGAAGCTTGCGGATATGGTGGATCACCGCCCAAATCTCCTCCTGTTCAATCTGGCTGGCATGGCTGGGCATAGAGCCCTGCCCCCGCATCGGCACATGGAAGATGCGGCCATCCGGCCAATCACGGACCTTCTGAGCCATCAAGCTGGGAGGCGCGGGAAAAAGCTTCGTCAAGTGCCCATCCCCTGCTCCTTTGGGGCCGTGACAGGTGACGCAGATATTCTCAAAGATGAACTTTCCATGCGCCAGCACCTGGGGGTTGGCCTTTAGGGGGTTTTTAAGCTGCTCTCCAGCCAGATCTGCTTCCGCTTGGCTGAAGGGATAGACCTGTTGACCTCGAGCACGAGCGCCAAAAGGAGGTGCTCGCATCCCATTGGGCTGAGCGCCAAAGAGATCCCCTCGCTGGGGCTTCTGCTTGGGCTGATCGGCCATATCCAGGAAGTTGAACTCATGGTGGGGTTGGCGCCCAGCGGGGATACCAAACTCACAGGCGCTCAGGAGGAGCGCTAGGCTCCAGAGATATCTAGTCATCCTTAGCCCCCTCTACATCCACGAGGCGGACCCCAGCAGCGCCTAGGGACTCTAGAAACTTCAGTGTGGGCTCCTCGGCGAACTTGGGATCTGTAGCTGAGATCCAGATCACGAACTTGTCCACCGTCGCGCCCGTCTCGATCTCCATCGGGGGGGGCTGCGGGATGGTGTCTTGCTTACCCGCCAGGATCGCGACTATGGCGCTGCCGATGGCGGCGAAGAGCACCATCAGCTCAAAGGTGACCGGGATAAAGGAGGGCCAAGCGGCGAAGGGCTTGCCGCCGAAGTTCATCGGCCAGTCCCAGACCATGATGTAGTTCATCATCAACTGAGCAGCCAAGATTCCAGCGAAGGCCAGAAAGGCGGTCACCCAGGGGATCCAGGATGCCTTTTGCCCCATCGCCTCCTCTATCCCATGGATCGGGAAGGGGGTCAGAAGATCAAAGTGGCTGTACTCGGAGTCTCGAAGCTTACGAGCGGCCTTCATCGCCTCATCAGGCTCAAAGAAGTGCCCCAGGGCTCCTCTCCTTGAGGTAGGAAACATGGATCAAACCTCCAGGGCGGGTTCTTCAACACCGCCTGAGTCATCAGCGGCCTCGCTGCGCGCGACCTTGGGATCCATCACCCCCTTCACCTCCGATATCGCGATGGCAGGGAGGAAGCGAACAAAGAGCAAGAAGAGGGTGAAGAAGAGTCCAAAGGTCCCCAGCAGGATAGACCAGTCAAAGAAGGTCATGTTATACATGCCCCAGCTTGAAGGCAGGAAGTCCCGGTGTAGAGAGGTGACGATGATCACATAGCGCTCAAACCACATCCCCACATTGACCAAAATGGCGACGATAAAGAGGACTTTTGTGTTTCTACGGAATTTCTTAAACCAGAAGAGCTGAGGAACAATGGCATTGCAGGTAAACATGATGAAATAGGACCAACCATAGGGTCCAAACGCTCGATTTCTAAAGATGAACCCCTCCCACTCACTGCCAGAGTACCAAGCCATGAAGAACTCGGTAGAGTAGGCAAAGCCCACCAACATCCCTGTCAGGAGTAGGATCTTAGCCATCGCCTCCATATGGTTGATGGTGATGTAGTTCTTCATCTTAAAGACGCTGCGCATGATGGTCATCAGGGTGATCACCATCGCGAAGCCAGAGAAGATGGCGCCGATGACGAAGTAGGGCGGGAAGATGGTCGTGTGCCAGCCGGGGAGGATTGAGGTGGCGAAGTCAAAGGAGACGATCGTGTGGACCGAGAAGACCAGAGGCGTAGCGAAGCCCGCCAAGATCAGATAGGCCGACTCATAGTGGCGCCACGCGCGGCTGGAGCCGTTCCAGTTGAGGCTGAGGAGGTTGTAAAGCTTCTTGCGCCAGGGGTGGGTGGCTCGATCTCGCACCGTGGCGAGGTCAGGCAGGAGGCCCACATACCAGAAAACCAGAGAGACCAAGCCATAGGTTGAGATGGCGAAGATGTCCCAGGAGAGGGCGGAGTTAAAGTTGATCCAGAGGGGGCCACGATCATTGGGCAGAGGTACCAGCCAGTAAGCGAACCAGACTCGCCCCAGGTGGATCAGGGGGAAGATCCCCGCGCAGGCCACCGCGAACAGGGTCATCGCCTCAGCGGCGCGGTTGATGCCGGTCCTCCAGCGCTGGCGGAAGAGGAAGAGCACCGCAGAGATCAGGGTCCCCGCGTGACCGATGCCGATCCAGAAAACGAAGTTGACGATAAAGGTACCCCAGCCCACCGGGCTGTTGATCCCCACCACGCCTTCACCGGCGTAGAAGAGCACTGCCAAGGAGATCACCAACACCAACAGGAAGGTCAAAGAGATGCCGAAGGCGATCCACCAGCGCCGCATCGGGAACTGTTCTGTATAGGCGCAGATATCCTGATCGACATCCAGATACTTCTTGGCCCCGGTCACGAGGGGCTCTTCGATCTCCTCATCTCCGCCGTAGGGACCTGCCCCTTCAAGGACCACCGCTTGGCCCGTGAGTTGGCTGTCATCTGTGACGAGTGCGTATAGACTCTCTCTCTCAGGCCTTGTCATTTCTCACCTTCGTCAGATAGGAGATGGAAGGCTTCACCAGGGTCTGCTCCAGGAGTCGCATCGCCCTAGGGTCCTTGGCTCGGGCGCTCAGCGCCGACTTGGAATCGTTGATATCTCCAAAGCTGATCGCCCCTGTTGGACACGCCTCCATACAGGCTGGGACGATATCCCCATCCTTCATCTCCACCCCGCTGCGCGCCGCCTCAGCGCGGGCTTCACGGATACGTTGGATACAGAAGCTGCACTTCTCCATGACGCCTCGGCTACGCACCGTGACCTCTGGATTGTTCTTCATCTGGGTGCGACCCCGGACATTCAGCGTCGCATGACGCTCTAAGGCCGGGACCATCAGAGAGACCAGGGGGTTGGTCTGCGCGGTGGAGTACTCAAACCAGTTGTAACGCCGCACCTTAAAGGGGCAGTTATTGGCGCAGTAACGGGTCCCCACGCAGCGATTGTAGATCTGCTGATTGAGACCATCCTCGCTGTGCATCGTGGCTATAAAGGGGCAGACGGTCTCACAGGGAGCGTTCTCGCAGTGTTGGCAGAGCATCGGCTCAAAGAGCGTCCGGGGCTCCTCCACCACCTCTAAGGGTCCATCCCAAACATCATCACCCCAGCCCCCCTTCTTGGGAGGCGCGTCATAGTAGCGGTCGATGCGAATCCAGGACATCTCGCGGCCATCGATGATCCCCTGCTTGCCCACCACAGGGATGTTGTTCTCCGCCTGACAGCCGATGGTGCACTTGCCGCAGCCATTGCATTTGCTGAGATCGATCGCCATCTCCCAGCGCTGGCCCTCATATTTATGCTCCTCCCAGATGGAGGGGCCACCAGGAGGCTGCTCTGTGCCCGCCTTGGGATCGCTCTTGTACTCCTCCAGGCTGGTGGTGGGCAGCAGGGCTCGAGAAGCGCGATCGAGGACCTCAGAGCCCTGGACAATAGCCAACTCCTCAGAGGCGCCGTTCTTCTTGATCTTCACCGAGAGCCCAGCGCTGATCAGGCGCTCTCCCTCAAAGCGCTGAGCGGGGAAGGCGTTGATCCCCACCCCCACGCCGATCAGCCCAGGGCTGCCAGCGTTGGAACCTTTATCACCTCCACGACCCAGCCCCAGAGGCAGGGCGATCTGATCTTGATGCATCCCCGCGTGACGGTAAGCTGGAGCGCTCAGCTTGAGGCCCTCCAGCTCCAGATCTACGAGATCTCCGTTCTCAAGCCCCATCTCATCAAAGCGTCGGGGGGCGATAGAGACCGCCCCTCCCCAGGCGATACGGGTGATGGGATCGGGGAACTCCTGTAACCATCCATTGTTGGCTGAGGCACCATCATAGAGAGCCATATGAGGATAGAGCTGTAGCTCCAAACCCTCTGGGGCCTCTGGGAGCGTGCCCAACAGTGTGGTGATCTTATTGGAGAAGTTCAGGGCCTTAGGGCTGGGAGCGGGGCCTCGCCAGTGGCCCTGGCGGAGGATCTCATCCCAACGCTCATCGAAAGCACGGCTCCCAGGCTGAGCGCCCAAAAACTGCTCTCCCCAATGGGCACGTAAGAAGTTATAGGCTCCAGTCTCAGGGCTGCCCTCACGAGGATGAGCGGCTCGCAACGCGGGGATCTCCAGCGCGGCGCCCCAAGCGACCAAGAGATCAAGGAAGCCATGGGTATGATAGAGAGGCTGAAGCACAGGCTGTTGGATCGCCAACAGCCCTGCGCCCAGATCAACATCTCCCCAAGACTCCAGGGCGTGGCTCACGGGAGCCAAGCAGTCCGCCAGAGCTGAGGTCTCATCGATGCGATCATTGAGGGAGATGATCTGCTTGACCGAGGGCATCGCCGCCGCGAAACCCAGGGTCTCAGGGCTGTCATAGACTGGGTTAACCCCCCAGATGATCAGCCCCTCAACCTGCCCCGCCTTCATCCGCGCACTCAGCTCCGAGAGGGCCTGAGCGTAGCTCCCTCCAAGAGGTTGAGGCAGCCCTGGATCAAAGCCAGAGCCGCTGTAGTTCTCCAAGCAGGCGTTGATCAGGATAACCGCGGCCTCCAGGGCCTCGCCTCGCTCAGCGCGGCTGGCTGAGCCCCCCGCCAAGACTGCGCTGCGGCCCTGAGCAGCCTTAAGCTCCGCAGCCAGGGATCTGATCAGCTCCGGCTTAAGCCCAGTCAAGGGAGCGACCGCTTCAGGGCTAAAGGGCTTAAGGGCCGCCGCGATCGCTCCATCACGGGCAAAGGGGCCGATCTTCTGCACCGAGATCAGCTCATAGGCGATCGCTGAGGCCACCGCAGAGAGCTGAGAGTCACGCACCCTAATGCGGGTGTCAGCGTTGGCCCCGGTCAAGCTGAGCCGCCCCTCAAGCTGGATAAAGCGGCTCATCTTCTGTTGAGGATCACGACGTAGAGCAAACTCCTGCTCCAGGCCATCCTCGGGTAGATCCATAAACTCAGCGCCAAAGCCCAAGATGAGATCAGCGCGATCTAAGCGGGGTCGTGGTGGACCGTCGCTCTCCTTTGAGAAGGCCATCTCCCAAGCGCGGGCAGCCGCCTCAACGCCAAAGGGGTTGTACTCTACATGATGAAGGCCCAGAAGCTTGATCGCTTCGCGAGTCGCTGCGCCTTTGAGCGGGGGAGTTAAGAGGGCGATCTTGCTGCGATCCCCCTTGAGCAGCGTCCCCACCTTTTCAGCGACAACGCGCCAATCCGAGGCCACCGGAGGCTGCTCTCCTCGCGCCACTCTCATCGGCCCTTGAGCTCGATCGGGATCATAGAGATCCATCAAGGCGGCGTGGCTGCGGAGGCTCAAGCCTCTACGGCTGGGGTTCTCCTCTCGGGGCGTCACCAAGATGGGGCGCCCCTCCCGTGTCTTAACCAAGACAGGTACATTCCCGAGGAGCGTGGCATAGGTCTGTGGCTTACCCAGGCTCTTCAGGCCCTCAGGGCGCTGACTGAAGGGCACTGAGTGTTCGACCGGCGCGCGACACCCTGTGGCGGTCATGGCAGTGGTGGCCGCCAGGGTCCCGCTCACCCGCAGAAAGTCCCGACGGCTCAGTCCAGGTGGGGCGCTCTCTTTTGATGAGTTCCCCTTCTTTGGCCTCATCGACATCTCTCTCTTCCCCCATATCCTCTCAAGAGGTTGATAAAGCCCCTGAGTCTGAATCTCTAATTCTCGAAGATCTCTTCAGCGGTGACAGGTCACGCAATCTGTGGCTGCGTTCATCTCAGGCTTACGGTGGCAATCAAGACACCAGCCCATATTGAAGCGCGTCTGTACAGCGACGACATCTGTGTTCTCCACCTCACCGTGACAATCCACGCAGTCCAGCTTGGGCTCTCCCTGCTCATTCTTAGCGTTCAGGTGGACGGAGTGGTCATAGTAGACAAAGTCAGGAAGGTCATGAACCTTGACCCAGGGGATCGGCTCTCCCCGCTCCCAATACTCCTTGAGGAGCAAGACCCACTCCTTATCCTGCCCCACCGTGTTGTGACAGTTCATGCAGATCTCAGTAGAGGGCAGGGTGGAGTGCCGTCCCTTATAGGGCATGGTGTGGCAGTAGAGGCAGGGGATCCCATGCCCCCCTTCATTGACCTCCTTACCATCCTCACCCTTGACCCATTTGGGCTCAGCCGCCATCTTCCTGTGTTGAAAATAGATCGGCTGCTGGGGCGCGTAGCCCTCTCGTGGGCTGACCAGGGCATAGGTCACAGAGCCTGCCGCTAGGAGCAGCGAGAGCAGCGCGAGAATGCGTATGGGTGTGGGCTTCATCGAACCTCAGTGCCTCTCAGAGCGGGTTAGGTGCTTCAGGCTCCGCAGAGCCCTCTCTCTCTTCTTTGTTGATCTTTCCCGCGCTCTCAGAGGCGGGAGGCCCCGGTGCGTCCTCAAAGAGGATGCGCAGGGGAGGGGTCTCCAGATCTTCGAACTGCCCTCCCCGCACCGCCCAGATAAAGAGACCCAGGCTGGTGAAGGTGAAGAGCAGCGCGAGGGGGAGCAGGTAGAAGATCAGATCCATCTCAGCTCCTCACCCCTGGGTTGATCTTCAGGGGAGGGCTGCTTGGCTCAAAGCTGCGGCCCAGAGAGGAGAGGATCACGGTGATGGAGCTGATCGGCATCAGGACCGCCGCCAGCAGCGGTCCAATATGACCGGTGAGGGCCAGAGCGGCGCCCACTAGGTTGTAAACCAGGGAGAAGGAGAGCCCTCGCTTGATGATCAAGAGCAAGCGCTGCCCCCCCTCCAAGAGATCTAGAACAGGAGTTAAACCGGGACGAGTGAGCACTACATCTGCAGCGATGATAGAAGCTCCAGTGCTCCCCTCTATGGAGATTCCGACATCTGCTAAGGCCAGCGCGGCGGCGTCATTGACCCCATCCCCGAGCATCAGGATGCGTCCAGACTCCTCTCTACCGCGCAGAGCCTGAAGCTGCACATGCTTCTCTTCAGGGCTCAAGGCGCCCAAGGCGTCCTCCTTGGAGATCCCTAGAGCCTGGGCCGCGCGTTGAACCACGGCGGGGTGATCTCCCGAGAGGATCAGGGGCCGCACTCCATGAGCGCGCAGACCCTGGATGGTTTGATGAGCTTCAGGGCGAAGAGGATCACCCAGCTGAATGATCCCCAACAGCTGCTCTGTTGAGGAGATAAAGAGGGGGCTCTGCCCCTCCTGAACGATCTCTTCGACCAGGGCCTCATGCTCCGCCTGAAGCTGAACTCCCAGGTGCTCCAAGAGGGCTCGGTTGCCCAGACCCAGGGTGCGTTCGTTCAGGCTGCCCAAGAGGCCCAAACCTGGGATCTCCTCAACCTGCTCTATCTTGGGTGTGCGTAGCCCAGGGAAGCAGCGCCGGAGGGCCTGAGCGATGGGGTGAACAGAGTGAGCCTCTAAAGCCAAGGCCAACTCAAGCCCCGCTCCCCAACGCAGAGAGGCCTGCGCCTCTCCCTTTGTAAGGGTTCCTGTTTTATCTAGGAGGGCGATCTTGATCTCTTTGAGGTGCTCGATGATCTCTGCGTTTTTGATGAAGATCCCCACCCCAGCGGCGCGGGCCAGGGCGACGCTGATCGCTACAGGGGTGGCGAGCCCTAAGGCGCAGGGGCAGGTGACCACCAGGAGAGCGACGGTGTGCTCAAAAGCCAGCTCCCAAGAGTCTCCTGACCAGATCAGCAGAGAGAGCCCCGCCAAGCCAAGGACGCAGAGGACAAAGTAGCGGCTCAGACGATCAGCAACCTGTACGATGGGCGCGCGCTGAGACATCGCCTGATCAACCAGGGCGAAGAGGGCGCCGATGCGGGTCTCTTCTCCTGTGGATTGGACCCTCAGGATGAGGCGCGCGCCGAGGTTGCTGGCCCCAGCATAGACCAGATCTCCCGGGCCGACAGAGATGGGTTCGGACTCTCCGGTTAACACCGCGTTGTTGAGCGAGGAGCGCCCCTCTAAGATGATCCCATCTACAGGAACCAGCTCCCCAGAGCGCAGCTCCACGCGAGTGCCTGTTTGAACCGCAGCGATGGGAGTCTCTACAGAGTTGCCCTCCTCGTCCAAACAGCGGGCAAACTCTACAAAAGTAGCCCCTCGCAGGCTGGCGGCCTGAGCCAGCGCTGCCCGTTGAGCGCGGAGCTGCAGATAGCGAGCACCCAGAAGGAGGGCCACCAGAGCAGAGAGAGAGTCGAAGTAGAGGGAGCCTGCACCTCGGAAGATGGAGAGGCTGCTGTAGAGGAAGGCGCCCGTCAAGGCGATGGAGATGGGCAGGTCCATATGGGGGACTCGGCGCCTCAGCCCCGCCCAGGCTGCTTGATAGAAGGGGCGGGCGGAGAAGAGCACCACCGGCAAAGAGAGGAGAAAGGCTGCCCAACGAAAGAAGAGATCATAGCGGCTGGCCATCCCATGGTGCTCTCCGGCGTAGATGGCCCCCTGGATAAACATGATGTTCATCGCGCAGGCAGCGGCAACCCCCAACTTGATAAGGAGGGCGCGAGCCTCAGCGCTCCTCAGCCCATCTAAGACCTCCTCTTGATAGGCATGAGGGGTATAGCCCAGAGAGTCCAGAGTTCGACCGATCTGAGAGAGAGAGCCGCGCTCTGGATCCCACTCCAATTCAGCGATAGAGTTGGCGAGGTTGAGGCGCACAGAGAGCAAGCCTGGGGAGCTTCTGGGCAGCGACTCTAAGAGCCAGACACAGGCAGCACAGTGAACCCCTTCCAGATAGAGTTGAGTCTTCTGAAGCCCCCCCTCGCTCGTCTGGACATACTGATCTTGGAAAGCTGGATTGTCGAAGTCCTGGAAACCTCGACCGCTGATCTGCGCAGGGACCCCTCGCCCTCCCTGCTCATCAAGGAGGCGGTAGAAGTAATCCTCATAGCCCAGATCGTTGAGGAGGGCATAGACCTGTCTGCACCCTGAGCAGCAAAACTGATACTCAGACTCCAGCTCTTGAAGCGCCACAGGCACCTTGAGGCCGCAGTGTGTGCAGAAAGGGGGCTGCTCTCTCAATGACCCACCTCAACCCGCTGGCTGGAGAGGAAGCGCATCTCACCTCGCTTCGCTTCTAGGTTGAGGTCCCAAATCCCTCTCGCAGGCAGACGCAGGAGGGTTCGATAGTGGCCCGGAGCATGCGGCAGCTCCATCAACTCCCCCTGAGTATTCAGGCGGCTGTTGGCGGGTCGTAGAGCGATGAGGCGTCCGTTAAGGCCCTCTACAGGGTGCTGAGTGGAGTCCTTGACCTGAACATCAACTGGGCGAAGCAGCTTGGCGCTGTACTGAACTCCCTCTGGGATCTTAAAAATCACGCTCCAGCCCAACTCAGCGCTGGCCCTCTTCAAGGCGTTGTCTTGATCCCAGTGAAGAGATCTCTCATAGTGATCTTTGATAGGAAGAGGAGCATCGGGACGTGTAGCGACATAAACCAACACAGCCTGCGCGATAAAGGACATCAGGATCAAACTTGAGAGGATGATTGGCCAGCGATAGATAGAGATGAATCGTTTCAATTTCATAATTGATGTTCTCCTAATTATATGGTCCTAAGAGGACAAATTCTTTCTCCATTTCAAATCCTTTATCTGACTTGAGCAGGAATACTCCCTCCGCCTTGCCGCGGTGATAAGCCTCTTGGGAAAGCTGGGTTACGATATCCATCACCGCGACCTTATTTGCTTGAACAGAGAAAGGATTTTGAGTGACGATCAGTGTTCCTCCCTCTGGGCTCTTAAACTCGATGGTGAAGGCTTGGGTCTCATGCAGGTGATTGGTGAAACGGGCGCGGATTTGATTGGCGATCTGCCCTGTTTTAAGGATGCGGTAGGGAGTTCGCCCAGAGCGAAAAAACTCCGCATCGGCGTCTGCTCGTCCAAAAGAGAGGAAGAGGAAGGCACCATAAACCAGAACGAGCAGGCTCATATAGATATAGACCCTGGGGCGCCAAAAGCGCTTCTCAGCACCCTCCATCTCTCTAAGGGAGGTGTAGCTGATCAGCCCTGCAGGCCGCTTCAGCTTCTCCATCACCTCATCACAGGCTTCGATACATTGAGCACATCCGACACACTCCATCTGGAGACCTCGGCGAATATCCATCCCTGTTGGACAGGTGGTGATGCAGCGTTTGCAATCTACACAGTCCCCCAGACCTTCACCTTTGCGCCCCCGAGGCTCTCCCCGCCGCTGGTCATAGCCCACGATGATCGTGTCCTGATCATAGAGCACGGTCTGGAGCCGCCCCCAAGGACAGGCCACTGTACACATCTGATCGCGGAAATAGGCAAAATCAAAGAACATCAACCCTGAGATCCCCAGAGTCACGCCCAACATCGTGCTGTGTTCTTGTGGATCGAGGAGCAGCCCGTTCCAGAGCAATTCCCAACTCACAAAGTAGCTCACAAAGTGGCTCGTAAAGAGCAGTGAGAGCAGGGCGAAGAGGGAGAACTTCAGCCCCTTCTTTAAAATCTTCGCTCGGTCCCAAGGCCCCGCGTTGAGTCGCCTTCGCGCCGGTATTTTGCCCTCAATGAGAGTCTCAATGGGGCGGAAGAGAAACTCCATATAGACGAGTTGAGGGCATCCATAACCACACCAGAGACGCCCAAAAAGGGAGGCAAGCAGGAAGATGGTCAGCAGAAAGGAGGCCCCAAAGGCCAGGAGCAGCAGGTTGTCTGTCGGGTGAAAGGTGGTTCCTAAGATGCTGAACTGTCGATGAGCAATATCCAGGAAGATGGCAGGCTTTCCTCCAAACTGGATATGAGGGAGAGCCAAGAATATCAGCATCAAGAACCAAGCGATGATCCGCCTCAGTTTCCAGTAGCGCCCTTCGACAAGGATCGGATCAATCCACCTTCTACTCCCGTCAGCCATGAGGCTATAGAGCAGGTCCTCCTCCGGGGCAATCGAGAAGGGACTATGGCTCTCGTGCTCAGACATAGGGGTACTTTAGGGAACGGAAAAGAATGTGTATATTCTGGACGCTGGAATGCCCGCTTTGCGTAATATACCAACCGAAGATACTCAAATCGTTCCAGTAAGGTACAACACAGCAGCGCGAAGAGCATTGGCGTTCAGGACACATAGGTTACCCTTAAGACTCCCTTACTCTTTTGGTAGGTCTTCCGCTTGAAATCGTTCTCCCTCAGGCTCCTTTGGATCTTCAGGCTCGCTGCCTTGCAAGCTGCGAATATAAGAGGTCAGAGCAGAGAGTTCATCTGGAGCGATGGCGCGACCCCAAGGAGACATCCCTTTGGCAGGAACTCCTCGGACGATGGTGTTGAAGATCTGAGTCACCTTACCACCGTGGATCCAGCGATCATCGCAGAGGTTGGGTCCGATGAGCCCCTGCCCATCAGGGCCATGACAGGAGGCGCAGGTCTTGAAAAAACGCTCCTTACCCGCCTTCAATATCTTTGGATCCAAAGCCCCAGCGAGCAGCTCTTCCGCCTTGGGCGGTATGATGGGGTTCTCATTGAAGTAGATTTGGACCGAAGCGCTCTCCTCAATGATCTCGCTCCGATATTGCCCCTCCATAGAAACATCACCGAAGTTGAGGGAGTAGAAGGCGAGATAGAGAATAGAGAAGATGACACTCCCCCAGAGGATGGCCATCAGCCAAGCAGGGAGAGGGTTGTCATACTCCTCGATCCCATCGATGTCGTGTAGGACCTGATCTTCGTATTTCGCCATTCTCAGCTCACTCCGCTGGGATCATTGTCCATCTCATCCCCTTCAAGGGGGAGGCTGGCATAGGCTTGATATTCGCTCTGTTGGCCTTTGATGAGTCTGAAAACGACGACGCCAAAGACCGCGAGAAAGAAAAGCATAGAGGTGATGGCCCAGCCTTGAGCCCCTGTCTCTGTCGCGAGCTGTTGAAACATCCTCAGCCTCCCTCTCTGACCTCAGGTTTGGCTCCAGGAGCAGCCTCGGGCTTGGCTTCAGGAGCAGCCTCGGGCTTGGCTTCAGGAGC
>CAYLJJ010000095.1:0-23236 GCA_964384025.1 uncultured Nannocystaceae bacterium
GCTCGATCACCTCAACATCCTCGAGCACTTCAACATCAGGGCTGGGTTGTTCAGCATCGGGCTCGATCACCTCGGCATCGGGGTTGAGCGGCTCAGCGTCAGAGAGACCCGCGTCTACTGCACCTGAGTCGGATTGCCCCGCATCTACTGGAGGAAAACAGCGACCCCCTTCACAAACACCTCCCCATTCACAGGGGCTGCTTCTCCAAACCGGACAGCCCTCTTCAAGGAGACAGAGACTCAACTCTTCACCTTCACAGCGACGCTCTCCAAGAGAGCAGATGGGAGAGCATACGGGGAGACACTCTCCCTCCTGACAGCTGTGGTTCTCGGGGCAGGGGCTCTCCTCAGACCAGGAGTAGCAACCATCCACCCCCAACTCACACTCACTGATTCCCTCCCCCTGACAGCGCTGTTCATCTGCCTCACATTCGTTCTCACAATGCGCTACACAAGCCCCCTCCAAGCAGAGTTCTTCACATCTCATAAGGGGAAGCCAGCGAGGACAGCTTGAGTTATCGTTTACGCAGACTTGAACCGCTTCCCCGTCACAACGCAGCTCGCCCTCAACGCAGATGTCAGCGCAGACACAACGGTTCTCAACACAGTGTTGGCTTCCAGAGCAGGCTTCAGGTCTCCCCCAGATGGGGCAGCCCGCCTCTTCTACACAGGTGATGACGCTGTCAGCCTCACAGCGCTGCTCTCCCAATTCACAGCTCTCCAGACAGCGGCACTCTCCGTCTGTACAGTGCTGATGAAGACCACAAGAGCGGGGCTCGCTCCAACCAGCGCAGCCTGAACGCTGCTCGCAGGAGATCAGCTCCTCGCCAAAGCAGCGACGCTCACCGAGATCACAATTGGGTTCACAGATGCACTCACCATGACCACAGATCATCCCCTCTGGGCAGGAGCTGGGCTCGCTCCAATAGCTACAGCCATCTCGCTCTTCACAGCGGCTGATGGAGTCCCCTTCGCAACGGGAAAGTTCAAGCTCACAGCCCGGTTTACAGACACATAGACCCCCCTCACAGGAGCGTTCGCCACACTCTTCTGGAGGGCTCCAGTAGGGACATGAGCCCTCGCCCTCTAAGCAGACAGATGCCACGTTATCTAGACAGCGACCCTCTCCGGGCTGGCAGCTCTCTTCACAGAGACAACGCCCCTCTTCACAGAGCAGCTCACCACAACTCTCAGGAGGGCTCCAGTAAGTGCAGCCCTCAGCGTCGCTGATGCAGCGTCTGACCGCGTTCTCTTCACAGATCTCTGCGCCCGCTTCGCAGTCGTGAGGGCAGCTTCCTTCAAAGCTCAAGTTCAGCTGAAATTCTCCACCAGCGGAGTAACTGTCAACCGCGATCTCATACGTCCCAGGCCCCAATCGCAGCTCCAGACGAGAGCCCAGATCTCCTGGAGGCTCATGATCATCGTTACAGCTCAGCTCTTGCTCGCAGCTTTGGAGAAGGTAGAGCACGGTGTCGAAGCCTGTAGACTCGGCGGCAAACTCCATCCAAGATTCCAGAGTAAAGCGGTAGAGCTGCTCAGGGCCATTGCCCGCACATGAGCCCTCTAGTTGAGATCTTTGTCCAGAGAGATTGGCGCTGAGAGTCTGGCTTTCAGCTTCGATGATCTCTAACCCCTCACAGTTAAAGGCCTCAATACAGCGGCCCTCTCTGCAGATCTCAGGACAACTCTCTTCAACCCAGCCTAGACATCCCTCTATCAATCTACAACTTCTGAGCATTGAATTATCTAAGCATTGTGTTTCATTCTCTACGCACTCATCTCTGCAAAAATCGAAGGCGAGATTGAGTTCGTAATCCTGGATTGTTCCTGGTGCGAGAGAATATGTGTCCATAAAGATGAAATAGCTTCCGGCCTCAAGATTTCTTTCGATATAAGAGCCCAACCCTCCTGGAGGTGTATTATCATCATTACAAATCAGTTCATTTTCTTGGTTTTCGCATTCATCTCGTAGGTAAATGACAGTGTCTAGCCCTGATGAAGAAGCTTCAAATAGTGTTGCATCCTCTAGACTGAAACTATAGATATGCTCTACACCATCTCCGCCACATAATCCCTGATGTTGGTTTGAGCTGAGGAGAAAACGACCACTTATACTCTGATCTACAGCTTGAATTGGGATAGCAGAATCACAGGAATCTCCCTGATCGATACCAATGCATGCTTCCTCAATGCACAGCTCATTTGGCGCACACTGCTGCTCCTCTCTAAGCATTTGATTACAGGTATTTCGAGACCAGACGCTCTCTTCTGAGCAGAACGGTTCTACCTCTGGGGTGCAGTGCCCCTCTTGGCAGAAGTGGTCTGAGCGGCAGCCCTGTTCACAGAGGCGCGTACAGCTCTTAGCGGAGGGATTTAGAGGAGATGGGCGGCAGAGGAAACCTTCAGCACAGTCATCGCCGCTCTGACAGGGAGCGCACCACTCCCCCTCTGGAAGATTACAAAAGTAAGGATAATGCTCAGGGCTCTCTTCACAGAGCGACTCCCAAGCACGATGAACATAGGTGATGTCTTCAGCTTCTTGTCGATCTTGAGGGAGAACATTGACGATGTTGCAAGAGCCTGTGGAGGTGTAATCTGACTCTCCCCGTACAAGAATTCCCACAAGCTCTCTTTCTCGGTTAAACACTCCTGAACCTGAATTTCCACCAAAGGCGTCAACGGTGGCTTCAAAATAACCTAGATTATTTGAGTGTCGCTGAACGACTTCTCCCCCACCAGCGATTTTTAGAGGGATTTGGCTTGGGAATCCGATAAGGGTCAGCTCCTCCCCCTCTACTAGTGGAGTATTACCCATACGCACAGGGGCTGGACGGCGTGCTCCTACAACATCTCTGTTCAAACGAACCAATGCATAATCAATACCTGCGTGGTTTAGGTGGTGACTGACCACTTCCTCACAATCATAAACATCTTCAGCTTGAATATTAGCAAGTTGCCCCTCTGCTTCATAGAAGAAATCAAAGATGAAGCTATAACTCCCACAATTCTCTGAATTGATACAGTGCCCTGCCGTAAGGACTAGATTTTGATCAACCAAGGTGCTCGAGCAGAGCCCTGGGGTGGGCTGTTCACGGAAGCGTTCACCCTGACAGAGGTTGTAATAATCTCCTAAACTCTCCCCACCCAGGCGATAATTTGAGGGGTCACGGCGATCTATCTCATCGCGGTTGACCATCACCATGATGCTCTCTCTGGCCAGATTTCGCCACTCAGGATCTGGGTGAGCATAAAGATCCAGGCGATTATCTTCACCATAGACGACGCTCTGCTTCTCTGCGCTGAGCTGAGGTGCGGGTGAGGAAGAATTGCAGGAGAGGAGAAGTATAGAAAGAAACAGAGAGGCTCTCTTTAAGGGAGAGAAGCCCGTCTCACGAACAGATTGAGACGACAAGGGGACCTCCAAGGAAATTTCAGATCTTATGTGATCTGCAATATCTAGAATAGACCCCCGAGAACAGTGCATGATTTCACACTGCCTCTCCTCAAATTGCTCTCCTTGCCCAGGCCACTATAAAGAGAGGAGACTGCTTTTGGAGGTGATCATGCGAAGCCGATGGATAGCCCTCTGCCTGCTCCTCTGGAGCTGTGACGATGGTGTCAGCCCTGGGGGAGGCTTTCAGGAGGATGATGTTGAGTCTCTGTTTGATCAGGATGCTGCTGGGAGCCTGGATGGCGGCCAGAGCCTAGATTGGAGAGTTCGAGATTCTCGGATCGTTCAAGGGGAGCAGAGGCTGCTTGATCAAACCCCTCCCCTTGATCTTGAGCCCCTTGATGAGCAGCGCTCAGGAGCTGACATAGCCCCTCCGCCTGAAGATGCAGCTTCTCTGGATCCCGATCAAGCGCAGCCCCACTGTGAGCCACAGCCAGAGCTTTGTAATGGTCGAGATGATGACTGTAACGGCCTGATCGATGATCTTGCATCGGAGGGGCCTTGTGGGGCCGAAGATGCGATGCTCTCTGACCACCCCCCCCTCTGTGAGCCGGAGATCTGCGATGGTCTGGACAATGATTGTAACGGCATCGTCGATGATCTCCAGGGGGCTGGCGCCTCTTGCGTTGAGGGGATCGGCGCCTGTCGAGTGGAGGGATTGATGGGTTGTCGTCCAGATAATAGTTGGGGCTGCCTCGCTGAGGCGCTGCTCCCCTCAGAAGAGCGCTGTAATGGCCAAGATGATGACTGCAATGGGGAGATCGATGAGCCCTTTGATTGGGATGAGGACACCGTGCCCCTCTGCCCCGCTGCTGATTGCCCCCCAGGTTGTGCTCCTGGAGTAGACTGTCCCGAGATCTGTGAGATACAGGATTGTGATGATGAAAACCCAGCCCTGAGCCCTCTCCGCGCTGAGATTTGTGGGGATGGCTTGGACAACGACTGTCGTGGAGGAGATATGATCTGTGATCCTCTGGGAGGACGGGTCAGCGCGTTGGGTATCGCCGCCATTGGAGAGCCAGAGTGTCCTGATCAAAACGGAGATGGGCGTCCAGACAACAGCTTTGCTCTGGGTGGCCTGCTCCTCAACGAGACCCTCGATGATTCTATCCAGGAGGGGCGCTTTAACCTCATCATGGTTGCACTGGGAATCCAACCTCCAAGTCAAGATGGCCACTTCGAATTAGGAATCTTCCCAGGCTTGGGGGGTGGACCCTGGCGACCTGGAGCCAGCAGCCTTGATCCTGATGGGCATCCACGCTCTCGCTTTGAAGCGGAGGTTGCAGGAGGAGCGCTTGAGGCTGGGCCGGGGATCTTTCTCTTTACGCTACCGATGTCGGATGGCTCCATCGTTGATCTGGAGATCAGCCAAGCTTGGGTTTTCGGAGAGATGCAGCTTGGCGCAGAGGGCCTCACTTTACGGGACTCTAAGTTGGCGGGAGTGGTCTCTGGAGAGGCGCTCAGAGCGGCTATAGGAGAGTTAGATGAAGCAAATCAACAGGCTTTTAACACCTTTGTTCATCAAGATGTAGACACCAACGGTGATGGTCAAGCTGATGCCTACAGTCTCTGCTTAGACTTTGAAACTGAACCTGTCGAAGTTCAGAATTGGTTTTAAATATTTTTATTGAAAAACAGAAAAAGCGGATGACGAGGGGAACGTCATCCGCTCTCAAAATGCACCCTCAGGGGAGAGAGGGTGCAAGACCAGACCCTTGGGTTGAGTGGTGTATGGCACCGCCAAGAGCCTAACCGGGGAAACGTCGGATAAGCAAAACCCGGTGTTGTTCGAGAGAATCGAACGTCTGTAAAATTAATGAAGGCTGGAAAGAAAGCCTATAATGTGTTCTCACCATTTTCTCCCCAAATCCTCACCAATGATCCCTACCGTCTGACTCTCTTCTGGCTTGGGTAGAAAGCGGAGGACAACAATTTCTGACCGCCACCTGCTTCAACAGCTCTGCCGCCGAGGAAAACCAGAAAGGCTGATGTTGGAAAATCAGCGCGAGATTCTCTAGCCTAGAGCCTCCAACTTGGAGTTGCTCTCTTGCGCATCGTTTGGATTCTCGTCCTTTTTTTGGGCTGCGCGGTTCCTGAAGGTTCAGAAGAGGCTGGTGAGGATGCTACAACTTCTCCTCCTCGCCCTCTAGATCGAGGCCTTCCACCTGTACAAGATCTCTACCTCTCTTTGAGAGATCTGCCGCAAGTCGCACCAGATGCAGCCCCAGCGAGTTGTGTCTCTGGGCAGCGTCTGGCGCTCTGTGTGCTCTGTAGCTCAGATGGGCAACCTGAGATCGCTCGAGATGATGCTGAATGCCCCCCCATACACTGTGGTGATCAGGACAGCTACCGTCTGGAGGTCTTAGATGGGGTGGAGAGCTGCTATCGCATGAGCCGTGGCGCCCAGCCAGGGATCGGGCGTTGTTTGGATGTAGCCCGCTGCCGGATGGCGGACGATCCCAACTATTGTACTGAGCTGCCTCCACAGCTGGCTTTAGAGAATCGAGAGCCCTGCCAAACCATCACCGGCTGTGTCAATGGAGCCCCTGGAGTTTTGGAGCCCGCCCCAGCAGGGACTCCCTGTCCTGATGGGATTTGCCAAGGTGACGGTCGCTGTGACACGGAGATCTTTAGCCAGTGTGAGGATTTCGACGAGTTCCCGATCTGTGGGCGGGGGGTCAATAGCTTTTCAACGCGCCGCTTCTGTTCTATTGAGAACAGCTCAGGAGAGAACTGCCAAAGGTTTTGTTATGACTTGATGGCGAGCTGTGAGGGAGGTGCTCTCTCTGATGGAGAGTGTATCGCAGGAGAGGGAGCAGGCTGTATCAGAGAGGCTCCTCTCCTTATCTGTGACTGCGGGATCCTTTGAGAGCAGCCTCAGGATCAGCGCGTAGGCGCTCTGGGTCAACGATGATTCGACCCTGGAGATAGGCTAGGTTAAGAGGGTTAAAGCGGGGCTCTGCTGAGAGCAATTCTACCGGGTTATCTCCCAGGGAGTAGCCCTGCTGCATGATGTTATAGCCCTCTGTATTGATGTGCGCTCCATCAAAGGCTCCCGCTACAAACTCTCCCCGTGTCTCTCCTGCGAAGAGTCCCTGAGGAGGAGGTCCGTAAGGGACCAGGCCCAAAGAGTGAGAGATCTCATGGCTGATGAGCGCCGCGAGACCCCGGCTGAGTAGATCTATACCCAACTCCAGAAGCTGAGCCCGCTGAGCCATCACCGCGTCCTCGGTAGGGGCTCCTGAGAAGATCAATACATCCACAGGGAGACTCCCGAGGGGCTCTCCTCCCAGCGAGGGGGCAAAGGGAGCGAGGATGTTGGCTGCGGTGGGGTGATCCATAAAGAGCGCGATCAGGGTGGTGGTAAAGATGCCTCGGTTCAGAGGGCTGGCGTTGTCCTCCTGGTTCTGATTGTTCCAGTCGATGCTGGCCCGACCGATGTTGCGGCCTTGAGGATCGCCCCCACCAATGCCGATCATTGAGAAGCTGCCATCTTCGATGAAGCTGCGTGGATCAGGAGCTCCTTCATCTCCCTCCAGGAAGAAGTTGATCGGCACACTGTCGAGATCGTGCGTGCCTTCTGGGCTCTGCTGAAAGAGGAGACGGATACGCTCTAGAGTGGCGCGCATCAGGCGCCGCTGAAAGATCTCAGAGACCCCCAGGGCGCCATCCTCCTCCAAAGCTTCAGCTCCTGGGGCTTGATCCTCTGATGCCAAGCCGATGCCCAAGAGGGCCTCCTTAAAATCTGGAAGTCCGTTGGGCTCTGGTGAGCCGTCCACTCTAAGCAAGCCACCATCGCTAAAGTTTATCTCTAGGCTCCACTGATCTCGGTGATAGAGGAGCAGCCACTTTTCCTCTACAGCAAAGGGATCCAGCTCAGGAAGCAGCTCAGCGATCTCCAACTCCAAGCTCAGGCGTCTGGGCTCAAACTCACAGGGGGCCAAGAGCTGAGCCTGACATTCACTGATCCCTAAGGGCAGCGGCTCTTGAACTCGCCAACGCCACCCATCCTCGGTCTGCTCCGTCTCCGTCCAAGCATCCCAACCCGCGCAGCCGATCTCCATCAAGGTGTAGCGATGCACATCCTCTGGATCTCCGACGATATCCAAGCTGAAGCCCTGAGGGGGTAAGAGGAGAGAGAAAGACTCTCTATGGCCCAGGTGGTTGGTGAAAGGGCGGCTGCCATTCATGCTCTCAGGGATACGATTGACGCTGAGCCAAGTGTAGCTGGGAGGCTCGCAGTTGAGGATCTCAACATCCTTCTCCTGCCCCTCATCTACTGACCGCTGAGCATCTAATCGAGGGGGGCCGAGATCTGAGATATCTAAAGAGAACTCCTCTTGAGCGTCGATGAGTGCTTCCTCTCCAGACTCCCCCCCACAAGCTGATATGAGGAGGAGAGAAGCGAGGCTGTAGGCGAGCCATCTTTTTGAAGGCGGCATATTGCATTGATCCTGAGCCGAAGAAACCATATTGGTCTCTGAAGAGCCTCAGATCAACCAAGCCGGAGCTGCCCATGAAGGTCTCTCGTAACGCCCCTTGCCCCTGCGGAAGCGGGGAGAAGTATAAGAGATGTTGTCTCCAGAAGGATGAACAGGAGAGTCGCTTAGAGGCGCCTCCTCCCCCCATTGAGGAGCCCAGCCTCCCCAAGATCCCTCTCTATCTCTCCCTGGGATTCGTGGTGCTGTTCGCTCTGCTGTTTGGATTCTGGAAGGGGATCGGGACCGGGCTTATTTTGGGCGCTGCGGGTTTATTGGGGATGCTGATCTACTGGGGAATTCGTGGAGCCCCTGCGCCTCGTGAGGGAGGGGATCCAGCTGGATTAAGCTTTGGCACAAAGAGCGACCCCCCCAAGAGAAAATAGGACAGAGCCTAACCTCACCTTGTTGAAATTTGCTCCCATCAGCCCAAATCTAACGCGCGTAAAAAGCCTCAGCGGCAGGGTGAAGCGGCAGGGAGAGCCCTGAGCGAGCCGTATCTTTGGAGATAAAGTAGGCCTGAAGGCTGCCCTTCGAGAGCTGATCTACGTTGGAAAAAAGAGTCTCCAGGAGGGATTTGACCTGCTCCCTTGAGCTGTTCTCATGAGTGATCAACATCGCGGTCACGCCCACCGTGGGGCTGGGAGTATCGAGGCCAGGATAGGCGTTCTTGGGTAGCTTGAGGGGTAGAAGGAAGGGATAGCGGCTCTGAAGCGCGCTGATCGTCTCCTCCGCCAAAGGGAGGAAGTTGATCCCTTTCTGCTCGGCGAGACGGGTCAACAAAGGATTAGGGTAGGCGCTGGTGAAGATAAGAGCGTCCACATCTCCCGAACCCAGCCTGGAGATCGCCTCTCCCAGAGCATGATCGTGGCTGGAGGTCAGATCTCGGATGCTCAGGTTGAGGACCCGTAACAGCTCTAGGGCGTTGGCACGGCTCCCTGAGCCCTGAGGACCGATTTCCAGACGCTTGCCTTTGAGATCTGCCAAGCTCTTGATTGAGGAGGAGGCCAGGGTGACCACCTGTAAGGCTTCAGGATAGAGAGAAGCCAGCGCCCTCAAGCGGCGGTGTGGGACCTCTCCTTCAAAGCGCCCGTTGCCATTGTAGGCTTGCCAAGCGATGTCGTTTTGGGTGTAAGCAAAGAGCAGCTCTCGCTTCTCCACCAGACGGCAGTTCTCCATGCTCCCCTTGGTGGCAAAGGCCACCATCTTCCCCTTCATCAGCTTGGCCAAGCTGCTCCCCTGACGATGATATTCTCCCCCCAAGCTGCCTGTCCCCAGGGTGATCTCTCCACGAACGTGTGCCCGCCTTCGTTCAGCAGAGGCCACCAAGCTTTTGAGTTCTCCGGTAAATTGAAGCAGCTCCTTATCAGCACCGCTCTTTCTAAAATCAGATCCCAGGGAGGCGAGCAGCTCAAGCTGCTCTCGGTAGGGTAGCTTGACATCATTGGCGGGATTGGCAGGACCAGTCTTGCCTTTGCTGCTGGAGAGCTGAGCCGCTGGCACCCAGGCTTCTCCCTCCTCTGCGAAGCTCATGCTGCCGTGGAGCACAAGGGTATCGCCCTTCCTGTTCCCCTCTGCAGAGAGCCCTTTCACCCCGTTGGGGGTGGCTCCCAGGATAGAGATGAGAGAGCCCACATTAAGCTTGTCCCAGTCTGAGAGCTTGTGATCCTGACTGAACTTGAGCTCAGCGTTGTAATAGATCAGGAGATGATCTCGAGCATCTCCCTCCACTGAGAAGGGATAGTGCCCCATACGCTCCAGCTCCAGAAGTTGGAAAGCTCCCTCTCCAAAGCCTTGGTTTAAGCGAGCTTGAAGCAACTCTTTGAGCTTCTCCTCTCTAGGGCCATTGCTGCAGGAGGCCAAGAAAAGAAGGATAAGCAGAGAGAAGAGGTGATGGAAACAAAGAACGGGACGACGATCTCTATTGGGTTGGCTGTGCATCTGAGACCTCACTGGACGAAGGGCAGCGCCATATAGAGCTGGATGACGAGGGCGTTGGTGATATCGATAAAGAAAGCGCCCACCATCGGGACGATCAGGAAGGCCTGGGGTGAAGCACCATAGCGTGAGACCAAGGCCTCCATATTGGCTACGGCGGTGGGGGTCGCGCCCAAACCAAAGCCGCAGTGGCCTCCAGCGATGATGGCCGCATCAAAATCTTGGCCCATCATACGGAAGGTGATGAAATAGGCGAAGGCTGCCATCACCGAGGTCTGAACGATCAAAATCAGGAGCATCGGACCCGCTAGATTGAGCAGCTCCCAGAGACGTAGAGACATCAGGGCCATCGCCAAGAAGACCGAAAGGCTGATGGTTCCCCACTGATCGAGGGCCTCTTTATTGATCTTATAGATTTTGGTAGCGTCCAAGATGTTGGTCAGGATCATGCCGATAAAGAGGGAACAGATAAAGTTGGGGATCGTAACATCCATCCCTTTCATCCAGGTGTAGACCAGAGCACCCAAAGACATACAGGTGCTGATGATCAAGAGAGTCTCCATCATACTGCGGGGAGTAACGCGGTCTTTATCCTCTGGATCATAGGTCACGCCTAAGGTCTGCACCTCTGGAGCCTCAGCAGGTTTGAGCTTATATCGTTCGATCAAGCGCTTGGTGACCGGCCCACCGATAATACCTCCCAACACCAAGCCAAAGGTCGCGCTGGCCATTGCCAATTCCATGATCCCTTGTAGGTTGTTTACATCTTTGAAGATCTCAGCATAGGTCACTCCGGTTCCATGTCCACCCGAGAGGGTGATTGAGCCGGTGATCAGACCTTGGAGAGGGTGTACATCTGTCAGCAGGGCCAGACCCACCCCCGTTCCATTCTGTACGATGAGATAGAGGGTCGCGACTCCCAAGAAGAGCAGCACCTTGGGGCCACCACGGATGAGCAGCTTAAGGCTGGCTCCCAGACCGACCGTGGTAAAGAAGATCAGCATCAGGGGAGACTTCAGGGTCATATCAAAGCGTAGAGAGAAGCCAAACTGAGAGTAAAGCAGGCTGCTCAGCAAGGCGAAGACGATCCCCCCAACAACAGGCTCTGGGATATTGTAGTTCCTGAGAGGTGGGATGAGGCGATTGAGGAGATACCCCAGAAATAGGATCGCGAGCGCTGCCGCTCCAGTCTCAACCAAGCCCAACTCTATCGTCATATGTGCTCTCCCTCCATCAACAATCTGGGGAGCCTAACACAGTTGTTTAGAGCCTTGGATAACAGATTGAGTTGACCAAAACTCGGGCAGGCCTGAGAGCCCCATCCAGGAGAGGAGCTCGTGTAGGTTCAAAGCCCTGAGGAGTTCTCCTCAAGCTCTTCTGTAAAATTCCTACGGTGATCTACTGAAGCGAGCCCTGCTCTGCTATAACCGCAGCGCGAAGTTCCTAAGCCCTCAGAGCCCTCCGAGGCTCCAAGAATCCTCGTAGAGAGTGAGTTGTTTGATGAAGAGAGCCTCCTTGATGAGATGGTTTCTACCCAGTCTAAAGGCCCTGCTCCTGATCTTTATCGTCATCTGGTTCCAGAGCAGCTCTAGGGCCCAAGAGTTGATAGAGGTGCTTGGGCGCTTGCCTATCGGCATCTTCCTCCTCGCGATCCTCCTGGGGAGTTTATCGATGTGTATCGCCGCCATCCGTTGGCGGATCATCATGGACTCTTTTGGAGCTCAGGGCCTACCTCAGAACCTGAAGCTCATCAGGCTCTTCTTTGTGGGGCTTTTCTACAACACCTTCATCCCTGGTGCGGTGGGGGGGGATGTTGTTCGGGGGGCGCTCACCCGAGATCTCTTTGAAAAGAGCAGCTCCAGTTATGTCGTTGTCCTCTTGGAGCGTCTCATTGGGCTCTCAGCCCTGGGGGTGTATTTCCTCTTGGGCCTATTTGTTGGTCCTGCGCTTTTGGGCTCCAAAGAGAACCTCTTGGCGATCTCTCTCCTCTTGGGTTTGGCTCTCTTCATCCTGCTGGCCGCTCGGTTCAGTGGACGACTTCAAAAAATCTGGGGGAGCCTCCCTAAGGTGGAGCGTCCCTGGGGCCTGATCCAAGCTTTCCTGATCAGTCTGCTGAGCCACGCCATCACCCTGGGGATCTTCTTTATGCTCTCTGAGGTCCTCTCTATCGGCCTGAGCTTATCTGATCTCATCGTGATCGTGCCCATCGCTCTGGTGGCTGGCTTTATCCCTCTGGCGATCGTGGGCTTGGGTCCCAGAGAGGCGAGCTTAGTAGCCCTGTTGGGACTCTTGGGGGTGGAGTCAGGGCAGGCGTTGGCGCTCTCTTTGAGCTTTGGAGGGACTGTTATCTCTATCGCCTTGGTGGGTGGAGTGCTCCAGCTGCTCTGGGGTCACTCTACAGCTGACGGCGATACCAATGAATCGTCCGCAAGAGCCCCTCTTCAAGGTTGATCTTAGGCTGGAATCCCAAAAGCTTTCGAGCCTTGTCGATATTGGGGATCCTCAGCTCTACATCCGTGCGCTTAACCTCCTTATGGACCAAAGCGCTGCCTGAGGAGGCCAGCTGAAGGATCTGGCGAGCCAGATGATAAATGGTCAGGGTGCTGCGGGGGTTTCCGATATTGAAGGCCTGACCGATTGCCTCCTCTCTGACGATCGCCGCTAAGACTCCATCGACGATATCATCGATATAGCACCAAGCACGGATCTGAGCGCCATCACCATGGATGATCAAGGGCTCTCCCTTGAGAGCACGAGTGACGAAGTGATGAACAGCGCCCTCCCCTACCTGCCGAGGACCATAGATGTTAAAGGGACGGATGCTTAGAGCGGGCAAATCATACTGCTTGTGATAGCTCAAGGCGAGGTGCTCTGTGGCCAACTTGGAGACTGCATAGGTCCAACGCGCCTCTCCTACTGCTCCCATCTGGGTAGCGTCTCCCTCTCGCACCTTATAGGCGTACTGTCCAAAGACCTCGCTGGTGCTGAAGTCGATGAAGCGCTGGCAGCGACCGCTCTCATGGGCGATCTTCAGCGCGTTCATCGTCCCTCCAAGAGAGACCTCCATGGTCAGCGTGGGGTTATTGAGGACCGTATCCACTCCAGCAATAGAAGCTAGATGGATGATCACATCCGCCTCTTGCCCGACACGACGGAAACCTTCGAAATCTAAAACATCTCCTTTAACCAACTGGACATTGGGATGTGTATCCAACATTGTCCCTGAGATCGCGTCCCGACGCATATTATCAAAGAGAGTAACCTTGTTGTGCTCACATAGACGTTGAGCCAGCGTACTTCCGATGAAACCTGCCCCACCTGTGATCAGAATGTGTAGATCACGAACCATTTTACCCCTCCATGTTTTCTTTGAATAAAACTGTTGTTTTTCAGGCCTAATTAACGCTGAGATCCACATCTGGAATCATCTTGCGCCAATTAATATCTTGAACTTTATTAGATCCAATAAGAGTGAAAAGCATTGGGGATAGATAAGGAAAATTCTCTTTCCATGTGATACTGAACTGTTCCGCCATCTTGGCCGACTCTTGGTCAGAGTCTTTTAGGCTTCTGATTCTCATAGCTAAGCTTTGTTTTTCCATAGGGTTGTCTGTATTAATATATTGTTCAATTAAATATTGTAGTGCTATTTGATGTTTTCCTAGTTTTTGAGAGATTGAAGCGACAAGACTTCTCATCATTTCTGGAGCGTCAGGGCTGTTTGCAGCCATTTCTAAATATGAAAGCCCAGTTTCTTTAAAATGTCTTCTTTCCTCAGGATCTCTTGTCTTCATTTCGACATAAAAATTAAGCCCCAAACGATATGCAGCTTCATAATCGTTTGGAAACTGCTTCAGAGCCAATTGATAAAAGTGATTAGAGCGCTTAACGTTTTCTGTTGTAAATCTTCTTCCGTAGAGAACGTTTGCTCCTGCCCAATGGTATACTTTCTTAAAATTGGGATCAAGTGCGATGATTTGTTCAATAAAATACTCAAGCCATTTATATTTTCTGTCATGATTAAAATGTTTTGCAAAATAAGAGATTGTACGAAGCCATAATAGGTCAGCAGCAGCCTGCGTATAATTAAGCGTAATCGTTTTTATGATATTCAAATTGGGGACATAAAGAACCTCCGCATTTTGAATAACCAGATTTTCAGCTTTCGTTGTTTTGCTGTTCAATAAAGAGAGTTGATTTAATATAATTAAGGTAGACAAGAACAGGGCGAGCAGAAACCATCGAAGCTGTGATTTGATGATAAAATCAAAAGAAGGCATCCTTTTCTCTCATCTCCAAACGAGATAAATGAGTTGAGAAAGATATCAAAAAAAAGAGGACCAAAAAAGGGCTTGCATTTTTACAGGATTTTTTCACTGCGTCCCATGTGACTGACGAGGAGGTTCTTTACGCAGGAGGCTGTGAGGGGCAGAGAAGAGCCCGGCGGGTCATTTGAAGCGCGATCGAAGTTTATGACCTATGACTCTCAACGAGAGAGGAGGAAGCCGATCAGATCTTGCGCAAGCTGAGCCCCGGTATCGACGCAGGCCCTCCGCTCTGCTACCCTCCGCCGCCGTGTTTTATGAAGGACTCATCGCTCTCCGACACTTGAGGGCTCGTAAGAAGCGCAGCCTCTCCTTGGTCACTTGGCTCAGCACCACTGGGGTCGCCCTGGGTGTGCTTGCCCTGGTGGGGGGCTTCTCCATCACCACTGGTTTTGAGCAAGCTTTCCGTGAGAAGGTCCTGGGGCTCACCGCGCATGTCCTGGTGCGGGAGTTTGGGATCCGCTTCTCCGCCTATCGAGATGTTACCACCCGCTTAGAGAATCTACCTGGAGTCAAGGCCAGTTCTCCGATGACCTTCAATGAAGCGATGATCTCAAGCCGAGGAGGCAGCGCAGGGGTGGTGATCAAGGGGCTGCTCCCTGAGTCAGCGGAGCGGGTCTTAGAGCTGCCCTCCTATATTAAGGAGGGACCTGGCCTCTCCGCCCTTGAGGAGCAGGAGGGCTCCCTGGAGAGCATTATCTTAGGCGCTGAGTTGGCTCGGCGTATCGGAGCTGAGCGGGGAGATGTGATCACCCTGCTCTCTCCACTCCGCGATATCGATCCTCGGGAATGGAAGCCCAGTCCAGGGACCCCTAAAACGGGAAACTTCCGGGTTGTGGGGCTCTTTGAGGCGGGCTTCCAGGAATATGATAGCCGCTTGGCCTACCTGAAGCTTTCGGTTGCTCAGAAGTTCTTTGGTACTGGAGACAACGTGGTGGGGGTTGAGGTCGCCGTTGATGATCCGCTTAAAGCGGGGGTGGTGGCTCAACGCATCCGTGACGAATTGAAGATGTTCGATTACCAGGTTCGCGACTGGCGCCAACAGAACAAGAACCTCTTCAGCAGCCTGATGTATCAGCGCCTAGCGATCCTCGTGGTCCTCTCGGTGATGGTGGTGCTGGCCGCCTGTAACGTGGCGGCGATGCTGATCATGTTAGTGTTGGAGCGAACCAAGGAGATCTCCATCCTCAAGGCGATGGGGGTCAAAGATAAGAGCATCTTGGGGATCTTTGTCTTGGAGGGTCTGGGGATCGGTCTGATCGGCACCCTCGCGGGCTTGCTCCTGGCTTATGCCTTTTGTGAGGGTCTCTTAGCCAACGGCATCGCCCTGGATCCAACAGTCTATGGCATCGCTCGTCTCCCTGTGATCTTTGATCCTTTGGACTATCTTATGGCGGGCGGCGGGGCGATGCTGATCACCCTGACGGCGACCATCTTTCCTGCTCTGAGAGCCGCTCGGCTTCAGCCGGTGGAGGGGCTCCGAGAGACTTATGGATAGGGAGGGGTGTGATGTGGCGCTTTGGATCTTTGAGCCTCCTCTTACTGTTGGCCTGCGGACCCACCCAAGAGCAGATCGCGGAGCGCGAGAAGAAGGCGGAGTTTCACTATAATCTGGCTTATGGCTACTTCTTTAAGCAGTCCGGCTTCGCTGACGCCGCTCTTCAAGAGGCGTTTCAGAGCCAGCGCCTAAACCCAGACAACCCCAACACTCATCTCCTATTGGGGCTTATCTTTCTGGGGAGGGAACACCACTCTAAAGCTCTACACCATTTCAAGCGGGCCGACGCTCTCAAGCAGAACTTCTACTCAGCGAAAAACAACATCGGCGCGACCTATCTCGCCATGAAGCGCTGGGATCAAGCCATCAAGATCTATGGGGTCCTTATCCAAGATATGCACTATAACACCCCAGCACATGGGCATAACAACCTGGGTTGGGCTTACTATCAAAAGAAAAATTTCAGGAAGGCGCGACGACATTTTCTCACCGCCATACAGCTCTCTCCTATTTTCTGTCCTGCCTATAACAATTTGGGGATGGTCTATCTCGAAGAGGGCAAAGGGCAACAGGCAGAGAAGTATCTGAGGCGGGGCATCAAACGCTGCCCAAGCTACGCCGAGCCTCACTACCATCTGGGCCGAAGTTTGGCTCGAAGGAGCGCCTTTTCTGAAGCTCAGACAGAGTTTAATCGCTGCTTGACCCTTGCAGGAGAGAGCCTGCTGGCGGAGCGCTGTGAGAAGCGGCTCTCGACCCTAAAGCCACTCCTGGAGTCTTCACTGAGGGCTCAGCCCTGAAGGAGGCGATGTGAGCTTACGCTCCTCTCTAGAGAGCCCAGGGGCTCTGTTAAGTGAGGCTCGCCACGAGCAGAAACGCTCTCTTAAAAGCTTGGCTCAGTGTTCAAAGATCCCTCTGTCCAGCTTGCGCTCTCTTGAGGTTGATGATTGGGCTGCTCTACCCTCAATGAGCCACGCCCGAGGCTTCATCAAACTTTATGCTCGAGAGTTGAAGATCGATCCTCAACTCCCACTCTCCCTCCTCAGCCTTCAGATCAGCGAGCGTAGGGCTCAGGCCCGGCGTGTTCAGAAGACGCATGGCAAGCTTCGAGGCAGAGGTGTTCTCAGATGGACCTTGGGCCTGCTCCTCCTCTCCGCTCTCCTCACGGCGCTCCTTTTCCAGGAGAGCTTTCAAGCTCCTGAGCCAAAACCAAAGCGCATCAGCGCCCCCTGAGGGCACATCTCTTCACGATCCTTGAGAAGCTCCCTATGCTCAATCCCAGACTTCAGCTCCTTCTAGACACTCTTCGCAAGCTTCTCAGGCGGGGCTCTCAAGCCCATGTCCAACGCTTGTTAGGCAAGACACGACCGGTCGATGTTGCCCTGATGATGCGCTTTTTGGACGAGCGCCAACAACGCCAACTCTTTAGCCTCCTCCCTGACGATGAGTTTCGCGCTGAGATCCTCACGGAGCTGGACACTCACCTCCTCAGCCCGATTCTTGAGGGTCGTGAGTTGGAGGAGCTGGTCCGTATTCTAGAGCTGATGAGCGCTGACGATCAGGCAGACCTCCTCAGCGAACTCTCTGATGATCTGCGGCAGAGCCTCATTGACGCTCTCAAGCCTGATGAGGCGGAAGAGCTGGAGGATCTCCTTCGCCATGATCCAGAGACAGCTGGCGGTATCATGTCGCCAGACTACTTCGCGCTCTCAGAGGAGACGACTGGAACTGAGGCGATCCAGGCCCTCCAAGGCTCTGAGGATGTGGAGATGGCCTTCTACATCTATGTGGTCAATAAGCCTGGGCATCTGGTCGGGGTGGTCTCTCTGAGAGCCCTGGTCACCCACCCTGCCGACGCGCGCCTCCGAGAGATGATGGTCTCCGATGTGATCTCCGCTTCCCTGGAGACCGATCAGGAGGTCGTAGCCCATATGGCAGCTCGTTATAACCTCCTGGCGATCCCTGTTGTGGATGAGGCCAACCGTCTGGTGGGGATCGTCACCATCGACGATGTGATCGATGTTATCCGTGAAGAAGCTACTGAGGATATTCTCAAGATGGCGGGCGCTGATGAGACCGCCTTTGAGAGCCGCTCCCTCTTTAAGAACTTTCGCACTCGAGCACCCTGGCTCTTCGCCACCTGGATCGGAGGGCTCTCCGCCAGTGTGTTGATCGGGGTCTTTGAGGATCAGCTTCACAGCCATGTAGCCTTGGCAGCTTTTATTCCCATCGTCTTGGGAATGGGGGGTAATGTCGGCGCTCAAACCGCCACGATCATGGTCCGTGGTCTGGCTACTGGACGAGTCTCAGCGGATGTGGGCTGGAGTTACCTCTTTAGGGAGGTGGGCATTGGCCTCCTTTTGGGTGTCCTCTATGGAATCTTGCTGGCGGGTTACTCTCTCTTTCGCTATCAGAATGGAGCGCAAGCCTTGGGGCTCGCCCTCACGGTGGGAATCAGCGTCCTGCTGAGCATGGTGATAGCCGCCTCTGTGGGCGCGATGACCCCTCTGATCTTTGATCGACTGCGCATCGATCCAGCCGTAGCCACCGGCCCCATTGTGACCACCAGCGTGGATGTCTTGGGCATCCTGGCCTACTTCCTGGTCGCCAGCAGCCTCTTAACTCTACAGAGCGGCGCCTTATGAAGAGCGAGGCGATCATCCTCAGGACGATCAAACTTAAAGAGCATGATCTTCTCGTCGAGCTGATGACCAAGGAGCGAGGGCGTCTCACCTTGAGGGCTTTTGCGGCGCGCAAGAGCCGTCGGCGTTTTGGGGGAGCTTTGGAGATCGGGACCCATGTTCGAGCGGAGATCGGCCCCAAACTGAGGACCCTAAACAGCTGTGATATCTTGGGCCCTCTGAACCGGATCCGTGGAGAGTTTGAGCGCTTTCAGCTGCTCAACTACATCCTAGAGGTTGCGCGCTTAAGCAGCCGCGAGGATGAGCAGGATGAGTTCAGCTTTATTCTCCTACGAGACATCCTTCGAGCCTTAGAGGAGGAGCAGCTCCCTGAGTTTGAGTTCTTTATCCGTTGGGAGCTGGCCCTGCTCTCTCACTTGGGCTATGGCCTGCGTTGGTCCCTGCCCTTCTCAGTGGAGCCTGCCAACGCCCTGAGCCTGATGGCGGGGGGTGCGATCCGCCAGTCTCCTGATCAACCCCCAGAGACACGTATGCCCGACGCTACCCCTCTCTCCTATCGAGCCCTCTCGGTCTTGGAGAGCCTCTCTTTGGGGCAGGCGGCTTGCTTTGATATTCAGGATCTGGAGCAGGTGCGTAGGGCGCTCATCCGAGTCTGGGAGGGGCTCTTAGGGCGACGTTTACGGAGCGCGTCTTTCCTGCTCCTTTAGGGCTTTGAGGCTGCGAACATCATTGATGTTTAGGAGGATATCAGGATCGGAGACCGGCAGACGGCGTGCTCCCGCTCTATACAGGATTTCACGAAGGGGCAGCTCATCCCTCCAAAGGATGCGCGGTCTAAGCCAAGCGGGCAAGCGTACAGGGTGACCGGGCTGCTCTTGCCATGTGGGGATCCAGGGGCAGCGCTCTGGGGCGGCGCTGAGGGCTTGAAGGGTCGCAGAAGCTACGCGAGGACGATCAACATGGGTGAGGAGCAGAGGCCCCTCAGGCATCCTCTGAAGCGCCGCTCGTAGACTGGCGCGCATCCCTGCTCGCCAAGCTTGAGCCTGGATCAGCTGCACCCCAGAGGGTAGGAGCTGAGCGATCTGAGGGCCATGAGCACCGCCCAAAACATAAACTTGAAGCCCAACCCCTCGAAGCGCGCGGATCAGCCCCAACACAAAAGGCTCTCCGTTTAATTTGAGGAGCGCTTTAGGGCGCCCCATACGTCGGGAAGCACCCCCCGCCAGGATAAGGGCCTGCAAGCTTCAACCTCGACGCTCAGCGACCATCTGCCCGATGACGCTGACGGCGATCTCCTGGGGAGTCTGTGCCTTGATATCTAGGCCCATGGGACAGTGGACCCGCGCGACCGCAGCTTCTCCAAATTCAGGGATCAGACGCTCACAGAAGCGAACCCATTTGCCACGGCTGCCCATCAGGCCCAGATAGCGGAGAGGGTGAGGGAGCAGCCTACGGAGGATCGCCTCATCATGGAGATGTCCATAGGTGAGGATGGCGACATAATCTTCAGGCGCAGGGAGCTGCTCTTTCAGGAAGAGTTCAGGCTCGCTCAGGTGGATTTGGACATCTCGATGAAAGCGTTGGGGATCAGCCCACTCCGGGCGCTCATCGACGACATGAACAGACCAGCCTGCCAAGCGAGCCATCTCAGCCAGGACTGTTCCGGTGTGTCCAGCGCCAAAGAGCCAGACTTGAGGGGTGGGCTCAAACTTCTGCATAAAGACTTTCATCCGTCCCCCGCAGGCCATCTTGAGATCTCGGCCTAGATCTACATCCATCAACTCAGCGTTGCGTCGAGGATCTTGGAGGAGCAGACGACAACGGCGAATCACCTCATGCTCAATGGCGCCCCCACCCAGGGTATCGAAGATCTCTTCAGCGCGGACGATCATATGAGCGCCCAGCTCTCGGGGGGTTGAGCCTCCGACCTCTACTACTGTAGCCAGCACAAAGGGGATACGGCATTGTTCCAGCCGAGCCAATTCCTGAAAGAACATATTTACCTCCCTAGGTACCATGTTTTGAGATGAAACGACTGATTAACCAGAACAGCCCAGCCACCCCCATCACCAGGGCGAAGGCCAACATACTGCTCTCCAGTTGGGGAGCGAGGGCTCCTGTGAAGGCGTAGAGCAGAGAGATGGGCAGATTCCCCAGGGTGGCCGCCAGCAACAGCTGACGCCAACTCAGGGGAGAGCTGCCCGCCAGGATCGCTAGGGTCTCAGCCAACATCGGGACAGGGCGGCTGAGGATGATGGCAAGACCACCCCAGCGGCTCAAGAGAGCGTTGGCTCGTCCGCGCTCTTCCTCAGGGACCATACGCTCTAGGAGAGTTCCTCCTCTCCGGCCGATAGCGAAGGCCAGGGCAGCTGCTCCGACGCTGCCTAAGAGAGAGAGCAGGGTGCCCCAGATGACCCCAAAGAGAGCACCGTGAGCTACCATCAACAAGCTGGAAGGCACAGGAAGCAGGACATCAAGGAGAAGCAGACCAACCCCAACGCTGGCTGTTACAGGCCCCGCTTCTTTGAGCCAGGGCTCTGGCGCGCTTAACAGCGGGACGCCGAGGGCCTCAACCAGCAGAAAGAGCAGCAGGAAGAACAGGAGCATCAGGGTGCTCAAGATCCAGTAATGCCGCATCACCCCTCATGAAAAATAAAAGGAGCCCCAGAGATGTAGCCTACTTCTGGGGCTCGGGAGAAATCTCCGGGTTCGGGAGTGGAGTCCGAACCCAAATCATCCTTTGGCTGGTTTTGCGGTTCAACGACATTGGCCGACAGCGGAGATCTAAGAACCCGTATGCTTCCATTGCACCACAGAGCGAGAGCCGCCCCGGTGGGATTTGAACCCACACCACGAGTTTTTTGCTTCGGACTTCGAGATGAACAGCTCAGCCGATTTAGATTGGGAGAATAAGCTCAGCTTCAAAGCGGCAAGCCCGTCGGTGGAGGGGCTTCACCTCCCTACACCATAAGCCCGCGTATACCATTCCGCCATCCGGCCCTATAGCCGGAGAAGGATTCGAACCTCCATACCGCTCAACATCAGCTTGAGATTTAAAAAGAGCTTGTCTCCACAAGGAAACTGAAGCCAGGATAGCGCAGCCTTTAGAAAAATCAAGTCAGGTAGAACAAGGAGCAGAAAGATGGCGAAACTTAACCAGATTTTGGCGATTGAGAAGGGGATCAAGAGCCGCGTCTATGCTCAGTTTAGCCGCCTACATCAGGCGACTCAGAAGCCTGGATTGATGAACGGCTTTAAGAAGAGCTACCAACCCAAGGATGAGGAGGGGGAGTCTTTCCCCTCCGAAGCGCAGAAGGTGCAATATGAGTACGGGGATGTATTCAAGCAGGTGAACGCCCTCCTCAGCGAGCTCTTTGATGTCACCGCTTCTAAGGACTGGGCCAACTGCAAAACTACCGCCGATGTCATGGTGGATGGTCGCCTCCTCGTCGGAGGTGCTCCTCCTCCATTCCTTCTCTTCTTAGAGAAACAGCTCAGCGATCTACACACCTTTGTTTCTAAAATGGCTGAGGTAGACGCGGGTGAAGATTGGAGTGAAGATCCCACCTCCGGTCTGCTGCGCTCTGAATCTCGACAAACCCACAAAACCAAGAAGGTTCAGCGTCCCCTGGTGCTCTTCCCCGCGACGAAGGAGCACCCCGCTCAGACCCAACTGATCACTGAAGATGTGGTCGTGGGCTCTTGGCACACCATCAAATACAGTGGAGCGATCCCCCCGCCTCGTAAAGCTCTGGTCTTAGAGCGTATCCAGAAGCTGACCAAAGCGGTTAAGTTCGCCCGTGAGAAGGCCAACGCCGTGGAAGCACCCAAGGAGCGAATCGGTGAAACCATCTTTGGATATCTGTTTGAGTAGGAGAGAGGAAACTCCGCTCGACGCGAGAAGAGGGGAGGTTTATCTTGGACCATCAACAACAGAGAGATTTTGGAGCATCAAGCACGCGCATACTCTCTAGAAATCACTTAAAGTTTCAAACCCCACGACGCTCGAGATCCCCCACCACCTGTGGGGATTGCCCGTAATGTAGGTTCATTTTTAAATGGATCTCAAAATTTCCCCCGCATGAGCGGGGAACATTTTTTTATCTCATCTTTTTCTCTATTAAACTTAAGGGCTTAGCCTGCCACCATCTCCTTCTAACGATCTTTTTTTTGACTTTGACGAATTAATGAAGGTTAATGTTGAAAAAGGATTTTAGCAGATTCCACGGGCTTCTCTGCATACACTCGGATTTTCCTAAATATCAGGAAACCGTTCCGCTTCGGCGAACTGTCTTCGGCTCAAAAGGTAGGAGTCGTGATTCTGGATGTGATGAGGGGTTTGAACAATAATATCCTGTATTTAAGGGAGGTAGGCATGAAAAACTTAACCGTTCCCTGGGCTAAGCTCAAGCGATGTGAAGATCGCGTTACCCTACTCGCTTGGCACCCCCTCATAGCACACTCTGCTGATGTGGCGGCCTGCACACAGATGTTGCTCACCTCGACTTTGCTCTCAAAGCGCCTCGCCCGACTTGGGGGACTCGAAGACCTGAACGCGGCGCAGATTCAAGCTCTTGCCCGCCTAGCTTCTTGGCATGATCTCGGCAAATGTAACCACAAATTTCAGCGAGGGGAGGGTGGCCATCTCTCCCAGATCCTCGATCTGCTCGGGGATGATGAGACAGGGCAAGGAGATCGCCTTGATGAGCTGCTGCCAGAGATCCACGAACCGCTGTTATTGGCGAGCTTCGCGCATCACGGCTGGCCTCTAAACCAGGGACGCTACGAACCCAGCCTCTGGAAAGCTCAAGGGGGCGTCGATCCCCTCAACGGGATCGATTCGGTGATCAGCGCCTCGGCAGACTGGTTTCCAGATGCATGTTTTGAAACTTTGCCTCAAAATTCAG
>CAYLJJ010000096.1:0-23123 GCA_964384025.1 uncultured Nannocystaceae bacterium
CCTTGATTTTTTATGTGTTGGGGTGATCGATGATGCTTGCCTTGTTTGTTATACTGAGTGTAGTGATGGTGTTGATAATGATTGTGATGGGGAGATTGATGAAGGCTGCCCAGAATGTGAACCCAGCTCTGAGCTATGTGATGGTCTAGACAATGACTGCGATGGTGAGGTCGATGAAGATTGCTTAGAGTGTGGAGCTGAGATCTGTGATGGCTTGGACAATGATTGTGATGGGAGGGTAGATGAGGGCTGCCCTGCCTGTATCCCCCACTCGGAGATCTGCAATGAAGCTGATGATGATTGTGATGGGGAGATCGATGAGGGCTGTATCGCCTGCGAAGTGAGGGCGGAGATCTGCGATGGGGTCGATAATGACTGTGATGGGTTGATCGATGAGGGCTGCCCCGTTTGCATCATCGGCGAAGATCTCTGTGATGGGATCGACAATGACTGCGACGGGGAGATTGATGAAGAGTGCATCCCCTGTGATGCTCAACCTGAGCGCTGTGATGGGATCGACAACGACTGTGATGCCCTCGTCGATGAAGGTTGCCCGACCTGTGATCCCAGCGAAGAGCTGTGCAACGGCGCCGATGATGACTGTGATGGAGAGATCGACGAAGGTTGCCAGATCTGCGAGCCCAGTCTTGAGGTCTGTGATCGTGTGGATAATGACTGTGATGGCGCCATCGATGAGGGCTGTCCTCTCTGCATCATCGGTCCTGATGGCTGCGATGGCCTAGACAATGACTGTGATGGAGAGATCGACGAGGAGTGTACAGAGTGCGAAGCTTCTCCTGAGCGCTGTGATGGGATCGACAACGATTGTGATGCACTGATCGATGAGGGCTGCCCAGTCTGTGAGCCCAGCGAGGAGCTGTGCAATAGCGCCGATGATGATTGCGATGGAGAGATCGACGAGGGTTGCCAGATCTGCGATCCCATTTTGGAGATCTGTGATGGGATCGACAATGATTGCGACGGCTTGATCGATGAGGGCTGCCCCGTCTGTATCATTGGCGAGGAGATCTGCGACGGTCTGGACAACAACTGTGATGGCGAGATCGACGAGGGCTGCGACTGTACTTTGGAGATCTGCGATGGCTTGGACAACGACTGCGATGAGTTGATCGATGAGGGCTGTCCCATCTGCATACCCAGCGAAGAGTTATGCAACGAAGCTGATGATGATTGCGATGGTGAGGTTGATGAGGGCTGCGTGATCTGTGAGCCCAGCGCAGAGATTTGTGACCATATAGACAACGACTGTGATGGGCTGATCGACGAGGGTTGCCCGGGCTGGGTGGTTGAACCTGAGCGCTGTGATGGGATCGACAACGACTGCGATGGCGAGATCGACGAGGGCTGTGAGTGTATCCCCAGTCCGGAGTCCTGTGACGGGGTGGACAATGACTGTGACGAGGAGATCGATGAGGGCTGCCCGGTCTGTACTCCAGAGTTGGAGATATGCAACAGCGTCGATGATGATTGTGATGGGATCATCGATGAGGATTGCGAGCCCTGCGAGCCCAGCGCTGAGATTTGCGATCAGATAGACAATGACTGTGATGGCGAGATCGACGAGGGTTGTCCGATCTGTACTCCTCAAGTCGAGATCTGCAACGGGCTGGATGATGACTGCGATAGAGAGATCGATGAGGGTTGCGACATCTGCATCCCTGAGGCGGAGATCTGCGACAACATCGACAACGACTGCGACGAAGAGATCGACGAAGGCTGCCCTGAGTGCAGGCCCAGACCGGAGCTGTGTGACGAAGTGGATAATGACTGCGATGGTCTTATCGACGAGGGCTGCCTTGAATGCTTCCCTCTATCTGAGCGTTGCGACGGAATAGACAATGATTGCGATGGGATCACCGATGAGGGCTGCGCCTATTGCCTTCCGGAGATCTGTGGCAACGGAATCGATGACGACTGCGACGGCCTCATTGATGAGGGCTGCGGCTGTATCCCTGAGGAGGAGATCTGCGACGGTGAGGACAACGACTGTGACAGCCTCGTGGATGAGGGCTGTGAAGGCGAAGAGCCCTCAATTGAGATCTGCGATGGCGAAGACAACGACGGTGACGGCCTGATCGACGAGGGCTTTGATCGCGATAGTGACGGCTTTACGAGCTGTGGTGGCGACTGTGCTGATCATGATCCAGCGTTGAACCCAGGGGCTCAGGATCGCTGTGATGGCATCGACAACAACTGCGATGGTCATATCGATGAGGGCTGTATGTAGGGAGCATCAAAACCCCTGATAGGGATTCTGGATCTCAAAGCTTACGGGGGCTTTGGAGCGAGCCCGGCTGCTGAAATCCAGCTTTAAAATTCCCTGAGGCGCCTTCTGAACCTTTCCCTTGATCAACAGCTCGCTCTTGCTCTTATGCAGCTGCTTTGGGTTGAGAAAATAGCCTTGATACAGCTCCATAGAGAAGGAGTGCATCCGTAAAAGTAGGCTATCTGGGAAGCGCCTCGGCTCATCGAAGAAGCTCATCCCTCTAATATCAGGGCGAAGAGGGCTGGAGAGGGACCCAACTCCAGCTGGTCGCCCTTAACGATCAGCGGCTTGAAACCCTTGTAGGCTGAGCCTCGGACGGGGCGCCAAGCTTTCTCTCTCAACAGGTAAAAGCGGAGGGAATCAAGGGCAGCCTCAGGGCAATCTACGCTTTGCATCTCCTGAACCTCAAGCTGCCAATCAGCCTTAGGATATCCCAGGGCTTCCAACTTCCGAAGGATCTCACTCTCCTGCACCATCTCTTTCTGTTTCTCCGGGCTTGGGCCTCAGCCACCCAGAGCAGGGTGAGGCTTAAAAGCATCAGGGTGTTCAAGAGCTTCACTCTAGACCTCCCTGTGGGCCAGCGCCCGCGCGACCAACGATGTGAGCCCGCAGCCTGGGCGCTGCGCAGAGGGAGTGTGGCGGGGGTGGCGCTGGCGATCTGTGTCGGATCGGCGCGACGTCCGGAGCGCATCAACCCTCCCGCTGAGACCAAGCCTCCTACGGCGAGAACATCCTGGGCTCGCCCCCCGCTCTCTACCGCCCGCTCTACAGCTTCAGCTTGGGCCTCTGCGAGGCTGTGTCCAGAGGCGGGGCTTTTAAGAGCTAGACCCTCTTCTCCCTGAAGGTGATGGGTCAGCTCATGAGCCACCAAGCCCTGTCCAGGGTTGGACTCTCCAAAGGCGATCTTTCCACCCATGCTGAAAGCTTCAGCGTTTAGGCTGGCGGAGGCATCTTGGGCTGCCTGCCCTGTATAAGCTTGGACACCTGAGAGATCCATCCCAAAAGAGGCCTCCATCTCCCTTTGATGAGGCAGACCTGAGGCAGGGCCAGAGAGTCTCACTTGCGCGGCCCTGTTTTGCAAAATCTCTGAAGATTGCGCCCGAGCCGAAGCACCTCCAGAGGAGCCTTCTTGGCTGGATTGAGAGGGAGTAGAATTCCTGGGATTTCTCTTGTTCTTGCATAGGAGCCTTTGGCTTTCTCTTTAAGCCAAGTTAGCGTTGAAGACCACAGAGAGCAATCCAGGTTGAAAGAGCTTGAGCCCAAATCATAACCGTCTTAATCAAGCTCTTCGGGCAGCTCAACCTGCATCTCTACGACTTGGTTCCCTCCGGGATCCAGCCACTCTGGGATGCTCAGAGAGAGGGCGGGGAGATAGGTGATGATCAGCACCCCGATCCCCAGGATGAGCAGATAGGGCACGACATGACGGTAGAGCTGCACCATCGGTTTATTAAAGCGGGTTGAGGCCAAGAAGAGGTTGAGACCCACAGGGGGGAAGAGGAAGCCCAACTCCAAGTTAGCCAGGAAAATCACCCCCATATGCACTGGATCGATACCATAATGCACCGCGATGGGTGCCAGGATGGGTGGCAGAATTACAATAGCGGAGTAGATCTCTAAGACGCTGCCCAGGACCAGGAGGATACCGTTGAGCGCCAAGAGGAAGATCCAAGGGGATTCGATGCTCTGGCTGACCCACTCCAGCAGCTCATCAGGGATAAAAGCATCCACCATATAACCGCTGAGACCCATCGCCGCCGCCAGCAGGATCAGGACCGCGCCGATGAGCGCGCCTGCCTTAGCAAGCACCAGGGGCAGATCTCGGAAAAGATGGATATCTTTGATGATCAGCACCTCGATGATCATGCTGTAGAACAGGGCTGCTGCTGAAGCCTCGACGATAGAAGCTAAGCCGCTGGCGAAGAGAAAGATCACGACCAAGGGGATCGACAGCTCCCACTTGGCGATCCAACTCGCCATCAACAGCTCTTTAAGATCAAAGCTGGGGCGCTTATAATTTGGCCGCTGCTTCTCAACTCGCCGCCCGACGAAGACCCCATAGATCACCACCAAGAGCACCAAGAGCATTCCAGGGAGCAGGCCCGCGAGATAGAGACGATCAGCGGGCACCTCAGCGACGACGGAATAGAGAAGCACAGGGAGGCTGGGAGGGAAGAGGAGGCCCAGGCTGCCTCCTGCGCAGATCAGCCCCAAAGAGAAGCCTTCTGGGTATTTGTCATGCTGGAGGATGCCATAGACTAAGCCACCCAAGGCGATAATGGTGATCCCTGAGCCCCCCGTAAAGGTGGTAAAGAGCGCACAGACCCCCGCAACCAAGATGGCGATCCCTCCCGGCATCCAACCAAAGAGGGCACGGAAGAAGCGCACAAGGCGCTGAGCTGCTTGAGACTCTGCCAAGATATAGCCGGTGCCGGTGAGCAGAGGGATGGCGGGCATCGTTGGGGAGGCGATCAGGCGATAGACCTCGGCGGAGACCGCTGAGATGGGGGTTCCCTCCTCAAAGAAGAGGAGCATAGCGATCCCCGCCATCGCCACAAAGACCGGCGCCCCCAAGAGGGCAGCCAGGAGCACCACGCTGATCAGAGGCCAGAGGTAGGCCTCCACCATCTCTGGGGCCAGATCAAAGAGAAAGCCCAGAGGCAGGAGCATCAGTGCCAGGAGACGACCGGGCCAACGCTCTGAAGCCTGCCAAGTAAAGCGCAGGGCGATGAGCCCCAAGGCCAGCGGCATGATCGACTCGCTGATCCACTCCGGCAGCCCGATGGGGAAGATATCACCCTGCTCTCGGTTGACCCGCACCACCGCGACGCTGGACCAAGCCAGGAGCGCAGTGGTGGAGGCAGCGATGCTCATCGCTAGGAGACGGATAAGCTCGTTGGCGCGACCAGCGGGGAGAGCCTCGCTGGTGGAGAGCTGTAGGTGTTTGCGATCACGGGTAGCCAAGAGCCCACCCATAAAAGCCATCCAGAGCACCAAGTGCTGCATATAGGCAGCAGCTCCAGGGATATGCAGGAGCCTGAGGCTGCGCCCCAGAGCCTCCAGGATGGGCAAGATCATCAGGCCCATAAAGAGCGCGACATAGAGGCCGTTCTCTGCGCGGTGTAGGAGGCTTCGAGCTTTTGTCACTGGGCATCATCCTATGGTTGGGGGGCTGACTGGCGATCTAGCCAAAATAGGAGGAGAGGAGCAAGAGCGAGCTGTCTAGGCTCTCTGCTTCTTGACGCTCCCCGCGCTAAAATGGCTGAGCTGCTCGCTGATCTTGAAATCATAGCTGGGGTATTCGTAGAGCGGCAGTCGAAGCTCTGTCTCTCCCATCGAGTAACCAAAGAGCCCCTCATAGTCTGCTGGATCTTCACCCATCTCCTTGAGCTGCTCAAGATACTCTGAGATCGACTTTGACTCGATGATGATCAGCTTGCCCATCTCCTCGATGACGGGGCTATGGACGCGGTTGATGTCGTGATCGAACTCTAAAATCCGGCGACCGTAGCGTGTGATGCCGATCAGACGAAAACTCAAGCTTTTGCCCACACCAGGGAGGTTGATGACGTTGCGATCTGTCGCTAAGAAGGGCAGATTTCGTCGACGCCGCAGTTCTTCGATCTGTGCGCGCATCTGCTCTGCTTTATCAGGGAAGCCTGCGATCCGCCCCCACTCCTCTTGAGGCACCGCGCCAAGGATCTTCTCTTCGAGTTGCTCCTGAACTGCACGGGCGTTAGGTGAGAAGTTAAAGTGGTTCTCCATATAACCCTTCACCGTAAAGGTGTAGTAGGGCAACACACCGATTTCGTTGAGGGCTTGGCGTAGCTTAGCGTTATGGCCTCGTCGCGAAGCGGGGGCTGTATGAACATGTTGATTACTCACCATCCAACCCGCCTCAAGCAGGCGCTCGATCCCCTGTTGTGCCTCAGGTGTGATCTCCATCGGCGCCTCAAAGTGGGTTTGAATGATAAACTGACGCACCCCTATCTCAGCTGCCTTGTGCTTAAACTCCGCCAAGATGCGCTGCAGTGCTGGGGTGATGCGCTGAGGTAGATAAACCGGTATACGGCTGCCTAGGCGTACGCGCTGCAGCTCAGCATACTTCTCCCCATCTGGACGATTGATATTGGCTTCACGCTTGGCTTTGGCCATCCTATAGACCGCGTTGAGGATCTCTTTGAGGGTCTCATCGGCGCTCATCAGAGCGTCCCCCCCTGTGATGAGAATATCGCGAAGTTGAGCATCCTCCTCCCAGTAACTCATCAACTCCTCGAGTCTCTCTGGCCAGCGCTTCTTGGGTGTCAGAGCCTTGAGATTGAAGTTGAGATGGCCACGCTGAAAGTTATACATCCGCTGACAGGAGGCACAGAGCCCTGCACAGGCGCGACCCATAGAGTCAGGGATGAGGATCGCCACCTCAGGATAGCGACGGTGGATGTTGTGCTCATTGGGCAAGATCCAACCTGCTGCGTTGGGTTCACCGGGCTGGACCAGATCCTCCTTCTCCCAAGCGACGATATGGGCGAACTCCTCTACCAGCTCTCGGCTATAGAGCACATAGTGACGGATGGCGAGATCAGCACCGATGGCGAAGTAGGGCACGCGCACGTGAAGGAGCGAAAGATAATAGGGGTTGACGAAGATGGGGATTCCAGCCTGCTCCGCTTCATGAAGCACTTTCACCGTATCGGGATCCAGAGAGTGCCCAAGCATCTCATTCACCTCATCCGCTTTGCGTGCAGCGAACTTGAGGTGGAAGCTGTGCTCAGACCACCACTCCAACACCGCTAAGAACTTCTGAGCCTCGGACATTCCCTCTTTAAAATGGTAACGAGGATCAGGGCGCTGACGCGCTTCTATCTTGGGGATCAGCGCACGGATAATCCGATCACGGTTCTCCTCACGGAGCCGCACAATGCGGGGGTCCAGCCCAGAGGGAAAGCGCTCCATCCAGGCCCTGAGTTGTTGAAGTTTGGGGAGCTGACGGGTGATGGTTCCTGAGAGCTGCCGAAAGAGTTGGAGCATATCCTCAAAGAAGGCAGGCTTGGCCCCTCCTGTGCCGTGATGTACTGCCAACCAGATCATCTTGATAGGGTTGTTGATCGCCACCTGACCACGCAGGTTGAGATCCACATACTCCATCCCAGCATGATCTACATAATCCAAGAGACGGATCGTCGCCATATCGCGCCAAGCCAGAGCTTCAAAAGCTTTACGGCCCGCCTTAGCCCCCTCATAAAAAGCTCGTGCCTCTGGGCTCAACTCCTGAAGCGCCCAATATTTGACTCCCACCAGGGCCTCAGTCTCGTTGCTGGAGTTACGCATGATCTCTTCCAGCTCAGAGTTCTCCTTGAGAAGTTGTCGAAGGAGTCGGTGAGATCGCACATTGATGGCTATCTGATCCAGCTCAAGGACTGTGTTCTTTTGAAATGTGGTGTTCATCCTCTCTCCTCCCTGAAATATCTATAGATGTTTCAATGCGCAGGAGGTCAATTCAAGGATAAATTGAAGATTCTCCGAAACGATTTTTTGGTGAAGTGAGCGATATTATCAGATGGTGAGGCTCAGTATCTATGTGGAATAGATGACGGTTTCGATAAAACTATATTCTCCAGAAATAGCTGTTTTAAATAACGCGGAAGGTTGTTCTGAGTATTTATAAATATAGGTTATTGTTTAATACTCTGTATCTTGCCAATAATTTCATTAATTGCCATGATTCTCACTGGCTTGCTTAAATAGTCATCCATACCAGCATCAATGCATTTTTTCCTGTCTCCCTTCATTGCATTAGCAGTCATTGCGACGATAAACACACGTCTACTGCCGGACTTATGCATACTCTCAAATTCTCTAATTTTCTTAGTTGCTGTAATCCCATCCATTTTTGGCATCATTATATCCATAAGCACTATATCAAATTCGTGTTTTAATGCTGCATCAACCCCAAGCACTCCGTTCTCTGCTACTGTAACATGATGGCCTTGCTTCTCAAGAAGCCGAGTTGTAAACTTTATATTTACTGGGTTGTCTTCTACAAGCAGAATTTTCAAGATATCACGAACATCAGCTACTTTTTCATGATCATTAACTTGAATTTCTCTACATCGCTCAGAATTGATGTTCTTGCCTAAAGCGAAAGGAAGTTCAAAGGAAAATGTGCTTCCTTCCCCCTCTTTGCTGCTCATTTTGAGCATAGTACCTCCCTGAAGAGCAATTAGTTGGTTTGATATTGCCAATCCAAGGCCTGTACCACCAAAATTTCTGGTAATTGATCCATCAGCTTGGGTAAATGCTTCGAAAATATCGGCTTGTTTTTCTCTAATTATGCCAATACCTGTATCTTTTACTGAAAAATTAAGAGTAATTTGGTCATCAGTTTTCTCTTCTATTCTGACAATAAGACTTACTTGTCCTTTAAACGTAAATTTGATGGCATTACCGATGAGGTTTGTCAAAATCTGCTGAAGACGAGCTGGATCACCGATTAAATTTCGGCAAACAGATGGAATAGTCTGAATAAATTTCAGCTTTTTATTGTCAGCCATCACTTGATTAATAGACACTACCTTCATAATAAGATCTTGAAGATTAAATTCAATTTTATCTATCTGTAGCTTTCTTGCTTCAATCTTAGAAAAATCGAGGATGTCATTTATCAGACGGAGAAGAGTATCGCAACCATGGCTGACAGCAAGTATATACTCATGTTGTTCGTCAGTAAGTTCGGTCCTAAGAGCCATTTCTGTAAAACCGACGATAGCATTCATTGGTGTTCGAATTTCGTGGCTCATATTAGCCAAAAACTCATCTTTAGCCTTGCTGGCAGCCTCAGCCAACTCTTTTGCTTCTCTTAATGCTACTTCTGACTCCTTTCGATCACTAATATCACGTCCTTCAGGGATTACATATTGCACAACTCCATTTTCATCAAATATTGGATGCATGCTGAACTCAATCCACATCAATGAACCATCTGCAATACGAATCTGGACATCATGTACCAAAGTCTTCCCTAAAGCACACTGTTTGATGTCATTGATAACCGTATTTCTGACATCATCAGAGTGCGTCCACCATGATGCGTCGAAAAAATTCTTCCCTATCACATCTTTTAGTTTTAATCCACCTACTTTAAGTGGGGTATTGTTGACAAAGATAACATTCCCGCTTGGATTTAGAACCGCAACAAAGGTAACCATATCATTGAGCAATTGTTCCTGGAACCTCTCTTTTTTGCGCAATTTTTCTTCTGAATGTTTATGCTTAGAGAGCATCCTTTCGGCATTTAAAGTCATTTCATTGGCGATAGAAATTGCTTTTTCAAGTTGTTTATTTGTTTTAATTAATTCTGTTTTAGCTTGTTGTTGCTCTGTCACATTGCGGAAAATTCCCATCACACTCGTCTTATCTTGTGAATTCTCAACAGGTGCTACAATAATATCAAATATTTTGTCATCAAAAACTATTGCGTGATAGTGCATAACTATGTCTTCTCCAATTGCCCCTTTTAATTGGCAAAAAGAAAATGGGACATCCAGCTCGGCCAAAGATTTATGGCATTTTTGGCCATCTGAATCTCCAAACCACTTTCTAAATGGGCTGTTCGTATCGAGAATTCGACAGTCTTCATCTATAACGAGGAGGCCCATATCCATATTCTCAATTGCAGCAAAATAATGCTGCAATTGCCTCTGACTTTTTAAAACAACTTGTTGTTGTTCGCTAATTTTCTGGTCTGTCTGCTGTAGAATTACATAAAGCATGAAAAACAGCATTATTAATAGGGCAATTATTATTACAATTGCTATTGAAAGCTGTTTCGCAGCAAATTTTGCCGTTTTAGATATATCAAGGAATATAAACAGGTGCCCGACCTTTTTTCCAGAAACATCTTTAAGGACAGTGCTTTGTAAATACCATGATTTATCATTAAATCTGAATTTCGATATCGCTTCTTGGCGTAGATCTTCTGATATCGAGATAAGATCCTCCCATTCAATGGGGAAAAGCGGAAATGAGCTATAGATAAGCACATTATTTGGAAATTGGTCCCAATCCGCCACTTTTCCGAGCATTAACATTCCGTTTTCCCACTGGGACCGACCCAATTCTTTTTTATGAATAGTCACTACCAATTCAATGCCATATTGATTATGTATATTTGCTAAAATTTCTTCAATTTCTTTCCCAAGTTCAAGATAACCGATATGATGGGCGCCGATGAAAACCGGTATGACTGTCCGAAGCGTAAAGGTTCCTAGGATGCCTAGCTCAATACCTGATGATACTTTTTTAGTACTTTTTGACTTGATTGCTGTAAATCTATCAATCAAATCTCCATGTTTATCTGGTTTATGTACTCTTAAGAGATTTATTAGCTCGGTATTGTGAAAATAAAAATGGGTAATATTATAATTTTCGTTCAGCCGCTCGAAAATATTAATAGATTTTCTAAATAAGGTGTCCCTATCTTGCCTTCTAAGTGCGTCAATAATCTCAGTATCTTGCAAAATTATTGTCCCAAGCGTGGAAAATACTCGAGATTGCTCGATTAATGACTCATAGAATCTCTCTTTAGTATACCCTAATAGTTGTCGACTTGGCCGCTGTAGTTCAGATTTATATATTTTGGTTAGAACTATGCTTACGCCAATAGCAATTAATAGTAAAATACAGGTCAATGGAATCAGCAACCGGCGTTGCACTGGTCTAGTAAAAATCTGTTTAACGTCCATGTTTTGCGATTTTTCCATGCTTATTGCTCCTGATAGATTGCCTGAGGATAGATATTTTTTTCACGAAGGTTAATAACCCAAAAAACAACCATAGTCCACTTGCGTGACCGCGCATCGAAGGGGATACAGTAAAGTGAGGTGATCTCGATGCTTTTTTACTGTTCCCTTGAGACACAACGCGACGACAACTCCATATTGTGCAGAGACCTGTATTGTCGACACAGGAGAGCGAGATGATTAGAGCGCCATGAGGAACTAGATTTTAGGATCACCAACAGGTTGTATTTTTTACTGGAGCGGGCATATCAACCGAGAGCAATCTCCCCACCCATCAAAACAGCGACGGCGTTTGTGAAGAGTTGAGAGTACACGCATTGCGTCTGTCGAGAACCTCAATGGTTGAAGAAGATCTACCCTGCTCGGATCCATAAAACCAAAGCGCCAGTTCAACGATTGGGGAGGTTGATCTCGTGCTTCTTAAGCAGGCGGTAGACGTGGCGGCGGTCGATGCCTGCATCCTGAGCCACCTTGGTGACGTTCATCTTATGGCGTTTGAGTAGGGCGATAAGATAGCCCCGCTCAAACTCCGTGACCATATGCTCCTTGGCGGCCTTGAGACCCTGAGGCGCTCGAGAACTCTCTAGAGTTTGAACCGCTTTGAAATGCCCTGGAAGATCCTCGCTGATGATCTGTTGTTGCTCTCCAAAGGCCGCCGCTCGCTCCACAACATTACGCAGTTCCCTCACATTTCCGGGCCAGTCATAGGCGCGCATTAACCGTAGAGTGCTCTCAGAGAAACTGCGACTCCCTGCATCCAGCTCTCCTAAGAAGTGCCGACAGAGAGGCTCTAAATCCTCTAAGCGTTCATGGAGCGGAGGCAGAATGACGAGAGCTTTGGCCAAACGATAATAGAGGTCTTGTCGAAAAAGCCCCATCTCTACCAGTTGAAAGAGCTGCTTATTGGTGGCAGCCAGGACGCGGATGTCGATCTTAAAGCTGCGCTCTCCTCCCACTCGACGGATCTCACCATTCTCCAAAGCACGGAGAAACTTGGGTTGAAGTTTTAGGGGCAGTTCTCCCAACTCATCGAAGAAGATCGTTCCCCCCTCAGCGCGCTCAAAAACCCCACGATGGCTGCGGATCGCCCCTGAGAAGGCGCCCTTCTCATGACCAAAGAGTTCTGACTCTAGGAGGCTCTCAGGGAAAGCAGAACAATCAAAGATCTCCAAGGGCTTTTTAGCGCGGCGAGAACCCTGATGAAGAGCGCGCGCCACCAACTCCTTGCCGGTGCCAGTCTCTCCCTCGATCACTACAGAGAGATCACTGGGCGCCAGCTTATCGATGATGCCGTAGACCTCCTGCATCCGCCTAGAGCCCCCGATCAGCTCACAGTAACGATCACGATGGATCGGCTCAACCTGTACAGCCTCGACGCTGGGCTGAAAACGGAAGCATGAGTTCCCCAGACTCACCTCACAGCCTGAATAGAGCCAAACCTCTCGGATTCGGAGATCTGCGACATAGGTTCCATTGGTGGAGCTGTGATCAACTAAGAGGTATTCCTCTCCTATTCGCCGAATTTCACAATGAAAGCGACTGACAGTATTATCCTCCAATTGAAGATCATTCCGCTCATCGTTACCGATGCGGATGATGGGTTTGGAGAGCTTGTTTTCTTGTCCTAGACTGGGGCCCTCGATTACGACAAGCTTGCACTGTTCAATGTGGAGTTGACCGCTCAAATTGACCTGAACGGTACCCCCTCTGTCGCTGTCGTAGCACATCTCTCCGGGGGCTAGGGTCTTATCAGGAGCTTGAGCCATGGCCGCAATGTACATCACTCCAGGGAGGGGATCGAAGCTGATTTTTTGAAGAGCCGCGCTCCACTGTCAGGAGCAGAGAGATCGATCTTTTGTGGAAGCCTTTCCTCTATCCTGCTAAAACTTTACAGCTTTTCTGAGGGGTCACATGCTGTGATTCATACTTTCATCCATGCAAGAGTTAGCTTTTACTGGTCCTGACACTATCCAGGAAATCCAGCTCATCTATCAGAACGGTCAAGCAGGTTGTCCTCTGGCTTGCTAAACTCCCACCCCATCTTCAATAAGCCCTGAGACTGGAGGAGAGATGCAGAGGAGTAGTCTTATCCAACGCGCCTTCGCTGATCCCGAGCGCCTCGATAAGCTGAGCCGTGAGGCGGTGATCCAGACCATCGCCGATCTAGACGCTGGACATCTACGAGTGGCGGAGCCTGAAGAGGGAGGTTGGCGAGTCCATGAGTGGATCAAGAAAGCGATTCTGCTGGCCTTTCGTCTGGCTGAGATGGAGGTGATGGAGGCGGGACCTCTTGAGTTTTATGACAAGCTGCCCCCCAAGCGAGGCTTAAAAGCCGCTGGAGTGCGAGTGGTCCCCCCTGGAGTCGCCCGCTACGGCAGCTTCCTAGAGCCGGGTGTGATCCTGATGCCTGGCTATGTCAATATTGGTGCTCGGGTAGGCGCGGGCAGCTTGGTGGATACCTGGGCGACCGTAGGCTCCTGCGCACAGATCGGCAGAGGTGTGCATCTCTCTGGAGGGGTAGGCATCGGTGGCGTCTTAGAGCCCCCCTCAGCTCAACCTGTGATCATTGAAGATGGTGCCTTTATCGGCTCTCGTGCGGTGATCGTCGAGGGGGTTCGAGTGGGACAAGAGGCGGTCTTGGGGGCCAATGTTGTCCTCACCGCCAGCACCCCCATCATCGATGTCAGTGGCCCTGAGGAGAGGATCCTTCGGGGAGCTATCCCCCCTCGTGCGGTGGTGATCCCAGGTGTGCGTCCTAAGCAGTTTCCAGCGGGTATCTACCATCTGCCCTGCGCCCTGATCATTGGGCAACGCCAGGAGAGCACCGATCGCAAAACCTCTCTCAACGCCGCACTTCGAGAGTTCCAGGTGCCGCTCTAGGCTCTCAATGCGCGCCCTAGAGCTTCCTCTACTGGCTCCTCAGTCAGCACACGCTGATAAGCGATCCCGGCTCCTAAGAGGCCCTGACGCAGCTCCTCACAGAAGCCTTGAATCTCCAGGCGATATTGCTGCGCGAGGGCACGGGGATCTCCTAAGAGTTGATCATCAGACTCCATCTCCTCAAAGAGAATGGGATCCTTAAAGGGGAAGCTCCACTCATCGGGATCGAGGATCTGGAAGACCGAGAGGAGGTGTCGTCGTCGTCGAAGTTGCCGCGCCACCGCCTTCAAACGCCCGCTAAAATCCATACAATCGGAGATCAAGATCAGGAGGCTGCGTCCAGAGGCCATCTCAGCTGCTCCCTGAAGGGCCTTGACCACATCGGTCTCTCCCTCCGCCTGAGCCTCTTCCATCACCCGCAGCAGATTCCAGAGGTGATCTCTTCGTGCTCGAGGGGGCAGGTAACGCCGCCTTTGGGCACCAAAGGTCATCAGCCCCACAGCATCTCCCTGTCTCAACAGCAGAAAAGCCAAGCCTGCGGCGAGGCGGGCGGCGTAGTCCAGCTTGCTGGGAGCCTCGCCATAGCCCATCGAGCCAGAGCAGTCTAAGAGGATCAGGGTTCTTAAGTTGGTCTCATCCTCGAACTCCTTGATATAAAAGCGATCTGTCTTGGCAAAAGCCCTCCAGTCGATGCGGCGGATCTCATCTCCAGGACAGTACTCTCGATGTTGAGCAAACTCTACGCTGGCGCCTTGATGAGGGCTGCGATGCTGCCCTGTGAGGCTCCCCTCCATACGTTGTCGAGGTTTAAAGCTCATTCCGGCGATGCGAGCCAGGAACTCCGGCTCTAGAAGGCCCCGGCTCATAGAGGCCGGGGGATGGGCAGAGCCTCTAAGAGACGCTCGACGATCTGAAGGCTGGTTAAGCGCTCTGCCTCAGCGTGGAAGTTGGTCAGGATTCGGTGAGAGAGCACCGGCTTGGCCAGAGCGCGGATATCCTCTCGGCTGACGCTGAGGCGACCATCCAGGAGCGCCCGCGCCTTGCCCCCCAAGATCAGATATTGGCTGGCTCTGGGTCCCGCTCCCCAGGCGACAAACTCGCGCACAAAGTCTGGAGAGTCAGGCTCAGGGCGGCTGGAGCGTACCAGCTTCACGGCATACTCCATCACATGATCAGCCACCAGGACACGGCGAACTTCATCTTGTAAGGCCAGGATGCGCGTTGGGTTGAGGATCGCTTGAATCTCCTCCTCCTCCAAACCTGTAGTGCGACGCACGATCTCCAGCTCCTCATCGGCCTTAGGATAGCCTACATCGATGAGGAACATAAAGCGGTCAAGCTGAGCTTCAGGCAGCGGATAGGTGCCCTCCTGCTCAATGGGGTTTTGAGTCGCAAAGACCAGGAAGGGGGGGGGCAGGCTGGAGGTCTCTCCCCCTGCAGTCACTTGCCCCTCCTGCATCACCTGCAGCAGCGCTGCTTGAGTCTTGGGTGGGGTGCGGTTGATCTCATCGGCGAGGAGGATATTGGCGAAGATGGGACCCTGCACAAACTTAAATCGCCGCTGCCCTGTAGCGCGATCCTCCTCCAGGATCTGTGTCCCGGTGATGTCGCTGGGCATGAGATCAGGGGTAAACTGAATGCGACTGAATTTGAGGTCCAGGGCTTTGGCGAGGCTGTTGACCAAGAGAGTTTTAGCCAACCCTGGTACGCCTACAAAGAGGCAATGTCCTCGCGCGAAGAGGGCGATAAGCAGCTGCTCGATCACCTCCTGCTGTCCAATGATACGCCGCCCAAGCTGCTCTAGGATCAGCTCTTGGGCTCTGTGAGCCTCCTCAACTCTCTTTTTCTCTGCCGCTCTGCGTTCTCTCATCTCAGAATCTCCAAGGTCTGCTCCGCTCGGGTCGCTTTAGCAGCCTGCCCTGCGAGCCGGTAGAGCTGCGTTAAAGCTTGATGGGGTCGAGGGTGAAAGGGGTTGATGCCCACCGCTTCCTCAAAAGCTTGCAGCGCCTCTGCAGAGCGCCCCAGCTTGAGATAAGCCTCTCCCAGGTGTAGGTGGGTATTAAAGAAACCGGGATAGTAGAGGCGCACACGCTTGAGCACAGTGGGGATCTCCTCTACCTGCTTCAGCTTAAGCAGAGAAGCGGCGATTCCATTTTGGATGAGGGGATGCCCCTCTCCTCCCAGGAGGGCGGCCTTACGATACTCCATCAGCGCGCCTTTGTCTCGCTCTCGGGCGCGCAGCAGCTCTCCCAAATGAGCGAGATCCTTGATCTGCTTCTCCTCGATGGTGCTGAAATCTCCCTCGCTGGCCTCCTCCTCGCTCATCCCAGGTCGCTTAAACTTTAGGGAGATCTGCTTGAGTCCTGGATAGGTCTTGAGGCCCTGAGCGCTGAGATCTTCGAGCCACAGTCGCCAAAGCTCAGATAGATCAACATCATAGCTCTCTCTGAGGGCGCGGTTCATTTCAAGACCCGCTCTCAGCTTCAACAGAAAGGCCCTTAAGCCTGGATAGCCCTTCCAACGCATAAAGAGATCCACCACGGTGTGTACCTGGGCATAGGCGAGGCTGGCAGCCTCCTGGCTGGGCAGCTTAGCGAGAGAGGGGTGCATCTCCTGAAAACTGATCAGCTTCTTTGCCTGAAGAGAGCGAGCCAGAAGATCCTCTTGGGGGGGATCGATATAGAAACCGGGTGTCGCTCGCCAACGGCTCTCTTGATAGCGAGCGATGCCCTCATGGAGCCAGATGGGCACGCCTCGGTTCCCCGCCAGCTTGTTAATGTAGTAATGCACGAACTCATGAGAGATGGTGTCTCTCCAGCTGTAGCCTCGCACCAAACCTCGGGGAGAGGTGAACATCAGGCGGTTGTACTTACAGAGGGCGATGGTGCCGCTGGTCTCTAGATCTTTCTCTGTCAGCGGGCTCACCGCCGCCAGATACTCAGCGCGGGGGTACAGCTCAACCAGAACGATACCCTCTGGCTTCAACTCAAAGTCCTGAGCGAGGGCAACATCAGCTGCTTGCAACACCTCCAAGAGGTAGGGGATCAGCAGAACATCTCGGCCTGTATAGCGGATCAGGAAGCGCCCATCCTCGCTGAACTGCTCATCAAAGCCCTTGAGCCTAGCTTGAGTAGAGGCCACTATTTGGCGCTCTTGTCTCAGGCTCTCAGGCAGCGTATCGAGGGGAGTGATGAGGGCATCAAAGCGCTTCAGCGATTCTCCATAGCGACCCTCAAAGAAGAGGAGCCGCGCCTCAACATAGGCTAGGTCTGGAGAGTTGGGCTGCTCCTCCAGGAGGGGTCTTAAGCTGCGGCGCGCCTCCTGAACTCGCCAGTCGCTGATGAGGTGATGAAGTCGAGTGATCTCCTCTCTCTCTAAGGCCCAGGAGCTTGAAGAGAGGCAGAAAAGCAGAGGGATAAAAGATCGCATCAGCGCACCAGAGATTCGTAATAGCGTTTGACTGACTCCTGAAACTCCTCAGGAGCGCGATCTTTCATCGCTTCAAGCAGCTCCTGGCGGAACTCTGCGGGGGCCTCATACTCCTTGGCTTTGGGGATCTGAACTTGCTCTTGGCTGCTCCGCCGTCCACCTTGCCGCTGTCCTTGAGCTTGCTTGGGTTTGGCTGAGCGCTTGAGCCCCTCCATCAAGCCCTGCAACTCATGCATCGCTTGCTGCTGTCCAGGTCGCGCACGACTTGGTTTGCGATGCCGCAGCTGCTGAGCTGCTTCCTCCATCGAACTCCTCGCCCGCTTAAGCTGCTCCTGTGGTACCCCCTCCAGGCCCGGCAGCTGTTGAGTCTGTTGCTGAAGGCGCTGCTGAAGTCGCTGAGTAGAGCGACCGATCTCTGTTTGTTCGCCAGAGAGGTGTTGAGCCCCCTGACTGGCCTGCTGCTGACCTGCTTTGCGACGGGCTTGGCTGATCAGCCGCGCCAACTCTTGGATGATGCCCTGATTGAGACTATGAGCCTCGCGCATACTGCGCTTCTCACTGGAACTGCGACGGTTATAGCTGAAGCGGGAGAGGCTCTCCAGCTGATCCATAGAGCGCTCAGCGGCCTCCAGAGCCTCCATCACCTGCTCATCAGCCAAGGCTTGGTTGAGGTGATCAACCCGCTCTCGAAGATGCTCTAGATCATCCTCCATAAACCGCGGTAGTTGTTGAGGCTCGATCTTCTCAACGCGCAGACGAAGCTGTCCTGCGTTCTCTTTGATCTCCTTGAGCGCGTTCCCCAGCTCCTCCTTGAGCATCTTCTGCATCTGAGCCGCCTGCTCTTGGCGAAGATTTTCTGTTTTTTGAGAGAGGCTCTCTTGGCGCTTGATCAGATCGCGGGTCTGATCCATCAGCTCACTGATCGCCTTCTGAAGGGCTGGATTGCTCTCCTCATGGATCTTCTGCATATCTTTCTCTAGAGCACCGCTGAGTTCATCGAGGGCCTGCTCCATCTCCTCTAAGGCGGAGAGAGCTTCATCTATCTTCTCTTCTTCCAGTAGCTTCTTCATCTCCTCGATCTGATCTTTGGTCTGTTCTAAGCTCTTTGAAACCTCCCCTTTTTTCATCCCTTCTAGGTTAAGGAACTCTTGGGGGAGCCTCTGGCTGAGCTGCGCCATACGAGCACGCATCTCATCGATGCGTTGGCGGAGCCGCTGAAGATCACGCATGATGCGCTTCTTAAGGGCCTCGCTGGGGCGCTCTTTGTAGCCCTGCATCAGCTCTCGAAGATGTGCTTTGGCGGCGCGAATCTCTTCAGCCAGGGCAGCCATATCCTCCAAAGCCATACGCGCGATCATCGCCTCCAAGAGGATCACACTCTGCTCCAGCTCCTCGATGACTCCCTGATTGAGGCGCTCCTCAGCTTGGATCTCGGGAGCATGAACAGCAGCAAAAGCGCGCTCCAGGCCAATCAAGCGCCCTTGAAGGGCCAGATAGATCTCCTTGGCGGTCAGGGGATCTTCAGCCATCAGCTTTAAAACCTCCTCAAAAGCGCTGATCGCCGCTTGGCTGCTGGACTTAAGATCTCCCCAATGTTCAACGAGGGGTTCAAACTCCAGACGATCTGCCAGGGCTGTGATCATCAACTCCAGGCTCTCTCTAAGAGAGGCACTCAGAGCGTAGTGCTTACTCTTGGGGGAGCGGATTGTGATGAAGCGGGTAGCTGAGATGCCGCGCTGCGGCCCATCCACTCCGTTGTTGTCATAGACCTCGACGGTGAGAGCCAGACGATCACCAGGTTGGACATGAAGCAGGGAGAGATCGAGATCATCCTGCCCTAAGAATCGCCGCCCAGAGACTTCAAGCAGTTCCTGACGCTCTGCCTGTTCAGGCTGCTCAACCAGGGCAATCAGGATGGCAGCGCGGCTGAGGCCAAAATCATCCTTAGCTTCAAAAGAGACCGAGAGCGTACGAGGATCATCCAATTCAAGATCCTCGGCGGGCTCTTTGAGCTTCACTAAGGGGGGATGATCTGATTCCAAGTGGATATGGCGTGGGATCTGCTCTTCCCACTCAGTCCCCTCTCTGCTCCTCAGCACAAAGCGCCACTCCAGAGCTCGTTCCAAGAGCAAAACCCCCTGGCCCTCACGCCCTTCCTTAAGGCTCCAGGGTAGATCTTCTCCCTCCTTGAAGCGCATCAACAGCGCCTTTGCAGGCTCTAGGGTCGTAGCGCTCAGCTCTAAGCGGGTTCCTTTGGGGGCCTTGAAGGCGCCGCTCACGTTGAGCCGCTGTTGAGGAGGGCGTTGTAGATAGTCTGGATAGTGCAGTTTGATCTTTAGATCCCCCACCAGGGGCCCCAGCTGTTGCAACTCTTGCCCTCCTTCGGGAGGGGATCCACTCCAGAGCCGCTCCAGTGGAGCCAGCCCACTCAGCGCGATGAACGAGGCGCAGAGGAAAAGAGCGCCCCCTGCAAAAGCCCAAGGGCGGCGAAGGGGACGAAAGGAGACCACCCAGGGGAGATCTTTCTGGTTCTCCAGCCTCTCCACGAGCTGCTCCGCCAGGGCCTCTAACTGTCCTGAACCCTTCTTTGCGCTCCATTCTCGTTGAAATTGTAGAAAGCTTAAGAGGCCGTCGTGAAGAGGGAGGGCAGCTTCGAGGTGCTCTGCCGCTCGCTCTAAGCTCTCCACTCGAAGCCAGCTCCAGAGGAGATAGAACCCAGAGAGCAGATAGAGGCTGATCCTACCCCAGTAGAAGAGCTGAGCTCCAAGCCCAGGGCTCAACCAGCCGCTGAGCGCCAGGAGCGAGAGGAGTAAGAGCAACAGCCCAGCAAAAAGCCAACCCAGAAGAGAGAGCAAGCTTCGTAGGCGAAGCTGTCTCCTCGTTCGCCTGAGGTGGCGTTGGATGATTTGAAATGAGGGGGAGAGTGACATGAGGCAACCAGAGCAGATCTTGAGTATAGAAGCCACCCCAGGCGAGAGAGTTTCTCCTCAGAGCTTTTTTCCTGAATCTTCTTCGATCTCTGAAGCTGTAGAGAGGGCTTTTGTATAAAGTAGGCTCTTCCTGAATGTATCTCGATGAACCTCGTCGGGCGCGGAGGCTTTAGTGGAACAGACAGACGGTGAACTCGTTTCCCGCAGCAAAGATGGAGACAAGGAGGCTTTTCAGATGCTGGTAAAACGATACCAGCGCCGTGCTTATGGGATCGCCCTCGGAGTTCTAAAGAATTCGGATGATGCCATGGATGCAGCCCAGGAAGCCTTCATAAAAGTATTCAGAAGCATCAAAGGTTTTAAAGGAGACAGTTCCTTTTACACTTGGCTTTACCGGATTGTGGTCAATGTTTGCATTGACCAGATTCGCAAAAAGAAGAGGGCGCGATCTGTCGAATATGATGAAACTTGGCATCGCAAAGATGAGATTCAAACCCTCCCGATAACCAGCAACACACGCAGGATGCTGCCCAACTATCCCATGGAGCGCAGAGAACTGAACGAGGCCCTACAAAACGCGATGGCGGGGTTGAGCGAGAATCATCGCAGTATCATCCTCTTGAGGGAGGTTGAGGGTCTCAGCTATGAGGAGATCGCTGAGGTGATGAGTTGCCATCTGGGCACCGTCATGAGTCGTCTGCACCACGCTCGAAAGAAGCTTCAGAAAGCCCTAAAGCCCTATCTGGAAGCCAGCGGAAACAGAAACTTTGCTCAGCGCGCTGGCGCTGGCGTAAGGAAGCAGGCATGAGCGAAATCCAAGAATATAGGCTGTCTCGCCTCCTTGATGGGGAACTCTCCTCAGAGGAAGTAGAAGCCCTAAGCGCTACGCTCTCCTCAGAGGAACGAGAGGATCTTGAAGAGTTTCGCCTCATCGCTGAGCTTCTCAGAGAGGAGCACGAGGCGGCCTGTGCAGCAGCGGACTTCTCTCATTTTTATGAGAAACTCCAAGGGCGATTACCAGAGCAGCCTGATCCCCTCCCCAAGATCTCAGAGCCTCCCAAACCTCGGGTGTGGCAAAGGGCTTGGAGAGGTTGGAGATTCAGCCTTGCTCTGGCCAGCGCAGCGACCGTTATGGTTGTCCTGGCCACCGTGATGATCCAAAGGATCTGGCCACCAGAGCCAGAGGAGAAGCTCTTGGGTGGAGAGATCATCGTGGAATCGGTCCATAATGAAGGAGATCAAATCATACTCATCAGCATGCCAACCGAAGATGATGGCGCTACGGTGATCTGGATGCTGGAAGATGAGGAGGAGGGAGCCATCCCTGAAGGAGAGGATCCGATTTAATGAAAACTCTAGCATTCATCGCAGCATTTTTTCTTCTGTCTCAGATAGAGGAAGTTCAAGCCGCACCAATTTTGAAGGTTTCGGTGATTCACGCTACGAAGAAAGGTAATTTTGATCCGGGGCTTAAACAGATTAAAAGCTCTCTAAAACGCGCCTTTGCTGGTTACCAAGGCTTTAAGCAACTCAATCGCCACACCCTGAAATTGAAGAAGAGAAAGGTCAAAAAGCTCAATCTGCCTAACAAACAACCAGTTCACTTCAAATATAAAGGCAAAAAAAGGAAAAGCCATAAGGTGAACCTCTCTATCCCAAAGAGCAGAGTGAATCTGGACTTAAGCATCCCTGAACGCAAGGTCTTCTTCCACGCGGGGATACGTTATAAGAAAGGCATCTTGATCTTGGCGCTCTATCTGCGCTGATCTTGAAGCTTAACTATAAACTTCATCTCAGAACAGCCTAGAAGTCTAAACCCAAGTTGAGGTTATAGGATTGAAGACCCTTAGCTAAAGCAACTTCTGGGCTGAAGTTGACCGCACCAAAAACAAAGCGAGAACCTAAGATAAAGCGGTGAATGGTCAACGTCTCCTTCTCAAAGACAAAACTGCGGCCCAGATCGCTGGCATCTCCAGGGGTGGAGTCAACTACCCCACTGCGAGCCAATATCCAGGCTGGACTGTAAGCCATATAGGGAGCGACGTTGGCTATCCCCCCCGCCCCAAAGGAGCGGCTGAGGATAACATCAAGACCAACCGTGGTGAGCTGCAGCTCACTGGAACCAACAACACGATTGAGCGAGCCCCTCAAGCTGATATCTACAGGGAAAGCATCCACCGCCTCATTAAGAGCCCACTTAAGCATCCCGCCAAAGGCCCAAAGCTCCGTCTCGATCATATAGCTGGCGTTAGCCCCAATCTCAGCGCTGAAGGGCAAACCCTTGCGGACCTCAAATTGACTGACCATCAAGGTAGAGGAGGGGCTCTGATCTTTGACCCCCCGCTGCCAGTACTCCTCCTCTTCGTTTACGTTGGTGATGGAGTACTGCATGCTGAATTGAAAGCCGTTGACTCCCAAAGTCTCAGCAGGGGCGAGGAGTTTGGGGGCAAAGGCCATCCCCATCTCACGGCTCAGCTCTTTAAAGGCAGCCTGATCTGGGACTGGGTTTACGCCACAGGGCAACGCCGGACTGTCGTTGGAGGGAACACAAAGGCGTCGAATCTCGGGGTCGTTGTCAAGGGCCTGAGCCTGTTGAACAGAACCCAACCCCAGAGCCATGACAGCGAGGAGAAGCCCTCGACTTGAGTTGCTCACCATCGCCTCCTCTGTACAGAGTCTTTGGGCTCAGGAGACTAGGAGGAGCATCAAAGAGTGTCAAGGTTCCCGAACTTCTCTGCTGGTCAGGGGTCCTGACGCAGATTTAGCCAGGAGAAACAGATGAGATTTAAGACGATTTTG
>CAYLJJ010000097.1:0-21747 GCA_964384025.1 uncultured Nannocystaceae bacterium
GTGGTCCGCCTGGGGGGCCTTTTCCTCTACCGCGGGGGGGCCGTGCGCGCCCCGGGCACCGCCGTACAGAACACCCGCTCGTTGACGCGATCCTCCCTCTCCAAGAAGTCATCGTTCTGAATCAGGACCGCCCCCTTCTCTTGGGAGAAGCGCAGGCCCTCAGCCTGCGGGAAGGGCTGGCAGAGGCCCTTGGCCGCCTTGACCGCGACGCGGTAGCGCAGCGTGATGATGAGCGCGCGTCGATAGGCGTAGCGTCGGACGTGATGCTTGAGTGAGGGCATGGCCTGCTTGAGGATCTCGATCGCCTCCCGGCGCGCGGCCTCGCGCCCCCCCAGCACCACCTTGAGGCCGCTCTTCCAGGCTGATCGCTCCTTGGCCTCGACCCCGAACCTCTGCCCCAGAGCCTCCAAGCCTTGAAGCGCCACCTTGAGGCCGCTCTTCCAGGCTGATCGCTCCTTGGCCTCGGCCCTGAACCTCTGCGAAAGAGCCTCCAAGCCTTGAGCGCAGGCCTTGAGGCTACTCTCCTGTGGACACGCCTTCAGCCAGTCCAGCGTGTTCTCCTTCATGGCGATCCACGCGAGGGTAAGATCATCAGGGACCCCCGATCCCAGGCTGCTCCCCTGGTCTGATTTCAGCGCGGACAAGAGATCATGGTAGGCCACATGCGCGGTGTCCGCCTTGAGGAACTCATGGGGGTGAGGATCCGCCGCCAAGAGACGATCTAAGGCGGTGAGGAGGGGCCCTGATGGGCTCAACTCCAAGAGGCGCTCCGCAGCGTTGAGCAAGGATTCATCGGCGGCGACCGCCAACATCGGGAAGAGGATAGAGCAGCCCCCACGCATCAAGTCCTGGTTAAAGCGCGTCGCCTCCAGGAGCAGCCGCAGGCCCTCAGGCGCTGCCCCCTCCCGCGCCCTCTGACGAGCCAGGACCACCACCGCCTTGCTCAGATCTATCACCCGCCGGAGATTCGGTGTGGAGCGCTTGCCGGTGAGGTAGGGGGAGCAGCCGCCCTCATGGGAGACCGCCTGATGGAGCGCCTGGGGGAGCAGCACGCAGGCCGCCTCCAGGGCCTTGATCTCCTCGTCCTGGGCCGCAGGATCATCTAGGGCGCGGGCCTCGCCCCCCTCCTCATGCAGCTGATCTTCGATCTTCTCGGCCGCCTTTAAGCAGCTCTGGAGCCCCCCAGAGCCCTCCAAGATGGCGTGCATCGCGACCTCCGCCTCTCCAGGGAGCTGGGGCTCATCCCAGAGCCCTGGACGGGGGCAGCGCAGGCTCCTCTTGGCGGCGGCGATCGCCTCAAGCTCCTGCTTCATCGCTTCCATCTCGGCGGGGGTGCTCAGCTCCAGCTTGGGCCAGAGCAGCAGGAGCATTCCAAAGAGGCTAAGCACCGATCTTCTCCTTTAAGGTTGGGTATTTGACGTTGGGCCTTGGGGCTAGTGGAGTCTGACCTCCCCATCATCGGGGAGATCGATCTGATAAGCCAGCTTGAGGGATCTCTGCTCTCCGCTCTTGAGGTCCAGCATCCAACTCAAGAGCCCCCGCTCCTTATCAAGCTGGTGTCCCCCTGTCGTCTCCTCTCCATCAAGCAGCACTCGATCTCCTCGCTCTTGCTCACCGAGAGCGCCTCGCGGATCTCTATGCTGCGAGGCTGCGCGGCGTCGTTGCTCAGGTCGATCTGGTAGGCGCGGAGCAGCTTCTTGGTGGAGGAGAGGGAGCTTGACTCCTCCTCCCGAGAGCGCGCTCTTGCGCTCCAACTTCAGCTCCTGATCGACCCCACAATGAGCGCCTCCCCAAACTCCTCCTCAGCGCTCCCCTTCAGCTCCTCACTTGAGCCTCAGCGCCTCCTCCAGCCTCCGGCGGCCTCTCAGCGCCTCCAGCGCGGCCCCCTCGCTCCCCTCGCTCTCTGGATCTCCCTCTTCACTCCAGCCTGAGCTCCTTGCTCTCTCAGCTCCCCAGCGGCGTTCTCCTCTGGGTTGATCTGCTCCTCACTCTGAGCCCTCCCCAGCCTGAAGCCTCCTCGCTCTGCTCAGCCCCTCTTCATCCAGGGCCTCAGAGTGTTTCTCATAGGGAGTTCTCAAGAATGAACCGATAGTAGTGATAGATAAATCATTCTTGTAGAAGAATGGTGCCTGTACGTATGGGATGAGAAGGTTTTGGAGTGGATGTATAGGAAGAAATCTTAAGGGTATGGCTATATCTGAGTCTGCCGGATTTGATCGTTGCTGCATCCATGATTGGACGTAGCCCCTTAGAATGAATCAACCACCAAATCCGGCAGACTCAGGTAAAATAATACTCCTCTAGTCCCGGCTCATCACCAAGCGAAGGATATACCAGAATAGGAGAGCGACAGCGGAGAAGAGGGCTAGGGAAGCTGCGACGTGGGAGCCTACGGGGTAGTGATTGAGGACATTAGAGGTGTAATAGAGGATATAACCCCCAGCGAGGATCACCATTCCAAAAGAGAAGAGGGTTCCCAACTCAAAACCAAAGAGGATGGAGCAGAGGATCAGACCCATCGCAGCAAAGCCTGCCACGGTGAGCATACCCCGCATAAAGGAGAAATCCTTCTTGCTGAAAAAGTTGACTGCTGTAAGGCCCCCAAAGGTGATCCCCGTGATGATCCCAGCGGTGGGAATCACTGTACCATCCGTATAGTAGGCGGCGATAAACATCATCGGCGTAAAGAGAATCGCCTCGAAGAGCACATAGAGGCCCAATCCTAGGTACTGCATCGTCACTGAGTTATCAGCTTGAGCCCAGCGCTCCGCCACCATCCCCACGAGCATAAAAGCGCCCAGGATCATCAACCAAGCATACTGGCTGGCTCCAAGCCACTCCATCATCTTAGGCGCGACAGGAGAGCTGATCAGGACGGCGGTGAGGGCCACAAAGGCCAAGATCGCGCCCCCCAGGTGGAGGTAGGTCTTCTGGATAAACTCAGCTCGGGAATCGACTGAAGCTTGGGCTGCAGCAGGGGCATACTCTGAGCGGTACATCATCTCTCCTTTTTTTGGGTGCTGAGGGGTGAGAGAATCCAGCCCTGGAGGTCCAGATGAAGTCTCTTCTCCTCATACTTTTCTTCTTTCTAGGCTGTCAGGATAACCCTGAAAGTTCAGAGGAGCAGCCAAAAGATGCACAAGCGCTCCAGGATCTTTTGATGCTTCAGGATCTTTTGGAGCTTCAGGATCTCTTAGAAGCTCAAGAGGACACCAAGCCTCAAGATCTAAGAAGAGCTGAAAATCTACCCCTTGCCCCAGACGATCTGGGAGTAGAAGAAGACAGCTCCTCTCCTCCGCCATCGTTTTGCGTTGAGGTGATTAACTTAGGGAACCTGCAGATCTTTCGTTATGAGGCCAGCCGACTCGATGCCAGCGAGGCAGAGCCTGGTATATCTGAGGAGCGAGCTTGTAGCCGGCCAGGAGTCTTGCCCTGGGCCTGGGTGGATCTTGAGGCTGCTCGCAGCGCCTGTGAGCGCTCAGGCTTTCGACTCTGTACTGGAGCAGAGTGGCAGGAACTCTGTGCTGGAGATGAGCTGCGACTCTTTCCCTATGGTTGGAGTCATCAGCCTGGAACCTGCAATGATCATATCGCGGGAGAGCATCACTTGGAGCCCACGGGGAGCCGCCCTGACTGTGTAACCCCAGAAGGGATCTTTGACCTCTCAGGGAACCTCTGGGAGCTTGTAGAGGAGGGAGAGAAGCGGGGCGCGAGCTATAAGATCAACGCTGTGACCTACCACTCCGATGCTGCTCGCTGTGACAGCAGCTATTTTCTGCCTCCAGGCTACGCTGATGAGGATCTTGGCTTCCGCTGTTGTCGCTCTCTTGAGTGAACCTTGGCTCTCTCAAGAGCATGGAGGTTGTATTTTTTCTTCCCGATCTGAGAATCTTAGGCTGATCTTCTCTTGAACCTCAATGACGAATGGCCGAGCCCCAGAAATGAATGAGCAGTTTGGTCGCTACACTCTCCTGGAGCGCATCGCCATTGGCGGTATGGCCGAGATCTTCAAAGCCAAGGCCTTTGGCCTGGGAAACTTTGAGAAGATCTTGGCCATCAAGCGCCTACATCCGCGTTATAGCCAAGACGCTGATTTTATTGAGATGCTCATCGATGAAGCTCGCATCACGGTGGCCCTCAATCATCGCAATGTGGGCCAGATCTTCGATCTGGGTAAGGTGGATGACCACTATTTCATCGCCATGGAGTTTATCGATGGCCCCGACCTCTACCGCATCACGCGACGCCTCAGAGAGCGGGGCCTAAACTTCCCGCTTCAAGCCGCAGCCTTTGTCGCTATGGAAGCTTTAGAGGGGCTGGACTATGCTCATCGTAAGATGGATCAGTCTGGGCATCCCTTAAACATCGTCCATCGTGATATCTCCCCACAAAATATCATTATTTCCTATGGTGGAGATGTAAAATTAGTAGATTTTGGGATCGCTAAAGCAGCTCTACGTGCTTATGAGACTGAAGCAGGGATCATAAAGGGCAAATTCTACTATATGTCTCCTGAGCAGGCTCGGGGAGAGATTCTCGACCATCGCACAGATATTTTCAGCTTGGGTATCGCCTTCTACGAGATGCTCACGGGCGATTTGCTCTATCAAGATGAGGATGATGTCACCCTCTTGAGCCGTGTTCGCCGAGCGGATATCAGCCCCCCCAGCTTCTATCGCCCCGATGTGCCTGAGGCCCTTGAGCGCATCGTTATGACCTCTCTGGCTAAGGATCGAGAGAACCGCTACCCCTCAGCCCAGCATATGCGCCGTGACCTACAGCGCTACTTTCAGGATTCGGGGCAGATCTTTGAGCGCCAACAGCTGGGGCAATTTATCCAAAACCTCTTCTCCAACCTTGAAGCCCCAGAACTCTCAGAGCACTACCTCCAAGATCGCTGTGAATTGGTCGAAGATAGACACTCTGTGATCAGCCAATTTGGAGAGGATGAGGGGGAGCAGAGCATCGAGCTGCTGGAGCTGTCCGCTGATGACATCGAGCTGGTAGAGGAGCAACCCAGCCGTCGATCCCAAGATCCACATTTTCAGCCACGGCTAGATGATCCCTTTGAGGAGGAGAAGACTCAGGCTTTTGAGCCCCAAGGTGTTCGCCCGATGGTGGAGCTGAGGGCCCCTGATGTGATGCCTTTCTCCTCCCAACAAGCAGTCTCCAACGCTCGAACGCCTGAGGTCTTCTTAGGAGAAAACTCCGGAAGAAGAGAGCCTGCTCCGCGTTCAGCTGCGCCAGCCCCCTCTTTCGCTCCCCCAGGGCCTGAGCTTCAACTGCGACGCCCTCCCGAACTCTCCGTCCCTGCCAGCCTTCAGAGCCCCCTGAGTCGGAGTCCCCAGAGCCGCAGCCTCCAGAGACTAAGCCAGGCTCCCGCTCAAAATCTCAGCGAGGATGATGGGGGCTTTAATCAACAGCCCACGGTGATCGTCGAGGAGTCTACGCCCTCTCCAACAGCGCAGCGCAGGGCGGCCTCCAGAGCCCCACGAGCAGCTCAGCAACCACGGAGACAACCACGGAGCCTTCCCAGAGGCGCTCATCGAGCGACCCCCACTATACGACCAGTCGGCCTTGAACAGGGATTCTTCACCCGAGAGCGGCTGATCATGGGCTCGGTCCTGTTTATGGTGATCATCATCGCTGGGGTGCTCACTTCGGTGATCCTCAATGAAACCGAGGAGTCCAAGGCCCCTATCTTGCTCACCGTTGGAGAAACGAAAAAGAGCCCTCATTACACCTCTCTGCGCATCAACTCCCGCCCCAGTGGGGCGGAGATCAAGCTCAACGGCAAGTTGCTGTATGAGCGAACCCCCACGGTCAAAGAGCTGCTCTCTGGAGAGACACACAAGGTCCAGATCCTCATGGATGGGTATTTCCCCTATGAAACTGAGATCACCTCAGAGTCAGGAAAAGAACATCTCCTTGAGGCAGAACTCAAGAAGATGCGAGGCAGCTTGAGCGTAGACTCCCGCCCCAGTGGAGCTATCATCTATCTGAACGATCGACGCAGGGGCCGTACCCCTCATACGATCCCAGATCTTTCAGTGGACAGCCCGCTTCATCTGCGGCTCATCAAACCAGGCTTTGTCTCCAAAGAGCAGATCATCAACTGGGCTGGACGGCGCAAACAGGAGATCAACCTAGAACTTGATCCTGAACCTGAGCTGGTCGTTCCAGCACCTCCAGCTCTAGCTTATGTAGAACCTGAGCCCACCCCAAAGCCCAAAACACGGCGAGTAAAGAGACGAGCCAAGCCCAAAACACGGCGAGCGAAGAGACAACCTAAACCAAAGCCTAGACACAGAAGAGATGCTTGGGAAGAGAGAGAGAGGAGCCGCAGAATAGATCCTCCCCCTCGCCGAGATCCTCCCCCTCGCCGAGAGGAGAAAGGCGCTGGTTATCTGAACGTCACCTCTCGTCCCTGGGGCGCTGTCTACCTGGATGGGAGTATGATCTCTCCAGAGACGCCGCTGATCAAATATCGGGTGCCTGTGGGGAGTTATCGGGTCTATGTCTGTTATCGAAAGAACTGCGGAGATCGCAGCCAGACTCGACGCGCACGGATCTCTAAAGGTGCCAACATCACCCTCAAGTTTTAGGCTCCTCCTCTCCGCGCTTCTCCTCCTCGCCTGTGAAGCTGCGCCCCTGGTCTCTACCGGAGAGCGCCTAGAGGTGCGTGCTCCCTACGCTGGCTTGGTCTCTGTGGGAGAGCACAGCGCTGCTGTTCTGCCTTGGCGTCCTGCTCTCTTAGATGGTCTCCCCCCTGGTCCCTATACTCTCACTCTGGAGGGAGAAGGACAAACGATCACTCTCCTCTCTGTTCCTGGACCTGTCGTAGACTTTGGTCCCCTCTTAGGGACCAAAGCGCGACTCCGGGGTGAGCTGATCAGCCTCTCTGTCCAAGCCCTGCGTCCTGGCGCTGCTGTCGTCGCCCTCAGCGAGGATAGAAGCCTCCAAAGCGAAACAGGAGAGGGATTGCGGCGCTTCAGAGTGCCCAAAAGACAGAGGGTCACGCTCTTGGCGCTCTGGCCTGATCATATGGGGGTTCGCCAGATTGAGCAGCCAGAGCTGAGCGAGGGTCGAGCCCTCAGCCTCAGCCCGATGTTCCCGCTGGAGAGGGAGCTTAAGGTTCGATTGGAGCGACTGCCTGGAGCCTGGGTTGAGGCTGAGCTGGTCTATGGGGGACAGGATACAAGCCTGCTCTTAGGGGCGGGGCGCCTGGAACCCGGCCAGCAGCTCTCCTTTAAGCTCCCCAAGGCTCAGCCGAAGCTCTACCCCTTCTCCATCCGCTTGAGAGCCCTGGCAGGCTCCTCAAGGCGACCAGATCAGCTCCTCAGCCAGCGTCTCAGCTTGGAGACTCAGGAGATCACGCTGAGTTGGTCTTCAGCTCTCGAGCTGGGTCCGCTCCCAGATCAGAGCTTGCGCCCTCCCCCTCTGAGGCGAGAGGGCTTCTCATTTTTAGGTGATCTGCGGGGTTGTTGGTGGGATCTGGAGCTGCGGAGTCTGGGCTGTCCCCAACGGCGTTGGCGTGTGATCTCTCCAGGTGGGGGGACTGAGCTTTTGCTGCCCAGCCCTCAATGGGATCCTCTGATGGAGCCTCTGATAGAGACACGGTTAGAACGAGTTCAGTTGGAGGGTCTCTCCTACGAGGAGTTCTTCTCAGGAGAGTTCTCGATTCGACAACTCTCCACTCAGAAGCGCAGAGCGAGCTGGGGTTATCTCCAGGGAGAGGCTCCCTGTCCCGGCAAGGTGGAGCCCCAGGAGTTCTGGCTCCAGTGGCCTGCGGCCTGTGAGCAGGAGCCCAAGAGTGCGGCTCGCCTGCGCCTAGATTCCTGTGGTCGTCTGATCCACCTGGAGGGAGAGAGCCCCCTGAGTTGTGGCTGGTTAGAGATGGAGAGACAGCAATATCTGGATCAGCGGGGAGATCGTCTAGAACTGGAAGAGGAGGAGGATGGGCTCAGGATTGGTCCCTACCATCTTCGAAAAATCTCCAAAGGAGAGAGCAACTTCAGAGAACTAGAGGGAGACTGGTACTGGATGGAGGTGTTTGAAGAGGGAGAGGAGAGAGAGGAGCTCTTAGAGCGCAGCGAAGGAGAACAGGGCCCTTGGCTTCAAGTAGAAGAGGGGCTGCTCAAACTTCAGGCTCCCAGTTGGAGCTTAAACGCCCTTTTAGAGCACTTTGACGGCTCAAAAGGGCGTGCACGCATTGTCGACGCTTGTCCAACACCTCGTTGGTTGGAGATAAAGCTTTTGGGAGGTCTGCTGATCCTCCGAGAGGGCTCTTTAAAGGCTGAGGTTTGGAGGCGTTGAGATCAATCAGTAGTCAGGCTGCGATATCTGCGGGCATGATCAAGGAAGGTAGCAGAGAGGGCGGTCAGGATGAGCGGGTTGGGGATATGTAGGCCCCCTGGCAAGCTCAGGCGGTGAGCAGAGTGGAAGGTGATCAGAGTGCCCCCCGCGTAGGACTCAAAGCTGAGGCTGCCAACGTCGGTCTCTGTTGAGCGGTTGTCTGAGTACATTACACGCCAGTCGATGCGTGCGCTCTCTTCGGTATAGCGGATCACCTCCACCTTGGTCATATCGTTGTTACTCAGGGGAGTTTCAAGATCACAGGGCAGCGGGCTCAGCACCATCCGCTCAACCTGCCTCAGCGCGCGTCCTTCAGCGTCACGCTTATAGACCTGGATCTCACCACCGAGATAGTGGGCAAGGTTAAGACCCCAGAGTTCAGGAGAGAGCTGCGCGATGAACTGCTCATAATCGATCTCCACCAAGAGCTGGCTGCGTTCTACAGCCATCTCGACAGGGGCTTTGTCTGGATACTCAGCCAGGGTCTGGAGCCAGTTGAAGGAGCTGCCCTCGAGGAGATCTCTGAGACTCTGGCTCTCTATTTTGGCCTGAATCTCTTGGGGGATTTCGCGTTGAAAAGCTGCGACCACCTCAAGGATATCCCAATCAGACTCGCTGGAAGGAGCCCAGCTCAACGCGTAGCCATCACAACAGAAGAGCCAACCACAGATATGCTCCCCCTCCCCACAGCCTCCTATAGAAAAGAAGTCCGCCTTACCCAGATCCTCAGCGGCCTCACAGCCCTCTTGCTCCAAGCCTGCCGCTTCAAACTGTGCCAAACTTTGCTCATTACAGCGTGCCTCATTCTCCAACTCGGGATAACAGCTCGACATCTGGTTAAGGGCAGCCTCACAGGACAGCTCATCGGGCTCTTGAGGATCTGCAGCAGGAGCACAGCCCAAGGCAAACAGAAGAGGAAGTGAGATTAAACGCATTGTGTTGGCTCCCTATTTTGAGATCTCTTTGAAAAGGCTCTTTGGCTTTTAATACCGAAGTATGGCGGTTTTTCCCAACAATTCCGACATCACAATCGGAATTCAAGAAGAGCCCTCTGCTTCCATTGGGGTTCAAGGAGCCTCAAGATGGCATTACACAGCGATGCTTGATACCTGGATTGACCATGAACTTCTTTCCTCTACCCAAAGGCGACGCAGCTTTTCTGTTGCTGCTCCTCCTCTTTACTCTCCTCTCCTTTGGCTTGCCTATCCAAGATCTCCAACTGGGAGGTATGGATCTCCTGGGTTGGTTGATGGCGGCCTTGATGATCTTCTCCCCCCTAATCGCGCTCCTGCGCATCTCTAAAGAGAGACCCTGAGATGCGTCTAGAGCATGGTGTTCTTCTCCTCTATCTCTTCGCTTGTGCTCTCATTGGCGCTCTTGCTGCGCGGAGGGTCCTTAAATCTAGAGATGACTACTGGGTGGCGGGACGCAACATCGGTCCCTGGATCAACGCCATGGCGATCATGGCGACTTTGGCTTCGGGGGGGTCGATCCTTGGGGTGATGGGCTTGGCCTACTCCCGAGGTATTCCCACCACCTTAGCGCTCTTCGCTGGAGCTGTAGTGGGCTTCCCTTTGGCCTCTATTTTGGTCGCGCGTCCTCTGCGCCGCTTTGGACGCTTTACGATAACCGACTTTCTCAACACCCGCTTCCCCCACCCCTTTATCCGTTTGGGAGTGCCCTTGCTGATCGTCGCCAGCTTTACGATCTATATCGTCGCGCAGATGAAGGCGGCGGGGATCACCGCTCAAGTCCTCTTGGGAATGGAGTATAAGACCGCGATCATCATCTCCACCCTGATCTTTGTGCTCTATGTCTCTTTTGGAGGGATGTTAGCGATCACCTGGACCGATGTAGTACAGGGGACGGTGATGGTTTTGGTCGTTTTGGGCTGCGCTGTGCTCCTCTTGAGTCGCGTGGGGCCTCCTCAGGAGATCTTTCTAAGCGCCATGAAGGTTGCCCCTGAGTTGGGCAGAAAGGGGGAGCACTCTCTGCTCACAGATTTAGGCGCCTTTAGCATTTGGGCTGCTGCTATCCCGGTGATTCCCCATGTGGTGATGCGGGTCTACACAGCCCGAGACGCTCGGAGCGCTCGACTCTCTCTTAACCTCGCGATGGTGCTCTACTCTCTGATGATTCTGGTCTCGGTCCTGATCATCGTGCCCTTTGGCAAGCTCCAATTTCCTGAGCTTGCAGACTCCGATCAGATCTTCTTGAAGATCATGGAGACGCAATTCTCTCCGCTCCTAAGAGGTCTGGCGGTGGCAGCGGTGATCGCAGCGGTGATGTGCACCACCGACGCCCTGCTCCTGGCCTGCTCCTCAGCCATCGCCCACGATCTGATCACCGAGGGCTTGGGGATCAAACTCTCAGAGCGGGGAGCAGCGCGACTCAACGTAGTCGTGGTCTGGGCCTTGGGCCTCCTGGCGATGTCTCTCGCCTTTGATCCCCCAGCCCTGATCACGCTGCTCTACTCTGCCGCCATCGGGGTCCTCAGCGCGGGGCTCTTTGTACCTGTCATCGCAGGGCTTTGGTGGCGTCGAGCCAATACCCTCGGAGGAGTTTTGGCCTTCCTGTTGGGTGTCACGAGCTACCTGATCATCCAACTTGGAAGCTGGGCGCCTCCCCTCTCCGCGATCCTCTTTGCTCTACCCGCCAGCCTCTTTGGAATGTGGCTGGGTGCTCGCCTGGGGCCTCCAGATCCTCCCGCTCGCTTACAGAAGATCGCCGAGCTTCACACCGCTGAAGATCTTGCGTAGTTCTTTAAAGAGAGGTCATCTTTGGGTTCGCTTTTAAGAAAGGATAACTTTTGATTCTGCTCTCTCTCTTTTTACTGCTCTCTCCCCCTTGCAGCAGTCTCAGGAACTGTAACCGCGCCTGTCGCAAAGGCAACGCCATCGCCTGCAACGAGGCGGGGACCCGCTACTACCTGGGGCAAGGAACCCGTATCCGCGAAAAGAGGGCTCGTAAAGCCTATGCTCGCGCTTGCAAAAAGGATCTTCAGGCGGGCTGCGTCAACTTGGCCTGGATGCTCCTAGATGGTGAGGGAGGAGGCATAGATCGAGAGAAGGCTGAGCAACTCTTTAAATCCACCTGTGCTGCTGGCCAAGTGGAGGGCTGTGGCGGGGAGGGCCTGCTCCTGCTGGATGATCTGGGAGAGCGAGATCCCCGACGCGCGCGGCGGCTCCTCAGCGAGGCTTGCGCGGTTGGGGCGATGCGCTCCTGTGCTCATCTGGCGGATCTGCAAGCCGCTGGAGAGGGAGGGCCGATGGACAAGGCGGGGGCGCGTGACATCGCCGAGAAGGCATGTAAGGCGGGGGAGCAGAGCGCCTGTAGTCTCCTCGCGGATCTGTTGGCCAACGGCCTGGGTGGGAAGGTGGATATTCCCAGAGCGACATCGCTCAGAGAGATCGCTTGCCAAGCAGGGGAGGGCCGTGCCTGTCTCCGGCTGGCTGAGGTCAAGGCGACCCAGGGTAAGATCTCAAAGGCCCTCCGGCTCTTCAGAGAGGGCTGTCGATTGAGCCCCTCTCCCGCCTGCCGCTTGGGCGCTGAGTTGGCTCTTAAGGGGGGACATAACAAAGAGGCCGCCAAGCTGATGACCTTGGCTTGTGGAGCCGCAGATCCAGAAGCTTGTTCTCGGCTGGGGGGCCTCTACCTGAGGGGCAAGGGGCTGCGTAAAGATCAGATCCGCGGGCGTCTTTACCATGGCTTGGCCTGTGTTGGAGGCTTTCATCCCGGTTGCACCGAGATGTTAGATCTCAGCAAGAATCCCAGCCTCGCTATCGTCTTTGATAATGCTGCGCTTCGCGCAGGCCGTCTGGGCTGGAAATGCCAAAAGAAGCGGCGAGGAGCCTGCTTGGAGTTGGCAGATATGTTTTCCACCGGCACTGGCGTTCGCCGCGACTTGGAGAAGGCTCAGCAGCTCTATGAGAGAGCCTGTGTTCGACCTATGAACGGCTGTAGCCGAGCGCGCTGGGCTCACTGAGCAGCTCTTGATCGATATCTCGTCGTTTTAGAGGAGTTGCACCAAATGAACTACAACCGTGCGCAAATGAACATCAACCTCATGGTGATGCTGGTGATCGCCAACCTAAACAGCCCCGTCTCTGCGCATGCTGCGAGAGAAGAAGCAGGCGTCGAGAACCAGTTTGTCTGGGCGGTGCTCCATGAAAGCTGCCCAGATTCCGCAGCGCTCGTTGAGCTGGAGAGAGAGCGTCGGATTTTACAGAAGAGTATGCGTGTTCGCTTGGTGTGGCCGAAGCAAGCTTTTGAGTTGTTATCGCCAAAGGCACAACGATCGCTGCGTGGTTGCGTGGGCCGATTGTCGCGTAAGCGTTTGGGGCTACGAGGCTACGAAGCGCGTATCCGAGCGGGGTGGGAGGCGGGAGCTCAAGCGGGCGGAGTTTTCTTCCCCTGGCAGGATGATTTCAGATCTGCTGATGCGAGCATGCGCTGGCTCTGTTCTCCTCGGTGGGAGCAGCTTCCAGATATCGACAAGATCTGCCGGGGGTTAGAAAACGAGCGGTGGAGCGAGACATTTTGGATACGCTACTGTGTGTTTCACAATTTCTGGAACTGGTTGCTGTTCTTTTTCCTCATCTCGCTGCTCATCAAGCCGTTGCTGTGGGTAATCTCTCGCAGAGATCGCAACACAACGACGCGATCTCTGTTTCCCCAAGAGGAAGTATAGATCATGAGCGCGTTGATACGGTGGGGGGTGATGTGGGCTTGTGTCACTGGGGTTGGGTGTCGGGCTCGCCTCGAAGTACCTCTTCCTGATCCGCAAAGACGCGTGGTGCTTACAGCGAAGTGGTTGGGTTCGCTTGAGCAGGAGCTTGTGGAGCGCGCGGGTGAGCAACACACACTCAGTGAGATCTGTGCGGAGGGGGATCCCGACAAGCCCATCTTTGCTTTGGCCGCTGAGCAGCTGAACGCTGCTGCACACCTCGTGAAGAGGCACCGCACGGCGAAGACCTCGGTTGATGCGGTGGTGGATGAAATTTTGTCTTTGCGTGGGGCGGCGAGCGCTTACGTCTCAAACACCCTCTCCCATCTGTTGGCTGAGGAGTTTGATGGGCTCGCCATGAGCACAGCTGAAGCCTGGACAACGATCATGCCAGAGTCTAAGTGGCCGACATCTGCTACACAGGTGCTTAAAAGCCTCCGAGACCATGGCTCACCGCACAGCCTCCGCATCCAGGCAGCGGTGATCTCCTTGAGAGAGTTGCCCCTCTATCGGGTTGCTCTGCTCGGCGTCTTTGCGAAACACCACCATTACGGGCCATGGGCCAGCTCGCTTTTGAGCAGGCTCTCACGCCAGCGCCTGAGACCACAAGTGAGCGGGTTTTAGCGAACTGCATACAGCCCCTGCGAGGATCACTAATGGTGAAAACTCGATTTTTACCGCATATAGAGTTTGTTGAGGGGAGAAGATGCTTACCTTTTCAATTAGAGAGCCTAATCCAACTGGATCCCCTCCATCTTAAGGACCAGCAGCGCGTTACTGCTCTGAGCCATCCCTGGCTTCAGCTGATAATCAAAATGTAGAGCCTCACCATCAAAGCGATCGCTAAAATGCCCCAAGAGGATCTGATCAGGGTGATCATCCTTAAGATTGACGAGATCTAGATCATGAGTGGTCACCAGTCCCGCCGCCTGCTTCCAGCGGAGCAGCTGCCTGACCACCCCGCGGCTCGCCTGATGACGCTCATAGCTGTTGGTGCCGCTGAGCATCTCATCTACAAGGAAGAGCCTGATCTGCCCACTCTCCTGGCTCTCCTTAAGCTCATCTAAGACCTGCCGGATACGCTTCACCTCAGCGTAGAAGCGGCTGAGGCCCGCCTCAGGATCATCCTGCACCTGAACGCTGCTGGAGATCTGGCAAGCGCGAAAGCTCAGGGCCTGGGCGCAGACAGAAGCCCCCGCCTGAGCCAGACGCAGGTTCAGGCCCACGGTCCTCAAGAATGAACTCTTGCCGCTCATATTGCTGCCTGTGATCAAAAACAGGCGCTCTAGAGGGAGGCTAAAGTCGTTGTATCTGCGAAGCTCATCCCTAAAGAGCGGGTGCCCCAGGGCTTTGGCTTCTAAGAGTGGGCCATCGGTGCGCAGCTTGGGCCAAGTAAAATTGGGCTGCTCTCGCGCAAAGCTGGCCATAGAGCTGAGCACCTCAAACTCCGCCAAGATCTCCAGCTCAGATCTCAGACGATCCCCCGCCTCCTCTCGCCAGCGCTCAAGCTGGGCGCTGGCCCACAGCTCCCAGAGCCCCGCGATGTTGGCAAAACCCCAGGTGAGGGCGCTGTCCCGTGCCGCCAGAGAGTCCAGGGCTCGGCTGAGGCGCATCATTCGTCGAGAGGGCCTCAACTCTATGGTCCCCAGCTCTCCCTGAAGCTTCTTAAGGAGCGAAGCCTGGAATCGCCCCCGCTCTAAGATCTGAAACATCTCCCTGAGAGCCAACAGTGGGCACTGCCCCTCTCCACCCAAGAGGGGTAGATAACCTTGGCTGAGAGAGCGAGTGCTGAAGAGGAAGATCAGCAGCTGGACCAAGAGGAGAGGGCGCCAAGGGCTGTTGTAACCCAGGCTGGCCAACAGGATGGAGATCCAGGTCAAGAGAACCCAGAAGGCGCCGAAGCGAGCCAGGAGACGAACCCAGCGCCGAGGTGGTGCCTCAGCCCAGCACAGCAGGGCCTCTAGGGCTTTGGGATCAGCCTCTACCCGACGAGCAGCACACTCAAGGCGGTGACACCAGAGCTGCTTCAGTTTCAGCTCCGCTGCTGCCTCTTGGCGAGACTCCAGCTCCTCCTTTGGGGCTCCCATGCTCAGGAGCTGCGCTAAGCGACGACGCGCTTGAGGGAGCCGCGCTCGGCTGAGAAGCGGCCAGACTCCTCCTCGACCAAAGAGCTGTAGCTCAGCCTCTACCGGCGCTCCAGAGTACAGGTCCTCGCCCAGATCCAAGCTCTCTGTTTTGCGCTGAAGGCGAGCGAGCCGATCTTGGTGTAGGTTAAGGCGGCTCTGCAATCGAGGGAGGCGCTCGTAGGGTCGTCGGTGTAGATAGACTGCGCCCAGGAAGATCAGAGCCCCCGCCCCCGCCACGGGACCATAGAGCGTCAAAGCCTGATCGTACCAAGCGGAGAAGGCGAAGGCTGTCGCCACCAGAAAAGAGAGCAGGCGCAGGCCCGCGATCCAAGCCGCGCTGCGCTCTGCCCGTGCTTGAAGGAGCTTTAAGCGCCGTAAGGCTGCCTGGGTATGCCGAAGCTGCTTTTTCACCAATGGAGCCTCTCCCGTAGGTTACGAAAGAAGTAGTCAGGCTCAAAGCGGACCAAACGCGCGGGGATCTGAGAGCGGCAGATCGAGATCTGCTCGCCGCTGCGGATGTTGCAGTGTGGGACCCCATCGGCGATAAACTGTACATCTCCCCGCCGGACTCGTTGAAAGTTGATCTTCAGTTCTACTTGAGCCGATCCTGGGAGGACGAAAGCCTGACTGCGGATGCTATACTCATTGAGGGCTTTAAGGATGATGCAGTCAACGTCAGGGGTCACCAGAGGCGCGCCTGCGCTCATCAGATAGGCTGTTGAGCCGGTGGGGGTGCCCACGATGACCCCATCTCCTCTAAACAGCTGCACTGGATGCCCATTGATCTCCACGCTGACCTGAATCATCCGGGTCATCGCCTTGACCACCACCTCATTTACACAGCGATAGTGCTCTCCTCGGTGTGTCACCCAGAGAGCCAAGCGATCTTCAATCTCATAGTCATCGCTGAGGAGCCGCACCAAGACCTTATCCAGATCCTCTCGGTCACTCTGGGTCAGGAAGCCAACGTTGCCATAGTTGATCGCCAAGACAGGAACGCCAGGGTGAAGAGAGAGCGCGCGTAGGACTGTACCATCTCCTCCCAAAGCGATGATCATATCCAGAGACTCAGAAGGGACCTCAGCGATCTCCTCCAACAGTTCGATCTGAACTCGTCGAAAGAGACGATCGATCTTCTCCTTGGGGTACTCCTGCTCTGTATCTCTGGTGAAGAGGCCGATGCGTTTGAGTTCCTTCATGTTTGAACTCAATCCCCCAAGGGCCAACGCAAAATCTGGAAGGGCAGTTCGGGATCTCGGTTCGTCACATAGCGAGAAACCTCCCCCTTGAGGAGATAGAGTGCTCCCTCAGCTTCAGCTGCCGTAGAGAGGCCATGATCAACAGCTGGGTGCCGAAGGTTGGCCAGTACCACCGCTCTCTGAGGGGCGCTGAACTCCAGCTGAGAGACCTGATCATCAAAGACCACATAGAGTCGCTCACCCACAAAAGCTAAACCATCAGCGCCTATAATGGGATCGTCGCTGCCAAAGCTCTCTCCGCTCAGCTCGATGGGGCTCAACTCCCCCGCTAAGCTCAGCCGAAAGAGCGCCGAGGGCTTATAGACCGCTAGGATCAGGCTCTCTCCATCGGGAGCGACGACGATTCCGTTGGGACCCAGACCTGGGAAAGTGCCATTGAGTTGCTCATCCTCAAGGAGCAGGCTCAGGCCAGCCTCTATATCTCCTTGGTAGACCGCACCGTTGCGAGGATCTGTAATCCAGACTCGACCCTGAGGGTCTACGCTGAGATCATTACAGCGTCCGTTCGCCTTGACCTCCTCCAGAGAAAAGCGCTTTCGGCTCCAGTCGCTCATCTCTACCGCCCAGATCTCCCCATGTTCTCTATCTTCAGCGCAGATCCAGAGGCGCCGCGCTTGGCTGTCTACCGCTAAGCCTAAGCTTCGCCAGCCCTCCTCTTCAGGGGGCTCTACGACAATCGCCCCTCCAGGGATGCGGCTCACGCTGCCATGCTCAAGGCTGCCCACAAAGAACTGCCGCGTTTGAGGATCAAAGGCGATCCCCTCAGGGAAGAGATCTTCTCCTGGGATCTCATAGAGGGGCACCAAGGGCTCAGGGCCTGCGTCTACAGCCCCTGAGTTCACATCAAGGCTGCCCGCCTCCTGAGTGACAGCCGCGTCAAGCTCTATCTGAGCATCAAGAGGAGAGGCGTTGTCATCGTCGTCATCGTTGCAAGCCAAAGAGAACAGAAGCAACAGAGCTAGAGATCTCATGGTTCATCCTCTCCTGGAGCTTCGGGCTCAGGAGCCTTCTGTGGAAGTTTGGGATCGGGCGGAGGAGATGGAGGGTTGGGGCGTCGATAGACCGCCATCATCTGTACCCCATCGAGGAAGAAGCCATCGACAGGCCAGTCGGTCCCATAGGCTCTCCAGATATCCAGCTCCTCCGGCTCCTTCTCCTTCTGATCGTGGTAGACTCCCCAGTTGGAGTAGGCCGCTGTCCAGTCTCCCGTGTAGCGTAGATCTTGGCGCAGGAGCTTGTCTCGTTTGTAGGCGTTGATCCCCCACTGAGTCGCCTTATGCCAGAAGACCAAGCCCCCTTGCTCCACCCGCTCATTGAGCGCGGGCAGGACCTCGATGGTGCTGTGGCCCCAGAAGTTGCGCGGCATCCGCAGCTCAGCGGCCCCTGGAGGCCCTCCCGCTAGGGCGTTATAATAGCAAGGTCCCTGAGTTCCATAGCGCAGCGTGGCCCAGAGGGCAGGGGCCAGAGAGAGGAGGCTCAGGGCCAAGAGGATGCTTCTCCGCCCCCGTCCCGTCCAGAGCCCTCTCGCTATACGCTCCAGACCCAGGGCAAAGGCGATGGCCAAGAAGGGCATGGCGGGCATCCAGTGCTTGGTTCCTCCAAAGATCGGCGTGTTGGGCAGCGCGATGATGGCGAGAGGCACAAAGAGATTGACCAAGATCAGGAGATCAAGCCCGCGTCGATCCTCTGGATCTACACGCAGTTGGCGCCAAGCACGACGAATCAACACCCCAACCCCGACCATTGCAGGGAGCAAGATCCCCACGGGGATGCTCAGGGCGCTAAAGAGAAATGGAAAGTGGATGGGGAAAGGTGGCTTAAAATAGAGGTGGCCCAGGTAGTCCACCGGATAGTGCACATGGCGGGCATGGAAGCCGATATAAAATCGCAGATGCTCCCAGGTGTCATAGAAGAGCCAGGGCCAATGGAAGAAGAAGACCAAGCCACCCAGGATGATCATCGAGAGGGCGATCCAGATAAAGTAGATCAGAGGACCGCGTCCTTCCTCTGGAGCCTTTAGGCTGCCGTTGCGCCTATGCCAAGCTCGAAGGTCTAAGGCAGCGACCCCCAGGAGCGCGAAGGGTAGAAAGAAGATGTTGAGCTTGGTGGCGAAGCCCAGGCCCAGGGCGAGGCCAGTGATCAAGGCCCAAACCCGACTGCGACTGGCCTTGAGATAGCTAAAGCAGATCAGCAGCCACATAAAAGTTACAGGACCATCAAAGCAGGCGAGCTGGCTATGAAAATGGACTCTGGGCATCAGCGCCAACGCCAGGGCCGCTAAGAGGCCCACAGGGCGAGAGTGAATCATCACCCCCAAGAGAAAGAGCAACCAGAGCGAGAGCGAAGCCAGGATCAGGCTGGGTAGGCGATAGGCCAACAGATGATTATCTATCCAACCCCAGTCGCTGAGGAGGCGGTGGCTGACCCCAAAGAGGGTCTTCATAAGCACTGGGTGCTCATGGTTGTACTTAAAGCCTCGATCGATCTCAGGAGGAGAAAAGGAGTCGATCTCGCAGAGACCCTCGACGCAGGAAACTCCAGGAGCGCAAGGATCAGAGCCTTCACAGCTCTTAAGGGTACAGCCCCCCTCCTCGCAACGCATCCCTGGACCACAGCTGCGATCATGCTCACATTTGCGGGCGCGTCCGGTGAGACGATCCACCCAATCAGCAGCCCGATCTCCAGCAAAGAAATAGAAGCTCTCATCCCGAGGAACCCCTAGATCTGGAGCGGTCTGCCAGAGGAAGAGGAGCTGTCCAAAGGCGAGCAGGAGTCCAAAGAGATGATCTCGCCAAAGCGGTCGATTTAGGCTCATCTCCTCCTCCGAACGGTGGGATCAAAGCAGAGATGTGCGTCGCTCGTTAAGCTTGTGCTGATCTCAAAGCGGAGCGCCGCAGCGGGGCCTTTGAGCGGCAAGCGCCAACGGTGCCAGCCCAACTCAGGCTTAAGTTGGCGCTCTCCGATGAGGTGCTCTCCCTGAAAAACTTTCAGCAGCGCAGTTTGGGTCCTGGGCTCAGTTTTGCTGTGAAAGTGAAGGATCTTATCGGTGAAGCCATAATCCAAGACCAAGCTCTCTCCAGCAGGCGCAGAGGGCCAGTTCAGGCGAACCCTAGCCTCCTTCAATGGGTGAAACCAGACACAGCGTCGGGGGCTGCCGCCGATGACTCGAACATCTCGGCTTACGTTAAGCCAGGGGTTAAGGCCGCAGTGAGGGTCCTTTCGACGGCGCTTCCAGCGCTGCTCAATGGGGCGACCCAGGCAACTGCGAGTGGCGACCTTGGATTTGAGACGATCACAGTGCCAACCACGACCATCCCAAAACTTACAGGCTCTAACCCGCCCCTTGGGGTAGAGGCGGCTGACCTCCGCCTCCTCTAGGTTAGCGCGAAGATCGCCCACCACCTGTTCTCCTTCAACCTGGACCAGATCAAGGCGCAGAGGCCCAAACTCCTGGCTTTTGAGCAGGCTGTGCCCAGAGGGTAGATCCTCGGCGCTGTGTCCAAAAGCGCTTATGATCCAGACTCGTTGATAGCGTGAGAGATCCGCCCCCTCAAGTTGGGGCATATGAAAGGCGGGCAGGTCGTGAAGGAAGAGGCGCCCCTCCCCCGCCCAGTAGGGGCTCCAAGTCACCCCATCCCCCTCTCGAAGCTCGCTGCGGATCTTCAATGTCGCAGCTCGCCAATCGCTGCGCTCTGGGATTTGTCGTTGTTGATAGACCAGCGCGAACATGGAGAGCAGGATCAGAGTGGGTGGGAGCATCCAGGGGAGAGATCTGAGCATGGCGCCTTATTATCACAGCCCCGCCAAGCTCTCCCAAGGTTCTCCTAAGATCAGCGCTTAACTATGCCCATATCGACATAGGCCCCATCCTGCATGATCACAAAGGGGCGCTCCTCAAAGCTCAGCTTCCCTTTGCCGTCATGTTGCAGGATCTGCATCTTCCCTGCGCCATAGCCCATAGGACCTCGGCGATAGTAATGAGCCTTCAGCTTATAAGGAGCCGCTTTGGGATCGTGGATGGTGAAGCACTCAGGGCCATAGCCAGTGGTCACATCGGCGTAAAGCTCTCCACCGGTAGCCAAGCTGCGGCGAGAGTAGTAGGCATGGTTAAAGTGCTTGTCGAAGATATGGAAATCTACGTCGTTGGAGTCGGTCTCCCAAGTCAAGATAAAGCGCATCTGCTTTGAGTTGTCTGGGCGTAGGTTATAGCGCTCCAGGCGCTTCTTGATCTCCCCCTTCCGCTTGGGCTCAGCGGCGATCCAAGCGGCAGCGATCAGCTGAGCATCCTCTTGAAGGATGCGGACCACGCCAGGGAAGCGATTCTCAACACGACGAGCGCCGATACCTGAGAGGGCGACGTTGAGGGCCTCCTCATAGCGCCCTAAGCGAACCTGGACCATAGAAAGTTGGTGATAGATCGAAGGATGATCTGGGCGCTGTTCCTGAGCGACCTGATAGTCATCTGCGGCCAACGAGAGCCCAACATCCCCCAAGGTCTCTAACCAGTTGCCCGCTAGACGACGCATATCAGCACGAGAGGGATAGAGATCCAGGATGCTGCCAAAGGCACGGGCGGCTCCCGCTCGATCTCCCGTTGCGCTCAAGCTGCGGCCCAGCGCAACCAGGGCGAGGAGGTCGCTGGGATCTTTGGCTCGCCAGGCCCAGGCGCTCTTGAGGGCTTGTTTAACGCGACCCTTTTTGAGCAACCTGTCGATCTTGGCCATCTCGCCCGAGAGCGCTGAGCGACCCTTCTCGATATCTCGCAGCTCTCTACGACCTTGACTCTCTCCTGTAGGTGCGGCGATCTGTTGGACAACAGGGGTCGGAGGAGATGCAGGGGCTCTCATTCGAGCGACGGTTGCTGGGGGAGAGAGCTGATCGCGAGCCACCGGATCTTGTATCGGGACAAGCACAGGTTCAGCTTCAATAGGTTGAGGAGCTCCCGCGAAGCTGTCCAAAGGCGCTCCCTCTCCTCTTAGATCTCCTTGAACGCTGCCTGGAGCCTCTTCACCTGCGGCGGCTAGATCTGCGAGGGGCATTTCACCGATATCTGCAGCCGCACCGCTCTTCTTGGCCATGGCAAACTCATCACCATCCATGGTCAACTCCTCCTCCTCTGTCGCCGCGAGGCCCTTTTCAAAGTCGCTCTCTTCAAGCTGCCCCCCCTTCAGCTCTTTTTCATTCTCAACCTGATCCTTCTGTCGAGGGGCGTTGCGCTTGGGTGGTGGAGGAGGAGCGATGGCGATCTGTGTTCGCTTGGCAACCTCAACGCCGGTGGCGC
>CAYLJJ010000098.1:0-21579 GCA_964384025.1 uncultured Nannocystaceae bacterium
GAGCAGGGCCGCGCTCAAGTTGGGATCGGAGGTTCGGGCAGAGGAGGGGATCAAGTGCTGAGATTGAGAGAGGGCTTTTAACAGGGGCCAAATTGACTCCAGTCAAAATGACTCCAGTCAAATTGGCTCCACTTATGAAAACAAACTCCACAGATGGGCGCAGCGCTGGGGAGGCTCAAGAGCAGGGAGAGTGAGGAGGCTCCGGTTGGGGAGGAGATCGCTGGAGGTTCAAGGAGCTGCTCAGGCGCGGCGCAAGGGGCCGCCGGTGAGGAGGTTGAGAGGTCCGCCAGAGCCTCCAAGGAGATCAACCTAGAGGAGCGCGGCGCTGAAGAGAGGGGCAGGGAAGTGCTCAAGAGCAGGGCCGTTGGGGATCTGGATGGGAAGGCGCTCCTCTGGAGCTGATCAACTCTATTGCTGAGGATTGGCGGAAACAGAACGAGTGGGTAGAACCAAGGTGTTGAGCTCTGCATCCTTGATTCTGCCCCAAATGTTTAACTTCACAGATTAGGAGAAGGAATGTCAGCCTTTCAAAGCCCTGCGGCGGCCCTCAGCTTTGCGCGTGAGTCTGGCTGTACCATGGTGGATCTAAAGTTTATGGACTTTATCGGCCAGTGGCAGCATTTCGGGATCCCCCTCCACCAGCTCAGCGAGGAGAGCTTTGAGGAAGGCTTTGGCTTCGATGGCTCCTCCCTGCGAGGTTGGCGGCCCATCCACGCCAGCGATATGCTCGTGGTCCCCGATCATCGCACTGCTCGCGTTGATCCCTTCTACAGCAGCACCGTGACCCTCTCTCTCATCTGCGACATCCTTGATCCGATAACCCGCCAGCCCTATGAGCGAGATCCTCGGCAGATCGCTAAGCGTGCTGAGGCCTATCTGCTTCAGACCGGTATCGCTGATACCGCCTATTTTGGGCCCGAGGCGGAGTTCTTTATCTTTGACGATGTGCGCTTTGATCAGACCTCCAGCGCCGCCTTCTATGCCATCGACAGTGATGAGGGGATCTGGAACACAGGTCGCGGCGAGGGGGGGCCCAACCTGGGACATCGTCCAGGACTCAAGGGGGGCTACTTCCCCGCCCCACCCATCGACGCCCTCAGCGATCTACGACAGGTGATGGTCAAGACCCTAGAAGATGTGGGCCTCATCGTTGAGCGTGAGCATCATGAGGTAGCTACAGCAGGGCAATCAGAGATCGACATCCGCTATAACAAGCTCCTCGAGATGGGCGATCAGCTGATGTGGTTCAAATATGTGATCAAGAACGTGGCCCGTTTGAACGGCCGCACGGTCACCTTTATGCCCAAGCCGATCTATAACGACAACGGCTCAGGGATGCACTGCCATATGAGCCTCTGGAAGGATGGAGAGCCTCTCTTCGCTGGAGATGGCTATGCAGGTCTCAGCGATCTGGCGATGCACTTCTTGGGCGGGGTGCTCAAGCACGCTCCAGCCCTCTGCGCCTTCACCAACCCGACGACCAACAGCTATCGGCGCCTGGTCCCTGGCTACGAGGCCCCCGTCAACTTGGCCTACAGCGCTCGTAACCGCTCAGCGGCTATCCGCGTCCCCATGGTGGAGAGTAACCCCAAGACGCGGCGCATCGAGTATCGAGTCCCCGATCCCAGCTGCAATGGCTATCTGACTTTCTCAGCGCTTCTAATGGCGGGCCTGGATGGCGTTGAGAACCAGATCCACCCCGGCGAGCCTCTGGATAAGGATATCTATGGCCTCAGCCCCGAGGAGCTGGCAGATGTACCCTCTACTCCAGGCAGCCTCGCTGAGGCGCTCCAAGCTTTAAGAGAAGATCATCAGTTTCTGCTGAAGGGGGATGTCTTCACTGAGGACAGCATCCGTGCTTGGATCGACTGGAAGATGAAGAACGAGGTTGACTATATCCGCTCCCGCCCTGTGCCCGCCGAGTTCCAGCTCTACTACAGCTGCTGAAAAATCGACCGCTCTTCGGTCGCTGATGGTACCCTCCCCCGCCTCTCCAGGAGAGAGGTACAATTCAGGAGGACTTGATGAATCAGAGATGGCTCATACTGGGGCTCCTCACGGGGATTTGGGCCTGTGCGCCCCCAGAGATCCCCGAGAGGTCCCGATCTGAAGCGCGAGGGGAGCAGGCTATCCCTGCCCAAGGGAGCAGCGTAACTCAAAGTGAGACGACCCAGAAGGCTCCCTCACCGCTGCAATCTGTAGAAGCCCCCGCTTTGGCCAAAGCTCCCAAGCTGGTTGTCGCCGCCCCCCACCACCACGCGGGGAAGGTGAAGCAGGGCAGCACGGTAAAGCACCTCTTCATCTTAAAGAATAAGGGCAACGAGGTTCTCAACATCAAGCGCGCGAAAGGTTCTTGAGGGTGTACGGCCGCCATAGTCTCCGAGGCGGCGCTTCCCCCGGAGGGGGAGGGGAAGATCGAGGTCACCGTGAGCACCCAAGGGCGCCGCGGAAAGATGACCAAGTCGATCATCCTGGAGACCGATGACCCTAAGAACCCTAAGATGAGCCTCAAGATCTCCCTAGAGGTGATCGTCGAGGTCGGATTTGAGAAGAGTTACCTTCACCTCCGAGATCTGGAGATAGGCAAGGAACATATTAAGCGAGTCAATATCCAGGCGCGATTGCCTGAGAAGCTGAACTTGGGGCTGCCCTCAAGTAGTGATCCTGCTCTGAACGCTCAGGTGCTCAAGGATAAGAAGGGAAGTTACAGCTTAGAGTTGAAGGTCTTGCCCAAGAAGATCGGCTCATTGCGGGCTGAGATCAACCTGCCCACAGGTTATCCTGAGGAGCCGATGATCAAGCTGAGGGTCTCTGGAGAGGTCAACGGCCCCATCAAGCTCAAGCCCAAGCGGATCACCATCCACCCCAATAAGCCGGGGCGAGTGATCCTCAGCAGTGACAAAGAGCATCCCTTTAAGATCGAGAAGTTGACAGATCCCCAAGGGCGACTTCAGGGGAAAATCAAGGTTCTGGAAGAGGGGCTGCGCTATGAGGTGCAGATCAGCCCCACTGAGAAAGGGAAGCAAGCTTCACGAGGGTATAGCGCCAAGCTGCTGGTCCTCACCGACTCTAAAGAACAGCCTGAGCTGAAGATCAGGAGCTACTACCGCCCCAAAAGCCGCTCCTTTAAACGGGGAAAACAGCAGAGCAAGAGCCCCTTCACCCCCATCAAGGCGCTTAAGAAGTCGAAGCCTTGACAGGAGCCCTGGGCTCGCTCATCAAGAAAAGTGAACGAACCCAGGGAGTCTCCATGAAGATCCTCTTTGTCGCCTCAGAGGCGGTCCCCTTTATCAAGACCGGCGGCCTCGCGGATGTCGCTGGGATTCTACCCAAGTGGCTGCGCAAGATGGGCCATGATGTGCGTATGGTCCTGCCCCTCTACCAAGGGATCAGCAGCAAACACCGTCAGGGATTGCGAGCCCTGGAGGGTCCTCTGGGTGTGCCTATGGGGATCTTAGGCGAGCGTTGGGCTAAGGTTCATCAAGGGTCGCTGCCCGGCGGTGATCTGCCAGTCTACTTTTTGGAGCACAATCACTTCTACGATCGCCCTCACATCTATAACGAGGGTGAGGAGGGGAAAGGAGATGGCTTCTCAGACAATGATGAACGCTTTCTCTTCCTCTCTAGAGCTGCGCTTCAACTCTGTAAGAAACTGCATTTTTCTCCAGATGCGATCCATGTGCATGATTGGCATACAGCGATCATTCCGGTCCTGCTCAACACGATCTACAAAGACGATCCCCTTTTTCGAAACACCGGGAGCCTGTTGACGATCCACAACCTGAAACACCAGGGGGTCTTTCATCAGAGCTTGATGGAACTCTTGGGGATCGGCTGGGAGCACTTCAATCATCTGGAGTTGGAGTGGCATGATCAGGTCAATCTCCTCAAGGGGGGGATCTATCACGCCAGCCTGATCAACACGGTGAGCCCTCGCTACGCCATTGAGATGCAGAGCCCTGAATTTGGCTGTGGTCTGGAGGGGATCATTCAGGAGCGTGGAGGCGATCTCTTTGGCATCCTCAATGGCATGGACTATGAGGAGTGGAATCCCAGCCGTGATGGGTTGATTGAGCAACCTTACTCACATAAGGAACTCTCAGGGAAATGGGCCTGTAAGCGTGCACTCCAACGAGAGATGAAGCTACCAGAGGTTGCTCAGCCGCTCTTGGGGATGGTGGCGCGGCTCGATCAACAGAAGGGCTTCGATGTGCTTATTGAGGCTCTCCCAAAGCTGCTCGCTAAGAGAGATCTTCAGATCGTGATCCTGGGCACTGGCGCTGCCTGGATTGAAGAAAAGCTGTTGAGGTTTGCCAAGGAGTACCCTCAACATCTGGCCTGTAAGATCGACTATGACAAGAAGCTTGTACACCGCATCGAGGCGGGCTCTGACTTTTTCTTGATGCCCTCCAGATTTGAGCCCTGTGGCCTCACCCAACTCTATGCGATGCGCTACGGCAGCCTGCCTATCGTTCACGCCGTTGGAGGTCTAGAGGACACGGTAGAGAACTTCAATGAGGCGACCTTAGAGGGGACAGGCTTTAAGCTCTATTGTCTGGATACCCATGCCCTGATCAACACAATCTCCTGGGCGCTCCACGTTTGGTACAAGCGTCCAGCTGCGATCAAGACGCTGATCCAACGGGGGATGCAGCAGCGCTTTGATTGGGCGGAGGCGGCGAGACACTATGAGGAGCTGTATCGAGAATTACAGCGCCGCAAATGAACGATGTGTACCCTGATCGCGCTTCATCAATTGAGCCTCCCTTGGCCCTTGATCTTGGCCGCCAACCGCGATGAATGGCTTCATCGACCCAGCTTGGCTCCTCATTGGCTGAGCCAAGAGCCTCCCATCTTTGGAGGCCAGGATGTTGAAGCAGGGGGTACTTGGCTGGGCGTCACTCCGAAGGGCTTCTTTGTAGGGATCACCAATCAACCGTTCCCTCCAAGCCAGGGGCTGCGCTCTCGGGGGCTCTTGGTAATGGAGCTGCTGCGTGCGGGAGAGAGCAGCTCAGCGCAGGCCATCTTAGAGAGAGTCAAGCCGGGAGACTACGCCCATTTTAACCTCCTCTTTGGGAGCGCTGGGGATCTCTGGGTGGCCTATGGGCGTGGGCGAGTGGAGGTTCTGGCGTTGGGCGCTGGGCTCCATATCCTGGTTAATGAGCGTCTTAACCATCCCGCCTGGCCCAAGATAGCGCGCATTCAAGCTCAACTTCAGGGGCCTCTGCCCCAGGAGTGGGGTGCCTTGAAGGCGCGGCTGATCCGGAGCCTCTCTGATCGTCACATTCCTACGAGGGTGGAGGGTTCTTTACCCGCAGAGGTCCACGCCATCTGCGTCTCATTGCCAGGCTATGGCACCCGCTCTTCCAGCCTCATCGCTTTAGGGGAGGGGCGAGTGCTGCGCTACGAGAGCGCTGAAGGTCCACCTGACAGCGCAGCCTTTGAAGCTCGGCTTGTGATGGACTCTGGGATCATGGAAGGTACAGAGGAGCAGCTCCACGCGAAAGTCGATCATGATCGCTGAGATTCGGGAATGGAAGATGACGTCTACCTCCGTGCCTCACTGACGCGGCAGCCCAGGAGGGTCTAAGAGCCGCCATTTCGAAGCTCTTACACATCTGAACTCAGGGTCGTGCGGGTAGAGCCTTAAGGCGAGTTCGCAGCCTCTGGCTTTGCTCCAGCTCTCCCAAAACCTCCCAACTCAGAGCGAGAGCCTCCAAGAGCGCCTTGCTCTCTCCCTCTACCGCCAGCACCTCCTCTAAATGATAAACACGGCGGCGTTGAGCTCCCAACTCAAGCGAGAGCTGCGCGAGGCGTCGGTGGAGCTTGGGGTGAAAGCGAAGCACATCCTCCTTGAGAACCAAGAGCGGCTCCTCTCCTCTCCAGAGCGCATGCAGAGTTCCACGCAGCTTAAGCGCCAGTGGCCGCGCTTTGAGCAGGTTGGGAGCATGAAAATAAGCGTTGAGGGCGGCTCGAACTCTCTTCATCGCTCCCTCCCCCTGCCTGAGCAGCTTGCGTTTCTCCCTTTTGTTTAACTCTCCAGGCTCCAAGAGCCTACGCAGCTCACCCTCAGCCTGATGGCACCTCTTGATCAGGGCCTGTGAAAGCCGGGGTGAGGGAGCAGGAGAGAGGGCGATGAAGAGCAGCAATAGAGACATCTTCTAAAAATCCTCGTGGGGCTTCTTTATGATGATCCTCTATATCTCTCAGGAGCAAAACTCCAAAATGCCTCTCCTCCTCCTCGGACTTGGGCTCCTCTTCTCTCCAGGGCTTCGCGTAGAGATCAGCGGACCTGGGATCCCCTATCAATCACTCTCTTATGAGATTCATCTCAACCGGGGGACCGCAATGGTCAACCTGCAGCGGGAGTATCAATCTCACTTTGGGCGCCAAGATGAGGTCGCCCTGCTCACTCAAACAGAGTTCTTCAAGTTGATGGAGCTGTTTGGAGAGCTCTGCGCCGCCACGCTCCCTGACGCGCCTCATCGTAAAGCCTGGACACGCTATCGGCTGGAGTATCGCTGGAAAGAGAAGAAACACAGCTTCTTTGTAGAAGATCCAGAGCATCAGCAAGATCCCCGGTATCGGCTGCTTATCCACCGCCTACGAAGCGAGGTCTTAGCGCGTATAAGCCCGATGCCTTTTCGAGATCAGATGCTCCTCCGCAAAGAGTCTGGGTTATTGCTCCTCTTCTCTGAGCCCCAGGCTGAGGTCTGGATCGATGGGCGTCGTTTAGAGGGCAGCACTCCGCTGAAAAATCTAAAGCTCAGGGCGGGCATGCATCAGCTGCGCCTCAAGCCCCTCTCAGGAGGCCTCAATTACGATTATGAGATTAAGATCAGCGCCGGTCGTACTACATCTCTGCGCTTGGACCTGCGTTGATGCTGGATCAGAGACCAACCCAGCTACAGATCCAGATGACCTTTGATCTTAAGATGGAGGCGCTCTCGCTTATCGATCTTGCGAGCCCACCGCGCAAAACCAGGATACTCCTGAGGGCTGATCATCCCCCCAGGCATCTTCAATTGTGCCTTCAATCTGAGCTGCCGTCCTCCCTGTTCCCCCTGAATCTCATAACTCATCCCCTTCCAAGCAAGCACCCCCAGCTCAGCGCCCCCTTCGAAGGGGCGTTCACTCTCCAAGCTTAGCTCCAAGCTTTGATGAACAGGAAGCTCCAAAAACAGAGGACTTTTGCGTTGATTGCCCCCCGCATAGTTGCGACCAGGGCTCAAAGGAAAGAGCCCCAGCTCCAAACGCGCCCCCACCTGCGCCTCAAAGCGATAACGCAGGATCAAGGGACCCTGAGGGTCATCATCTTTAGGATCGCGCCAGTCGATGATCTTGGCCGCCCCCACACTGCGCAGCAATAGATGCTCTAAGAGACGCAGCTTCTGCTTGGGTTTGAAGCGGCTCAGATACTGCCCGATCACGATCGCCTCCTGTCCTTCCAGGCGCTCCTCCACCTCTCCGCGCAGCAGACCATCAGCGCCCCAGCGCAGCTTGGCTTGGATCTGCCGTCGCTCAGGGATCTCTCGTAGCTTGGGCAGCGATATGGGCTGCTCCTCCTCCCAGGGAGGCCAAATAACCAGGGCATCTCCTCCCTCAAGGCGAAAGGGGAAGAAGCCTAAGGGGGCACGATCAGGGCTGGGATCGATCCAGGCTACAGAGGTCTCCAAGAGGGGATAGGGGAAAGAGGAGAGCTGCTCAAAAGGAGCTTCAGGGCTGTGCAGCTTGGGCCGCGCCATCAAGAGACGGTGTGGGATATTTAAGCTCTCCAAAGCAGCGCTCAAGATCAGAGCGCGGCTGCCTCGGCCGCGCATCCAAGCTTCGACCACTGGGGTCTCGATCAGCCCTCCCTCCTCCTCGATCCGCGCTTGAACTGCGCGCTTTAGGCGCCGCAGTCGGCTGCGCAGCGGCCCCTCTCCTGCGGCCTCCTGCGCCCAGTTGGAGAAGGCCCGATTGCGGCGCCGCAGAGAGAGGATGCGATCACGCATATAGGTCAAATCTGCGCTCAGCTTGACCCCTGAACCGACCCGCAACGAGGGCAGCCAGAGGGCGGGAGCTGGAGAAGCAGGTTCGGGGCTCTCAGCGGCCTCTCGCAGGCGCTCAAAGCGCCAGCCTTTACGCGCTCCCAGACGCAGGGCCTCCCCCTGAGGAGCACCGTGGAGAGATTGCACCTGAGGCGCTGTATTACCAAAGGAGAAGATCTCCAAGCGCTGCTGTTGGCTGGAGACCTCTAAGCTGCGGAAGAAGACACGAGGGCTGAGGAAGCCGCTGTCATAGAGATAGCCATTGTCCCCCCGCTCTAAGTAGATGGCGACCACATAGTCTCCTGGCTTGAGATCAGGCAGAGAGATGCTCTCCTTCTCCGAACTCTCCTCTGCAAAGAGTCGCCGCCCATCCCGCTTACGAGTATAGAGCGCCACCAAGTGGACCCCAGTGGGGAGGCCGATCTCACCAAAGGTCTCTGCCGCTTCTCGAGAGCGGATCGCCAGGATCTCATGCACCCAACGCAGGCGCTTCCCATCCCGGAAATAGAGCAGGATGCTGTGATCGAGGACACGCACAGCGGGACCGGGCAGAGGGATCTGAGCCTCAAAGCCCTCAATGGCGGCCTCTGTCTTCAGCCGCAGACCAGCGAAGGGAGCCCACTCTGGAAAAGCAGCCATCAGGTCAAGGGCCTGATCTGCGGTTGGGAAACGCCGCACCAACTGAGAGAGCGCTTCTTTGGGAGCGCGCCTCGTCAAGGCGGCCTCCAGATCAGCGGCGCCAAACAAGCTCTCGGGATCTCTCTGGGCGGCGAGAAGGGTCTTCGCCTCTGGCAGACGCCCCAGGGCCAGGAGGGCTTGTGCTTTTAGACGCTGGGCAGCAGGGCTCTCCTCCTTGGAGAGGAGCTTCAAAGCCTCCTGAGGGCGGCTCAGGCGAAGCAGAATCTCAGCGGCTTTCCTGGGTTTCCCACAGCGGACAAGATCCTCAGCCAACTTGAGGCGCCTCCTGGGAGCTTCGATGATCTGCGCCCACTCGCTCAACAGGGAACAGGGAGTTTGGAGGCGTCGGGCTGCCTCTGAGAGAGCTTCAACAGCCTCCTCTCTACGTCCCTGATATGAGAGCGCGCGGGCCAGAAGCCTCAGGGCTACGACGGGATTGACCGCGCCTGTGATCGCCTCTCTCAGCGACGCTTCGGCGGCCTCATACTCTCCTGCGTGTAGCTCCTGACGCCCCAACTCCTGGCGCGCCATCAGAGGGCTTGTTTTTAGAGCCCCCCGCCAAGCGCCTCGGAGTAGATCTGCGGCGCGGCGACGAGAGATCCCAGGCGCGATCTCCTGCTGTTGAGCCCTCAACAGCTCAAAGGGAGTCGTAGCGGGCGCCCCCTTTAGATAAAGGGCCAGATCTTCGCTGTCTCCATCGGCCCGCGCCAGCTCCGCTGCCAGGAAGCGATCAACCCAATTGATCCCCGGTGCGCACTCTGGGACCTGGGGGCCTTGACGAAGCGGCAACGGACCTGGGCTGGGCTCTATCCAGAGCTTAGGGGCCTTGCTGGCTGCCCAGAGGAGCAGGAGTGGGCCCTCTCCTGGGGCCTGAAAGCGCATATATCGAGGCGCAAAGCCCTGAAGATCACTGGCCAGGAGTAAGCGCCCCGCTCGCCAAGCTCTGACTGGCCCATCCAGCTCTAGGCTCAGCGCCTGATCTCCTGGGGGCAGGGGCCAGACCGAGAGCAGCAGGGCGTCTCTATCGGGCTTAGGGCTGCGCGCTTGGAGCGCCCACCAGCGCCTTAAAAGCTTCACCCGATCAGTCTTCAGCTTGGGCTGTTGAACATGGCTCAAGCTGAGCCAGGGCAGGAAGGAGATCCTTGGGCTGTGCAGGCTGGGCTGAAGAGCCTGAGCGAGGGGCTTTGAGTCCTCGGAGAGTTGCCGCGCCAGACGACGAGCCCAGGCACGACCCAGGGCGCCGACGAGTCCAGGTGCGCGGCCCGCTAGGCGGGATTCAGCCAGGGCCAGCGCTGGGTTAAGGCTCTCTTCAGCCAGACGCGCGCGCCCCAAAGCCGCCAGAGGGCTTGAGCCCTCAAAGTCTCCCCGAGCCTGAGCGGGATCAGCGGAGAGGTAAGCCCACCATCCTCGCTCTGCGCGAGCGTCCCCCTCAAGGGAGATCGCTCTTAGGCTGGTGAGCTGCTCAGGGAGGCCAGGGGCTGGGGGGCCTCCACAGGCCAGGAGGAGCAGGAGAGCGAGGCCAAAGGATAGATAGGATCTCATTTTAGGCTCCCTCTGAGAGCGTCCACCTCAGCCAGCCAAGCGCGGAAATCTGGATACTCCTGGGGCTCAATGCGGAGACGATTGAGCTGAAAGCTCAGCTCCATACGTCCCGGCTCCAGCTTCAGCGAGAAGCGCCCAAAGGGGCTCTCAAGAGAGCGCTCAGGCTGCGCCTTGATCTTGGGATCCAGAGAGATAAAGCGCTCCAAAGCTTGGTGTTCAAGCTCAAGCGGGTGTTCTCTCTCGGCGGCTTGAGCGTAGCGCGCAAGCCGCTTGGGGGCCAAAGGAACCCCTGAAACCTCCTTGAGTTCAAGCTCGATCTCTACTGGGTCTAGGGCGGGCGTCAGCCCCTTGATCTGAGGGGCTGAAGGTGAAGCGCCAGGGAAGTATCGCCCCAAGAGGCGCTCCAAGAGCAAGCGAGGATCCCCCTCTCCCTCCAGCTGATGGCGCATCCGTGTGGCGGGCAGACCACGCATGCTGATCCTGAGCCGTCGCCCCTCTAAGCGCCACTCGATCAGGTTGGCCTCAGGAGGCTGAGGGGGGATACGCTGTAGGCCATCTCCTTCAGCGATGATAAAGGCCAGGGCGCCTTGATCGGAGGAGGGCAACACCCAGGGATCATTGCGATCTACCGTTGGGTCCAAAAAGCGCCCCAGGCTGGGCATATAGACCAGAGCATGATCAAAGAGGGCGAAGCTGGGAGGCATCGGGGCAACCCCTCCAGCGGCGCGGGTCCGCAGCAGTACCAGCTTCGCGGGGATCCCGATAGAGCGGCTCAGCGCGATGAGCAGCGCCGCCTTATCTTTACAGTCGCCATAGCCCCGCGCCAAGGTCAGCTTGGGCCAAGCGGGTTGAAAGCTGTGCTGTCCAAACTCCAAGCCTACATAGCGGGTTCGATGAGCCACCTCAGTATAGAGCCGCGCGATCTGAAGCTCAGGCTCCTGAGCCCCTGCGATCCAGGACTCCGCCAGGGTCTTAAGAGCCTCGCTGGGCTCCAGGCGGGCACCCAGGAGCTGCTGATAGCGCCTATCCAGCTCCTGCCAAGTGTGCAGCGTACTCAGATGAAGATAGGGTCGCGTTGAAGAAGCCCCCCCCATCCTGGGCTCTTGATGGATGGCAGGTGTTGCTTCAAAGCGTAAAAGTGTCTGATCTGAGCGTGGGGGCTTGAGCCCTCGCAGCACGAGACCTCGCTTTAGACCCTGGGCGCGCGCTCCAGACAGCTCCAGAACACTGGAAGCCTGAGGCAGCTCCTCCTGGAGGTAGATCAGCGTCCCAAAGTAGCCCGGAAAGCTGGGATCTGGGGCGCTGTCCTGAAGGCTCCAGACCACCTCTAAGAGATCCCCTGCCTTGAGCTTGGGAAAGCTGAGCACCTCCGCTCGCAGATCGTAATAGAGGCGATAGGCGGGCTCTGAGAGATCTCGATCGCTGCGAGCGGGGCTGATCGGCGCGCTGCCCTTTCGGATGAGCTGAGCCTGCTCTACGATCAGGCGTTGCTGGCCGGGCACATAGGGGATCTCCCAACTCCTCAACTCCTCAGCCCCCTCCTCATCCAGGATCCGCAGCACCCGCCGTAGGCGACGGGTGGCACGACCCTGCTCGTCAAGCTTAAGCCAGAGATGCTGATAGAGCAGGTGCGCGGGGCTCCTTGATGGACTCTCCAGGCTACGGAGCACCTCCAGTGATGGACCCAGGTGTGGGCGCTGTTGTCCTCCAGTCCAGCGCTGGTTGAGCGCCTCCAGCTCTGGATCTGAAGGCGCCGCTTGGAGGAGAGCCAGCGCTTCCTCTCGCCGCCCCTGTTTGTGTAACAGCTCCGCCAGCTTTAAGAGCACTTGCTGCTCTCCAGGCAGGCGCTGATTGAGGAGCGTCAGACGCTCAAGGGCTTCTGCATCCGCTCCGCTCTGAAGCTTGAGCACGGCGGCCTCCAGGGCAAAGGACCAGAGATCGGGGCGCAGGTGCAGCAGCTCATCCAGCAGCTCTACCGCCTCATCCTCACGACCCTGAGCTGCCCAAAGCTCCACCAACTGATAGCGCTCATCCAGGCCACCGCCCCCCTCATCTATCCAGGTCTCTAGAAGCTTGATCGCCTCCTGTTGGCGACCCCCAGAGCGCAGGGCGGCGATCTGAGCGCGGCGAAGGCCCGCGCGCTTAGGCCAGCTCTTGATGGCGCTCTCCAAGAGGGCGACAGCGCTGTGTGGCAGCTTGAGATCTTCATAGATCACCGCCTTGAGGCGCTGCGCGGGGAGAAAGCTGGGGGCCTCTTCCAGCAGCCGCTCGACCACCTTGAGAGACTCTCGATGTCGGCGAGCGTAGTAGTGCTCCCAGGCAGCCTCTAAGGCGATCTCTCGGGCTGCATGAAGATCATCTCGCTGTAGAGGCCCCCAAAGTGGATGAGCGCTACGCACCGCTGAGCGCTCATCTGTAGAGATGATCCTCAGCCAGCTCCAGAGAGAGCGGGGGCTGGGATCCAGAGCCCAGGCGCTCTCCACCGCCGCCTGAGGGAAGAGCTGCTCTCGATCAGGCATCCCGCTGTAACGCGCATAGAGCGCCAGATCTCGAAACTCTTGGGCTCCCGGCTCCTCAGCGCTGGTGGCGGCCTGAAGATCTCGCCAGAGATGAACAAACTCTTCAGGCTCATCACGCCTGGGCTCGGGGGGAACCCCCCAGGGATCTGCGCTGGCCTCTAAGGAGGGCAGGGGCGCTCCCTCTGGATCTGTGACACGCAAAAGCAGACGCCAAGCCCCCTCCTCCTCCTGCTCCAACTCCAGCAGGAGGCGATCATCCCCTGTGAGGGCCACTGGTACCGCTGCTTGATCTAGGCTGCTGCGGTGAGCAGCGGGAGAGAGATAGATCTCCTCGCCGTTGAGCCAGATTTTGAGGCGATCGTCATATCCCAGCCGCAGCACAGCGGGGCCATCAACGCCTCGCAGTCGCGTCGCCAGGGTGACGTGGCGCTGCGGAGCGGCACGCCGGCGCGCCGCCCAGCGCCCCTCCCCCCCACCCAGCTCAGAGGGATAGCGTCTCCAGCCCTCTGTCGCCTTGAGCGCCTCGGTGGCGCGGGGGGCTGGACCCAGACGAAGCTGAAATTCATTGATCAGCCCCAGAGCTTCTCGCGCCTCCTTGAGGAGCTGAGGCTTCAGAGTGTTAAGGGCTAGGCGGTGTAGGAGCCACCAAGCTTGGGCCCGGAGCAGGGGAGCTCGCTTAGATGAGCGGGCGAGGCGACGCAGACGGTGCTCGATCTCCCCTTCTGGGAGCCAGGGACCTAAGCGCTCCAGCTCAATGAGAGCGATCACCCCACCCGGCTCTCTCTGACGCCGCTCCGCTTCAAGCTCTAGACGAGCCGCCTCCTGTAAGATGAGATCGGGAGCAGCCAAGAGCGCGAGATAGAGGCTCAAGAGTCCATTCATCAATGTTTATCTCCCAGGGCTCGTGATGATCTCCGGCGAGACTCCAGGGAGAGCAAAGAGTTCTCCTCTAGAACGTCGCGTGGCATATTGTCTAAAGTGAGGCCAGATTCAAACTCCTGAAATCGCTCAGCACGGCTTTAGAGGAGGCGATGAAGAGCTGTCCAGACTGTGGCGCGAAGCAACTCGCGCACGCCCTCTTCTGTGGTCATTGTGGCGCTCCTCTCAAGCGGAGGGGTACAAGCACGCTCTCAGGCAGCCCTCAGCGGATCTCTCGCAGCGATGAGCAGACCATCTCTCGTCTGGGAGCCATCGATCTGGACTCCGCCATCACCATCCCAGAGTCTCGCCCTGCTTTTAGGATGGGACGAGGCGCAAGGCAGGACTCCAGCCCTGGCGCTGAGCCCCCCCAGCTCATCCCGATAGAGGCTCTTGAGAGCATCTCTGGGCGTGGGCCTTGCTTTGAACGCCTCTTAAAAGAGGAGCAGCATTCAGCGTCGCTGCCTGCCCCAGAGGCTCAGAGCCCCAACACAGAGCAGGCGCTCTTAAAACAGGGGCAGCTCTTTGAAGGTTACCAAGTTGAGCGAGAGATCGGTTGTGGGGGGATGGGCCGAGTCTACCTCGCCCAACATGAGATCACCCGCCAACAAGTAGCCATCAAGCTCCTCCATCCTCAATATCTGAGGGAGCCACGACAGAAAAAGCGCTTTATCAATGAGGCCCAACTTTTAGCCAAGATGCAGCACCCCAACTTGGTGCCTCTCTTGGGCTTTCTGACCACGGGACGACAGATCGCCATCGTCATGCCCTATATCCCTGGCTCTACACTGGAGGAGATTATACAGGAGCGAGGCCCTCTGCCCTTTACCCTGGCTCAACGCTGGTTCTCTCAAATCTGTAACGGCATCTGCTCTGTTCACAGCCATAACATCCGCCACCGTGATATTAAATCTTCCAACATCATCATCCGCCCTGACGGTCGAGTGATCATCACCGACTTTGGAGTTTCTCGGGCTCTAGGAGCTGAGTCTCTGACCCTTACAGGTATGGTCGTAGGGACCGCAGAGTATCTGGCTCCTGAGCAAGCGACCGGCAGCTCTAGAGAGGATCTAAGGAGCGACATCTACTCTCTGGGTGTGTTGCTCTATGAGATGCTCACCGGACGGCTCCCTTTTCGAGATCCCTCGCCCGCTCAGGTCCTGCTGAAGCATGTTAATTCACCACCGCCGCCTCCTCGAGGCATCCGTGAAGAGATCCCCCTCGCTGTCCAGCATGTGATCCTCCAGGCCCTCAGGAAGCAGCCTGAGGATCGCTATGAGTCGGTCGAGGATTTTCAAGGAGCCTTAAAGCAGGCTTTTCGTCAACCCGATCCTGTTCGAAGGCATAGAGCCCCTCGCTCAAGGCTGCGATCCCGCCTCCTCCGTTTGATATTGCAGGTTATTTTGGGAGCCACCATCGGAGCTTCTCTGGCTGGTCTGGCTTGGTTCTTCTCAAGATAGACCTGGTGCAACTCCTCAAGCTCTCTTCTCAGCACAGCTCTTATGGAGGATCAACTTGAACTCTCCAAAGGATTGGGAGAGCTTGAAGTGCCTGTTTTTAAGGATGGGAGTTGGTCTGTGCCTGCTGATCTTCTGCTCTTGAGTACTCCCCTGGCTGGAGACGCCCTGCCTGGTGGGGTCTGCCCCTCTCTCTCCAACATGAGCAACGGCAGCTATCTACGCCAACAGGGGGCCTCAGTCTCGGTCCTAGATCCCAGCGTTGATCTTGAGCCTGGTGGTGGGGCGCTCTTGGACCGTCTGGTCCAGCAGATTGAGCTGGAGGCCCCCCGCCTCATCGGGCTGAGTTGCATGTCCACGGTGGAAGGTCGCTTTGGGCTGGCTCTGGCTCAGCGTCTTAAGGCTCGGGGTCTCACTCAGCCGGTGGTCCTGGGTGGGGTCTGGAGCAGCGGTTGGGGGGCTGAGATTCTACGGCGCGCTCCCGCTGTAGATGCGGTAGTGGTTGGCCCTGGTGAGCGCTCGATACTGGCCCTCTCTGAGCATGGTCTTGAGGGAGAGGTGCCTGGGCTGATCCTACGAGAGGGGGCAGGCTTTCGAGTCCAAACCCCAGATGTTCAAGTAGCTCCCTCCGCGCCGATGGACCTCAGCCTGATGCGCCACCCAGAGCGCTATGACATATTCTGCTGGCTCAGCGGTCGAGGTTGTCCCTTTCACTGTGCCTTCTGTACTGAGTGTCTCACCTCTCCAGGCTTTAGAACCGATCCCTTGGATAAGGTCCGCTTGGATATTCAGGCGATGAGCGTTCAAGGAGCTCACTGGTATCTCTGGATCTGCGATCCTCTCTTTGGGGCCAAGCGGGATCAACTCGCCGCGCTCTGCACCCTGCTGGAAGGGAGCCCACACAGCTTTCTCGTGGAGAGCCGCGTAGATGTTCTCCATCCCGATGATCTACCTCAACTGCGAGCAGCGGGCTGTAGCCTGATCTATTTCGGCTTAGAGGCGGTCAGCGCCCGCGCTCTAAATGAACTGGATAAGCTCTCACCCAAACATCATGCTCGCTATCTGAATGGGGCTCGCGCTCTGGTAGAAGCTTGTTTAGAAAATGAGATCCTCCCGGTGATGGGTCTACTTCAACCTGTTCCAGGAGATGGCTCTGAAGATCTAGCTGAGGCCCTGAGTTTCCTTGAGGAGTTGGCCGCGCTTCCCAAACGGATGGGGGCTGCTGCTCATGGCCTTGGACCCTGCTTCCACGCCTTCCCCCTGCGCTTTGATCGTGGAGCGCCCTACGACCAACGAGGGGCGGAGTTGGCGGCGATGGGAGTGGAGTATAGTGGTGGGGATGGCTTCTTAGAGGATCGTCACCTGAGTCGGGCCTCAGCGAGCATTGGTCCAGTGGAGGCGGAGCGCTTTCGTCAAGCGGTGCGGGCGCTCAACCCTCAGGATCCCAAGGTTCAGCGTCGCTTGCTCTCCTCCTATCCCCGTCCCTTTGTAGAGTTTACGCTGTGAAGATCCTGGTTCTGGGGGGGACTGGCTGTGGTGGCCGAGCTGTGGTCATGGCGCTGCGAGAAGCAAAACATAGGGTCTGGAGCGTTGCTCGTGGAGAGTACCCTGGCCCAGCCCCCGACCTGCGCTGTGATCGTCTGGATCAGGCTCGCCTCAAGGGGTTGCTGGAGAGGCTCCAGCCTGAGGTGATCATCGATCATGTGGGCTACACCCGCGCAGAGGTTCAGATCCTCCTCGACTCCCTGCCCCAGTCCACCCGTCGCCTGCTCTTTGTCAGCAGCGCTATTGTCTATGGTCTCCGGCGAAGCCGAGCCTATACCGAGGCTGAGCAAACCTACCCTCAGGGAGCCTTTGCGGAAGAGAAGCACGCCGCTGAGCGGCTGATCCAAGAGGCTCCTATCCCCAGCCTGATCCTGCGCCTGGGAGCGCTCTATGGTCCTGGACATGCTCCCTTGACTCCCTGGGGTCGTGATCCAGGGCTACCCGACCGTATCAGGGCGGGGGAACCTCTGGGCGTACCTGAGATGGATCTTCCAGGGATCCAGCCCCTCTTCTCAGGCGATCATGGCCGTGTCGTAGCTGCCCTTATGGAGTGGTCTGAGTGGCCCCCGCTGCTTAATCTGACCGGACCAGAGATGCTCAACTGGGGAGGGCTCTTTGGGGTTTGGGCTGAGGCTCTAAGCTGTCCAACTCCGCCCCTGATCCCTCGCCCAACAATAGAGCTGATGGCGGCGCTGCCTGAGTATCTCGCCCCCTTCATCCTGGGTATCTTTCGTCCCCCCACCCTAAACGATGATCTTCTACGCCAAGCCCTTAAGGAGCGCGCAGCCTGGACAAGCTGCTTAGAGGGTTTCAAGCGGCTTCTGAGGAGCTGAGTTTAGCGGCTTCCATAGTTGTGTCTGCTTTTCTCTTCATTGCGATCTGTAGCAGGGGGAGGAGCGGGCCAGAGCGCACTGATCTCTTGATAGAGGCTCTCTTCCATCTCAAACTCGACCGCTTCTAGCTGTTGCTCAAGTTGATCTAGGTTTCGTGCTCCGATCAGCGGTGCAGTGATTGCGGGGTGCTGAGCGACCCAGGCTAGAGCCAGAGGAGCAGGCGCTAGACCCAAGCGCTGCGCTAAGGCTCCAAACTCCTCAGCGACCCTGTAATAGTCAGGATCTCCATAGCGCGTCCCGTACATACGGTTCTCTATAAGACGACCACGCTCGGGGCGTCTCTTGACGCTGTACTTCCCACTCAAAAGCCCACCACCTAGAGGACTATAGCTGATCACTCCCAATCCCTCGGCTTGAGCCATAGGGAGAATCTCTACCTCAGCTTGACGCTTAACCAAGTTGTACATCGGCTGAAGCGCACAGAGGCGTTGCCAGCCTTGACGATCTGCAATCCCCAGAGCCTTCATACTCTCCCAAGCAGCGAAGTTGCTGGCAGCAGGATAGAGAATCTTACCTTGGCGTATGAGATCTTCTAGAGCACGAAGTGTTTCATCCAGGGCGGTGTGGTCGTCAAAGCGGTGCAGAAAAAAGATATCGATGCGATCGCTCTTTAAACGTCTTAAACTGGCTTCTACTGCCCTCTGTAGATGAAAACGTGAGCTACCTCGAGCGTTGGGGTCTGAGGAAGTGGGAAAGTAGGCTTTACTACAGAGTATGATTTCATCTCTTTCGCTCTTGATCAGCCGTCCCAGAATCTGTTCCGCATCCCCCTGGTTGTATACATCAGCGCAGTCGAAGAGATTGATCCCCGCTCTGCGGCAGCGGTGAAACAGCGCTGCTGCGCAGCGAGGATCAGCATCTCCTCCAAAGGACATGGTTCCAAAACCGAACTGGGATACTTTCAGACCTGTGCAACCTAAGAATTTATACTTCATGAGAATATTCTAGAGTATCTTTTCTTGCTTTAACGTAAATTTTTTATCACTATTAAAACTCTATCTCTAGGCTCTCGACTTTGAACAGTTCACACTCTAAAAGCTACTCAACTCCCCAACAAAGCGGGGCCCTAGGAGACCCAAGCTCAGCGACAGTTAGAGCACAGTTTTCCTCCTCTGCTGGAGTAGCAGCTTTGATTTTGGATAAGGGAGATTCCTTTCTCAAAAAAAATCAAAAGGGAGAGGAGGAGCTACTCAAGCCCGGTGATCGTGTCGCTCATTTTCAGGTTAAACGTCTGTTGGGCAAAGGGGGGATGGGGCAGGTCTTCCTGGCTAGAGATCTTCAATTGGCGCGCTTTGTGGCTCTTAAGCTGCTTAGGTTTCAACAAAAGGGGACCACCCAGCTGGCCTCGATCATCAAAGAGGCACGAATTACCGCCCGTTTCAGTCATCCCAATATCGTCTCCATCTATCAAGTGGGAGAGTTTCAGGGTCGTCCCTTTTTGGCCCTTGAGTATCTAGACGGTGAGACCCTCGCTGCTCGTCTCTTGAGCCCCATCTCTGAGTCTGAGGCGCTGCACATCGCGCAAGAGATCGCCAGCGCTTTACGAGAGGCTCACCAACACAAAATTTTCCACTGCGATCTCAAGCCGGGCAACATCATCATTCCCTCAGATGGTCGCTTGAGGATTCTAGATTTTGGTCTGGCCATCGCTCAAAGGAGCTGCTCCCGAGGGGGCACACGCAGCTATATGGCTCCAGAACAGAAACGGCACGAGGAGCTCAGCGGTGCTGTGGATATCTGGGCCTTCGGCTTGGTGTTCTGTGAGCTGCTCGCCCAAGAGCGCCCCCAGTTTGATCGGCAAGGGAAGCCCACACTCCCCTCTAAACTCGGTCCAGAAGCTGCCCAGCTCATCCTAAGCTGTTTGCGTATAGAGGCTGTCGCACGGCCCACAGCCTCTGAGCTGATGCTGCGTCTAAAGATGCTCAAGAGGCACCAAGTTATCGATCAAGGGGAGGAGCCTTTTCGCGGGTTGATGCCCTTCTCCGAGAAGCACACGGAGCACTTTTTTGGGCGAGAACCTGAGATCGCGAACCTCTTAGAGCGCCTCAGGTGTGAGGCGATGATCCTGCTCTTGGGGCCTTCAGGATCGGGAAAGAGTTCTCTGATCCAGGCGGGTGTTCTGCCTCGGCTCAGAGAGCGAGATTGGAGGATCATCACGCTTCGTCCCGGTCGGGCTCCCTTTGAGAGCCTCGCTCAGAGCCTAGATGAATCAGAGCTGGCTCAACCCCTGAGGATGCAACCTGAGCAGCTTAACTTGATCCTCAGCGAAAAGGCAGGGGAGCGCCCCCTGCTGCTCTTTGTCGATCAACTCGAAGAGCTCTATACCCACTGTGAAGATCTGGAGGAACGCCAAGCCTTTCTCCAAGCGCTGAGCAGCACCATCTACGATCCCGAGGCTGATCTCCATCTCCTCCTCAGCTTGAGAGATGACTTCTTCGTGCGTTTCAGCGCAGGAGAGAGTTTTCAGGAGGAGCTTGGCTATATCAAGGTGCTTCAGTCTCTTAATCCTGAAGCACTTAAACAGGTTGTCCTCGCCCCCCTAAAACAGAATAGATATCGTCTGGATGATCCCAAGCTCTTAGAGGAGATGCTTGATGAGGCCAAAGAGGGTGTTAGCCCTCTGCCCCTCCTACAGTTCACTTGCGCACGACTCTGGGAGCGTCGAGATCAGAAGCTACGCTGCCTCAGGTACCAGAACTATCGAGAGATAGGCGGTCTAGCTGGTGCCCTCGCGGACTACGCGGAGGGCTTCCTCAGCACCTTCTCTCCACAACATCTACAGCTCAGTCGTCAGATCTTTCTGCGTTTGGTGAGCCCAGAGGGAACACGGCGGATCTTATCGCCAAGCGAACTCTTGAGCAGCCTAGATCCTGAAGCAGCTTTTGTCCTGGAGAAGCTCACCGCTTCCCGCTTGCTCAGCAGCCGTCGTGAGGCTCAACAGAACAGCGTAGAGCTGAGCCATGAGACCCTGATCAAGAGCTGGCGGCGCCTTCGCTCCTGGTTAGAGGAGAGCGACACTGATCGCCAAGCCCTCAATAGGGTGGAGACCGCTGCTCTACAGTGGGAGCGAGAGGGCAGCCAAAAGGAGGATCTCTGGCTGAGAGAACGCCTTGAGTGGGTCAAAGAGCCCCTCGCCAAGATGGAGCCTTCAACGCGAGCACAGCGCTTTCTGTGCGCAGGACAGAAAGAGACCAGGCGTCAGAAAATACGTCATCTGTTCTTCTCCACTTTAAGCTTTATCGCCTTGGTGTTGGTCATCGTTCAAATCAGCTACCAGCTCAACAAGCAGGCCTATACAGAGCGCCTCGCCATCGCTCAGATAGGCCGCTTTCATGTTCGGCTGGAACCCTATGACTGGAATCTAAACGAGGGGGTAACTGCCTCTCGTCTAAAGGAGTTCCCAGGACTGGACTGGACGCTGTATGAGCCTAAGAAGGGGGCGGAGTTGGAGCCTGATCTGGATCAACCGCTTCGCATCAGCCAAGAGGAGGGCTTTATCGAGGCCCGAGGGGGTTTGGCTTTCTTTGTGGTCGAAGGGCGCGGGCGCAAAGGGCGATCTTGTGCTCCCTCCTATATCCCCTTTGATCTGCCCAAGTATAAGAGCCGAGTCCAGGAGCAGATCCAGATCATCAAGCTTTCTGTCCCCAGCTGTGCAGCCAGCGAGGAGGGGTTGATCAAGATCCCTGGAGGACCTTTTCAGAAGGGAGATCCCGGAATAGAGAGCAACCCTCTCCGGATAGTTGAGGTCGCTGAGTTTAAGATCGATCGTGTCGAGCTGTCTCACTCCGCCTTTAGACCCTGGCAAGATCTGCGAGATTTAAAGTTCTTCTATCCTCAAGGTCAGGAGTTTATGGCAGGATCCAAATATCCGGTTGTACAGATTAATGCCTATGAGGCCGCCGCTTTTTGTCGCTATCTGGGCAAGCGTTTACCCAGCCATATGGGTGTGACTCTCAGCCATCTCGCGTAATCATTGGGCTTTTCGGATCCCAGAGCC
>CAYLJJ010000099.1:0-19865 GCA_964384025.1 uncultured Nannocystaceae bacterium
GGCCCTTCCCCACCTTATATTTCGGCTCCATCCGCCATGGCGGATGAGCACCCTCTCAACCCTGGCCGGAGTATTGGGAGTAGGCTCAACACGCAAAAGAGCCGGATTCTTCCAGTAATGATAGAGAGCTGCTCTCCACCCCAGCGTTCAGAGAATGGTCTCTGTTCGTCTGGAGAGGGATTAAGAGATTCCGGTGATGAATCAGAGGTCCCTGATAAAGAAGGAGCGAATCGAGATTGTTTCACTTCTTCAGGGTTCTCAACAGCCTTAAGGCATTTCATCTAGACCAAATCCAGCGGACTCATCAAAAAAGATCAAAATCCCAAATGAACCCTCTGAATAAGCTGGTAAATTTCACGATAACGCGCTTCTTCAGGCTCGAGAGCAGCAAAACATCCCGCCTCTACCTCCTGGCGCAGTCGATGTAGTGCGCCCTCTTCTAGGAGTCCTGCCAGTTGAGGCTCAGCCTGTCTGGGGGTATCTCGACCAAAGCGCAGTGGAGGATGCTGGGCGAGGAGAGCGGCGAACTCAAGCTGGATGGCGAAGCGGTAGGGAAGGAGAGCTAAGAGCGCGTCTCCTCCTTTTTTGGGGAGTTGAAGACTGCGAGGAGCGTGCCCTTTAGCTTGTGCCCAGAGCCAACCCCTCTCTTTGAGGAGCAAGAGGCCCTCTCTGCTCAACTCAAGGCTTCGCCCCTCAGGGGGGTCCAGTTGAGCGTCCAGGGGCTCATCGCTGAGGATCAACTGAAGCTCCTTTAACTCCAAGCCCTCCTGAGCAGAGCAGAGGCGCAGACGAAGCGGACCCCGTATGGGTGCTGAGATCTCAAGGGGAGGAGCTTGAGGAGAGCTTGGAGTTTTGGAGCGTCGTCGAACCCTGGGTCGCCACCCCAAAAGGAGGAGCAAAGGAGCCAAGAGCGCTACCGCCCAAGGCCAAGAGGAGCCATGTTGAGGAGGGGCAGGGGGGATCTGCAGCAAGATCGGAGGAGTCTGAGCCTCTCGCCAGCCTGGCTCTTGGCTTAACGCTGAAGCTCGCAATTCCAGCGGACCAGGAGGGAGGTCTTGGAGTTGAAATCGAAACTCAGCGTGGATCTTCGCTCGGATGAGTGGGCGACCATCACCGGTGATGATCAGTTGCCCCTCCTTTGGCCCCTCCAGCTTGCCCTCTAGGACCAGGGCCGCGCCAGGCTCAGGATTTTTGGCTGAGAGGCTCAGCGATAGAGGACGGCTGGCCTCGACGCTCAGTTGAGCCTGAGAGGGAGAGCGCTCCTGATCACCCTCATAACGAACCAGAAGCTGGTGAATCCCTGGACCTGGCAAACGCAGGCTGGTCTGAGCCCGCCCATGGGCATCGCTGAAGAGCACCTCCAGGCTCTCTTCTCCTAGGCTCAGGTGTAGGGGAGCTTGAGAGAGCGGCTCCCCCTCATCAAGGATCTCCAGGCCCAAGCTGAGGGGGGCCCCATCCTGAATGGAGAGCGGCGCCAACACCCTCAGCAGGGTCTGGCTGCGTCTCATGCGAGCGCGACCCTCCCAGGTCGTGCTTCCCAACAGAGGGCTACCAGAGAAGCTCAACCGCAACAGCTCTTCCTCACCCTTGAGGTTAAACTGGGACTGAATTCGGCCCTTTGAATCGCTCCTCAGCTTGAGGAGCCTCTCTCTGGACTCAAGCAGCAGAGGGGCTCCAGGGATGGGCTGCCCCAGATTGTCTTGCAGTCGAGCGCTCAGCTGCACTCGCCTTCCTCGTGTTTGAAGCTTAAGCTGATCAAACTCAGCTCGCGCTTTTACAGAGACAAGAGGGCTTAAGAGCAGAAGGACAATCAGCATAAGAGAGCATATCGCTCCCGGAGCGGGAAAAGGAGGCTTTAGGCCCGGCGGCTCTCTCGACCGCTCAAGAGGACGTTCAGCTCCTGATAGGCGAGGTTGATCTTAAGGGCTTCTTGATGAGCTGCCGCTTCAGCTTGAGGATCGTGGGCGAAGTGATCTGGGTGATGTGCCCGCATCTTCGCACGCCAAGCTTGCTTGATCTCCTCCAAGCTGGCCCCTGGGCTGAGACCTAAGACCTCATAGTGCTGCTTGGAGGAGCGGCGGCGCTGGGCTTGTCGTCCCGCCTTTTGAGCCTCCTCTTGCAGCTTCTGAACTCGCGCCCAAAGCTCAGACTCCAGAGCTTCAAGGCGACCCTCGATCTTTCGTTGAATTTGAAGCAGAGAGGTCCGCGCTTTCTCAACGCGTCGTCGAACCCAGGGCTCCTCCATCGCTGTCTCTCCCGCTTTCTGCCCCAGCTCAAGGGCCCGTTTGCTCAACCGTCTAAGGCGCTCTTCAAGGCTCATTGAATCTCCTCTACACGTTGCCCCTCACGCTGGTAAACTCGGCCACAGTCTGAGCAGCGGGCCTCCTCTGAGGATTCATCTACACTCATAGGCAGCGTAGCTCCACAGTAGCAGCTCCATGCGCGGATACGCGCTGGGTTTCCATAGACAAGGGCATAGTCGGGGACAGGGCGGGTGACCACCGCGCCCGCGCCTATAAAGCTGTAGCGTCCCAGGCTGTTTCCACAGACGATGGTGGCGTTGGCGCCGATGCTGGCTCCCTGTTTGACTCGCGTGACTGCATACTCTCCCCGCCGGGGAAAATGGCTGCGCGGAGTGCCCACATTGGTGAAGACCATCGAGGGTCCACAGAAGACATCATCCTCTAAGATCACCCCAGAGTAGATCGAGACGTTGTTCTGGACCTTGACGTTGTTCCCCAGGCTGACCCCGCGCTCCACCACCACGTTCTGCCCCAAGCTACAGCTTTCCCCGATCTTTAGAGGCCCCAGCAGCTTACTGAAGTGCCAGATCTTAGTACCTGCTCCGATCTCTACCTTTCCCTCAACGACCGCGCTGGGATGGACAAAGAATTTTGGGGTTTCAGGGCTATTTTTTGGAGGAGCAAAGCCATCCAAGCTGGTCTCTACACTCTTCAGCAGATGGAGGGCTCGAAGGCTGGCTGTGCTCTCTAGACGCCCCTCAAAGAGCGCCCTCAGCATCTCCTCTTCAGCGGAGGGCGCGGTACATTTCAGCCTTTGATGATCTCCTTGGGGATCGTGGAGCTGAAGATCTCCCTCTCTGAGGCTAAGGCCACCCTCCTGCCCAATGATCTCCAAGCTTTCTTGATGGATGGGAGAGCGTTGATGGAGGTGGAGCTGAGCATGGAGATCTCCAGGGAAGCGCAGTTCAAGGCTGATCTCATCCAGGACATCGCTCCTTAAGAGCGCGCGTCCCTGAACCCGATGTGCTTCAGGAGGACCCGCCAGCTCAACCAGACAGGCCAAGAGTCCCCCCAAAGGAGCCGAGAGTGTTTGAGGTTCTGTTGAAGCCTGATGCCAGCGTCGAGCTTGAATGCTCCAGAGCTTCCCCAGCCCTTGAGCTGCTTTGAGGAGCCCACGCCAGCTCGGCTTAAACTGTGCGGACCAGACAAGCTGGACACCCTGCTCTACGAGGTCCTGAGCCTCAACCTCCTTGAGTCCCCAAGGATCAGGAATCAGGACCTGGACTCCGGCAGCCAGCCCCTGCTTCGCCAGTGGGACTTGAGTTCCAGGAGGGCTACAGATGATCAGTCCTCCTCTAGAGCCCTCCTCTTTCCAAGGTCCTCGCTTTAGGGCGCGACGAAATGACTCCGCCTCTCTGCCCTCTCCCATCACCTCATATCCAGGCACCTTCTCTCCTTCTTCGCAGCTCTCAAGGGCGAGGTCCGCTATATCCCTTGGAGTACCTTTTTGATCAAGAGGAGAAGCTCTTCAGCGAAACTCTAACTTTCATGCCATGATACTCAAGGAGCCGATGAGTCTCACCCAGACGAGGACTCAGGCAAGCCTCACCAAGAACAGGAGGAGATTCTCATGCCGGAGAAAACCGACATGCTCATCAAGGAGGTCCTTAAAGAGCGGTACCTCTCTCTTCGAATCAGCCACTTTCAGCTCCTGGAGGATCTCCAAGAGTCGAAGTGTCGCGTCATCGTCACTCTCTGTCATGCCCAGGATGGGAGCACCTTGGGAGAGCTGAGGGGTCAGGGAGTGGGCCTGATCGATGCCCTCTTCCGGGGCTTAATGGAGCACTATGCTCAGGAGTTTGAGTCCCTCAACAGTATCCAGATCACCGGCTTTCGCCTCAGCAGCTCGATGGAGCGTGGCCCTTCTCAGGGGAGCGACGGGGAGGCTCTAGCTGAGCTGTATGTAGAGAACAGCGATGGGCGCAGCTTCCTCTTTGAGACAAAGGGGCGCTCGACGGCGGCGGCGGCGCTTCAGTTGGTGGTGCGGGTTGTGGAGCACTTTGTCAACTCAGAACGAGCCTTTATCTCGGTCTATCACGCTCTGAGAGATGCGCGGAGTCGCGCTCGCCCCGATCTGGTCCAGCTCTACACCCGACAGCTCTCAGAGCTGGTCAACACCACAAGCTATACCTCAGTGATCGAGAAGATCAAAAATGAGGAGCTTTGAGTGAGGATCAAGCTCAAGGAGAGAGAGAACATCTACCGCTCCTCTCGGGGATCTATCGATCTGGAGACCTTTGAGAGCCCGACAGGGAGGGTGAAGCGCGCGGTGATTCATCACCCTGGAGCGGTGGGGATCATCGCTCAACCTGAGCCGGGTCAGCTCCTATTGGTGCGGCAATATCGCTATCCTCTGCGCGCCTGGACTCTGGAGATTCCAGCGGGCACCTGTGATCCAGGAGAGCCACCCCAAGAGACCGCTCGACGCGAGCTTGAGGAGGAGGGAGGCTATCGCGCGGCTTATCTAGAGCCGATTTTATCCTTCTATCCAGGACCTGGGGGGAGTGATGAGTTGATCTCGCTCTTCTTGGCCAAGGATCTGAGCCCCTGTGAGATAGACCCCGATCCAGGAGAGCTGATCGAACCTGTGTTGTTTTCGGAGGAGGAGCTTCGGGGAATGATGCAACGAGGAGAGATCCAAGATGCTAAGACCTGGATCGCGCTCAGCTGGCTTTTTAACGAGCAGGGTAGCCTGTTCTCCTGAGGTGGGAACGGTGGTAAGGATGCTGTCTAAAGTTGATGCTGCTTTGGTTTATCTAGCCTCATCTGACAGAGATATGGAGAGGGTCAACAGCTCCAGTCAGTTCAAAGGATAGCAAAGCTCCGCTTCAAAAATCGTATAGTGTGAACCGATGCTGTCGGTCCCTTTGGAGAGCAGCTCAGAGAAGAGATAGATGCCGATGGTGGCGCCTATGATGATCGCGATATCTAGGGATATAGATCCCCTGTCTGTGCGTCGTTCTGAGCAAGCCCTTGGCGAGCGTAGAGCCAAAGACGAAGGTCAAGTTCATAGCGAAAGTAGTCCGGCTCCATATGCTCACAGAGCTGATAAAAGCCTTTGTCATGATCCCGATGGCGCAGATGCGCCAGCTCATGGACCACGATCATCTTGAGGAACTCTGGGGGCAGCTGCTTAAACAGGCTGGAGATGCGCAGCTCATTCTTAGCCTTCAGCTTCCGGCCTTGCACCCGCGTGACATAGGTGTGGGTCCCAAACGCCCGCCGCAAGGTGATCATCTTGTCGCTGTAGCGCACCTTGGAGAGCGGCGAGGACCTGCGCATATGGGCGCGCTTGAGATCCATCACATAGGGATAGAGCGCTGCATTGTCGGTGACGCTGTGCTTCTCGGGGTAGCGCTGGGCGAGGATTTCGATCAGGCGACCCTCATCGCGGAGCGCACGCGCCTCCGCTTGAAGCGTCTCTGAGTAGCCGCCCAAGAAGTCAATGCCGTTGAGGGCTGGGCTCATCGCCGCGTTCACCATCAGAGAGGTCCATTAATCCATCCAGGATGATCGCTCTTATAGTATAGAGGCCCCACCGTCGCACGAAAATGACCCAAGCCTTGACACAGATCCCCTCTCCCCAACAGCGTCGCCGTCTCCTGCTCCTCGCTCTGGGGCCGTGCTCCTCCTATCGATCCCCCGAAAGAGCCTGCTCCTGGCGGGGGTGGTGCTGAGCATCTCCCTGGCGGTGGGGCTCTTGGTGCTGATTCCTTAGAGTTGGAGAGGAGGCCAAGCACCCTCACCTGAATTTATGAATGGCACCTTGTCAGCGCTCATCGCTGCGTTCATCATAAAAAATCCAAGCGCCACTCCTTCCAAGCCCTGAGCCACGCATTTAGCAGAGGTCGCTCAACACCGAGGGTATACGGTGGTTATCCCGCCTCTCTGCTCCAAGAGAGCCCAGATGAACAGATCCAGCGACTGCTCACCCACATCGATCTGCTCTCTCAGGGCCTCTAAGGCCAAGCGTTGATCTCCGTGGGGTAGACTGTTCATCTCTCCTCCCTGTATTGCACAGCTCTTCCCTTCAGAGACGCCGCTGTTCTGCTCCAACTCCTGGATGGAGAAGAGCAGGGACAAACAACGCTCAAGATGTTTATGTCCCTTAAGCTCCTCCTGAAACAGAGCCTGAACCGGGGCTTTGCTTAAGCCTGAGCGGGGTTATCTGGTGGGGGATGTAGAGGCGATAGAGAAGGCAGAATCTACCCCAAGGTTTAGAGTCAGGCCCCCAAAGGGTGACTTCCCCGTTGCTCTCCTCCTCGATGAAGGCGCATCCTCCTCTCTGATTGGGCAACCCTAAGGGGAAGGAAATGCAAACACGGCGCCTTCGAGGGACCTTGGCCTCCATCGCGCGCTTGGAGGCGGCGGGGATTCGCCCCCCACGACTGACTGAGCCTGAACATCAACGCTGGCAGCGGTTTCGGCGCAACCTGAGCTGCTCAGATCTGATCGATCTTCTACATCAAGATCTGGCGATGGCCTTCCCTGAGCCCTTTGGGCGACATCAGGCTTGTGATCTGGATGATGAGCAGGCTAAGGCGCTGTTGTTGGAGGCCGCCTCGCCCAGCGAAGAACCCAGCTCACGGTTTCTTCTGCGACAAGCTGAGGCTCTGAGGCTGCCCACAGGAGGGGCGCTCTCTAACGCGCCCCAGCTCCAGCCTCAGCATCAGATCTTGGAGCTGCCTGGCTCAGGAGGACGCTTGAGCGCTTATCTCTGCGCTCGAGATCAAAGCCTGGGCTTTGATCGCCAGTTCACCTTGATGGCGGACAGCGAGGAGGAGCGCTGCCTTATCGGGCTGGTGACGGTGGAGCTGCGAGGCAACGCCCCCCGCGTTTGGAGCAGTGAACAGCTTGAGGAGGAGCTGGCAAAGGGGGCTCGCTTTGATCGAGTCCTGGGCCTCAAGGCCGCGCCTGGAGCGCAGCGCTGGGCTCCCCGCTTCCCTGAGGTTCGTCTGCTGTGAGCGCTGATCTCGGGAGCTGGACCCGCAGCCTCAATGAGGAGGATCTCATCAAGCTTCTAGACGCGGCGCAGGCTGGCGAAGCTCTGAGCTGCTGGGAGGAGCGCGGTGATGAGCTGCTCCCTCAGCCCAGCCGCAAGCGCCGCTGGGAGCTGATCAAGGGGGTGAGAGCGCGGCTCTTGGATCTTAGGGGGGAAGAGATTCAGGACAGCCGTTTTTTGCGCCTCTTTCAGGAGGGGGCCTCAGATCGACGCCATAGCCTCCTCTATGGGCGCCTCCTCTATGAGCATCCCTGGATTCTACGGAGCCTTAAGGCTCTATTGCAGCCTCGCTTAGAGCGCAGCGAGGCTCCCCTGGCTCCCCGTGACGCGGCCCTGATCCCCCCTGAAGCTTGGCTCGCCTTTGTTCAGGAGAATATCAAGCCCGACAGTGGCCCCTCTTCGATCAAGAAGACCCCAAGCAGCATACGAAAGCATCTCATCAAGCTGGGGGTCCTTGAAGAGCAGGTTCAGACAGGAGAGGGGTTTCAGGTCCGGCGTGGAGAGCCGGAGCCTCTCGCCTTTGGCTGGCTCCTCGCCTTTGAGATGCAGAAGCGGGGGCTCAAAGAGGCTCAACTCTTCTGGATGTTGAGGAGCTCTCAGGCTGCGCGGCTCTTTCTGATTCACCCCGCCTATGGAGAGCGCTGCTTAGAGGCAGCGATAGGCGCAGGGCTCCTGCGGCGAGGCTACCTCGCGGGCCACGCTCGTTTTCACCCCGGAGATCTATAAGAGATGCCCGCCCAACATCGAGCGATCGGCCCCCTTCACCCCAACGAGCGTCGAGGGCTTCAAGCTGTGCTTGAGGGCCTGCCCTCCAGCTATATCGTCTACTCCAACGTAGAGATGCCCACGGGACGGGGCGGTCAGACCTTTGAACATGATCTCCTGATCCTAACGCCCTTTATGGTCTTCACGGTGGAGATGAAGTCCTGGGGAGGGCGCATCAGCGGCAATCGAGACCGCTGGCGACTTGAGGGGGGCAGCTTGATCCAGTCTCCTATCCCGCTCAGCCAACTCAAGGCGCGGGTGTTGGCGACGCAGCTGCGACAACGCGATCATCGCCTCCGTAGGGTTTGGGTGCAGGCCCTCATCTTTGTCACAGGGCTTGACGCCCGCTTAGATCTCAGCTCCGACTATGCGGAGCTGACCTGCACCCTGAATGAGATCATCCCCGCCTTGACGACCCCCTCTCTCTGGGGCCAGGGCGGGCGGCGACTGAGCCATCAGCAGAGCCGCGCCATCCTTGAGGTCTTTGGTGATGGCCGCGCCGCTCAGCTCAGCAGACTGATCGGCCCCTTTAAGCTCTTAGAGCGGCTTGAAGAGGAGGAGGGGAGCCCCTATACAGCTTGGAGGGCTGAACGCTATGGAGAGGCGCGTCGAGTTCATATCTATGAACTGAGCGGAGATGATGAAAAGCTCCGCCAACGCCGCCGCGCCCTGGCCAAGCAGGAGACGCGACTCCAAGAGCGCCTCCGAGGCGGGCCAGATCTCCTGACCTATCGAGAGGTGGATCAGATCTTAGAGCCTCAGGAGCTGCACCTCCTCTCCTTTGAGGACAGCGCCCCGCTCCTGCCCTTGCCGAGTTGGCTCCAGCGTCATCAACCCAGCGCTCAGGAGCGGCTCATCGTCGCTGCGCGGATCTGTCGCGCCCTTCTCTGGATACACCGCCAAGAGATCCTCCATCGCCGCCTCTCTCCTGAGGCGGTGCTGCTTTCCGATGATCCCTGCCCCAAGGAGCTGAAGCTCTGTGCCCTGAACTTGGCGAGAATGCTCTCAGCTCGCGCCTCTACCTTGACTCGAAGCCGACAGCGCCTCCCCTATATGAGCTGCCTCGCCCCTGAGTTTCTGCGCAGCGCCGAGGCCAGCAAGCGCAGCGACCGCTTCTCTCTGGGCGCGACCCTCTTTGAGCTGTTCCAGGGTCATCCCCTCTTTGAGCGCCCCGAAGAGGTCCTGAGCCCCTACCGTCTGCCACCGCTCCAGATCGACGGCCTCCCCGCTCCTGAGAGCATCAACCTCCTGCTCACTGGCTTGTTGAGCCCCGATCCCATGCTCCGCCCCTCGCTGAGCGAGGCCCTGGAGATCTTGGAGGCGGAGGCGCTGCCCCAAGAGGCTCCTGCTCGGCGTGTGCTGGTCCCAGGAGAGATCATCTGTCGCGTCTATGAGCTTCAGCGACACCTGGGGATTGGCGCCACCAGCAGCAACTGGTTACTGCGCCATCGCATGGATGGCCGCCTATTGGTGGCCAAGATCCTCCCCGCTGAGCAGCTGGAGGCCCTGGCTCTGGAGACGGAGGTCCTACGGAGCGTCACGCAGCCCAATCTGCCGCGCTATCACAGCCAGGAGCCCTTTGAGGGGGGCTCCATTCTCCTCTTAGAGTATGCCGAGGGTCTGGATGGACGCAGCTGGGTGGAGGCGGGTCAGCCGCTCGGCCTTGCCCAACTCTTGACCTTAGGACGCGGCCTCTTCGCTGCCCTTGGCGCGCTTCACCAACAGGGTTGGCTGCATCGGGATGTGAAGCCTGAGAACTTGCTGATCCGCGCCTCAGATGCCTGGCCGACCCTCATCGATCTGGGCCTCGCTCGCGCCCCTGGTGAGGGGGAGCTGAGCTTGGGGAGCGTCGCCTATAAAGATCCTCAGCTCTTTGAACAGGGGCGTTGGGAGGTCCGCGATGATCTCTTCGCCGCTTGGCTCTGCCTCGCTGAGATCTTAACTGGCCTGCACCCTTTCCATGGTCGCGCTGAGCTGGGTGAGCGACCGGAGCTTGAGGCCGAGGCGCTCCCAGAGGGGTTGGGCAGGGCACAGCGGGCGGCCCTCTACGCCCTGCTTCAACGCTCCTTAGATCCAGACCCCTCTGCGCGACCGCAGAGCGCCCTTGAGGCTGGCGAAGCTTTAGAGGAGGCCCTGACGCGCCCTGTCGCGCTCCAAGAGGAGAGTTCGAGCCCAGAGCCCTCCATCGAAGCCACAGCGCAGCCGCTCCAGAGCCTGATGGAGTTTGATGAGGCGCTGCGTCAACAGCTTGGGCAGGGCTACACCGCCCTTAACCGTGCTTTTGGCCTCCAGGGACAAGCGCCTCAAGGCAAGCCACCTCCCCTTGAGCCGCTCCGTGAAGAGGGTGGGGCTGGAGCGGAGCTGATGGAGTTGATGGAGGAGGCTCTGCCTCCCTGCGGCTTCAGCAGCTTGGAGGCCGCCGCCGAGGCGATGAGCCTGCGCCTGCCGATCGAAGAGGGGCTTTCAGCGCTGGGCTACAGCCGCCTCGCCGCTGCGCTCCTCCAAGATCAAACCAAGCCTGAGCTGCTGATTCGACCCCCTTGGACTCTGGAGAAGATTGAGCAGCTCAGCGAGACGCTCAGGGCGCGAGCGAGCTGGCCGCCGCTGCCCCGCGCCGAGGCCCTTGAGCTGCTGATGGAGCGCGCCGCCGAGCTGGAGATGCGCCACAGCCTGCGACTCTGGGGAGCCGGCGGAGAGGGCCTACTGCGCGCCTGCTTGGAGCGTTGTCCTGAGATCAGGAGTGGCCCCTCTGAGGCTCTGTTCACCCCCCCTGTCTCCTTCAGCGAGGCTTTCAGCGCCCTACACCCTCAACCTGAAGCGGGTCAGCGTTGGAGCGCCATCAAGGCCCGGCTCAGCCATAGCTTTGGAGAGATCCAGATCCCAGACGACCTGGAACACGCCTTAGAGGCTCAGGGTTGGCGGCTGGAGGTGGGAGCGCTGCGGCCCTTGAGGCGGGAGGAGCCCAGCCCCGAGGTGAAGATCCTCCTTGATGAGGATCTCCCTCAGCGTCAGATGAGCGAAGATGGCAGCCTGAATCTCAGCAGCCTCTTGGAGAGCCTCCCCCAAGGAGGTTTTCGAGTGCTGGCCTTGCCTCCAGGGCGCCACCACCTCCTCTCAGAGCGAATTGGAGCGGCTCTACTGGCTGATCTGGGCGCTGAGCGGCTGCGCCAGATCGACATCGATAGAGTCCTTATTGAGGGGCTGCGAGCCGCTGATCTCTGGGAGGATGCCCTCTTCTTTGAGCAGGAGGAGGAGCCGAGCTGGGGCTGGGCCGAGGAGGAGCTGATCGAGGCTCTGGAGGCGGCGATCTTAGAGGGAGCGCGGCAGGGGATATTGAGCCTGTTGATCCGCCCCTCACTCCTGGGCAGCTTGGGGCTGATGGATTGGCTCTCAGGCTTCTATGAGCGCGCTCGTGGGGGCCGCTATGGCCTCATCGTCTTGGCCCTGCCGGGCGGCGCCTATGAGGGCCGCTTGCGCCTTAATGAGCGCCACCCCCTGCCCTATACCCCTGATATGGCCGCCGTGGTGATTCGGGAGGAGGGGTGGCTTTGAAAGGGTACAGTTGATCACATGACCGTTTACCAAGAGCGCAGTCGCATCGGAAGAATTGGGGTTGAGAGTCCCATCGAGGAAGCAATATATATCAGACGCTCTCTTAGGAATGGCCATGCCTGATGTCCAGCGACTCTCTGCCCAAACTCTTTAATCTCCTCTATTGCGATTGGAACGGATGTGCATTTGAAACATCAAGACGTTCAGCTCTAACATCTACGCAATCGATGCCTTCCAGGGCCACAATCTTAATGATTTCTTGGATGTTCATCTGAAAAGGCGCTGGCGTGTCCAGCCATCAGCCGGACCTTTTCGTGATATTTCACGAGCATTATGTTGACTGTTAAACACTTGCACATACTGGATCATCAACCAGCTTTCTTTCATCAATAAGCGTATACAATTCCCGAAAATTGCGATGCTCACGATACCAATTCTTGAATACCCAGCCCTTTTGAGTCCCTCGCAACTCTCTTGCGGTTGGAGAGCGAAACTTTAGTGAACCTTCATTCGGGATATATAACATCCTGCCATGGAACTTCGATGAACGCTGATATTTCCTGTGGTTTGCCATCGTGAAGCCCAATGAATGAGACAGTGCGATGCGAGATCCCAACTCGGCACGGATGTTAAAGAGCTTTCACGAGCCTATCAAGTTGCTTGAATTGCCCTTAAAGTCTACAAAAACTATGGCAGGAGAGAGACGATGAAGGCTGAGAGCTACGAAGCGCTGTTGAAGGCGCTGCAAGGTTTGGAGAAGCAGATCGCAGCGCAGGGGATCAAGCGAGGGCGGGGGCCACTTAAAGCTTGGCTCAAGGCGCAGCATCAGGCGGCGGAGACGGGGGGCGGTCAGGCGGAGTTCCTCAAGATGGTGGCGGGGCGCTCCGCAGTACAGCTGATTTTGCGGCTGCTCTACACCCGCGCTCTAGAAGATCTGGGGCTCTTAGAGCCGATCCGCATTCGAGGACAGCGGGGCCTGCGGCTCTTTCGGGATCTGGCCCCCAGCTTGGGGATTCGAGAGTACTTTCAGTGGATCTTCCGCGACTTGGCGACCGACTTCCCCGCCCTCTTCAGCCCCAGAGAGGATGAGTTACCCCTCCCCGATGAGCCTCTCTGCCAAGCTCTATGGGATCTATGGCATCTGGAGGATGGCTGTGGCAACCTCTGCTATGACTGGTCTGAGGGTGAGTTTGAGAGCCGTTTTCTTGGGGACCTCTATCAAGATCTCGATCAGGATGTTCGCAAGCGCTATGCCCTGCTTCAGACCCCCGACTTTATCGAACATTACATCCTTGACCACACCCTCACGCCCGCGATGGCCGCCTTTGATCCCGCCACACTCTGGGCGCGGGGAGAGCGGTTTCGGCTGATCGATCCCACCTGCGGCAGTGGGCACTTCCTGATCGGGGGTTTCCATCGCTTGGCGGACTACTGGGAGGCTCGCGATTTAGAACCCTGGGAGGCCGCTGTCCGCGCCTTAGAGAGCATCTGGGGCTGTGACATCAATCCTCACGCGGTCTATATCGCTCATTTTCGTCTGACCCTAGAGGTGATGCAGCGTACCCAGGTGAGGGATCTCAGCCGCCTCGCCTCCCTGCCGATCCACCTGCGCGCCCTGGACTCCCTGATCCCCTGGGAGGGGCGTCGGGGGCAGCATCAGCTCTTTGGAGAGGCCCGCCTGCTGGAGTACTCCACCGCCAAGGAGCGCGCGCTCAACGCTGAGTTTTTAAACCACCATTTTCATGCAGTGGTGGGCAACCCGCCTTACATCACCCCCAAAGATCCCCGTAAGCGGGATGATTATCGTGCGTTTTGGCCAGAGTCAGCCACTGGAGGCTATGGCCTCACCGCCCCCTTTGTTGAGCGCCTCTTTGATCTGGGCTGTAAGGGTGGCTTTATGGGGCAGATCACCGGCAACGCCTTTATGAAGCGTAGCTTTGGGCGCGCTCTGATCGGCAAGGTGCTGCCCCGCTGGGATCTAACAGATATCATCGACACCAGCGGAGCCTATATCCCTGGGCATGGTACTCCAACCGTGATCCTCTTTGGGCGTTGCCAACCACCCGTTGATGAGCAGATCCGGGTGTTGGGGGGGAAGCGCGGGGAGCCTAAGAGCCCTAAGATAGCCGCTGAGGGCAAGGTCTGGAGGGCGATCGTCGAGGCGGGGAATGAGCCGAATGATAGTGATCCCTTTATTACGGTGAGTCAGTATCCCCGTCAGATGTTTGGAGAGCATCCCTGGAATTTAAATGGGGGTGGGGCTCCTGAACTGCAAGAAGCATTACAGCGATCTTTTAATTTGCTAAATCAAAATGCTGACGATTTTGGATATTCGTTTCAAACAAACTGTGATCCAGTCTTCTTAATTTCAAATGAACAGTTTAAAAGGAGTCCTTTAGAAAAAGTAAAACATGCAATATCTGTGTGTATTGGAGAAGCAATCCGAGATTTCACAATAAACGACCTAGGTCTTGTTTTGTTTCCTTATGGCGATGATTCTGACTCTATCAAAAGCTATATTTGGAAATTTCGCGAAACACTTTCTTCAAGGAAAACATTTAGTGGAGGAACCTATAAATCAGATGGCAAAAAATGGTGGGAATGGCATCAATTTTCAAATTCAAAGCACAATGTTCCATATCGAATCACCTTCGCCTTCGTCTCAACTCATAATCATTTTGTCTTAGACCGAGGCGGAAAAGTCTTTAAACAGACCGCCCCAGTCATCAAGCTCCCTCCTGAAGCCTCGTTGGATGACCACCTTGACCTCTTAGGCCTGCTCAACAGCAGCACCCTGGGCTTCTGGATGAGGCAGGTATTTCATGGAAAACATATGGGAGATGGAGGTTCGGCCCATGCTGACCCTGCTTATCAAAGATTCGAATACGACTCAACCAAACTAAAAAAAGCCCCCATCAGCAGCCAAGATCGCCCAGAGCGTATCGCGCTCGCGAAAACCCTTGATCGAATCGCCCAGGAGCGCGCCACCTGCCTCCCAGCGGCGATCCTCGCGGGGGAGTGGAGCCCTGAGGACCTTAACACACAGCTAGAGGAGGCCCGCGCCCAACACCAACAGCTTACAAACCAGATGGTCGCGCTCCAAGAAGAGTTAGACTGGCTCGCCTATGGCAGCTATGACCTGCTCAAGAGCCATCAGACCCGTGGCCCCCAGGAGATCGAGCCTCTGAGCCCTGGCCACCGCCCCTTTGAGATTCTTTTAGCGCGCCACAACGCCTGCTGCGAGCCAGAGGAGCGCAGCGCCTGGTTTAAGCGCCATGGCCACGCCGAAGTACAGGCGATCCCAGAACACTATAACGCCGAGACCCAAGCGCTCATCCAAGCTCGCTTAGATCTCATCGCCGCCCACTCCGAGATCCGCCTGCTCGAGCAGCCGCAGTTTAAGCGACGTTGGCAGCTCCCTGACCTGGACGCAGAGACTCAAAAGGCCGCCGCCAGCTGGCTCCTGGATCGCCTTGAAGACCTCTTTGCGCCTGAGGGGGAGCTTGAGGAGCCCCAAGCCTACTCGCTTGAAGAGGTGGTCAACGCCTGGAAGCGCGATCCCAAGGTGTTGAGCATCGCCGCGCTCCATGAACAGACCCTTAACTTTGACCTACACCTCCTGGCTGAGCGCCTGCTGCGTGAGAACGCCCTGCCCGACAACCCCTATCGCCTCTACACCCCCAAGGGGATCATCAAGCTGCGAGCTTGGCAGGAGGTCTGGAGGCTCCAAGATCGAGAGGACGCTGGAGAGACGCTCAAAATCGAGCCCCCGCCCAAGTTTGGCCGGGCTGACTTTCAACGGGGGCCGGGCTACTCCCTTCGGGGCAAGCTCAACGTGCCTCGTGAGCGCTTTGTCCTCTTCGCGGACCTCTTTCCCAACCGCTATGGCTGGAACGGCTGGCGAGACCTACAACGCAGCTTAGCGCAGCTCAACGCCTACACCCTGGCTGAGGATGATCCCCTTGATCCCTTGAGCGAGCCCAGCAGCGCGGATCCTCGACGCTGCGGCGTCAGCTTGCCACTCTGGGAGAGCCTACCCGATCTGCGACGCTGGGGCGGTGAGGAGGCTGATCCCGATGAGCTGCAGAGCTTCGCCCAGGAGATTTGCGGACAGACTGAGTGTCCCTGTGATCTCCTTAAGCCCTGGATGGAGTGGCGTGATGGCAAGCGGCAGGTGATGGAGGCAGAGGGGGAGAGGCGCAAAGAGGCGACAGTAACGGAGCGAGATGAGTTAATCCGCCTGTTCAATCAGCTCAGCCCTCAACTCAGCCTCCTTGATTCCAAGCCTAAGCCCATCCCCCTCACGACGCTCAAGAAGGGCTGGACCGGCCACCCCAACCGCCTAGAGCTGGTCCTGGATGACCTCCTGGCTGATGGCCGCTTGATCGTTAAGGGAAGCGGCGCGCGGCGAAAGTATCTGCTCGATTGAGACAGCGCTCAGTCTAATCCACAAGCGCTCGTTATAGGCAGGCCATCAGATAACCCCGATATCAACAGCCACGCTAAAAGAACCACCTGAGCAATTTAAAAAGTCCTGATTCCCATCCTAGAATTGCTCTGCCTATGCAAATTCAGGGAGAGGATAAGGATAAAATCTGCGGTTACCGTATTAATCCGAACCCGCAAAGGTCATTAGCAGGTTAAATCGTACTGGCTACAGGCTATGTTAGCCTTGGAATATTCTAGTTTCAATCTGAACCCGTGAGGGTCGGTAGCAGGTTCCAGACCGACACTGACGAGGACGGGCTCGGGGACGTGTCTCAATCCGAACCCGTGAGGGTCGGTAGCAGGTTCGCCCCCTGTGCGGTGGCGACGGGTGCGATCTACACGCCGACTGGTCTCAATCTGAACCCATGAGGGTCGGTAGCAGATTCTCTGTGATCGCGGTCTTCTGGACGGAGCCGCATACTGGTCTCAATCCGAACCCGTGAGGGTCGGTAGCAAGTTCATTTTGCAATGGTCTAACCGATTAAAAATTGGTTGATTAAAATCACCAATTATGCTATGTGTTTGGACTAAAATTTTCAATCTAACCTCCCTATCGTTTGATATTGTGAATCAAGCGAAATCAGTCTTGTAAACAAATGAATTCTACCATATATTTGCTAAATGATAAAGTCCTAATCATGCTTTGGCGAGCGAAAATCGCAGTCGGCTTCAGCCGACACTAAGTAGAAACAAATCGACCATTAACTAAAGACTGATTTGACTTACTCTACCTACTTTTCAAAATCATCACAGATGATTCACCACTGTTATTCCCTTGGAATAACATTCGTAATTCGTCTCCACTCACGCAGTAATTCGAAGTACGGGCTCTACTGTCCGAGCCGTCTGGGACTATGGTCAATAAATTACCACTGGTAGACCAGTTACCGGTTACATTAGATGCGCTAACCCGAGGCAAAACTTCCACACAGGAGCAGCCGGTCTCGCTCCAGTTTCCGGTGCAGTAAATAGCACCACGCATGCTTGCGTTATCAATTTCATTACAAGCAGTAAGATCCCCCTCAAATATAGCATTTAGGCAGGCAGGGGGTAGGGCGTAGACGCGTTCCAGTATAGGATTGGTTATTGTATAGGTGTTATCGTGATTAAATACGAAATTTTCCAAATAATCTTGGGAAACCGTTGCATTGTCACATTCTGGATATTCCTCGAACCACTGATTGCCGATCCCATCGTCACAGCTCAACATAAAATATAAACTCCACCCCCCCACCACGTTGCCGCCACATGCGGTGAAATCACAGGAAACATCACCCAGCAGGATATCACCATCTGGAAGGCTATCCGGAGGGTTCTCGGCGGTTACAGTTACCGTCGTGTCTTCGCCCAGAACATCTGCCGGAATATCCAATACAGCATCCCCAGCATCATCGTCATCGCCCAGAGCATCTGTCGGAATATCCAATACAGCATTATCGTCATCGCTGAAGGCACTGTCTGGGACCGACAGATTTGTGTTGTCTCCCTCGTTCTTGGGAAATGTTCGTATACAACCAAGGAATAAGATAATGGGAAGAGTCATCCACACGACGATAGTTTTTTCTGCCCAACCAATCATCATTAGCCCCTCTCTCTTGAGATTATATTTGTTGGGTATTTGATAGCATGATGGGCGGGGGAGTAGGAAGCACGTAACCGTTAAGCCCTCCCCTATATGCAGGACAACTATCTAGAATTAAAAAAAGAAATCAGCCATAAAACCAGGCGCGTTAATGTTTGAGCTGGAGGCCCAGGTAGGCTCCATTCTCTGCCCTTCAATGCCCTCTCCCAACAGGTGGGCAACACTCTGAGACTGATGATCGGGAGGGCCGCCGGAGGAGTACGCCGCTGGTGAGGAGCTGCTGATCTGCTTCAGGTGCAGAAGGGTGCTCGTCCGCCATGGCGGATGGAGCTATGCAACCAAGCTCTTGGGTTTGAGCCTACGGATATCAGGATCGATGGCGAAATCCTTACGGAAGTTGGGCATGAGAGTATTCCAGAAGTGCCTCATACGGCCTGATCTCTGGACAGCTCTGAGGGTGAGGATGGCCTGAGCGCCTTGATGCCTCCAGGACAGGGTGCTAATCCGCCATGGCGGACGGAGCCTTTGATCGTGGGGGCAGCAAAACCACCGGTCGCCTCGCGGGGAAGCCCCGCCTCTGAGAGCCCTCAACAGCCCAAGAAGTGCTCCGAATGCTGCTGTAGAACTCGAGAGCCCTGGCCAAAGAAATGAGCACCTGTGTGTCGAGGATCTTCGAAGCGGGGTGAAAAATCGGCGGGAACCGTTCCCTAAAAAGCCATTCTGCGGACCATTTTGTCGGGATTATTTCAGTTCTTTCGATGGGTTATGGCTCGACAGACCCCAAGACTGAAGAGGTCGCTAAAGGGTAGTGCTGAAGATGTCGTGATTAACAATTACTCTTTAGTTGCATGTTGTAATTGAGAACAAAGTCCCATATCACTCCAATATGGTTCTCTAACTTCCTTGAAAATGGCAAATTATTGCGGACAAGTCCTGAGATTTCGACTTATGCCTAAGTGTGCAATTCCTCTGTTTTGCAGTTGTTGCTGACCAATATTAGTATTTGTTTGATCTGATCAAACAGATTATGTCTTAATCTATAAACTATTAATTTTAGCTTATCCAGTGAGACTTTCACTATCAAACGATAGACTCTAAATCCTACGCTCTTTAGTGAAAATTTCAGACTGCCATTTTTATTCGTTCTGCTATTATTGTTGTTAAAAATATTCATATCTCTGGTACTTTCGGCGATTCTTTCTGAAATAAAAAATGCTATTGTTCCAAACATTAAAAGCCTGTCTCTACGGTCTGGATTCCTTATCCATGTTGAACTCATCCCTAAGCCAAAGCGTAAATCTTCTATGTCTCTAAATCTCTTTTCACATTGAAATCTTATCTTATGTGAATAGAGAGAATCTTCTGGATCCTCTGCAGATACAAGACAGAAATACCCAAAATTAGAGCCGTCAGCTTCTCTTTTTTCTTCTTCGATATATATTGTTTTTATTGTCTCAACCCGAACCCGTGAGGGTCAGTAGCAGGTTCGTATTATTACGCCGTGCTTGCTGAATTCTTTTTAGAACGGTCTCAATCCGAACCCGTGAGGGTCGGTAGCAGGTTCGAAACCGAAGCCTCTGAAGTTGAAGCGGTTGGCGAGATCTCAATCCGAACCCGTGAGGGTCGGTAGCAGGTTCATCTGCTTGAGAGACTGCAGCGCCTGCACTCCTGGAAACCACATCGGTCTCAATCCGAACCCGTGAGGGTCGGTAGCAGGTTCCCGACGCGCAGGACAACAGTCCTGACCTCAGCAACGCCGATCGTCTCAATCCGAACCCGTGAGGGTCGGTAGCAGGTTCGGCTGTGTCCCTAACTTCTATTTCGAAGGAAACATCTGCATCGCATCTTAATCCGAACCCATGAGGGTCGGTAGCAGGTTCTTTAGGTGCTTGCGCCAAAGAAACTTCCACTCCTAAATCTCAATCCGAACCCGTGAGGGTCGGTAGCAGGTTCCCGACAACGCCAACGCTAGACAGGCTGACACCAACAACGACGGGTCTCAATCCGAACCCGCGAGGATCGGCAGCAGATTCACTTGTTCTTGCGGGCAATTATACTTAATGACGACTGTAGGGACATTAAGGTCTCAATCCGAACCCGTGAGGGTCGGCAGCAGGTTCATAACTGCGTGAACACCCTCAATCCCAGACAGGCAGATGGCGACAACGACGGG
>CAYLJJ010000099.1:19875-20858 GCA_964384025.1 uncultured Nannocystaceae bacterium
ACACGTTATTGTAGTGTGTTTGTTTATAAGTGTCTGTTCAGCTTTTTTGCTTGACAGTATGATTGATACACAGGTTTGTCTCAATCCGAACCCGTGAGGGTCGGTAGCAGGTTCTCGACCAGAGCGACGCCAACAAAAACGGCGTCGGTGATGTGTGGTCTCAATCCGAACCCGTGAGGGTCGGTAGCAGGTTCGAGGCCGTGCGTCTCCAGAATTTGAACGATGTCGACATGAAGGCTGGTCTCAATCCGAACCCGTGAGGGTCGGTAGCAGGTTCTAGAGGATCAACAGAAAAAGGGGGTTTCGTGAGGGCCTCCGCGAAAGTCTCAATCCGAACCCATGAGGGTCGGTAGAAGGTTCGTGAAGGAACCCGTCACGGTCGATATCGACCGCCCAGAGCGTCTCAATCCGAACCCGTGAGGGTCGGTAGCAGGTTCTTGGATTGGTAAAACTATCCAGTGGACAACGTATGAAAAGTCTCAATCCGAACCCGTGAGGGTCGGTAGCAGGTTCTCGATTACCGGAGCGGTCTTCATGGCCACGGGCAACGCGTCTCAATCCGAACCCGTGAGGATCGGTAGCAGGTTCTCCTGGGTGAACACAAAGCGGGTTCCTGATGGGGGAGTCTCAATCCGAACCCGTGAGGGTCGGTAGCAGGTTCTAGGTGCAGCTACCCCCAGTCTCGAAGGCCAGGTTAATGCGTCTCAATCCGAACCCGTGAGGGTCGGTAGCAGGTTCGATGACTACGGCAAAGCCGTGGTCGCATTCGTCCAGAACTGTCTCAATCCGAACCCGTGAGGGTCGGTAGCAGGTTCTCAAAGGGGATGCTCCTGAGGATCTCCTCCAATGGAGGATATCGGGTCTCAATCCGAACCCGTGAGGGTCGGTAGCAGGTTCCTCTCTTGTGAGGACGATGGTTACTGGGAAGAACCCCAGTGCGTGTCTCAATCCGAACCCGAGAGGGACGGAAGCAGCAACCAACG
>CAYLJJ010000100.1:0-20839 GCA_964384025.1 uncultured Nannocystaceae bacterium
CTCTGGGATCCGAAAAGCCCAATGATTACGCGAGAGGGCTGAGAGTCACACCCGTCCGTGAGGCTCGGACCTGAGATTTCAACTCATGCATGGCTGTCGAATTGTCTGCGGAGGCAAATTATTTTGTCGTAGTTAAATATTTAGTTTCTTTCGACTTCAGTATGGTTTATATGTGGATATATGATCAAAATCGATAATCTGCTAAAACAAACTGTCAAAGATTTTATCTCTGAAACCTTTGAAAATTTACATACAAAAAACATGATGAGTATCACAAGCATAATACTCGGTATTTTGGAGTCAAAACCCGTAAGAATCAGTAATATTGGAAGGTATATTGCCGGAATGGGCGGAGTTTTTGACGTGAGTGGGATTGCTCAAGTTGATAGACTTTTGAGAAACCAGAAAATCAACGTCAATCAGTTGATGGCATCTTGGTGCTCCTTTATTACAAGAAACTTAGACGAAATTAGGATAAATATTGATTGGACTGAGTTTGATTCTGATAATCAATCAACTCTTTCTGCGAGTTTACAGACTGATTCCAATGGATCTATTCCATTATTATGGAAGACTATTTATTCATCTGGCAAAAAAACAATATGAACCAAATTGAAGATGACATGATCTATGATCTTGCTGAATCGGTAGGCAAGAGAAATGGTAAGGTAGTAATAGTAACTGATCGTGGATTTAATGATACAAACTTCATGTGGTTTCTAAGAGATGAGATGGGGTATGATTTTACCATGCGTTTAAGGTCAAATATTTATGTATATACAACAGAATCCGAGGGGGCTCCAGTATATGGGCATGTTAACAAAAACATGCAGCCCAAAATAATAACAAACGGATTTATTACCAAAGAATTATTTCGAATAAAAACGATATATATCGAAGAAGAAAAGAGAGAAGCTGACGGCTCTAGTTTTGGGTATTTCTGTCTTGTATCTACAGAGGACCCAGAAGATTCTCTCTATTCATATAAGAGGAGATTTCAATGTGAAGAGACATTTAGAGACATAAAAGATTTGCGCTTTGGCTTAGGGATGAGTTCAACATGGATAAGGAATCCAGACCGTAGAGACAGGCTTTTAATGTTTGGAACAATGGCACTTTTTATTTCAGAAAGAATCGCCGAAAGTACCAGAGATATAAATATTTTCAACAACAATAATAGCAGAACGAATAAAAATGGCAGGCCGAAATTTTCACTAAGGAGCATAGGATTTAGAGTCTATCGTTTGATAGTGAAAGTCTCACTGGATAAGCTAAAATTAATAGTTTATAGATTAAGGCATAATCTGTTCGATCAGATCAAACCAACACTAATATTGGTCAGCAACAACAACTGCAAAACAGGAGAGTTGCGCATCTAGGCATAAGTTGAAATCTCAGGGCTCGGACGGCTATCGCCGAGTACATCGAGGTCTTTTACAACAAAAAGCGCAAGCACTCGACGCTGGGTTATATCAGCCCCGCCGAATTTGAGTGTCAGTTTGAGTCAAGGATGGCGGATCTTGCCGCCTGAACTATTTAAGGGAGATGGATTATGGATTGGATTCTTTCTAATATTAAGTGGATTCTTTCTGGGATAGGCACTGAACTATTATTAAAATTACCAAATATCTATAATTTTTTAATTTTTCTTTTATCCTGTTTTAAAAAAACTTTACCAAAAACAGGAAATAAAAATGAAAAAGATGAGATTCTAGAAGAAGAAAGTCTATCACAAGCAGAAGCTACAGAAAAACGAACTAAACGGGACAAAATGGCAAAGAAAGAAGATACTGTTTTACGAACAGAAAATACAAATAATCATCCTACACATAAGGAAAATGGAGGATATCTTATAGTTCTATGGAGGGAGACTTTAAATACAATCTTGAAGTATAAATTTTGTATGGGACTTTTCGCATTTTTGACAATTCTTTTAATAGTAATTATTACAGTTTTCTTATTTCGAAAGACAACAATAAAAGAAGTTTGGATGCTAAATTCGGGATCTTGTTCTGCTTATACGGATCCGAAAGATGCAGAAATAAACAAAAAAGTAAGTGATCCATGCAAAAAAATAGGGCTAATAGTAAAAAACTATAATGGATGGGTCGCTTTTTTGGATAGTTTGACCAAATCAGCTTCTGGTACATCGATTAAGGGAACTGAAAAAGGCATAAATCTTGTTTTTTGCAACACAGAATCTAAATCTGAATTATTATCGACTTATGAGTATACAGGTGAAGCATCCCTTGATCTTCTAGATGAAGAATATAAATCTACACGTAGACTTGATAATATTAAAAGAAGTGAATTAAAATTACACCAAGGAGCTGAAGTAGGTCTTTGTAAAAAAAAATGGGACGAATTTGCGAAGAAACATGAAAAAGCGCGCAATGCAATATGCAAATTTACCAATAAAAACAACATGTTGTATGTTAGAGAATGTGAATATATAGTCGAAGGAAAAAAACTAAAAACGTCTGAACCTTATTCTAGAGAATACTATAAAATATCTACCTACCCTTGATTTACTGGCACCTTACAAACTTACAACTCTTCTCTTCTCCCTCTTCTTGTTCAGCAAGGTTCTCTTCTGTGTAGCAGGTTCTTCCATCGTCAAAGCAGACATCACAGCCACCTGGCAAGCACTCCTTGCCACGGATGGTATCAAAGCAGGTAAGCCCGCTTTGGCAATCGTCATCATCGTCACAGCTCTCATTACAAGAGGCTGTTCCGCCCCCCTCGCAGGCGGTGAGGATCATGGTGGATACAAAGCTGATAAGGGCGATAAGAAGCAAGAACAGGAAGATATTCTTGGTCTTCATCTAGGTTTTCCTTTTTTGATTAGGACCCTGTTTTTTGGGTATTCACTGCATGTAATCTTTACAAGTTTTATGCAGTGCGGTGATGTCAGAATTATCTGGGAAGAAATCCTGTGCAGTTTCTAGGTGGTCAACGCACTCTCTAAACTTCCCTTGAGCAAGAAGGACGTTTGCAAGATTGTAATGCCCCCAAGCATTTATCTCTCCAGTTGGGTTATTCTTCAGCACTTGCCTAAAAATGTTTTCTGCCGTTTTGAAACGAGAGGATTTTGCAAAGGCAACGCCTTTTTCCGTTGCTCCTCCATCATCAACATCATGAAAAGAAAGAGTTAATGTTGTTTCATACGGAATAATGCTGAGTCCTCCGGATCTGGTGGTTGATTGATTCTAAAGAAGCTATCCCAAAAAACAGCGGTCTATGATATAATCATGTTTATGTAACGATTCAATAATGAGGGCAAATGGCCGGTAGGTTTGAAGGTTTAACTGATGAACAGTAGAAAATGCTGGCACCTCTCATGCCAGATTACTTGCAACCACAGAATAGAGGCAGAGGAAGGCCAAAAGCAAATATTCGTACTGTTTTAGACTCGATATTCTTCATCCTAATTACTGGATGCCGTTGGTGTGATTTACCAATTGGCCCAGAATGGGCAGAAAGAACAACTGCTCATAGAAAACTCGGAAAATGGAAAAAGAATGGAACTATTGATAAGATCAAGGCTTCGATATTAGGAATAGCTCAGCTAGAGGGGATGATCGATTGGAAAGCTGCCAGCATTGATGGCAGCTTTTCCCCCCGGTAAGGGAGGAGGAGAAGGTGTAAAGAAAGGACACAAAGGAAAGAGAGTCACCATCCATTCGATAGTCGACGCAAATGGAATGCCATTAGCTGAGACAGTTACCCCTGCTAATGCTCTCAAGTGTGTCTAATATTAGGTAGAATCAAAATTAGAACGGGGAAGCAAGGAAGACCTAGAAGGTGTCCTGATCAACTTGCGGGAGACAAAGGCTATGGCAGCAAAGAACTCCGCCATGAATTGAGAAGAAGAGGGATAAGACCAGAATTACCAAAACGAATATGGAAGAACCGGCGCCAATCTCCAGGAAGAAAGTTGCAAAGGAGAGTACAACGCTATGTTGTCAAAAGATTATTCTCCTGGTATCAACGTAAATTCAGACGTATTGCCGTAAGATGTGAACGAAAAGAGAAGCTCTTCGCTGGGTTCGTCGGATTCGGGTTCATATTGATTTGGGTGGATCGGTTGATTTTGGGATAGGCTCACCAAATCCGGCGGACTCAGAAACATAGTAATCCGCTGATTAAAGCGCTCCAATAATCCTACTTGATTGCCAGTTCAATCTTTTAATTCCTAATACAATAACCGAACCCTCAGTAACGCTCTCAGTAGTGGGCCATGAGACGGAAGAAGGGTCCTCCGTGATCCTCATCCATATTAGAGAACTCCTCGTCGCTGAAGGAGGTAAAATTATAGCCAAAGCCGAGTCTGATTTTCTTCTCGATGATGTAATCCAGCTCAAAGAGGGAGCCGTGAAGGGTGGTCTGGGCAAGGGCTTGATGGAGAAAGCGATATTCCGCGCCGAGATCCCAGGTGCCCGTGAGGTGGAAGTTGAGACGATTGATCCAGAGGAGGTTATGGCTGACGGTGGTGGGGAGGGGGGCGAGCTGAAGAGAGAAACGCTTATAGGCGAGCTTCTCCACGAGCTGGAAGCGGAAGGGCAGCTCAAGGATGGGGATCAGAGAGAGAACATCGGTCTCCACTCGCTCAGGCTCCTCCAGGGTGACATCGATGGGGCGCTGCTCGTAGCGCTTGCCGTAGTTGAAGAGGATCATAAAGCGATCATGCCGCACAGGTCGCCACGCCAAGCCAAAGCCCCCCTCGATGATCTCCGCCTCGGTGGCCTCATGCTCCAGGTCGTAGGTGTGGAAGTAGTTGAGACGCAGCTTCATGTTGAGATCTCGGTGAAGCTTGAGTTGGAAGTGATTGCGAGTCAGGAGCTGATAGCGGTCCCACTGACCCAGAGACTCATCCTGATCCTCATAGCGCAGCTCATAGCGTCCGCCGAGCTGGAGGCGCTTGCCTCGTTTCCATTGAAAACCGGCGTGAAGGGTGTCGCGAGAGGACTCCCCTTGACGATCTCCAAAGAGGGTGCTGTGCTCAAAGCCGCCCTCTAAAGTGAGATCTTCATGAGCTTGAAAGCGACCCCCCAGACCCATCACGGCGCGGTTGTGCTGCCCCAAGCTGCCACTCTCCAGTTGATACTCCCCATAAGCACGGCCCTGCTTCTTGGAGCCTAAAGCCTCCTCCGCGCCCAAAACACTCACCGAGTGATAGCGATCATCTTGCTCCTGAAAGCGCTCCTGGGCATAGAAGGTGTGACGCTCACTGAGCTGGCTCCTGAGGCCGATCTCGGTGGCGTTGTCTCCAGACCAGCGCAGGCTCTCCTTAGCCTCCAGGGAGAGGCGCTCATCCAGGGCGTAACGCAGGCCCAAGCCGCTGGTGAAGAGGTCTGCGGTCTCTTTATGGAGGCGCTGATCTCCTTGAATGATCGCCTCCTGCTCCAAGAGCAGCGTCCAGCGGGGGTCCAGAGGATACTCTAGAGCCATCTGGAGGCTGTCCAAGAGCATCTCTGGCTGAGAGGCGCTGGCGAGGCTCTGTTGGTGGATAAAGTCGGTGTTGAGTTTGAGGCCGCCATCGGTCCAGGCGTGGCCAAGGCGGAGCTGACTGCGCTCCCAGCCAGAGAAGACCCCAGCGCTTTGACTCTCCGGGGCGTCGGCGATCATGCCATCATACTGGAGCTGAAGTTGATGCTGCTCGTTGAGCTTGAGGCGGCTGCTGAAGCCATACTTCTCCAAACCCTGCTGCTGGATGGTGCCGCTGGAGTAGAAGCCAGGGGCGAGGTATTGCCAGTAAGCTTCGCTATACCAGCGCTCCTCCTTGCCTTCTCCGATGAGATCATCCAGCTCAAAGCCAGTCCTGAGCAGATAACTGCGGCCCTCAGCATCGAGGCCATCACGGCTGTTAAAGGGGGCGAAGCTGAGACCACCATCCGAGCTAAAGAGGCTCTCCCCCATCTGGCTTTGACTCTCAGCCATCTCCGCCTCAAAGAAGCTTCTGCGCCCCGCCTGATAGCGCAGCTCAGTGCCCCAGAGGCGATAGTCTGGGCGTTCTCCATTGCGCTCCTGAATATAGCCCGCGCCAAGAGTAAGGCCCTCCCAGCGCTCACGAAGCTGGACGCCAAGGACCTGCTGATCCTGGGCGCTGGGATCACGATGGTCATATTCAAGGGTGAGGAACTGAGGATGCCCATCCACAAGGTCGAAGTCCCCAGGATGAGGGCCGAGGTTGGCCTGACTAAAGCGGGAGATGGGACGACGGCAGAGGAGGCGGCCATCGCTGTAACGGATAGAGTAGTCGCGCTCTCTGAGGAGCAGCTTGCGGCTGCGCTCCATACCAGAGAGGCGGTCACGCTCAACCAGATAGATCCGCTCGCTGCCCTCAAGAAGATCTCGGTGGGGGAGATAGTAGAGTGAGCCTCCGGTGGCCTCCAACTCAACAAAGGCGTGGCGCTCAGGCTGATTGAGATCGGCGGCGAGGAGCTTGAGTTGATGACGGAAGGCGCCACGCTCTTTGACCAGCTCTAGGGTGGCTCCATAGAGCGCGCGCTCGTACTTAAACAGCTCGATCCCTTTGATCTTGGAGCGGAAGTTGCCGACGGTGAGACGGGAATCATCGGCGTGGATGAGGAGATAGAGGGGGCCTCGGCTCTGCGCTTCTTGTAGCTCCTCCGAATCATCTCCATAGATAGGATAGAAGGCCTCAGGATCGACAATTTGGCGGAAGTAGGCTTCCTCCTCAGCGCGTCTGGAGCTGTCGAGGTGAGCAGTGACCTCATACTGCTCAAAGAGCCCGCCGAGGATCTTCTCTCCGCTGGTGTAGCCCTTGAGGTAGAGGACAGCGCGACCATGAACCGTGAGGGTGTCTCCAAGGGTGGTGCTGTCTTGGGGCTTGAAGCCATCAGGCTCATCTCCAAGGCGGCTGGCGAGGCTCTCTCCCAGGGCCATAAGGAACCAGGAGCGCTTGGGTACCTTGAGGGGATGGTGGATGATGCCTCGGTTGCCCTCAGGGTCTTGAGCGATGATCTCAAGCTGAGCTTCTCCAGGTTTCAAAGTCGCTGAGCCGCTAAAGCGCCCCTCCTCATCAACATCCAGCTCCTGACCATTGAGCAAGATCTTGTTCCCGGGCGCGGTCCGGCCTCGCACCGGGAGGCTGCGGCCTTTAAGCAGAGTGCCCGCCTTGGGCAGCTGTACCTCAAGCTGCTGAGCGGGCAGCTTCGCCTGACCTGGGATTTGAAGCTTATCCAGCTTGGCCTCAGCGAACTTCTCCCAAGGGCTGGGTCTCTGCTCTGGGCTCTCTCCAGTTTTCTTGTTATCGGAAGCTTTGAGAGAAGCGTTGCTGGGCGAATCAACACGAGCATACCTCCCAGCTATCGAAGGAGCATCTACGCGAGCATACTCTCCAGCTGTGGAAGGAGCATCTACACGGCTATATCCTCCGTTTCTGGAGGGCCCATCTACGCGTTGATAGCTCTCTGTCTGAGCATAGGCTGCTTGCCCAAAGCGGGGAGATAGAGGAGCGCCAGGGCTCTCCATCAGCTCAAAGTAGGGCGCTTCAACCTGATCTGCTTCTCCAGCCCCCCGAGGGATCAAGGGGAAAATCAGGCGCAACCCCTCGGGGCTCTGTACGTCAAAGAGCAGAGCCTCGCGTCCTCTGACCTGTAGGAGTGTTCGATACTCTCCCGCTCCATCGGCTTCAATCCGCTGACCATCTACTCTTAAGATCCAAGGAGTTCCCGGCTCCTCTTTGAGTTGATGGAGGGCCTCTTGAGGCTTGGGCAGCGTCACAGACAGGCCCCCCAGGCTGAGCGCATCAGGAAGGCGCCCCTCCAGGCTGAGTTCTCTTAAGGTCTCTGCCTGTACCCTGAACTTAAAGCGTCCCTTCCGATAGATCAGGCGACGCCCATCTTTGGCTTGCATAAACAGCTCTAAATTCCCAGCTTTGGAACGCGGCGTCAGCAGGCTGAAGTGGCTCCAATCTTTAAGCTCTAGGCGCTCCCTCCCTAGATGAACCTGCATGGGGTAGCGCACAACAGGGAGCGGCGCTGGGCCTTGGCCGTCAACTCGATAGATCTCCAAGCGTCGATTGCGCCGACGCCCTCGGGTTGTGAGGTTGGGTACCAGGGGCCTTTGATTGCCCATCGCCACCACCTCCAGCGTCGAGCCCTCCCAGAGTCGCTTGAGCAGATTGGAGAGCTTACCTGCGCGGGCCTCGGTGAGCTGCTTCGCCTTGGTTGGAGGCCAAGCGCCATGCACCTCTATCCGCAGAGGGCCGCGCTCAGCGCTGATCTTCTCTCTAAGCTTGCGCAGCCTGCGCTTGAGGTCTCGGCTGGGCTGCACTCCCTCAAATTTGGCCTCGGAGATCTGCTCAAGGAGGAGAGATCCTCCCTCACGTTGGTAACCGAAGATCCCCACAGGGCTGCCCAACTGCGAGCCCCCCTCTTCATTCAATTCCAGGCGATAGCTGTAGGTTTGACCGGGCTTGAGGAACGGGCGACCCTCCAGTGAATGTCCTTCCCAAGAGAGCTGCTTGGGGGGGAGCCCTGCGCCCTCCAAGACCAGCTGCTCTCGCCTCCCCTGAGGAGTGATCCAGAGCTTCCAGCTGCCTTCAGAGGTACTCGATTGAGCGTTGATCTTAAAGCGGAGTGGAGCGCTCTGCACTTCGGGAGCGCCCTCAAGCTTGATGCTCAGTCGAGGAGCCTTCCAGCGCCTCTCTCCCAACTGCAAGATTCCAAGCTCAACATCCCCGCTGATAAGAAGATAGTCCTTCCCCAGGCTCTCCAGCTGTTTTCCCCTCTCCTTTAACTCCAGCTTTACCCCACCAACGGGCTCACCGGGGCAGCTGACGGGGAAGCGGAGGCGAACGGGAAGGCCCCGGCTGATGTGGATCACCCGCAAGGCGTCGCCTAGAACCTCACCGCCTGGGAGCAGAGAGCCTGAGTCCAGCTTGAGGGCGTGAGTCCCTGGATCCACCTCCTTAAAGTGAAAGCGGCCCTCTCCATCGCTGATGTTCAAAGCACCGGTGTCTAGATAGAGTCGGACCCCAGGTAAGCCCGGTTCTCCCTCCTGCTGTTCTCCATCACCATCCAGATCGCAGAAGACCCGCCCCAAGAGCAGACCCTGATCAAAGTCGGGATCAGGCAGCACCCGCACTGTGGCTTCAGCGGTGCGGCTCAGGGGGTGGTGGCTGAGGCTGAGGAGGGTAGCGCGGTTGCTGTAGTCGCGGTTGGGCCGAGCCTGACCGGTGACTACGGCCTGATAGCGAAGCCTCCGTGTGGCGCCAGCGGGCAGATCAAAGGGCAAAAGCACCCCAGAGCGACCGATATGACCAAAGAGCAGGAGCGCTGCACCTTTGGGATCATCAGCGAAGAGGTGTTTCTCTTTGCTCCCCTCAAGGGCGCTGAGGAGGCTGGAGCCATTGACATACTTAAAGCCCTTGGGGAGCTGGTCTTGAAGGTAGACACCCCCCTCCCCTGTTTGAAGATCATAGATGAGATCGGTGGGGCTGCGGTTGATGATCTCGATGGTGTAGCTGACCAGCTCGCCCAGGCGGGCGGTGGGACGGTGGCTGCGCTTCTGAATCTCGATAAGCGCAGAGAGAGGATCAAGAGGGAGATGATTACCTGAGATCTGCTCCCCAGGTTTAAGCTCAAAGGCGAGATAGTAACGACGCTCCTTGCCGAGGAGATCGGAGGGGCTGACCTCGACAGCACCCAGAGAGAATCCCTGCTCGGGGGGCAGGAGGCTTGAAGGGCTGACCCAGGCTTCACCTGGGGGGAGCACCTCCAGGAGATAGCGACCAGGGCGTTTAACCCCAAAGTGGTAGAGGCCGCCATGAGCTGTACGTTGCCCTTGCTGGCTGGCGGACTCTAGATCCGCTCCTGGAACCAAGCGACGCGCCTGTAGGGAGTTCTCATCGAAGGGGAGGTTGTTGCTGAGATCTTCATCTCGATAGATGAACACCTGTGCCCCGTCCATAAACCCCTCCTCCACCGCATCATAGACCCGCCCTGTTGGCTTAAAGCGGAACTCACCTGAGCGCTCTTCACCCGGCAAAAGGTATAGGTTCTCCTGATGGAAGAGGACCCCCTCCTTGGAGTGAAGGCGCAGGGTGTAGGTGCCTGGCAGCAGGCCCTTCAACTCAAAGAGGCCCTCCTCATCGCTCTTCGCTCGGCTGGGAGCGCGATCTGGCTCCTCCTCATCCCAAAGGCTGATCTTGATCTCTGAGAGGAGCTGATCTTCGCTGAACTCTCCGGGTCGCTCCAGCGCGACCTGCCCCAGGAGCAGCCCCAGGCGCACCTCCACTTCAACCGCCGCATTGGCAGGGATCTCTCCGATCTCGGGACTCTCTACACTGGCTTCATTGTTGAGGGTGACATCCTCTCTCAGGTGGCGATCAACGCGGCCCTTGAGGCTCAGCTCAAGGCGCTCCCCCGGTTCAAGCGAGATCCCCCTGATCTCAAGACGCCCCGCCTGATGGAGGCCCGCTGGTGCGGGGCTATACTCTAGATCTAAGCTCTCTGGCAGCGACTCCATCTCCTGATACTCAAAGCCCCCAGGTAAGTCATCCACCAAAGAGAGCCCCTCGAGCGCTACATTCCCTCGGTTCTCCAGCAGAAACTGAAAGCTCAGCATCTCGCCCGCCAGCACCTTGGGGCGATCTGGGTGCTTACTGAAGACCAATTCGCGACGGATGGGGCGCTGCACCTCGATCACCGTCGCTTGAAGCCCATCGCTTAGATCTCTGTTGTTGTCGCTGAAGGATGAGGGGAAGTTCAGCGCCCATAAGCGCCCTTGCAGAGCTACCCTGGGAAAGCCCAGCTCTGTGATCCTGGTCTCAAACTCGATGCGGTGTTGTCCACCTCCAAGATCTCCCAAGCTCAAGCTGAGCAGCCCATTTTGGAACTCCAGGGGATCTCCATCAGGTGCCGCGCTCAGAGCCCTGCCGTTCCAAGTCAAGCTCTCCTCTATGAAACGCAGCCCTGGGGGTAGTTGACTCTCCAATTGGGCTCTCAGCGGTGTTGGCCCTTGGCTGAGGAACTCAAAGCGCCAACTGATCTGATCTCCCACAAAAAACTCGCCCAGCTCCCGCCCATTGCTGGGGCTCACCTGAAGTACAAAGTCTCGGATCTCAGCGCCCTCCACAGTCCGAAACGTGACCCGCCTCACCAGCCGCTGCCCTGTCCATTCCAGGCGAGCTTGGTTGCTGATCTCGATACCCAGCGCGGCTTGCAGAGAGAGGAGGCAGTCAAAGCGAAGCAGCAGACGTTCTCCTGGAGCGAGGTTCACGGGTAGACCGCTCTCTAAGCGCTGGATCTCCTCTTGGCGCCCCTCTACCTCTAAGCTGCCAGGGACAAAGCTCAGGACCTCAGGGAGGAGATCGTAGAGCAGCCCCTCCAAGGGCAGGTTGCCCTCATTGCGCAGCTCAATCTCATAGTTGAGCTGTTGGCCGGGTAGAAAAGGAGCAGAGCTGAGGAGGCGCTTCTCCAGCTGAGGGAGCGCCTGCCCCTCCACCTCAAAGAGAGTAAAGTCTCCCTCCTCTGGGGTGTTGGGATCATCGCTGGGACGCTCCACCGGATCGGTGCGCGCCCAGATGATGGCCTGATTGCCGACGCGGGTCCCAAGCCTCAGGTCTCTGCGAATTCGTGCTCGTAGGTGAACGGCGACGCGGCCCCCAGCTGGGATTTGCTGAAGCCCAGGGTTGCGCTCTGGACTCCAGATCACCACCCCCTGCTCAGGGTCAAAGATCCCCCCGTTCTCAGGCTGGATCTCCTCTAAAAAATCCAGCGGTAGAGGATCACGGATCCGCGCTCCCTCCACCGGAAAAAGGGAGGGGTTGTGCAGAGAGATGCGATAGCGAATCTCCTCTCCAGGAGTGAAGCGCCTACTCAAACTGAAGACCTGTTTCTCAGGCGCTAGGCGCCCTGCGTTGATTTGAAACAGCACTCCCGCTGGGCTATAGCGTCCTTGGTTGCCGATGCGAGCGCCAAACTCATTGCGAATCCAGATCCCAGGCTCTACATCTTCGGCGATGCGCCCCCTGAGCAGCAGCTCTATACGCTCTCCAGGAGGAAGCTCATCCACCACCCAATAGGCGATCCCCTCCTCCAAATGCCCCTCTACCGCTCTTGGATTCTCCAACTCCCGGGGCAGTACATCCAGCACCTCCACCCCACGCGCGCTGATATTGCCGATGTTCTCGATCAAGAGTCGCCAAGTGATCGAATCTCCAGGCGCAAAGGGAGGGCCGTTGTCATCGCTGACCTGTTTCTCTAAGCGCAGCTCCGCGCGAGCCCGAATCTCAAAGCGGGTAGCATCCCCGATCTCCTCCGTCTCTGGATCATCACTGAGCAAGGGCTCCTGCCCCTCCACCTCCACACGAGCCTGATTGCTGATCTCCTGTCCATCTCGAAGATCTTCGGTCAAGACCCCACGGATCCGCAGGTCAAAGCGTGTTCCCGGCTCAAGAGAGGGCAGACGCCAGCGCAGGAGCCTGCCCTCCCGCTCAGCGGGGGGCAGGGCGCCGGTGAAGCCAAAGCCCTCGGGCAGCCGATCTTCAATCAACAGATCTTGAGCCGCGCCGCTCCCCTGGTTCTCCAAGCTGATCTGATACTCCACCTCTCCCCCAGGGAGTAGATCACCGCTCACTCGCTTCTCGAAGGTTCGCAGCTCTGGGCGGTTTGAAACCTCAAAGCGCGTGGGATCATTTGGTGCTTCGGTGCTGGGATCATCGCTGAGGAGCGCCCCCACGCGGGCCTGGTTTTGGACAACCTGCCCATCTTCCAGATTGGGGGGGATCTCCGCTGAGAATTGATAGCGCCGCTCCATATTCGCCTGAAGCAGCGGCAACTCTATAGCCAAACGCCCAGCCTCTAAGCGCGCTCCCTCAGGCAGCCGCCAGTTGATCAGCTCAGGGGGTAGAGGATCTTCAATCAGCAGCTCACGCCCTGGAGCATCTCCCCGGTTGCGCAAGCTCAGCACATATGAGATCCGCGCACCGATCCGATAGGAAGGCGCCTCTTGAATGTACTTTCGGAGCCAAAGATCCACCTGAGAGCGCACCTGAAAGCGGGTGGGATCCGCAGGAGCCTCAGTGCTGGGATCATCACTCGGGACTGGATCAACCAGATCATCAGCCCTAATGAGCAGTTGGTTGTCGATCTCTAAGCCATTATCTAGGGAGGGCGCCAAACGGACGCTTAGGCGCAACACCTCCACCTCTCCAGGCGCTAGACGGGGAATTCGCCACAGCAGCCCCTCATCGCTCTCTGAAGCCCCTGCCGCCTCCAGAAACTCAAGCTCAGGGGCCAAGGGGTCCAGGACCTGAATGTTTTGAGCGACCGCGCTGCCGGTGTTGTGGATCTCGATCCGGTAGTGGATCTCAGCGCCCGGCGCAAAGGGTCCAGGTCGCTCCAAGGCCTTTGTTGAACTGGAGAGATCCGCAGCGCTGACCACCCTAACCTGAGTCGCGTCGGGCAGCGGAGTGCGCGGATCATCGCTGAGCTGCTCAAGCTCCCCCGCCTTGGCGCTGGCTTGGTTGGAGATCAGCAGACCGTTGGGCAGGATCGCCTGAAGCTGTGTCCGAAAGCTGAAGGTTCGAGGTTCGCCTGGAGGCAGATCTCCAAGACGCCAGCGTAAGAGGCCCTCCTCGCGCTCAGCGCCCTCCGCCTCAAGCAAGATCAGGTTGGGATCAAGCGGATCCTCCAATATCAGCCCTTGTGCTGTCGCATCTCCGCTGTTCTCCAGCCTCAAGGTGTAGCGCAGCTCATCCCCTGGCTCCACCGGAGGGCCGTTAAGATCCTCCACCTCCTTAAGCAGAGAGAGGAGCGGCGTGGAGTGGATCTGTAGCTCTGTAGGATCATCCTCCAGCTCGGGGGTCTCGGGATCATCAGTGAGGATGGGCAGCAAAAACCCCTCCGCCCGAATCTGGGCTTGGTTGGAGATGATCAACCCATCCTCCAGGGGGCTGGGCAGCCGCGCTGAGAAGCGCAGGAGCTGAGTGCTCTGAGAAGCCAACTCAGGAAGATGCCAACTCAAACGAGTTCCATCAAAGACCCCTCCATCCTCAACCTGGACCTCTAGAAACCGAGGATCTAGGGGATCATCAATCTGAAGGTTAAGCGCGGGCCGTGTCCCTGAATTGATCAGCTCAATCTCCCAGCGGATCCGATCTCCTGGGGCCGCCTCTCTGGGGAGCACCCGCTTTAGAGAGTTGGAGAGATCGGGACGGCTGCTCAGCTCAAAGAGGGTGGCGTCAGGAGGGCCAGGAGTGCGAGGATCATCACTGGCGAGAGGAGCGAGGCCTTCAGCGAAGATCTGAGCGCGATTGGAGATCTGGGAGCCAGAGGGCCGGTCCCTACGGATGGCCCCCAGGATAGAGAACAGGAGGCTCTCTCCAGGCGCGAGGCTCTCAAACTCCCAAAACACCCGATCAGCGCCCAGAAACTGAGCCCCTTCAGAGGGGGAGATGGCGAAGAGTTCAGAGGGCAGTTGGTCTTCAACGCGCAACCCCCTTGCTGCTCCATCTCCCCGGTTCTCAGCTCTGATCTCATAACGGATCACATCTCCAGGCTGAAAATCACCTCCGTTGAGATCAATAACGCTCTTAAACAGGAGGAGCTGGGGCTCACTCTGCTCTATGACACTGAGCTGGAAGCTGCTGGGATCTACCCTCGCGGGGGTCTGCGGATCATCAGAGAGCCAGCTCTGCCCCGCCACCTCCATCCTCGCCTGATTGCTGATCTTAAAGCCCTCCAACTCCTCCGCAGGGATCCCCAGCGCCAAGAGCTGCTCACGGCTGCGAATCTGCGCGATGATATGTAGAGTGAGCCCCCCCCCAGGCACACGCATCTCCCGCAGCGACACGCGTCTCTCTTCAGGGCGGCTGTGATCCTCTCCGTTTAAGCTGAGCACCTGAAGGAGTTCTAGCGCTTCAGGCAGCTGAGCATCCAGCGAGACCCCGTTGATATCCCGCTCATTGGGGTTGGGGATCAGGACTTGATAGCGAACAACCTCCCCGGGCAGAAAGATGCCATCTCCATTTCCATCCACCACCTCCATCTGCAAACCAGCCAACTCAAGATGTTCAGTGATTCTCAGAAGCGCTATATTGCTCTGAATGGGAGGATCCATGTTCCGAGCCCTGATCTCAGCCTGAAGAGAGAGGCGACTGCCTGGGGGGATCTGGGGGTTGATGGTGGCGCTCAGGGTGATCAGTCGCACCCCACCGATGGGGAGATCCCCCAGCACCAAGCCGCGTTCTAGAGGGTTAACTCCCTGGATCGGCTCACCCCCGTCTAGACGTAGGCTCCCCAACATATACTCCAGGCCGGGAGGCAAGCTGAGTTGAGCTTGAAGCCCCAGCGCCCCCACATCCCCCTCGTTCTCCAAGCGCAGGCTGATCGCGACGCGTTCACCAGGAGAAGCCTCATCGGGGAGCACGCTGAGGAAGGTCCCATCACGAAGGAAGTTTGGCCCGCGACGCTCAACGCTGAGCATCACATAACCCAAAAAGAAGGACTCTCCTCCTCCGCTGGGATCCCCTGAGGCTGCGTCGACGATCCCATCTCCCGAGCCCACACGGATCTGAAGGCTGCTGTCTCCAGGGCTGAGGAGCTCAGAGATCTCAAAGCGGTCCAGGTCCAGACCCAGGGTATAGCCGCCCAAAGAGCTGCTGTTAAAGAGGTTGTTGGGGGGGTTCAAAGCATCAAAAAGCTTGTGACCGTTGACCGCTAGGAAGTCAAAGCAGCGATCACAGGGAAAGACCGGATCGCTGTCTTGAGGAGGGACCCCCAAAAAGAGATCACCCTCTAGAGCAAAATAGCTCAGCGATGCCTCACCTCCTTGCGGAAAGTCGAAGCCGCCGATCTCAAACTGATCAACGCCAGAGGAGTCTCGGTTCTCGTCTAAATAGCGAAAACCATTATAGATAAAAATATCCTGTAAGCTGCGAGCTGAGGGCGCAGAATAGACCAAAACCAAGCTCCAGGCAGCATATTTTGCTTGGCAGGTAGTGGGGTCAAGGCACTCCCCTGTAGCATCGAGGTGACCGGGTTGAGCCTGAACATTTCCCAACTCATAGCGACCATTGTAGCTCTGAACTCCAGGGTGGCCCCTAAGACGCTCCAACACATCGGCTTGGCAGGAGAAGAACTCTCCCAAGGTTGAGCTGAGGCTGTGACAACTGTCCGCTTGGATACCATTAAAGCGAGCGCCATCAGCGGCCACCAAATCGACGCTTCGATCGGGTGGACCGTTGACACTCGCGCTCCAGAAGATCCAAGCACCCTCAAGCTGAGCGTCTGCTGGGATTCCTTGGATATCTCCCGGAGAGGAGGGCAGGAGTCGACTGTTTACCTCTGGAGCCGAGATAGAAGCGGTCATCAAGGAGTTGCCTGTGACCACCGCTCCACCCTGGACACGCAGGCTCTGAAGAAGACGGTGAGGAGCGCCCTCGACAACCCCTTGAGCGTAGAGCGGCCAGAGGAGAAGAAGCCCCAGGAGCTGTCGTTGAGCAGGCATATTTATAGATCCGCTTGATATGGCGGCAGTCTAGGAGAGGAGGGGGTAGCGATCCAGGCTACTTATTGCGGCCTAGGTGATCCGTAGTGATGCTCTTTTAAGCAGACAGAGATCGAGGGCTGCCCAAAGCTGAAAACTCAACCTGCACAGCTTTGATAGATCCCAAAGAGGCTGAAATGGTGGTTGTAGTAACTGGCCCAGCCCAGGAGCCCAAAGGGAGTACGGATGAGAAACCAGTCACCATCCCTCAGCAGGACTTCTACCTCAGCTCCCAGGGCCAGGGTCGCCACCCTGGCGGACTTCAAGCTCTTCTCTCGATAGAGCACCAGCTTCTTAGGGCCTTCATAGGGACCACAGAGCTCGATAATTCCCTTTGAAGGCAGGCTCAGCTTCTCTTTGCGCCCTACATATTTGAAGGGCTGCTTCACCTCCTTCAGCTTCCCTTTTCGATAGCTGAACTTTCCATTCCCAGCCTCATTGCGTAGGTAGAGGTTACCATTCCCTGGAATAAAGAGTTGCCCCCCGCCTGGAGCAAAGCCGAGGCTGCCGATCTCCTCGCCTTTGCTGTTTTCGAAGAGAAGGTCGATATAATCACTGCCCGCCTCACTGGCGCTGATTTTAACGCGGCTCTTCACTTTGAAGTTGAGTTGAGTAGAGAGGCTCTTGAGTTCCCCTCCCTTTTTCATCAGCTTCGTTCGCTTAGGGTGGTAGAAGATCTCAACCTGAGCCATACGGGTCTTGGAGAGCCCTCGCAGGCTGGGGGGGATCTCATCAGCCCAGCTGGGAGCACCCAAGCACAGGAGCAGGAGAGCAAGCCAGAGAGTTCGTCGCATCTTTTCCTCCATGGACCTTGAGAATGGCCAAGAGGACTCTAACAGATCCTGGACGGCTCCCAGGTGCTCAGTGTCCTAAGCAGACAAGCTTTCTCCTCAAAACTCTGTAAATTCAGAGGCCAATAGAATAGAGCACCAGGAGCTCCGTGACCGGTCCTGTGTTCGCTGGGGTATCAGCCTTGAACATTGAAGACAACGACAAAGAGTCCTTTTTAGAGAACCAGATGTTGATGTCAAAGCCCACAAACCAATCGAAGAGCAGTTCGCCGTTTAGATCATCGTCTGGGCAACCATCGAGGCAATCTGGGCCATAGTTCACATCCTCCCATTGATTTACCTTCCAGCTGCTCCACGACAGGCTGAAGAACGCCGATCCTCCAGCGAAAGGGATGAGATCCACCGCTCCGAGGCGAATCGTCGGTTGCAAGGCAACTACAGGCCGCCACGCGATCCCGGTGGTGTCCTCCTCCCAGTCGCTCAGATATCGGTATCCCCCCACCTGCTCCGATTCGAGGCGCGAATTTCCGGAGAAGCTGTACAGCCCCAGGAGGTGTGAGAGGGCGAAGTCCAGATGAAAACCTTCGTTCCCTGAGGCGCGCCAAGCCGTCGCATGACGCATGGCGATGAACCAGCCCGCTCGTTCAAAGCCAGTATCGAAGCCAACACTATAGCGCTCTGTATGCTCCTCTGCGAGAGCACCATCTATGCTGCCGAGTACGAAAGCGATCTCACTTGATTTCTTCCGATCTGTCGTTCCATAAGCGAATGAGGCTCCGTTTGCTGAGTATTGAGCTTCTCCGACAGGAAACTTCTCATCCTCAGCTCCACCCAGCGTAAACCCAGGCTCTGCTGTATAGGGCAGAGTGACACCAAAACGCATATACCCTGCCCCAAAGTAGTCACGCTTCTGAGCGCTCGTCTGTACGTTTACAGGGGGCGCTGTCGGCAACAGCCCTCCATCAGCGATAGCTTCAGCGCCAAAACCAAGTATGAGACAGAGGTATGCGGAGCAAAACCACCTCGAATTCGAGTACCTGAGCATAGATCAACATCCTCGCCAACATCAGATGGATTACTGAGTTTTGACCGCTCCTTACCGCAGCAATCTGCATTGGAGAAGCTCAGCACCCCAGACCCCATCTGTGGCCATAGAGAAACACTTCAGAACCATAATCTCTTCATCACCAACATATCCAAGATATATCAAAGAGTATGCCCTGGATGACTCATCGGTGATGCATACGCGCATACTTTGTGAAAGTCACTTGAATCTTCTATCCTCCTCCGGCAATTGCAGACTGGCTATGAGCGAGTCTAGAACTTGGCTTTATAAAAGAGGATGATGCTTGAGTTAGAGTCAGTGCAGCTCTCTTTCCGGCCTCTGGCGCCTTTAAGGGGGCTTTTGCGAGGGCGGATCTTTCAAGCACCCATCCAGGCGCTGGATGATCTCAACCTGAAAATCGATAGAGGAGACTCTTTGGCGCTCTTGGGCGCCAATGGAGCGGGAAAATCCAGCCTGCTGCGTCTGTTGGCAGGGCTGATTTACCCCAGCGCGGGGCAGGTTCAGATAAACGGTCGAGTCGCCCTAGCCAGCGGAGAGGAGCGCAGCTTCTATTGGCGCCTGAGCCTCCGAGAGAACCTACGCTACTTCGCAGCCCTGGGAGATCTGCCCAGCCAGAGAGTAGAGGAGGTTTTGTTGAGAGTAGGTCTTCAAGGGCGAGCTGAGCAGCTTGTTCGGCAGTGTTCCAGTGGGATACGCGCCCGCCTCAGCTTGGCCCGCGCTCTCCTCTCTCGTCCTGAGATTCTGCTCCTGGATGAGGTGGATCGAGCCCTTGATCCTGAGGGTCGAGGGCGCTTGCTGGAGTTACTGAACTCTTGGGAGGGCTGTGTCCTGATGGCGACCCATGATCTTCAGCTTCAGGGGCCCCTTGAAGCTCTGCTCCTTGAGAAAGGGCGATTGATTGGGCGTGGGGCTTTTCAAGAGATAGCCCAGCGGCTTCGTTCGATCCAGGGGCAGAGTTAATGCGTGCGCTCTGGGCTACCCTTCGTCGAGACGCCCTGGAGTGGAGCAGCTATCGCAGCGCGATCCTCAGTCGAGGCTTTGCCCTGTTGAGCTTCCTCTTCAGCTCTTACTTTGTAGCACGCACCTTCGCGGGGAGTGAACCGGAGATCCTTCGCCAACAGGGAGGCTACTTCGCCTTCCTGATCTGTGGGATCGCCGTAGCCGACATGAGCGCAGCCCTGATGAATGGACCGGGGCAGCGTCTACGCCGAGCGCAGCTGGATGGCACGCTGGAGGCGGTCTATCTTCTACGTGGTGGCCTCAAGCTCTTTGCCCTAGAGGGCCTCGCGCTGAGCCTCGCCACCGCGCTGCGGGTGCTCCTCTATCTCTTCCTGGCTCTCTGGATGGGTCTAGAACCTCAAGTCAAGCATCCCCTCGCAGGGCTCCTCAGCCTGCTGCTCTCTCTGATGGCGCTTTGGCCTATCGGGATGTTGGGGGCCGCGCTGACCCTGCTTTTAAAACGCAGCGACCCTTTGGGGCAGATCCTCTTTAGTGCCAGCCTCTTAGCCAGCGGGGTAGCTTATCCCACAGCCGTCCTACCCCTCTGGGTGCAGAGCCTAGGAGAGTGGCTGCCACCCACCCATGTATTGCGCGCTGTACGAGGGGTCTTCTTGAGAGGAGAGGGGCTTGCGGAGATCGGCTCAGCTCTTTGGATCTTAGGAGCTTTTGCGTTGCTGGGAGGGTTCCTGGCTATCTGGGGTTGCCGTCTCGCTGATCGCTGGGCACGTAGATTGGGGAGTTTGGGGCACTATTGATATGTTATTTATCTGATAGCGTTGAAGATGTAGTGATCAACATTTATTCCTCTGTTGCTGAGGTTCAACCGTTTCTCTGATGCGCAGGCATGCTAATCTAGTTGGCGAGTCGGCACGACAGGTTTGGGGTCTGGTATAGCTATTGTTTCCCTAAAAGCAGCGATAATATCTTCTGATTTTCCGACAATCCAATTTCTAATGATCCGATAAATTCTAAATCCAATGGTCCTAAACGAAAATCTTCTCTTTTTGCTCTCTGGGTTATGCTGGATTCTTTGGATGAAATTCGAATTCTTGGCACTTTCAGCAAGTTTTTCTGCTAAAAACAAAGCTATAGTTCCAAGCAATAGAAGCCTATCTCTTCTTTCTGGCAATCTAATCCAGTTGCTACTCATTCCTAGGCCACACCTTGAGTCCTTGGTAATGCTGAAGATGTAATGATTAACAATTACTCTTTGGTTACATGTTATAATTATGAACAAAGTTCCATATCACCCCAATATTGTTCTCTAACTTCTTTGAAAATGGCAAATTCTTGCGGATAAGTCGCGAGATTCTCTGGCGTAACGTACAGTTCAAGCGTTCAATATGATTAATTAGTCCAGATCCTTTAGCTACGGCGCGATGCCTTTTAGATGGAATAATTTTTTTCATTCTCCGTACCGTGGGTAAAAACCCTGCACTTTAGTGCAAGACTTTAGTATAAT
>CAYLJJ010000101.1:0-20798 GCA_964384025.1 uncultured Nannocystaceae bacterium
TGCTGCTTGCTCACTACCACCAGGTTGCTCACCGGCGGGTCCATCAGCAGCCTTCTTACCAGCAGGACCACCTCCAGCTTGTTCACCACCACCAGATTGCTCTCCAGCGGGACCACCGGCAGTTTGATCACCACCAGCTGCTTGCTCTCCAGCAGGACTACTTGCAGCTTGTTCACCTTTACCAGATACATCAGCCTCTTCAGCACTGGCAGGTGTCTCGTCCTGTTTGCCTACATTGGCCTGCTGTTGCTGAGAACCATCCTCCTTCGCTTTAGTCTCAGGTTTGTCACTTTGGGTTTCTTCATCTGGAGACGTTTCGTCAGAACTCTGCTGAGTCTCAGCAGGGCTCTGATCTCTCTTGGATCCCTCGGCCTGCTGCTTCTCGTCAGCGCCTGGCTTCTTCTTGTCAGCTTGTTTCTTAGCATCGGTGCTTGGCTTCTCGATCTTACCAGTCCGCTCCGCATCATCGCTGTCTGACTTCTTCTTGTCTGCCTGCTCTTTACCACCAACATCCGGTTTCTTGATCTCAGCTGACTGATCCTCACCATCAGCCTCTGGCTTGCCAAGTTTAGGGGATTTCTCAGAGTCCTCAGCGGGAGCTTCTTCTGCAGGAGACCTCTCCCCTGCGTCCTCTTCTTCAGCGGGAGGCTCCTCCTCAGCGGGAATATCCTCAGCGGGAGGCTCCTCCTCAGCGGGAGTATCCTCAGCAGGAGGCTCCTCCTCAGCGGGAGTATCCTCAGCAGGAGGCTCCTCCTCAGCGGGAGTATCCTCAGCGGGAGGCTCCTCCTCAGCAGGAGCATCCTCAGCGGGAGGCTCCTCCTCAGCAGGGGGCTCTTCAGCAGCTTCTGGATTCCGAGCAGCCTTGGCCTCTTCCATCCCCTTCTTGGCGGTCTCTCCGGCCTCTTTAACCGCGTCCTTAGCCTTCGCTAAACCAGCCTCCATCTCACCCGAAGCGGCTTCGATAACCTCACCCATCTGTTGGCCAGCATCGGCCATCTTCTGAGCTTCTTCCTGAGCCGCCGCAGTGACCTCATCCTTAACTGCTCCCGCCTTGGCCTGGGTAGCCTCGAGGTTCTCCTTAGCTGAAGCCGCTGCCGCGCCTAACTTGTTCCCTGCTGCCTTGGCCTCCTCTAAGCTGGCCTCAAAGGAGGCCTTCAGTCCAGAAGCGGTGTCTTTGATCGCTGATGCATTTACAGCAGCCTGAGCGCTGGCCTTGATGGCGTTCATGCCGCTTTGTAGGCTGGACTCTGCCGCTTCTTTGGCCTTCTCCATCCCCTCTTGCATCTGGCCCTCTAGGAACTTTCTTTGCTCCTGGACCTGACCCTGAAGATCTCTCACGGTCTCGGTGATCTCACCCTGTAACTCAGAGACCTTTCCCCGTGCCTCCTCCAGACCTTCACTCACCTTATCACGGACCTGATCGACCAGCTGACGAGCCTCTTTCTCCACCCGAGAGACCACTGAACGCTTGATATGCTCAAAGGCCGTTTTAGTGACAGGATTGGATTCAATAAAAGCTTGGAGACGTTCAAGGGTTTCTATGAACTCAGGCTTCTCAATATCGGGGTAGCCCTCAAGACGTGCCTCGAGCCATTTTTCAATCGCCGCCTGAAGTTTGGGCGCTAGCTCCTGGATCAACTCCTCAACCACCGCCATGGGATCGTTAGAGGGATCCATCATCCGCTCCAAGATCTTGATGATCCCCCTGACCTCATTGCTGTGTTGGTTGTAGAGCTCCAAAGCCTCGGAGATCTTACCACTGTGTGCGTCGATGACCTGCTCTATGAGCTGCTCAGCTTGACCCTTGACCTCTTGAATGATCCGATCTCGCAGCTCCTCATAGCGCGCTTGAAGCGCCTCTTCGCTGAGGTTCTCAGCTATAAGTTGACGAGTTTCAGTTTCAACCTGAAGGATCAGCGCCTCAATTTCCTTACGCTTCTCTTCATAAGCCTCTAGGGCCTCTGGTCCCAGCTTATTGGCGATGGCATAAACCTGTTTGAGGATGTCGTTGAGATACTCTTCTGTGATCTTCTGGAGCGCGGCTGCTGCGTCCATATCTGCGAGAGTCTCGACCATCTCCATCATGTTCAGGAGAAATTCTTTGACTTCAAGGGCCTTCTGTACCAAAGGAGCGATTTTATTGTGGTACCGGCGTTCAAATCTCTGAACAAGTCGATTGACTCGCTTGAGGATCTCCTCAATCGCTTTCTTTTTATACTCATTGATGATCATAAGACCGAGGGCCTTACCGCGCTCCAGCTCCTCCTCGATCAGATCTTCCATGTTGTCAGCGAAGTCCATGACCGCATCTTGAGCTTCTTCGATGAGGTCCTCCACGGCATCACGGCTCTCGGTATAGACCGTTACAAAGCGACCCTGTGCATTGGTCGCCGTGTCTACAGCCAAAGTTCGGATGCCATCGATGAGGTTGACTACATCGCTTCGAATCGCATCAACCGTGTCCGTAAAGCGATTCTTGGTATCTTCAATGAGCTTCTCTGCAGAACTCGTAGCTTTCTCAAAGAAGGCTTTACCATCTGTCTCGATCTTCGAGATGACTCCTGTGACCGAATCCTTACAGAGATTGACGAAATCCTTCCCTTTGCCGTTGATCAGCTCATTGATCTCATCACCGATCTTCTTGAATTCGGTGGCAAAGGAGGCAGCATTAGAGGCGATGCCCATGAGGATGCTGGGAGCTTTCATCACCAACATGGCGATGATCTTGACTTTGGTAGCTTTAGCCTGGGTCTCAAGAAGCTTGAGTTTCATCTTGATCTTAGGAGCGTAGGCATCAACCTGGGCCTGAAACTCCTTGACCAACTTCTCCGACTGTTGCTGCATGGAGGTCTCGATCTTGGCGACCGCTTCCTCCCCCTTCTTGCGAATCTCTGGGACGACAGAGGTGTCCTCTGAGTAGTCGTTATCGACAAACTCCTTCTCTGCGTCTGCGTAAGCGTCTTCGCCCATCACCTTGAGTTCACGGGCCTGCTTCTCCGCCTCACCCTTGAGCTCATCCTTGGTCTTCTCGATCGAGCGGTTGAGCTTCTCGCCCATACCCTCTACTGCTCGATCGATGCTGTTTCGTGCCGCTGTAAAGCCCCCCTCGATACTCTCATGGGAGGATGCAAGGACATCGTTGGCTGTATTTCTTACGCTGTCCAAGGTCTGTTGAGCAAACTCCCTGACCTTGTCCAAGATCCGGCCTACAGCACCCAAGATGACATCTCGAGCGCTCTTGATAAGATCCAAGCCTTCCGCGACTAGATTATCGATCGTATCACAGATCAGATCGAGGCTATCTTCTAAGAACTTACGAAGATCTGTCAGCAGTGCTTCCGCGATGGCAGCAGCCTGCTCCATAGTTTGATCAAGGGCATCATCGATCTTAGTGATGATCCCCTTGGCGGTTTCTGCGATCCGCCCAGGGACCTGCTCTATGGCGCCAAAAAACTCCTCAAAAGTTTTATTGACAGCCTCTGTAGCGCTTTCCTTGATCTGTTCAACCGTGTTCTTCATCTTGACGATGGTACGGCCCAGAGCTTCGGTGGCGTTTTTTCTGACCTCCTCTGTAACATGGTCCAGCTCGCCAACAATCTCATCATGTCCAGGCTTGCCTTCATACATCTGAGTGAAGCGCTTTTTGACCTGCTCCATCACACGATCAAGCTGCTTGGGGATCTCCGCTTCGACTTTATCGACGAGGGTATTCATCCCCCCCATGATGTTCTCGGCTTGACCAATAACAGTATCTTTGATTCCTTCTACCTGTCCTCGGATCGCTGAAATCTGGTCTTCGGCCTGTTTGTTAATAGAATCTACCTGAGATTTAACTTGTTCAATCAGAGGATCTTTAATTTCATGGACTTTATCTTTAATCTGAGTAGGGAGGCCCTGGACAGATTCAAAGACAGCACGCGTTGCTGTCTTTCCAGCGAGACGAAGCTCGGGAGCAATGGCCCGAAGTGCCATCTCAGCCATCGTGATCGCCTCTTCTACGACCTCGGTGACCTTGTCCTTTGCCTTATACGCCTTGTCCATAAAGCCGTTGAGCTTGTCCTGCGCCTGATCGATCATCCCATTGGTTTTGGTTTCAATTTCAGTGATGATCTTCAGGGCGTTGGCATGGGCTAAGTCCAACTCAGCCGTCGCCTTCCTCCCCATCTGTGCTGGAATACTCTCGGTGGTCTGAGTCTGCTGGGTCTCTTCAGGCATTTCCCCACTCCAATTTCATTTTGGATTGAATTTAAAACGCTCTCTATTCTCTTGCGCTCCCCACCAGTGAGGAGAGCCCAGACATTTGGCATCCTACCTGAACTCAGCCAAGAATGGAGTGCGCTTTCTCCCCCTTTTTCCAGCTTTCTTTCCATGTTCAGGGGGTTCCGTCGCTTTTGAGAGTCACAGAGAGTGCCCAAAAAAGAGAGAGGTCTAAGCCCAGGAAGCGACAGAAACCTTCTTCGAGTCGGTTTCTTTTTTGGAGCCTTAAGGAGCGCTCAGCTCCTCCCTCTCAACCTCCGCCCCAGGATGAGGAGAGGAAAGGTCAAGAGGAGCCAGGAAGCGGGAGTAGGGGGACCCTGTTGACAGCCACCCTCATCACTCCCATCGCTCTCTTGAGGCTCTCCCTCTAATACCTCCAAGCCTGCATCCTCAGGTCCAGCTCCCTGGCATTCCGAGCTCTCCACAGGTCTCCTGCCGCTGTGAGAGCGAGAGGGCTTGCAAACCATACAGGGATCATCAGATTTCTCCTCCGCGAAAAAACAGCGCCCCTGGATGCGACAGGTGTCGGGTTTGAGGATACAGCTGCGAGTGTTGATTTCACAGCTCTGGATACATTCCCCCTCACAAGGGGGTGTGCCTGCTCGACAGAGGCCGTCGATCACTTCCTCCAGGCCATTACAGTAGTTGCCGTCATCACAGAGCCCCTCTGGGCGTGGACTCCAAGCCAGAGGATCGCTCTCTGGATCGCAGTAGAAGTTAAGATCCTCTGGATTGATCTCTTCAGGGAAAAAACAAGCTGCGTCGATAAGACAGCGCTCCTCAAGCAAGATCTGGCAAGCATCAAGCCTCTCATCACAGGTCTTGGTGCACTCAAGGCCATCATCATCACAGGGGGGAGCACCTGGAACGCACTCCCCCGCCTCACAGCGCTCCTCCCCATCACAGAACTCATCATCCACGCAGCGCCCCTCTGGGTTGTCAGACCAGCCCTCTCTCCTCTCGGAGGGGATACAACGCTGGCAGGGGTTCTCAGGGTTGCTTTCTCCTGCTTCATAGCAACTCCCATCAATAAGGCAAAAGCCTGGGAGGAGGCTGATCTCACAAGCCCGACGCTCCTCATCGCAATCCTGAGTGCAGCTGAGCTGATCACTGGGACAGGGTGCCTGGACCGAGATACAGAGCGCACCATCGCAGCGCTCGTTGCCGTTACAGTAGAGTTCATCTCCACAGATCGAATCGCCGCAGATCTTCAGCTCCAACTCGTACTCTCCCGCTTCAAGGACATAGCCTCCCAAGACAAGATGGTAGATCCCAGGCTCTAGATCAGCCCTGAGCCGAGCCGCTCTCCCTCCATCATCATCATTACAAGCCAGCTCCTCCCCTCCACATTGAGCGCCCTGAAGAGAGAGGATGGTGTCATAGCCACTGCTCTTGACCGCGATCGAAGCGGCCTCAGGCAGCTCCAGACGATAGACTACATCCCGAGAGGGCCAGCCTTCACAGCCTGGGCTCTCAAAATGGTCTCTACAGAGCGTCGTGTCCCCGGAATACTCCGCCTGGGCGAGGTACTCCATCTCTCCTGGATCGCTACAGCTGTCCATCGGGCAAGCACCCTCATCAAGCCGACACTCTCCATTAAGACAGAGAGCCTCTCCTGAACATTCTCCACAGAGACCACCACATCCATCATCTCCACAACTACGACCCTCACAGTTTGGATGACAACCTGACTCAGTCAGAAAGATCGCAGCAAAGATCAGATGCCCACGACCTGCACCCTGTACATCACTGACGCGAAGCCGCCAAGTCCCCGCAGCGCTCCGTTGAGCGAGGCTCGCGAAGACCCCAGGGAGCATATCTCTACCGATGGTGGTGTTGAGGTTGGGTTGGTTAAGCATCAACTGAAACTCCACGCTCTCTCCATCTGGGCTTTGAAGGCTAAAGCGTAGATCAGCGATGTTGGGGTGGTTGATCTTAAGATTAAGATAGGGGGCACGAGCCCCCTCATTCTCGTTCTCTACGCTTAACTCAAGGCCCTCAGGAGCCCGCCCAATGCGGTTCTCTTCTGTAGCGCTCAGCCAAACTCCAAAGCTAAATCCATAATCGTAGTTGAGGTATTGATCCAGATGAAGCTCCATACGGGAGTAGATCGAGCCCTGATTGAAGATAGCCTGGCTTTGCAACTCCAGCTCTTGCTCGACCCAAAAGCTATGTCGCTCAAAGATGTTCTGGAGGAGAGCGATGGCACCGCTGACGTGGGGAGCAGCCATAGAGGTTCCTGAGAAGTCATCTTGGCCTCCTGCATCGATGTGAACCCCAGGGGCCACTAAACTGAGCATGCCGTTGAGGTTAGAGAAGCAGGCCATCTCCCCAGGGATAGGAAAGTATTGCTCACAGGAGTCGCTACCAAAGGGGGCCAAATCGGAGTCAAAGTGTGCTCCCACGGAGATCGCAGCAGAGACACAGGCGGGGCTATTCAAACTGCCCCAGCGATGATCATTGCCGGAAGAGACCACCACGCTGATTCCCTCTAACCAAGTCTCTTGCATGGCGCGCGCTTCAGGGATCTCATCACAGGCAGAGGTTTCCATACGCGGGTGCCCTAAGGACATGTTGACAGCGACGATGGGCATCTGCTCCTTAAGGCTGATGACACGATCCAGGGCTCGGATGGTGTACTCAGCGTTGGTGGCGATCTCTTGAGGATCCTCCTCCTCAGGATCATCAACAAAGATATTCATGGAGAGGAGACCTGCGTTGGGAGCCATCCCCAAGATGATGCCCCCCACGTTGCTGCCATGTGAGGAATCGATCCCCGCTTCTCCGAAATCCTCGGCATAGACCACCGCACAGCCTGGAGCCCCTGCTTCAGGACAATCTCCAAAGGCTCCATTAGCAATCTCGATAGGAGAGTCCAAGACCGCGACAAGCTGTCCCTCTCCCGTGAACTCTCGCTCATGAAAATCACCCGCCCCGCAATAGCTCACCGCTGAGGCTGAGTCCAGATAGCGAACTGGGTTGGTGTGAATCTTCTCGATGAGAGAGTGTTTGAGCAAAGCAGGCAAGGCTTCGGGAGGGACCTCCAGGCTCAACATAGGGATATTTCTGAAGCGATATCGGAGCCGCAGCTTCTGCCCTTTGAGATCGTTTAGGAGGCGCTCTTGAGCTTGGGCAATCAGCGTTCTTCGCGCTCCTTTCTCACCTTTACCCCAATCACAGCTCCCCTGAGCACAGGAGGAGATATATGTTGGAGTGAGAGGTTCTTTGAGGCTGAGGAGCAGGACTTGAGTAAGTCCTTGCTCGCTTCGCTGCAGGGCCAAAGGCTCGACCCATGAGAGGGCCAAGCTTGGGATCAGGAGAAGCAGAATAGGAAATTTGGACATTCGGATATGCTCCAGGGCCAAACAGATCTTCAGTGAAATTGGGTCTCACATATGGATCAACTGTGCAAGCAGAGTGGTTCAGATTGAGGAGACGATTGACAGCTCTTTAGGCTCCTCGATACCAAGAGAAAGATCTCAAGGAGAAGCTCATGCGCTCCGCCCTTTGTTGTTGTCTGTTCCTGGGCTGCTTTGAGGCCCAGTCCCCGATCGAAAAAGATGCAGAGATAGCTCCCCTGCTCTCAAGCTGCGATGACCAGATTCAGAACGGTGAGGAGAGTGATCTCGATTGTGGAGGAGCTTGCTCTCCCTGTGCCCTCGGTCAGGGTTGTCGTGGAGAGGAGGATTGCGCAGAGGGAAGCTGTATAGAGGAGCGCTGCCAAGCTCACAGCTGTCAGGATGGAGTACAGAATGGGGAGGAGACGGGGCTCGACTGTGGTGGCCCTTGTGGCCCTTGTCCAGAGGGAGATGCTTGTCTTCTGGCCCGAGATTGTCAAAGCAGCCTCTGCCAAGAGGGGCGCTGTGTCGAGCCAGGCTGCGATGATGGAGTGGCCAATGGAGAGGAGTCTGATACAGATTGTGGTGGCCCCTGTGAGCCCTGTCCTCCTGGAGCGCTCTGTCGCGGTCGGATAGACTGCCTAGAGCTGATCTGTGAGGCGGGGCATTGTCTGGAGCCCAGCTGTCAGGATGGAGTCCAGAATGGTGAAGAGAGCGACTTAGACTGTGGTGGGGGTTGCTCGCCTTGCCAGGGTGAGCAGGGTTGCCGACAGGATGAGGACTGCCAAGAGAGCCTCTGTCGCAATGAGCGCTGCCTCACTCCTGACTGCAACGATAATCTCTTTAACGGCGATGAGAGCGATATGGATTGTGGGGGGAGTTGTGCCCCATGTCCAGATGGTGCTCTTTGCCTTCAAGCTTCAGATTGTCTCAGCCAGATCTGCAACGAGCGCTGCTGGGAGCCCAGCTGTAACGATGGAGTTCATAACGGTGAAGAGAGTGATCTGGACTGTGGTGGTCCCTGCGGCCCCTGTTTGGGAGACGCCGCTTGTTTTGGAGATCTGGACTGCCTCAGCGGTCTCTGCTTTGAGAGGACCTGTAGCCACCCCTCCTGTGATGATGCTCTCCTCAACGGAGAAGAGAGTGACATCGATTGCGGTGGTGACTGTCGCCCCTGCCAAACTCAGGCTCGCTGCCACCTCCCTGAAGATTGCTTTAGTCAGATCTGTTTAGGAGGGCACTGTCAGCCTCCAAACTGTGAGGATGGTCGCCAAAATGGAGAGGAGAGTGATCGAGACTGTGGTGGCCCCTGCCCAAGCTGTGAAATAGGCGCTCGTTGTCGTCTCGACACAGATTGTTTGAGCGGGAGCTGTGATGGAATCTGTCTGGGAGCGAGCTGTCAGGATGGAGTTCAGAATGGAGAAGAGAGTGATCTGGACTGCGGTGGCCTCTGCTCGGGTTGCCTGCCCGGACAGCGCTGCCAAAGCGAGAGAGACTGCCTCAGCGCGCTCTGTCAAGAGGAACGCTGTGTTGAGGAGAGCTGCCTAGATGGGGTCCAGAATGGGGAGGAGTCGGGCATCGACTGTGGCGGCCCTACGGAGTGTGGAGCCTGTGGAGTCGGTCTGGGTTGTCGCTTCCATGAGGACTGCCTCAGCGAGGTCTGCCAAGGAGGGCTCTGCCAAGCCCCCAGCTGCCGCGACCGTGTCCACAACGGGGCAGAGAGCGATCTGGACTGTGGCGGGGACTGCTTAGAACTCTGCCTCCCTGGACAGCGCTGCCAAGATCCGGGGGACTGTAACTCAGGGCGCTGTGAGGAGGAACGCTGTCAAGAAGCGAGCTGTCTGGATGGGGTCCGCAATGGGGAGGAGACAGATCAAGATTGTGGAGGAGCCTGCCCCGCCTGTGAAGAGAGCGCAGAGTGTCGTCTCCACGAGGATTGTCGTTCAGGGCTCTGCGCTGAAGGTCGCTGTAGCGCTCCTGGCTGCGAAGATGGGCTGCTTAATGGAGAGGAGACAGATACAGATTGCGGTGGCTCTTGTGCTCCCTGCCCCGACGGCCTGCGTTGCCAGGGCTCGGAGGATTGCCATTCTAAAATCTGTGAGATGGGACGTTGCACCTTCCCTGAATGTGATGATGGGGTCCGCAACGGGGAAGAGACAGATCTCGATTGTGGTGGAGGTTGTAGAGCCTGCGGGGATGAGCAGGGCTGTCTTCGTTCTGAAGACTGCCTGAGTGGGGTTTGCCATCAAACATATTGCCAAGCTTCCGCCTGTGATGATGGGGTCCATAATGGAACGGAGATGAGCTTGGATTGCGGTGGGGGTTGCCCTCTGGGCTGCGCCCTGGGGAGTCCCTGTGTCCTACACGCCGACTGTGAGAACCTCAACTGTGTGGAGCTGAGTTGCCAAGCGCCCCGCTGTGATGATGAGCTTCATAATGGTGAAGAGAGTGATCTGGATTGCGGTGGAGGTTGTGAGCCCTGTGAGCTTGACCGACGCTGCCTGCTCCCCAGTGATTGTCTGACCACGATCTGCCTAGAGGGCCACTGTCGTGCTCCCAGCTGTGAAGATGGGCTCTTAAATGGAGCTGAGACGGATGTAGATTGTGGCGGAGAGTGTGAGGCAGGTTGCCACGATGGAGAGGTCTGTCAAGTCGCAGAGGATTGCGATTCGGAGATCTGTCTTCAGGGGCGTTGTGTTCGATTTAAGAGCTGTTTGGAGATCCTCCACGCCTACCCTGACTCCATCAGCAGACGATATTTTATCGATCCTGATGGTGAAGGAGGTGCAGAGGCCTTCTCTGTGAGCTGCGATATGGAGCGAGATGGAGGAGGCTGGACAGGCATCAGTCGCTGTATCGCTGAGGAGCATTTTCAGCCGCTCCTTGTCGCTGAAGAGAGTGCGCCTATTGAGACCCTCCGTCTCTGTACCCCCAGCACTCAAGATGCCAACAGCGCTCACAGCTACCACTACAGCTTCAGCTTCCCCGCAGGTTTTCAAGAGTTCTACTTCTCTGGCTATCTGGCTCGGGCCCGAGCAGCAGACAACGCCAAATCGGAGATCGATCCAGCTCGTTTTCAACAAGGGCTGTGGAGCCTAGGCCATGGAGATCAACATGGAGATATCTCCTTTGGTGCAGCAGAGCAGCTGGGTCCGCTCACCAGCTATGCGCGCACCCTCCAAGCTAAGATCGAGTGTGAAGATTGCCATCTAGATTGGCCAGAGCCAGAGCAAAACTATGATCTAGGAGAGGAGAGCCACCGCTTCCGTATCGGTTGGGGTGAAGAGGGGGGGCAAGCTGCGGGCTGGTTCCCTTGGTTTGGGGGCAGCATTTTCCTGCGCTGAGTAGAGCAGCTCTAAAAGAGCTTGGGCAGCTCTCCACCGAGGGCGAGGCTGAAGAGATCGTAGCCCGCGAGGAAGGTACCTGCATTGACCACAGGCCCCTGCTTTCCCAAGTAATGCTGATCACAGCGGGGGCCGGTATAGGGAGCCTTACAGGGTGAGGTGGGGCGCTGTTGGTGAAACTCTCCCTCCATCTCAGATAGAGCACGAGGCTCCACGAAGATATGCTGATAGGCTAGATCCAGCTTGATCGCCCCAAAGGAGAGGGCGATCCCTCCTCCAAGACCAAAGCGGTCAAAGCTCATAAAATCCATATAGCTCAGCTCTTCAGGGACCGCTGCAGTCTCATAGAAGCCCCCAGCCAGGATCTTAAAGCGACCGGGGAGGGGTGCCCAACTCCCCCCTAGGCGTAGAGACCAAACATCTGACCACTCTCTGGGCAGCTCGATATCATCCAGTTCCACCTGAAGGTTCAGCTCTTCTACTCGAGCGGCGGGGGGGGTCTCAACCCGATAAGCGTCCATCACAGACCAGCCCTCCCAGACCAGATTCAACTCCAGATCAAAATTGGGATCTTCAGAAGCCCCCTGGAAATAGCGCAGGCCCAGATGAGCGCTGGGGGCATAGGATAGATTGAAGCCTGCGGAGTCATCCGGCTCCATCTCAAAGAGCTTACCCTCTAAGAGTTCTCCCTGCCCCTCGATCTTCATGCTCCCCTCTCCCTCCAGATCGAGGGGAAGGACGCGACCTGCGAGAGCTACCTCCAGAGAGCTGCTTGGGCGATACCAAGCGCCTAAGCTCAGGCCTGGAGTGAAGCGATCCTGGGTGTTCAGAGTAACCAGAACATCATAGGGGCTCTCGTGGGGGTGGGCTGCTGTGCTCTGGTTATCGGCATCCACCACCATCTGAAGGCGGTTTTTGGGCATATCCCAATAGTGCAGGTTGAGCCCCAGGCCCAAGTCATCTGTGCCCCAGGCGACGGCGAGGCTATAGGAGATGAGCATGATATCTCTAGAGACCAATTGATAACGTTGAGGCCCCTTCTCTGGATAGATGGTTTTACCAACAGAGAGTGGCCCGTAGAGAGCTAAGGCGAAGACCCACTCCTTTAACCCAAAGTCACTACTCAAGCCGACAAAGCCCCCCGAGGCCAGGAAGAGGGGTTCCTCATTCTCCACCTCCTCATAATGCATGGGTGGAGGGGGACGGTTGGGCATCTCCAGGGCGGTGTCATAGAGGGGGGCTCGCCGGTACTTCACTTGGTGGTAGCTGGGGCTCAAGCTAAAGAAGGCACGGCTGCCCTTGAGACGAGAGAGGGCTGCGGGGTTGTGCTCTACGGCGGTTAGATCGACTACCCCAACCACTGAGGCATGCCCACGAGCCAGACTTTGGGCGCCTGGGCTGCCCAGCTCAAAGCCTCCGGCCCAGCTCAGATTTGGGCTTAAGAGAAGTAGACAGAGCGTGGCCCTCATTGGGGTGCCTCACAGGTCCCTGTGTAGATGTCGGTGATCTCCTCAGCGGTGAAGATGCCGGAGATCTTGATCCCCTGCTCACCCAGAGGGGGATCACAGGGCTCCTCTACGCTGCGGAGGATGTTCCCCATAGGGATCCACGGGGAAGCTCCACACTGACGACAGTAAGCTGAGAGGCTCGCGATGTCATCTCCACTGGGAGGAGCAAAGTCTAGATTTTCATTCATGGTGCAGGGCGCAGCACCGCCCCCTCGCGCACAGAAGCAGAGTTTATTGGCCTCCTCGCGAGCCATACAGGCAGTCAGGCTCCCTCCGATAAGGCGCCCACAGTTTTCATCAAAGTTGAAGCGTGCCTTGACTTGTACGATGGGGATGGCGTGGGGAACCGCTAAGTGAGGAGCACAGTTGATCGGCTCCTCTTGGCTGCCTGCAAAGAAGTTGAGGCCCCCGTGCCCCACAGTACGCACGCGGCAATCACCAGAACACTCATCAGCAGGCTCCAAGCTGATCTCAGCTTCAGTGCCAGGGAGCCCACAGAAAGACTGCACCTCAACACCCTCTTCCAAGAGGATGGAGCTTGGAGTTCGCCAACCTGAGAGCGCATTGAGCTGAATCTCACGAGCAGGATAGCGGAGCTGAGAGGGTTCTGCTGTGATCACTTGAAAGAGCACATTGAGGATCTGCGCCTCTAAGTCACCTTCCCAGAGCGCGTTGAGGGTGCTGGCCAGCGCTGGAGGATCCTCGATCACCATTTGAGTAAAGCGATAGACACGGCCCTCTAGACCTGTCGCGCCGCCCTCCCCGCTCTCTTGGCTACATTCGCAGATCTCAGAGAGAGTCTCTCCACCAACCCCCGCTTCTAAGGCCCTCAGCTCCGGTGTGGGAGTCTCTCCCACCCAACATCCCAAAAAAGACAGCGCTGGGATCAGCGCTCCAAACAAACGCATCTCTATTCTCTCCCTGATGATCGGCAAAAAAACGCTCCAAGCCCCTCTTTTAAAATAGAGCGCCTCAAATCTCCAGCAGCCTTCTTCGCAGAGGACCAAGATTGAGTTACTCTATCCAAAGCTTGAGCCTATGGCGATCTCAGCACACTGAGATCATCAGGTTGTATATGCTCTGATAAAGCGTTTTTGGAGGGAGATTCCGTGAAGTACCTGTTTTTATTCCTTCTCCTTCTACCCTGTTCTGGGGTGGCTTTGGAGTTGATGGAGATCACCGCTATAGAAGGCTCTGAGTTTACCCTGAGGCTTCAGGTTGAGAGCCCTGGAGAGGTTAGGATCTGGCTTGAGAAACAGAGTTCAGCTTCACAGCCCGCTTCACAGCCCGCTTCACAGCCCGCTTCACAGCCCGCTTCACAGCCCGCCACTGAGAGTCTCTGGAGGGGGAAAGTGAGTGCTAAGATGCAGGTTAAGCTGAAGATTTCCTCTACATCAGGGAAGGAACTCAGGGCGGAGGTCTTAGGCTGCGAGCGCTGCGCTACGAGCAAGATCTCCCTGGAAAATGGAGATCTAAGATTGGCAGGTCGCCCACAATATCCTCGGCTGGGTCGTGGTTATCTAGTGGTCAAGAACTATGGACCTGGGATGACTCAGCCCTGCAAATTAATCCTTCAAGTGGGCAATCGTCCCCACCGAAAATACAACATCAAACGCTTAGTCAAGCACCAGGATCAGCTCTTTAGCTTCACCTTTGAGCGTGATCTTGCAGGGAAATCAGTGCGTACTACACTCAAGTGCCAGGATCTCGCCCCAGCCAACAATCATCGTTACCAAGGAGTGCTTCCATGAAGAAATCTCTCTGGGAGTTGGCCAACACCGATATTAAAGATTTACGTTTTAGACGAAACCGGGCTGAAAATCAGCAGGCTCTCCAAGTAGAAGAGGTGATGGAGCGAGCCCGACAGGAGGCCGAGGAGCAGGGGATCTCCATCGAGGCGGTCCTTAAAAGTTGGGGTTATGAGGTTGAAGAAATAGGCTCTGACTCCTCAGCCCTGCCTCAGGAAGCACAAGAACCACAGGAGACTTTGTTTGAGGTCTTCGATGAGGAGCTGCGTAGGCTCCTCTTCCGCGCCACTTTAGAAGATCGTCGTTTCCTGAGCCGCCTACGCTTTTTGGGAGAGTTGAACGAAGGTCTCATCGAGCAGATCGTTCAAACTGAGGATCCAGAAGAGATCTGGTCCCTCCTGATTCAGGCGCGAATCTCCAGCGAACTTCTAGAAGCTTTACTGCGTATTTGTCCCTATGCCCCGCCCTACCGCTCCCGAGGTGAGGAGTTCGCTGAGTTCCTCATGGAGAATGAGCTGCTCAGCTTCAGAGAGTTCAAGCAGGCGCGTCAAGAGTCAAAGGAGCAGGGCCTTCCCCTCCTCAAGCCTCTCCGAGAGCGCTTGGAGGAGGCGGTCTGGTATCAGGGCCTTGGCGAGTTTTCAGGCTTTCCTCACCGAGGGACAGAGGAGGAGCTGATTGCGTGTCCGCTCCCTGAGGAGTTCCCGCTTGAGTGGATCTATCTTTTCGATCTGTTGCCCCTCAAGTTGGAGGATGGGATCGAGATCGTGGGCAGCTTTGTCCCAACACCTCTCATCTTGGAGCAGCTGAAGGAGCAACTGGGAGAGAAATTAAGCTTCTCTCTGGCTGGCCCTGAGCGTTTAAAGCAGGCGCTGGCCCTTTGTCGAGCCCAGATCGCTCAGAGTCGGGCAGAGCTGCCCGATCAGCGCACCGAAGGGCTTAGGCGCATCATCTTGGGGCAGCGCGCAGTCGAGGTGGTGGATGCGCTCTTCACCGAGGCGATCCAGAACCGAGCGACAGACATTCACCTGGATCCGATCCAAGACCAACTCCGCATTCGCCTGCGCATTGATGGCCTTTGTCATGAGATCGCGAGGCTCTCTCCCCCTCTCCAGACTGAGGTGGTCGGTCGCATCAAGGTGCTGGGAGGGATGGATGTCACCGAGCGTCGTCGTCCCCAAGATGGACATATCAACTACACAGGTCGAGATCTGCGCGTGGGTTCGATCCCTGCGCGCCACGGTGAGAAGGTGAGCATCCGTGTGGCCGACTCTGGTCAGGTCAAGATCAACCTAAGCGCTCTAGGGATCTCCAGTGATCTCCTCTGGAGTTTAAGAGATGAGGTCCAACGCCCCTATGGGATGATTCTAGCGACTGGCCCGGTGGGCAGCGGCAAGACCACCACGCTCTACTCCTGCCTCAATGAGTTTGATCGAACTCGCTCCCATGTGATGACCATTGAGGATCCCGTAGAGATCGATCTTCAGGGTGTCAACCAGATCGAGGTCGCTCCCAGCATCGGTCTGACCATGACCACAGGTCTCAGGGCGATACTGCGACAAGATCCCGATAAGGTCCTCGTTGGAGAGATCCGAGATGAGGAAACGGCGCGTATCGCTGTTCGCGCCAGTATGACAGGCTTGATGGTCTTCAGCACCCTCCACGCCAATGACTCAACCGGAGCGGTCACCACCCTACGAAACTTTCATATCCCCTCTTTTCTGATCGCCAACTCTCTAAGAGCGGTGATCGCTCAACGCCTGCTGCGCCGCATCTGCCGGGACTGCAAAATCTCTCTGAACCTAGAAGAGCTAAAGCCTCAGAGCTTAGATCTAGAGGATTGGCCAGAGGGCTTCGCAGCTTGGCAGGGCACAGGCTGCGAGACCTGTTTCTCCACCGGACATCATGGCCGCACAGGGGCCTTTGAACTCTTCCAAATCGGTCCAGAGATCAGGGATATGATCTTTGAGGAGGCCAGCGTCCGCGCCATCCGGTTGAGAGCCGTTAATGAAGGAATGTATACTCTGAAGCAGGATGCTTTAGATAAGATTAAAAAGGGAACAACAAGCATCAATGAATATCATCGCATGCTTAGGTTCTAAATTCCGTTAAAAATTTGCATATTGTTGGACGTTTTGATCTTTGTTTTAAAAAAACAGGAGGGAAGATGACTGAGTCGATCCAAGAACAACTCAAAACTCAAGTAGATAGCCAGGGGCAGGGTAAGCCATCTCGGCCTAACTTTTTTCGTCGTGCTGATCGACTTGAGGTGGTTGGTTTCACCCGAGAGTTGGCCATCCTAGCTGGAGGACAGCACAGCTTAGCCCATGCTCTCAAGGTCCTGGCTCGCAGCATCAGCAACCAGGATCTGGCCAGCGCTGTCACGACCATTGGGATGCGAGTAGAGGAGGGAGTTCCTCTCTCTCAAGCGCTCTCAAATTATCCTTGGTACTTTGGTAGCGTAACTTCAGGTACCGTTCGAGCAGCGGAGTCCAGCGGAAACTTGGCTGAGGCTTTAGAGCAGATCGCGGATAATATGGAGGAGGAGCAGGCCTTCCTAAACAAGCTCACCGATGCGCTGACCTATCCTATGGTGCTGCTGGTGGCTTTCCTGATCGTGATCCAGGGACTGCTTTTCTTTGTAATCCCCAATTTCGCTGCGTATATCATTCAAAATGGTGGAAAGATAGAAGGCTTCAACAGTGTTGTTTTAAGCATAAGCGTGTTTATGCGTCAATGGTATGGGATGCCTTTATTAATACTCATCTTAATTGCATTATTCCTGTTTATGAATCGCCTTAGATTAAATAATCCCGCATTTTTTGAGAAGATATTAGAGTTGATACCGATCATTGGTGGATTATTATTAAAAGCAGATATCAAGCGCTTTGTAAGTACACTTTACCTCCTCCTCCACAATAACATCAGTTTAAAAGATTCTCTCAAACTCTGTTTGGATGTGAGCAAACATAATTACCTTCAGAAAACCATTAGAACAATGTCGCTCAATGTGGAGGAAGGGAGGAGCATGTCCAGCGCTTTTGAGGGTCGAACTCGTTACCACCCTGTCGTAATCGACATGATCTCCGTAGGAGAAGAGACAGGCTCTCTGGTGCCGATGCTTAAACATCTAGACAGCTATATCCACAACGACTTTGATCGTCTAACGCACCGCCTCTCGGTGCTCCTTCAGCCCCTCGTCCTGGTTCTCATCGGGGCGCTCTTTGTAGGCGTCTTCCTCTCTTTTTTCTTCCCTTACTTCGACCTCCTCACCACACTCTCTGGTGTCCACTAAACAAGCCCACATGAAGACCATCCCGCTGAACGCTATGATGTTCTTCGCCAGTGAAAGCAGTCAAGAGTCCAAAGCTCCAGAATTTTACCTACCAAAGCCAGGAGCAAGTTGGTATTGGCAACTCCAGGTTGACCTCTTAAAGCGGTCCTTGTAGCTGAATATCGCGAAACAGTTCAGGAGCCTCCGATGTCTACGATACGTGCAGTCTATACAAACATCCGCGCTGCTCGCACGGCCATCAAGGATATCGCCCGTCTCCGTCAGATCGCAGGGGTTCTAATCAGACATGGCCTGGGCCATGTGGTAGAGGCTTGGAAGCTTCAAGATAAGGCGATCCTGAGCTTACTGCTTCAGAAACGGCCTCTGGAAGATGAGCCTTGTAGCCTCTTTGAGCGCATCGCCCTTGTGCTTCAGGAATTGGGCCCCACCTTCGTTAAACTGGGTCAGATCCTCTCCACCCGCCCGGACCTGATCCCCCAGGCGCTCTGTGATGAGTTCAAACAGCTCCAGGACCAAGTCCAGGCGATCAGCTCTGAGGAGGCTCTAGCGACTCTAGAAGCTTCTTTAGGCTGCGCTGTGGAGGAGGTCTTCGACGGCTTTAATCCTGAGCCTTTGGCCAGCGCCAGTATCGCTCAAGTTCACACCGCACAGCTCCCCTCAGGAGAGGAGCTGGTGCTTAAGATCCAACGCCCTGGTATTAAAGAAACCATCAAGGCCGATCTACATATCCTCTACTTCACAGCACGGCAGATAGAGAGCGCCATCCCTGAGGCTCGTGCCTTTAACCCTGTAGCTATCGTCCGAGAGTTTGAGCGTGCCATCTCAAAGGAGCTAGACTTTCTGTTTGAAGCCAATAACCTAGAGCGCTTCACACAGAACTTCCGCGACTGGGATAACATCTATATCCCCCGCCTCTACCGTAATTGGTGCAGCGACAAGGTTTTGGTGATGGAGCGCCTGGATGGGGTAAAGATCACCGAGGCGATGAAGCTGGACTATGAGATGGAGAGCATCGCCAAAGAGGCGGTCGCCATGCTCTTTAAGATGGTTTTTGAGGATGGCTTCTTTCATGGGGATCTTCACCCAGGCAACCTCTTTGTCCTTAGAGACGGTCGCATCGGCCTGATCGACTTTGGCATGGTGGGACGGATGAGCCAAGCGATGAAGGACGCTATGGCTGATATGCTGCTCAACATCGCCACCCGACGCTATGAGCAGGTCGCCCGCATCTTCTTTGAGATCGCCATCCGTCGCCGTAAAGTCAACTATGCAGAGTGGGAACAGGACACCATCGATCTGCTGGAACGCAACTTCAGTCAGGGCAGCCTCGCTGAGGTCGATTTTGGGCAGGTATTTCGAGATTTGGTAGACGCTGCCCTACGCCACGATGCCAGCATCCCGCCTGACTACACCATGTTTTTTAAAGCGATGATGACGGTGGAAGGGATCGGCAAGACGGTCATCCCTGATCTCGATCTGGTCGCTGAATTAAAGCCCCATGTAGAGCGCGTGGTCGCCCAGCGCTACAGCCCTGAACGCCTCCTGCGCTCCAGCGCTGACACCCTGCAAGCCTTCGCTCGTCTGGGTCAACAGTTCCCCCTCACAGCTCAAGAGTTTCTCTCCCAAGTAGAGGATGGTCGTTTGGCCATTGGTGTTGAGAATACTCAACAACAAGCTTTGGAAGCGGCTCAAGATCGTCGCTGGAATCGTGGCATCCTCACCCTGCTCTCCAGCACTTTGCTGCTCTGTGGGACCCTCTCTCCTCTGGAGACCCCTAGACTTTTGGGGATGCCTGCATTGAGTCTGATCTGCTATCTATTGGGAGGCTATCTGGCGGGGCGGCTGCTTTGGCGAATCTTGATCTTAGAATCTTGGTGAGTTGGATTGAGGTTTAAGCCTCCTCCTCGTTGGGATCTGCGACGGGCTCAGGGAGCTCAGGATCCTCACCACTGGGCAGCTCAAGCTCCGCATCGCTGGGAGGCTCATCTACTGAGAAGGGGGCTTCGGGGCACTCAGCAGACTCAAAAGCGGGCTGTGCTTCACCACTGCTTAAGCTCTCAGCTATGACATTGCCATTTTTCTTCCAGCACTGGCTGACACGCACACACTCTCCCTCTCCGATCGTGCCGTTACAAACCACCAGGGCAGCACGAGCGCCGAGCCCTCGCTTCCAACCCAGAGAGATACGGCCTCGCTCAATAACATCGTCCTGACCCATGGCAAACTCACCGTTCTCATCTGTGGTCACGAAGTCTGCTCGAGCAGCCAAGCTGACCTTGCCGCCCACGCCGATGAGGTGCTTATAGTTATAACGTGCAGAGATGGGCTCTTCACCATCTCGGCTGAACTCCTTGAGGCCCACATGCAGTTGACGAAGGGCACCCACAGCGCGATAACCGATGCCAATTTTTCCGGTGGGGCCTTGACCTGTGAGGCTGTTGAGGTTGTCCAAGTTATAGCCGATTTTACACGCACCTCGACGTTTCCCATCAAAGCGAGCCATCACACGACCCTCACCAGCGAAGACAGGCAGATACTCCTCTTCTCCTTCTGAGCGGCCCTCAAGGGTGAAAGCGTAGAGGCGGTTGCGAAGATCCCGATGGCAGGAGCGCAGTCTCCACTCAACCCCATCATGGGTACCCATCCAGCGCTTGCACTTGACGGCGCCCTCTTCGTAGCTTTCGGGCTCTACATTGGAGCTGGCCTGTCGCATACGCTCCAAGCTCTTCTGGACGGTGTTGTTGACCTTCTGGAAGATCTCCTGAGTCAGCTCTCGGACTCGCGCTGGGCTGCCTTCCAAGGCGTACTCTTCAGAACTGAGGGCTTGCCCTTCCTGATCTGTGAGCAGCAAGTTGAGCTGATCCTCTGTTGGGATCGCCTCCAAGTACTCTTCATCGGTTCCCAAGACAGGATCGTCAGAGTCTCCATCGCCTCCACAGGCGCTGAGGGCAAAAGCTACAAGGATCCAGCTGAGGTGACGTAAAGGCATTTGTTGCTCCTTGTGAAGGTTGAGGTCTCTTCGTTATCTGCTTCACTGGGCTTAAACCCTTCTGGAATGAAAAGGTCTCGTTTTTTTGGAATTTTTCTTATCTCTTTGATTTCTAGAAGATTTCCTGAGCCTCTATTCCTTTAAGGGCTCCTCTTTTCGAAAGAAGCTTTGGTGGAGGTGGATCTTCTCTAAACTCCATCCGATAGAGGCCCAGGCTCTTTTCCGAAAGGACTCTTGAAGCGATGCAATCTCTCCCTACTCTCTTTGTACTGCTCCTGGCTCTCCCAGCCACAGCTCAACTGAAGATGGCGGGGCCTGCTGA
>CAYLJJ010000102.1:0-20729 GCA_964384025.1 uncultured Nannocystaceae bacterium
GCTCTACATAAGTTCAGGTAATAGAGGCCGAACCACCAAATCCGGCGGACTCAGCATAATGCAAGAAAGCGTGGAAAAGCGGTATTGCATTCGCTCATAGAAACTTTGGTTTCACGACCTCAAAACGCATATTGAGCCTCCGTATATATTCGCGCGAGGGCTGATCAGGAGATGGACCTCCTCCTTTATATCAACATTGGGGCCAGCGAGGAGCCGCCGCCCAAGCCTGCGCCAACGCGGTCGAGTTGAGCGAGGAATAGTCCGTGCGCTTCTTGGAGCATCCCGTCCTGGTGCGCTTTGGGACCTCCTGCGCCTTCAATCGCTTGACAGATGAGGTGCTGCGCTTTGAACTGAATGAGGAGAGTCATGTTCGCTTGGAGGCCCCAGACCGCCCCGATGCCAGCTTCTCTCTACGACGAGAGTGTGAGGGGAGATCTGCAGCAGCCTGGGCCTGGAGCTACGCCTGGAGGCGGGGGTGTGGTTTGTCGTGGTCAGCCATGGGCTTTTGGCAGGGCCTCTTGAGATCAGGATGAGCAGCCTGCCCGCTCAGTGTGAGGGAGAGGGAGACTGCCTAGAGGGCAGTCTCTGCACTCTTGATGGCTGTCGTCCTCCCTGCATCAACATCGCAGATTGCTTTGGCGCTCAGATCTGCCAAGAGGAGTGCGTGACAGATACTGACTGCCTCGGCATCCGTGCCTGTGAGGCGGGGCGTTGCATTAACCCAGACTGTGAGCTGCACAGTGACTGTCCCGATGTCTGCATCAACCGTATCTGTGAAGCGCGTGTGCCCGCTGAGTGTGATCCTCAACAGCCCTGCCCGGATGCTCAGAACTGCACTCTGCTCGGGGCCTGCCTCCTTGACGCCCCCTGCGTTAACGATGGAAGTTGACCCGAGGCTCGCCCTTACTGTGACGCGGGGCGTTGCTTCAGCTGCCTTCGGGATGAGGACTGTGTATCCTCTGCAGAGTGCATCCAAGGTCGCTGTAAGTTTACGGGGGTCTGTAGGCAGGGTGAGGATTGTCCAGGACTGTGATTTCCCCCTGGGAGGCTCCAGTTTGGCCTACTTTGATCTCTCAGAGCCTGCCCTTGTCAGCTTGGATGTCCAGGGCGCTCACTTTGGCTTGGCGATGGCGACTAGGGAGCGCTGTGAAGATCCCAACAGTGAGCTGATCTGCTCTACAACGCAGGAGGGTCGGATCAAGAATCTGGCCTTGGAGGCTGGGCGCTACTTTTCGTTATTTTGGACGGTCAGGAACGTTTAGAGGCGAACCTGCTGCTGGAATAGCATCGCTATCCTCAACAAGAGTAGCGCTATTCGATGCAGACTCAGAGAGGGAGCTATTTCTCCGCCGGGGTCCTTGATAGAAGCCCTGCTACTCGATCACCAGACTCCCGTCGTCGTTGAATGTCCAGGAGTCCGCGTAGGCAACCTCCCAGAGGTATCCATCCAGATCGGCGAAGTAACCGCTGTACCCTCCCCAGAAAGTGTCTTGAGCCGGTTTCTTGATGGTCCCTCCGGCTGCCTCCGCCCGAGAGAGAAGGAGATCGACTTCTTCCTTAGTCCGGGTGTTGTGGGCGAGGGTGATTCCCGGAAAGGGAGATCGCTCCCTGGGTATGTCGAGTGAGACATCTTCGGCCAGTTTGTCGAAAGGGTAGAGAGCCAGGCAGGCTCCAGAGGTCTTGAAGAAGACGATCACAGCGTCTTTCTTCGCTGATGTTGGAAGCCCGAGCCCCTCTTTGTAGAAGTAGGTGGATCGCTTCAGGTCACTGACCCCAAGGGTGATGATAGAAATGCGTGGTTCCACGGATACCTCCTGTCGTCGTTCGAGAGAGAACCTTGTCGTCGCTGGGTCCTCCTCCCACATCAAGGGATCCACGAGCTACTCTCGGGCACGGATTAAACGCAGGATCTCATCGGGCGTCGTGGCGGTGGTCAGCCGTTTGATGAGGGCCTCGTCGCTGCCGAGGTGAGCGAGCGCAGCGAGACTCTGCAGGTGAGCCTCGGCGGCGTGCTTGGGCGACAGTACGAGGAAGATCAGGCGCACATCTGCTTTCACCCCCTGGATCTTACTGGGCATCGTCCCGATCCAGGCTTGGGGGTGCTTGAGCCCTTCGCAGTAGGCATGGGGGATGACAATCCCCTCGCCCACAACAACCGAGTTTATGAGGGCCTTGCGCGCCACAATCTCCTCAAGCTTCGCTTTGACATTCACGCCGTCGAAAACCCCACGAGCATCTTCAAGCAACTTCAGCAACGCTGCTTCGAAGGAGATCCCCTCCTCGAACGCGTGAGCACCCTGGATCAAGCCCGCGAGGTGTGGCACCGGCGCACGCAGCACTATCGCGCAGGTCCCCTTTTCACCCAACCAAGCACCATCCATGGATACATCAGATCCCCGTGTGGTAAAGAGCAGTTGATCATCACAGCCGAGATGCACCGCCTCGGTAGCTGGAAGGATCGCGAAACGAGCGGCGGCGGCCTCAAGCCCGTGAGCCATCTCCGCCGGCGACGGGAGATGTGTCCACACGGGCTGTCCATGTTTGCTCTTGTTCGCCTGCGTCGCCGTCTTTTCGTCCGACCATCGGAAGATGTGACCGCTCGGCAACGCACGACCCCAGTGTCGGCACACAAGGCGGTTGAGCTGAGCGTTGGACGACACTGACAGCAACCAACCGACATGCCCCAGCGCGGGGTGCGAGATGAGATCGGGATCGAGCGGATCACCCTGGAGGATCGCCATACCCGACCCGCAAGATTGACAGTCTGGATCCAGATCGGAGCCGACCACGACGGCCTCGGCGCCCGCACGGCTCAAGACGTGGCCGATCTCCAACGCCAACGAGGCCTCGCCGAGGATCAACCAAGCGTCACGGGGCGGCTTCTCAAGCCGGAGCCAGCGTACCAGCAGCGGCGCGGTCAGGCCCTGCACGACGACAGTGGCGCCGATCACCGCGAACGTGAATGTCTCAATGGCCACGGAGCCCTCGATCCCCTCCCGGCCCAACTCGAGCGCGACCAGTGATGACATGGAGGCGGCAACGATGCCTCGGGGAGCAAGCCAAGACATGAAGACCCGATCTCGCCAGTCGAAGTCCTGACTGCGCGTGGCCAACAGCACGCTGATAGGGCGGAGTAGGAACATCACGACGATCAACAGGATGGCCAGCTCCACCCTGAGGTCCCAAAAGCGCTGCAGTTCAAGCCGGGCACTGAGTAGGATGAAGAGCAGGCCGATGGACAGCTCAGTGAGTTCGAGCTTAAAACGCTTGATCGATTTAAGTTGTGGCGGCTTGCGGACGCCAAGCACGAGGCCAGCGATGATCACCGCAAGAATCCCTGACTCGTGCAGCACCATATCGCAGGCGCCGAATAGCAAAAGCGCGACGGTGAGCACCACGATGTTGATCTGATCGCGCGGCAAAATCTCGGAACGCAGCAGCTTATCGAGCCCGAGGCCGACGAGGCCGCCGACGAGCAGGCCAAAGATGAGCCGCAGGCCAAAGGTGCCTACGGCGCCGAGGTAGCCGCTGAAGCCGCCAGCGGTGACCCACTCGAAGCAGAGGATGGCAACAAATACGCCCACCGCGTCGATGAGGACACCCTCCCAGTAGAGCACATGGTAGAGGCGATCACGGACGCCGAGGCGCCGCAGGAGCGGCGAGACGACGGTGGGACCCGTCACGATGACGAGGCTGCCGCCGAGTAGCGCCACGACAGGAGGGAGATCCAGCACGATCCATAGAGCGAGCGTGCTGCCGAACCAGGTGACGGCAACGCCCACGGTCAACAGACGGATGATCGTCTTCGACGCCTTACGGTAGCCGCTGAGATCCAGAGTGAGCCCGCCCTCGAACAGGATGATGGCCACGGCCAACTGCACAATCGTGCGCAACCCTGGACCGAGGGTCTCGGGCTGAACGATCCCAAGCCCCTCCGGCCCGAGCACGATGCCGCCGCCGAGCAGTAACGCGATGGACGGCAGCTTGAGGCGCGGCGCGATAGCGAGGAGCAGAGCGCCCACGGCGGCGGCGAGTGCCAAGGTGAGGCTGATAGTCACGGGCCCTCCATATGGATCGAGGGTACGCGTGCATCGGGGTCAAACTCTGCGACGATAAGAAGGGGGATAGGAAATTCAAGCAACCCCCAGAAAGTATGTATGTACGCTTGATGTTCCAAAATCTCTCCACCGTCAGCTCCTCGAAGATAGATCTCCCCCCTCCCCGCGTCGAGCGGAATTTTCACCGCCCAAAATGCTCAGGTATCAGGAGACTCAATCGAGCTGGAGTGCATGCGCCGCAGCGGTGCTCGGGCCTTGAGCCTTCAGGCCGAGATAGTAGATGGCGCTGTGGGGCTCTACCCACTCCAGAGGGGATAGAGCCCTGGGCGGGGGGGCTCAGAGCAGGCGAAACACGAGGCGGGTCAGATGAGCTGGAGGAAGGCGTCGAAAATCTCTCGATGAATACTTGATTATCGAATCAATTTTGAATTCGTCCCAGGATCTTCACAGTCATTTGGATACGATGAAGTGACCGCTCGCATCGACTACTCGAACATTCACATCGCTGAACATGGTCTTTGTAGAGTTTAAATAATGTCTTAATTTATATTGTCCGACTGAAGTTGGAGAGTAGGCAGAGAAGTCATATGAGTTGGCACTTCTAGCATGACCCAGTACGAAATCCCCATTAATCATTCCAATTTTATAATTATATCCATCGAGTCTTCCACCTACAAATACACCGTCTGTCCATGTCGAAGATCTTGTCCCTAGTTTTCCCGTCTTTAAATAGATGTTTACTGGTAGCTTCTGTCCACTTCCAAATGGTTCGACACGGGCTCTGGACATATCAACACCAGAACTTGACATAATTGAGATTAGGCGATAGAGGTTGCTCTCTGGAGGCTTGTAATGTCCGCTGCTGTTGTCAATGAATATAAGATCACCATTGCTAACCCAAATCAATCCTGCAGACAATACAGGTTTACCGCCTAAAAAGCTCGAATGTCTGAGTTGCAGATTTCCTGAATGTTTATCGGTCGCAGCATATATATTTCCATCAATGTCAGCAGCATATATATACCCTGTTATATCATAACCTTTAGGTGAACCCACAGTCGTTAAGATTTGAGGGACGCCATCTTCATCACGCACCATGAGTTTGCCGTTTTCGATCAATACCTGATGTATAAAGCGATCTTCATCATCGAAATACCAAACATTCATGCTCGCCCCATCGTTAGCCTTGATTGTCTCGGCGCCCGCGTCAAAAAGCAAACGTTCAGCTGCAGTCTGATAATTTTCTTCGGGTCTCTGACCTTTAAGTCCCTGCCCACCCAAGAGATGAACATTCTTGTGGCTCTTGCGTGGATCGTGTAATGGAGTGCTCTCTGGTCCAGTCAGAGGGAGCCTCTCTCTTCGAAATTCTGCCTCGAGGCCTTTAGCATGCCCTCCTGATCAGATCAGGTCATGTTTAAGTTGGACTATCCTTACAGCGCTACGAAGTCGAGAGCTTGGTGAAGGTGGTGGAGATGGTCTGAATCTCCTTGACATCAGATCCTGGCTGTTTTGTATCCTGCGCTTTTGTGCATCCATGGCTCTACGAAACTTAGACCTCAGTAAGCCTGATTTAAGATATTGATCTATCTCTGCCCAACTCTTGGCTGTGTTGGATATGCCAGGTCTCTCAAACCCCAGATCTTCAAGCTCATACAGGGCTGTTTTGATGAGGCGCATTACCGCGGTCCTACGTACACTCTTTCTCCCATGTTTATGCTCAAGCCAAGTACAACAGGCGCGAGATATAGCATATAGCAGCGGTATTCTTTGTGTTCGTTGAGATTCAAACTTTGCTACCAATCGATCAATCGCTAATAAATGTGCATTCTCACGTTTATGCATGACCTTCTTAAAGAATACAGTGCTATAACGTTCAGATTGAGTTAGCCACTCTGCATATTGAGGCATAGAAGAGAGTTTCTGGGCTTCTGTAAGATTGGGTCTATTTTTATTCCGAGGCATTTCTCTTCTTCTGTTATATGCAATCGCCTTGGATCCAGCGCAACAATATATGTTTATCACGGGATAGCGAAACACTCCAACACAAGTTCGCACATTGGTGAAAGTTTCACATGGGGTAAAAATCACAGCCCTTCGCTCCTCCAAAGAGGAATTTTTAACCTTTTCTGTTTTATCTACACATGAAATTAGAAAACATTGGATCGATATGTCTTTAAACCTGTAGTATTGTGAATTACATGGTCAGAATAGCCATTGTTTCCTGGGAAACCGGTTGAAAGCCTTCACATGGTTTTACTGGAGTTTCAATGGTAAAATTCAGCGTTAATTTAGCAATCATAGGAGCAAAACCCGTATTGACAAGCGATATGGGCTAGGCCCTTCGACAACTGGAATGTCTGTGGGTATGAAATTCAAGCAACCCCCAGAAAGTATACGTGTACGCTTGATATTCCAAAATTTTTTCCACAGTCAGCATCCGAAAAATAGATATTCTCCCGCGCCGAGCGGAATTTTCACCGTCCAAAATATTAATAGGTGCCAAGAAACGGAGAGTCGCCTGGAGGTGAAATCCCTTCAGGCGACTCTCCGAAGAAACCCAATCGAGTATTTGGGGCTTCGTTCTGCCAGCCCGCAACGCTTGGACAGATGTTTGAGGTTCAAGGAGCTCAAGCCGGCGCCCTGTCGTGTTCATCCAGCTCGAGCCTGCGTGAGCCTCGGCTTGCCGAAGATCCCCGAATTGCCTGCCTGAGTAGCTCGATCGAAAGGGCGAGGCGGCTCCTCTTCAACTGCTAAAGCTGGAGCCAGTGGGGTGGGGAAAAACAGATTTAAACATTATTGGCAATGATGACCTTTATCTTGGGCGATGAACTGCTTGTTTGAGATGGACAAGATGAGGGTGGCCAGGGGGGGACGCAGCCAAGGGGCTTCAGCTCAGACGGCCTATGGCCTCGGCGAGTTGAGCTTGCAAATCGGCGTTTGTAAGTTGGCCAGTGGCCCCGTCGAAGTTCTGGTAGAAGCTGGGGATCGACAGGCTGGCGCGAAGATCAGCGCCGAAGTAGAGCGCCGACATCACTGCTGTGGCGAGCACGTTGCTGGCACCGTGGGGCCCCGGAGACGTGGCCAACCAAACCGCCGGCTTGCCCTGAAACACCTTCTTTTCGGCGCGGGAGCACCAGTCATAGATGTTCTTATAGGCCGCGCTGTAGCTGCCGTTGTGCTCGGCAAACGAGATGATGATCGCGTCGGCCGCGCCGAGCTTGGCCAAGAACGCCTGGACCCGCTCAGGGATGCCGCCCTCGGCCTCACGATCGGCGCTGTAGATAGGCATCTCGTAGTCGTTGAGGTCCAAGACCTCCACTTTGGCGTTCGCCACGAGGCTCGCCGCGTAGGTGGCGAGTTGTTTGTTGATGGACTGACGGCTGCTGCTGGCACCAAACGCGAGGATCTTCATAGTGGGCACTCCGATGCATGAGAGGGGATCAAGCACACCGACGAGATGCGGGACGCAGCAGATAGGATGCGACAGTCAGCACCGCGAAGCCGACGACGGACGCGCTGTGGGCCAAGGCGTCACCCACCGCGAGGTAAGAGATCAGCCCACCGCTCATGGCAAATTATGACGCCCGCGTAGGCCCACTCTTTGACCCGCGCCATGCCGGGCATAACCAGCACGATGGCTGCAGCTACATACCAGCTCCCCAAAATGGGTGCTGATCCACCATGGTAGACGGAGCCTTTGATCGTGGGGGCGGCAAAACCACCAGTCGCCTCGGACGGGGAAACCCCGCCCCGCTCATCGATCCCAGCGAGAAGCCCTGGATGGGGAAACGGGCGCGACACCTACGCGGGCGAGGAAAGCCTCAGCTCCGCAACGTGGAGGAAGTCAGGGCCTATCTCAAGACCGCCTTGGCCCAAAATGATCCCAGCCGCAGAGTCGCCGCCTGTCTCCCTCTGCTCTGTAGGCTGCGCTCAGGAGAGCTGCGTCATCTGCGGGTAGCTGATATGGATCTCTCGCTCAACAAGCTCTGGATTCGAGGAAGCGAGGATCTCGGAGAGATCGCTGATGGCTGGGATGTGAAGACCGCCGCGAGCCGCAGGGCGGTGGAGCTGCCCAGCCTCCTCATCGAAGATCTCATCCAGCTCTCCACAGGCCGCGACGCTGAAGCCCTCCTCTTCCCCTCTAAGCACAACCCTGGGGCGGCCTTTGATCGCCGCTGACTGAACCATCTGGTTCAGCGGATCTGCTTGAGCGCAGAGGTCAGGGTGATCTGTGCTCATGGGCTCTGAGGGACTTACGCCAGCCTGATGAGCGCCCTCGCTCATCAGGCTGGCGCTGAAATCGCGGCCTTGCTGGGACACGCGGACCGGGGGCAGACCGCTCGCCAGCATTATATTGGGCAGGTCTCATCGCCGGATTTGGCGGGGAGCCTCGGGAAACGATATCCGAATAACGTTTCCCCAGCGGTTGATGAAGCTGAGGAGATCCGGCGATTTTCTTTGTTGGGTGGGGATGGAGATTGTGGGAAACGATATCCGAATAACGTTCCCCCAGAGAAAAACGGGCTTGTAAACGCCTGTAATAAAAAGGAAAAAATGGAGGCGCCGGGGGTCGAACCCGGGTCCAAAAATAGATCAGCGCTGACATCTACATGCTTATCTCATGATTTAATTTACCCGATCCAGCGCCCATGAGCAGGCTCCGTTTCAGGGGATCCCGACCTAAATTTCGCCTTGGGTCGCGCCGAGCAACTCCCCTTGGCTAGCCCAATAAATGACGCCCCGTTCAGCCCCTTGGGCGAAGACCGGCAGGACGACTCCAGACCTAAGCAGCCAGAGCGATTTCCATATCATCGTTGGCAGTTAATGCCTTCCAGCCTTTTTAACGCGGCGACCGGGAACCGCGGCATGCAATCAGACCTCTCTTATCCTTGTCGAAAACCAACTCGCCCCCAAAGAGCTTGGCCAGATTAGAGCGCTCTCGGCCCTTTGTCAAACGGCTCTCCTTCTGAGGAACAATAGAGGAAGAAAGAGCAGGAGTATGTGGTCTTGCAGATGTTTGCCCTGGATGCAGCCCACCGGCTGCCCCTCAAGGGGCTCCTCTGGAGATTCAACATCTTTTGAAGAGCTTCCCTGGTCCCAAGGCCTCGGAGAGGGAGGCGGTAGAGTCTCCGGCCAAATCCCCTGATCTGCGGTCTGCAACGCTCCCGAATCGTCAGGGGCTCCTCCCTCATCTCTGATCCATATATCAGGCGCCTGAACCCCAAAGTCAGGAGCAGGTAACCCACAGAGACCATCGCTTTGACAGCGCTGATCAGGTTCCTCACAGTCGCGATCCTCTTGGCAACGGGGGAGACAGCCTAAGCCCCCCTCAGGTAGAGGAGCGCAGAGGTAGGCAGCGCGACAGTCACTGTTGATTCCACAGCGGGGTAGACAGAGGAGCTGCCCTTCATATTGGCTACAGATCGCCCCCGGAGGACAGGAGCTGCAAGGGCTAAAAGTGCAGAGCCCCCCCGGCAAATTGCTCAGGCAGCTCATCTCACCACACTCCAGATCTTCTGCGCAGGGATCCCCCAAGTCGGCAGGGCCTTCGCAGTCAGGATCCTCTTCATCGCTGAGACCATCGCAGTCTTCATCTCCACCACCTCCACACCACTCTCGATCAGGAAGCCTCTCCCCCTGACAAGGAGCCCAAAGCCCCCGCTCACAGCGCTGTCTGCCCTCTCGGCAGAGGCCCACATCAAGGGTCTCAGGGAGCCCGGAGTAGCAAGAACGCTCCTCATCTGGCCCGCAGTCCTGAGCTTCGCAGGCTCCCTGTTGCCAATCACACTCTGCGTTACAGCGCAGCTGCCGTAGCCCCCCTGGGCAGGGCTCTTCCCGAAAACTCCCCGGATCGCAGAGGCCCTCATCCTGGCACTCTGAGTCCTGCCATTCACAGCCCTGAGTGCAGCTCCGAAGCAGCCATCCACAGCGTCCACAGGGCCGCTCACGCTCCTCTCCAGCTTCGCAAGGTCCCTGTTGGAGACAGTCAGAAAGAGGCCCCCAATCGGAACCCTCGCAGCGCCGCTCTCGATAGCCACAGCGCCCACACTCCTCTCGCTCTGTGTCGCCAGGGAGGCAGCCCTCTTCGCTGAACTCAAGGGAGAGATCGTAGAAGTTGAAGTCCTGGCCGCTGGGCTCCAGCCGCAAGCCATAGGTACCTGGAGCCAGCGCGGCGCTCTCCAGGAGCGTCTCTCCTGCATTTAAAGCACCCTCGGCGATGGGGCGAGCCCCATCGTAGAGTTTGGCGTTGATGCGCCCCAGAGCGTCGTGATGTAGGACCCTCAGCAGGACCCGGCCTGGAGCAGCCAGCTGGAGCTGAAACCAGTCAAAGTCTCGGGCGATGCGATCTCCAAGGACTCCAGGTCTCAGCGGTGTAGCCAGCTCAACCCGATCATCCTCTTCAGCTGAATCATCATCGATCTCCTCCAAGCTTAGGTTGCCCGTCTCAGGGCGGTCATAGCTGCACCAAGTGCCACACTCATCTTTCTCCACCCGCGCTTCAGCGTAGAGCTCCATACTGCCCCCAATGTCGCTCCCAAAGGAGGCAGCGCAATCCAGAACACGATCCACCCACTGCGCCTGTAGCTCCTCACCGCTGATGCTAAAGCGACTGGACCAAAGCTCATCATCTCCCATGAGATCGTCTTCATAGAGCCAGAGAAAGACCTCATCCCCTGCGCTGAACTCAACATCCCTTCCTGAGATCTGGATCCGCAGCTCACAGAAGCTGCGGCTGTCCCCCACAAGCACCTGATCCAAGAGCTGCAACTCAAGCTGAGCGTCATCATCGGAGCCTTGGCTGGATTGAACCGAGGGGAGAGCCTGAGCTGAACTCAAGAGCAGGAGAGGGATCATGGTTCTCAGCATGATTCAATCATGCACTCAATCCTGGGAGTGAGCCAATAGAGCCCTTAGAGGTAGGCCTTGATGCTCTCTATGAGCTCATCCTGAGCGTTTTGATTGTGAACATAATCTAGACGATCCACAGGAATGATGAGGGTGGGTGAGCGGTCATAGCGCTGGAACCAAGCCTCATAGAGATCCTGAAGTTGGCGGATATATTGGATGGGCAACTCCTGCTCCTCGGGCCGCCCTCGGTGCTTGATCCTTCGCCGCAGCGTGCCCACGCTGGCTTGAAGATAGATCATCAAATCTGGAGGTCTGAGGCTGCGGATGATCGCCTCGTAGAGGGAGCGATAGGTGGCGTACTCCTCCTTAGTCATCAGCTTGCTTCGGAAGAGGTTCTCAGCGAAGATCTCCGCATCCTCGTAGATGGTTCGATCCTGGACGATCGCTCCTGGGTGCTTCAGCAGCTCCTGATGTAGCCTGAACTTGTGAGTCAGGAAGAAGAGCTGGCTGTGGAAGGCCCAGCGTTTCATATCGGAGTAGAAAAGCTTGAGGAAGGGGTTCTCCTCATTGGGCTCATAAAATGGAGCGAGGTTAAAACGAGCGTGTAGAAACTGGGTCAGCGTAGATTTTCCGGCGCCGATGTTCCCAGCGATGGCGATATATTTTCTTGGACCTTTCATCAAGGCTCCTGACATCTGGGATATCCAGCGTTCTCATCTGGCAAACATCGCTGCCCCTCTTCACAACGAGCAAAGAGGCTGAGATCGGGTCCGCAGGCCCCCCCCTCTGGATAGATCGCCTCGACCTGAAGCTGAAACGCCCCCCTTGAAGCGCCAAAGCCATCCACAAAGAGGTAGAAAGGGCCACCGAGCCACTCAAACTCGAGGCGACTCTCCCAACGCCCCCCCGAGTTGTCATTGCAGTCGATCTCGCTGAAGCTCTCCTGGCAGCTCTCCGCCTCGGGAGGGCAGGGCAGGAGGGGCTCACAGCGCTGACGTGCGTAGAGGAGGGTGTTATAGCTCTGCTCCGTCCAGATGTGAAGCCGGGCGGGGTAGGGGATCTCCAAACGGTAGACGCGCTCAGGGGCTTGGCCCACAGAGCAGCTCCCCTCATGCTCATTTCGAGCGCCAAAGGTGCTCCCCAAGATGGGCTGCTCTTCAGGTAGAGCGGGAATCTCTCCTGCGCAGGGGCCCTCTTCGTAAAGGCTAGAGGCCGCTCGACACTCTGGATCCTCTCCAAAATCAATCAGGCCATCCTCATCATTGTCCAGGCCATCCCAGCAGGCAGGAGGATGTTCAGGGTTATCCTCCAAGGGATCGTGGGGGTAGTCGCAGCCTGGATCGGCAGGGTAGTCGATCAGGCCATCCCCATCATTGTCCTGACGATCTTCACAGTGAGGCAGGTTGGCTTCTCGCACACCCAGAGGGTCCCCCTCACAGCCTGGATCCATCAGGTCAATGAGGCCGTCAGCGTCGTTGTCACAATGATCATCACACTCTGGTTCAACGCTCTCCAGCTCATCGTCGAGGCAGGCGCAGCCCTCATCATCTCCTCGATCGGGCTGACCATCTCCGTCGCGATCAAAGTCCAGCCTGCCATCCCCATCGTTATCCACTCCATCGCTGCACTCAGGTCCCTCAGAGGGATCCGCTGCGCTCTCACAGCGAGGCTCCTCAAGGAAGTCGATGAGGCCATCTCCGTCGTTGTCCAGGCCATCAGAGCAGGCGGGGCGCTCAGGAGGATCCAGCTCATCATCATCGCTGGGGCGCTCGCAGCCGGGCTCTTGAGGATGATCGATGAGGCCATCCCCGTCATTGTCCAAGCCATCAGCGCAAGCGGTCTTACGGCAACGCTCATGGTCATCCTCAGCGACCCGACAGAGCATCCCCTCAGCGCAGCTCCAGGGCGGCCCCCCCTCACAGAGCCCCCCCTCATCGACGCGAGCATTGATGAGGAGCTGCCAAACTCCAATGGCGGTGGCACTGCGGCCATCAACAACTATAAAGAGCGCTTCTCCAGGAGCAAAGGGACCCTCAAGGCGCTGTGTTCTCTCCCCACAGCTCAAAAGCGGCCCTCCACAGCCCTCATAGCTGTGGATCACAGTGGTGATCCGGCTGCGTGAAGCGTTCAGCTCTAAGGCGCGCAGGGGGCGCTCCTCCTCAACCCTCCAGAGGAGCCGCGCCTCTGGTCCAGAGTGAGGCACACAGGCGCCATGCAGCTCATTTTGAGCCTCTGTGTTGTTGCCCCTCACCTGATGAAGGCCGCTGATCTCTAACACCTCCGCCTCACAGGGATCCCCCTCTGTCTCATCCCCACTAAAGAGACAACTCTCTCGATCATCGGGGTAGTCGATGAGGCCATCCTCATCGTTATCTAGACCATCAGCACAGGCGGGGAGAGGCTCTGGATCCTGTTCGTCCACATCCAAGGGGTTTAAGCATCCGGGATCATGAGGGTAGTCAATGAGGCCATCCTCATCATCATCTTGAGCGTTGCGGCATGCCTCCAGATCAAACTCATTTTCTCCCTCAGGGCTCAAGCAGCCTGGATCCTGGGGGAAGTCGATAAGGCCATCCCCGTCGTTGTCCAAGCCGTCACTACAGACCGGGCGAGGGCGCTCTTCTGGGTCACCCGCTGCGCTGCAATCCAGATCATCAGGGTAGTCCGCGCGACCGTCACGGTCATTGTCCTCCCCATCAGCGCACTCGGGAGGCTGCTCAGGATCAACCTCATCAACGTCAGCTAAGGCCTCACAGCCCGGATCCATCAGATCGATGAAGCCATCTCCATCATTGTCCTCTCCATCAGCACAGGCTAGAGGCTGACAGAGGCCCTCTTGACACCCTCGCCCAGGAGCACAGCTCAGGGAGGCGGGGGCCTCCTCTCCAGGGCAGGGCGCAGCGTCGGGAAGCTCCGCGCGGATCTGAAGCTGAACCTGCCCAGCCTCCTCCAGGAAGCCATCCACGATGATGAAATACTCCATCAAGGCGGGCTCCTCTAGATCCAGAGCGCTGCTCCGCGTCACCGCTGAAGCGTCATCGTTGCAGATCAGCTCTGAGGCGGCCTCAGCGCAGTCGCTGCGCAGTGAGAGCAGGGTGTCAAAGTCACTGCCCGCGGTGTCGATATGCAGACGAGCCACCGGCTGGGTTAAGGTGTAACGAAAGATGATCTCTGGGGCGTGGTTGACGCGGCAGGCATCAAAGAGCGCAGGCAGCCCCACCGTGGAGGCCTCCACTCGGCTTAGAGCACTGATATCCTGAGCCTCATGCTCAGGGCCACAGACGCCCTCCTCATCTCTCTCGTCGAGATCCTCGAGAGAGTCACAACCAGGGTCCTCTGGGAAGTCGATGAGACCATCCTCATCATTGTCCAGACCGTCAGCACAGGGAGAGAGGAGTTCAGGGAGATCTAAGGGCTCCTCCTGATCAAACCTGAGTTCCAGATCTTGGGGAAGAGGAGCAGCATCTTGAGAGAGATCCAGCGGGAGGCTCTGATCCGGGATGGCTTCTATATCCAGCGGCCTTGAGCCCTGATCCTGAGGCGTTTGCTCCTCCCCTTGATTGGAGCTGGAGGGCTCCGAGCAGGCCAAGAACAACAAAAGGAGGAGAGAGGAGGCGCGCATGGCGGGAGAGTATCCAGGCGCCTCCTCTGCGTCTAGAGGGCTGAGGAATAGGGCTCAGGAGCAAAGCATCTCGCCCTTTAGAGCGAGGATCAGATATATCCCCAGAAACTCAAGCTCTCAGAGGCAAGATGAACGGCGTCGATATTCGCTCAGTGATGGTCTCCTTTTTGGCGATCATCATCTCTCTCACTGTCCATGAGTTCGCTCATGCGTTTATGGCTGACCGCCTGGGAGATCCAACTCCCGGTGAAGCGGGTCGCCTCACTCTCAATCCTATGGTGATCATCCAGGCCCATCCCTTTGGTGCCCTGCTCATCCCGTTGATGGGCGCCTTCAGCGGCTTCCTTATCGGCTGGGCAGCTACCCCAGTCAACCCCTCACGGGTGCGTCGGGAGTACAGCATCCGACGAGCCTCCTTTCTGATCACCGTTGCGGGGCCAGTCAGCAACTTGATCCTTGCCCTGATCTCCGCTTTCCTCTTAGTGGGCATCCAGCATCTGCCTCTTGACAGAGGTTTGATCGAACCCCTCTTTCAGTTGGCTCAGATGATGGTCTTCGCCAACATCTTCTTGGCCCTCTTTAACCTGCTCCCGATCCCCCCTTTGGATGGCTTTACTGTGCTTGGGACCCTGCTCCCTCCCAGCATGGAGGGGCTCCTGCGTAATCTGCAACAATATAGCATGGTGTTGATTTTACTCATTTTTATGTTTGGTGGGAAGCTGATTGGCCCTGCTGTGGTGGGCGTCAGCAGGGGCTTGATCGTCATGGTCCAAGGAATCTTCGTCTAAAGAAAATGAGGGGGACAGTTCGGTTGAGGAATCCCAGAGGAGGTGCAGTCGCTTAAGCCCTTCAGTTAGCATAAGTGCTCCTGAGTTTGAGGTGCTTTAAAATGTCTCCTGAGAAGAACGCGATCCTGCTGCTTTTGCTCTTGATCTTCAGTGGCTGTAAGAGCGTCAGTGGAGGCAAGGCTGATCCCGGTACGGTGGGGGCCGCCTGCGAAGAGCTTGAAGATTGTGATGAGGTCGAGGAGGGCAGCCCTGTCTGCCTCAAGATGCCTGAGGGTTACTGTTCGGCTGAGTGCGGTGGAGGCCCCTGGGATTGTGACGACCAATCGATCTGTGATCAGCTCGGAGATCAAGCTTTCTACTGCTTAGATGGCTGCTTGACAGGCAACGGTAACGAGGATTGCCGTGAGGATTACCGCTGCAGCCTGCGCCCCGAGGTAATCAACCTAGATGGCGCTGAAGTGGGAGTCTGTCTGCCTAGATGTGAGGTGAACACCGACTGCGAGGCGGGCCAACGCTGTGATCAAGCTACGGGTGACTGTATCCCCAAGGGAGCGCGAATAACCGGCGACCCCTGCTCCAGTAACGGGAGCTGTAATGGGGGCCTCTGCCTCAAGAGCATCGCTTTCCGAGGAGGCTACTGTTCAGGGCAATGCGGAAGCCAGTTTGAGGGCTGTGAGCCGGGCAGCCACTGCGCCACCCTGGATGGAGCCGCTGTCTGTCTGAGCGACTGCGGCTCAGGCTGTCGTACAGATGAGGGTTATAAGTGCCGAGAGCTGGCCAGCATCAAGGATCAATCGGGCCAAGAGCAGCCGATCAAGATCTGTATGCCCAAGTGCCAGAGCGACGAGGAGTGTGGTGAGGGGATGCACTGTGAGCCTCAGAGCGGAGACTGCGTCGAAGGAGTTGGAGCACCCAACCCCCTAGGGGCTTTCTGTAATGGGAACGACGATTGTGAGTCTGGGCGCTGTCTTCAGGGTGAGGAGTGGCCCAATGGCTACTGCAGCGAAGAGTGTGAAGGTGCTCCCTGTTTGGTGGTTTGCCAACGCGATCTAGATTGCCGTCCTGGCTATGTCTGTGGAGAGGAGGGTTGTGTGGGGGCTTGTCGTGGAGATGGCGACTGTCAAGAGGGGCAGCGCTGTAACCCCTCTACAGGGCACTGCTCCACCCCCTCAACTGGAGGCAGTGAGTTGCATATGGTGGAGATCGCCTCTGATGTACAAGTGAGCGGTGAGTTGAGCCAGGAGATGAGCCTGAGAATCCCTGAAGGGACCCAGGGCTTCGCCATCATCGCTGAGGGCAGCGGCGCAGACCTGATGATCATCGGTCGGATGAGCGGCCCCTCTGGAGAACTCCTCTACGACTTCCAAGATCCTTTCAACAGCGCCCTTCAGTTCTATCCTGGTGCAGATCAGATCACCCAGATGGTGCCCACCAATCCCCGCTCCACCCCGCGCGCAGGGCAATATAGGTTTCAGTTGATCAAGGATGGTGCTCAGAAGCGCGTCCAGGTTCAGGCGGTGCTCAAGACTGGGGATGGAGAGCCCAGCGAGGGGGCCTTGGATGTCAACCTCTTCTTTGCTCGAGTCAACGGTCTGAGCGCGGCACAGGCTCGCTCCGACAGCGACTTTCAGAGCGCCATCCAAACCCTCAAAAATATCTATCAACGCCGCAAGATCAACCTCGGAAAGTTAAGCTACTGCGACCTCTCCAGCGCCGACGCTGACCGCTACTCCATCATCGAGGATGTAGAGGGTCCCTCATCGGAGTTGAGTCAGATGTTTGAGGTCTCCTCCCAGGCGGGAGCGCTGGGCTGTAACCCAGAGCGGGCGCTCAACTTCTTCCTGGTGCAAGAGATCGTCGGTGGTCGTGCGGGCTATATCATCCTGGGCATCTCGGGAGGGATCCCTGGACCTCCAGGGCTCCACGGAAGCAGCCACAGCGGTGTAGCGGTGACCATGACCGACTTTCGCCACCACCCGGAGCAGCTGGGGATGACTATGGCTCATGAGGGGGGACACTATCTGGGGCTCTTTCATACGACAGAGGCGGAGGGCACCGCCTTCGATCCACTCTCAGACACTCCAGAGTGTGACAACAGCCGTGATCGTAACGGTGATGGGATCCTGGACTATGGAGAGTGCGCAGGGGTGGGAGCTGAGAACTTGATGTTTTGGGCGGCGGGTACAGAAGCCAAGGAGGTCTCCAATGATCAGGGCTTTGTCCTGCGCGCCAACCCCGCGTTGCAATAACAAACATCTCATGATCCAGAGAGAGAGAAGATGAAGAGTTTGCTCCCCTGTTTGCTGCTCAGTGTCGCCTGGGCTCAGCGCGGCCCTGTCTCTGCCGCCTTTGAAGCTCCCCCTGAGATTCAACGCCTCCCCTCCAGAGCGCCGCTCTCAGAGAAGGAGATCCTACACACGCTGCGGGCTTGGTTTACGGGCTATGAATTTGTCCCAGGCCCTGAGCACTTTGCTCGCTTGGGGCCTCAAGCGACTCCGCTTCTAGTCCGCTTGGCTCTGAATGAGAAAGAGAGCCTCTTGCTGAGGTCCCGCGCAGTCTCCTCGATGCTGCATCTACCCTCTCAGGAGAGCGAGGCTGCCCTCTTGGGTCTCGCAGAGGGGAGCAGCTTCCCCACCCTCCTGCGCCGCAAATCGATACGGGTGCTGGCCCTCAGCTATCAAAACAAGCACCTCCCACTGATCTCAAATATCTTCCGCCAGAGCAGCAAAGATCGGCTCCTCAGAGAGAGCTGCGCTCGCGCCCTGGGAGAGATCGGCCCAGGGGCGCGCTCTATCCGTAAGGAGCTGGCCCTAGAGGAGCCCTCTCTCCGAGTACGAGAGCTACTGAAGGCCAAGCAGATTCGATGAGCACAGTACAAGCTCCCTGGATCAAAGAAATTCAAGCGAAAATCTGGGAAAAGTAGTCTCCCTTAGAGAGTAGCAGCGGAGATAAAATCTCCTCAGCAGTCCATGTTCATGCACATCAGCAGGGACCCATGCTCCTTTTCCTCGATCTCTACGCTGAGTTTGTTCTGCTGAACAGGCGTCCATTAAACACCAATAATTATATAAGGATAGCAGGATTACTTGGAATATGTTTGGAGATGCTGCGGCAGCGCCAAGAAAGCATATGCCACAGCTTATGGCTGCGTCACCTGCTTCGCCGACTCCGGCCACTGGTGATGTGGCTGGAGTATGTTCACGCCGCCCCAGTTCCTCTTAACTCTCAGACCAGAGCGCGTAGCTCTTGACGGTGCCTGCTCAGCATCTCCACCAACAAAAGCAGCTCTTCCCGAGCCCTGGTGAGGGCCTCAAACTCCAAAAGCTCGAGGCTGCGACAGATGTCGATGATCGCCGCGCTCTCCACCGCTGAGGCACGCGCGATGCCAACATATCTGGCGTTCTCTGCAGGGCTGGCGCTGCCAGAGCCCTCGGCGATATTGAGCACAATAGAGATGGAGGCGCGTTGAAAATGCTCTTTGAGTCCAGAATTTCCTCTAGGGAGCTGCTCACTCAACTCTCTCGCTGTGCTGAGGAACTCTAAAGCGGATGGATATACCTTGAGCCTCTCAAAGCTGAACATTCCAATTCTCCTGTTTGCTTCTATATCCTCTCTTCGGTCCAGCGTCGGCGCTGTCGCAGGATTCTTTTTATTTTGAAGAGGGCTTTAAAGGAGAGCCAAGACATAGGCGGTACCTATCCAGGCACCCAGGGCAGAGCCCAAGGTCGCTAGAGCAGCGACCAAGAGAACCCGAGAGAAGCGGTTGCTGTAGATCCCTCGGATGCTCATCATATCTTCATTGAGGCGCTCGGCGTCTCCCACCGTGGGTTTACGAAGCCAAGCTTCTACCAAGCCCACCACCATACCCGCCCCGATGGTGGGATTTAGAGAGGTGATTGGAGAGGCGATCACCGCCGTGAGGGCAGAGAGAAGCTTGGCGCCTCCGATGAGGCTCATCACCCCCGCTACGATGGAGTTGGGTAGAACCCAGGCCAAAAGCAGCTCTTTGAGCCCTGTCTCTGAGTGTTCCTGATAACCTAAGTAGAAGGCTGCCAGGATGATCGCGGGGATGATCCATTTGATGATGCGTCCCAAACGACCTGGAGGAGGGATGGTGGAGAGGGCCTCACGATCACACAGCTCTCCCTGATGTTGAAGCATCCCTGCGACATGCCCCGCGCCCACCACAGCGACGATACACTCCCCCGGAGCCTCCTCAATGGCGGACATCAGATAACGGTCTCGCTCATCGATGAGAGGCTCCTTGACCTGAGGCATCACCCGCGCGAACTCCGCCATCATCTCTGAGAGCGCATCCTTCTCCTTGAGCTTCTCCAGATCCTCTTCGCTGATCTCCTGGCGGCTGAAGCTGGCCTCTGTAAGGGCTCCCATCACCTTGAGCTTGTTGAAAAAGGAGAGGTTGCGCCAGGTGCGCTTGAGGGTAGCTTGAATATCTCGATCTGCTAAGACGAGTTCAGCCCCCAGCTCCTCAGCGGCCTTAACCGCCTCCATCTGCTCTGCCCCCGGCTTGACTCCCAGCTTCTCCCCTAAGCGTCGTTGATAGGAACTCAAAGCGAGGTTTGCCAGGACAAAGAGGACCTTCTTTTGGCGAATCACCTCGAAGATATTCAGCTTTCTTAGACGACCCTCATCTTGGATCGCTTGGAAGCGAGTGGCGCAGAGTTCAATACAGACCGTGTCAGGATGCACCATCTCAATGGTCTCACGGACCTCTTGGATGCTGCGTTCAGAGATATGGGCGGTTCCTATGAGGTAGATGCGACGATCTCTCTGCTCTAGGAGGGTGACATTGGGGCCAAGTTCCATCGGGGGGCTTTACCATCCCCCTGCAGGTGTCGCAAGCTCAGGAGGATCAGCGCTGCTCCAGTTCGCGCGGGTTTTATAATCAGACTCCTCCTCTTGTGGGAGCAGGCAAAAGCGCGAGGCCTTGAGAAGATGAAGTCCCCAAACAACCAAAAAGCCAAAGGAAGCTACATCCCAAAGCGAAAGTGCTCACTCTCTGCCTCTCTGATCCGCTGCGCCTGAATCGCCCTAAAGCGAAAGCGCTCACTCTGCACCTCTCTGTTCCATTGCGTCTGAACCACCCCACCGATGAAGCGGTAACGAGCGCAGCGCCCATCGATGAGTTGACAGAGCGGCGAAGCAGCATCAGCGCCCAGATCGGGCCTGGGGAGATCCTCTAGCCGTTCTTGATCCATCTCAGAGAGCGCTTCATCCCGCGTAGGAAGATCTTCTGCTAACCCCTCATCCAGCGTGGAGAGTTCCTCCATTGATCCCTTATCCAGCGTAGGGAGATCTTCTGTTGATCCCTCATCCAGCGTGGAGAGTTCCTCCACTGATCCCTTATCCAGCGTAGGGAGATCTTCTGCTGATCCCTCATCCAGCGTGGAG
>CAYLJJ010000103.1:0-20594 GCA_964384025.1 uncultured Nannocystaceae bacterium
ATTCAGTTTCGCCCTAAGTCTGCTTAATCTAACGCCTATGCTGAGAGTTACACCCAGCCATATGGAGTGGGAGAAGGCTGCACGAGGTGTTGAAGATGCTCGAGAGAGCCCTTGGGGGGGAGAGTTCCCTGATCCCAAACGCTGTAACTTAGAGGGTGATAAAGATGGCTATTCCTACACCAGCCCTGTAGATGCCTTCCCCCAAGGAGCCAGTCCCTATGGAATCTTGGGGATGATGGGAAATGTCTATGAGTGGACTCAAACACCAGAGGTCAGGGGGCGAGAGCAGAGTATGCGGGCGATCAAGGGTAACGGTTGGGCTTATAAGAGTCGATCAATCGGAAGAGATAATATTCGTGCTCCCAGTTTCTACGATCTTGGGACAGGCTTTCGCTGCGTTTTTGGAGAGTCTCTCAGAGAGCGACTAAGAGACCTCAGTTCCCCCTGATCCCAACATAATTGGAGATTTCTCGGTTTGAGAGATCGTAAACTTCCCTGAGGCATAGCTGATGGTGACGGGGAGACAGCCCTTGTAAGCCTCCGTCCTTGTCATTGTATGATCCCCATCCGCATCCATGGAATCCTTATCATCCCACTGGATGGTATAGTTGGGATACGTCCAGTCGTCCCCTGTGATTGCCTCGTACTCATCCTGAGCGCTGTCATTGCACTCCCCACAAGGCCCTTTCTCGTTACTTAACACCCTAAACTTGGCGTAAGGTGTCCCACTATCCTCCCAAGTTGTAAGAATTTTGACTCTCATCCAGTAATAAGTCGTCATGCCTACACTCCCCGACCTTTATCAGGTCTCCAGTATTTTGTAGACCCTGCCTAGGATCTACCTGAGCGAGGTTCTCAATAAAGTTTTCAATAACGCAAGAGTTTTTTTAAAAAAATCAAACCCAAACAGAGAGGTGCAAAAAAAAGCCCTTGTTGAGGCTCTTGGGCCCTCCCTAGCATAGCTCGTCTTAAATAGTGGTGGATCTTATGATCTTGAACACTCTTTTCCCCCTCCTCCTATCGATCTTTGCGAGCCCTCAATGGCAGGGATTCAGCAAAGATCCTCCCTCTCGGGGGAGCCAGGTCAAGATCCTCTCAAGTCGAGCTGAGCGCATTAAGTTGAGAGCCTCCTTTGAGGGGGTTTGGATAGAGCTGCAGGATACTGATCTGGGTGGATTTGAGGAGATCCAGTTGACGGGTGGTGGGCAGTATGGTCTCCCTGGAGCCCCCTCCCTTCCCGTTTTTCGTCGTCGTATTGCCCTCCCTCATGGAGGCAAGATCAGCCTGCGTGCCCGGCGAATGGAGCCCTATGAGCTGGAGCTGGAGCGGCCCCTGATCCCGATGCAGCCACCACAACTTAAGTGTGATCCTCCAGGACCTTTTGCTTTTAACCCCAAAGCTTATGAGCGCAGCTGGGGCGAAGCTGAAGCTGCGCGTATCCTGGATGAGCAGATCTTTCGTGGGGTGCGCTATGCTCTCATTGAGTTTCGCCCGGCGAGCTATGATCCTCGCTCCGATCAGCTGTGGCTCTATCGCCATATTGAGGTGGAACTCAAGGTCCAAAACCCTCGCCTGGAGTACAGTCGAGCGCTCCAAGCTCGCCTGCTCCCAGGTCTCAGAGAGGAGGTGCAAGCTCAGCTCCTGGGGCTTCAGCCTGAGAAGCGGGGCTCGGACAGTGTCAGGCTCTCCGATCTACCCATCCACTATGTCTTTGTTGTCCCCGATCATGGTGGTCAAGGTTTCTTAGAGCCTTTGGCTCCCTTGGTTGAGTGGAAGCGCCGTAAAGGTTTTCAGGTCAGCGTCTTACGCACCAGTGAAATCGGCAGCAGCAAGGAGGAGATCAAAGGCGCCCTGAGGGCTCTCTACGAATCCCCCGGATCACGTGGCGCCCCCGCTTATCTCAACCTCGTAGGTGATGTACAGCACCTCCCCTTCTGGGACGCGGACAGCCAAGCTGCTGATATGTATTACGCTACCATGGACGCCCCTGACGAGAGCTTTACAGATGATCAGATCCCTGACTTTCATGTAGGACGCTTCTCGGTAGGGACTGCCGAGGAGCTGGCTGAGGTGGTGCGTAAGACCTTGGCCTATGAGCGCCCCAGTGATCCCAGCCAGAGCTGGTATAGCAGCAGCCTTTGGGTGGCCAGCGACGATCATGCCGCCCTGGGGCGTGAGACACATCAATGGTGCCTCCCCGCCTTTGAGGAGGAGGGGATGAACATCACCACCGCCTACCTAGACCAACAGGGTTTTGATGAGACCCTCACGACCGCTCAGGATGGGATCCGCGCTGGACAGAGCATCATCAACTACTCTGGGCATGGTGGTCATGATGGCTGGAGCTGTGTGCCCATCGGAAATGATTTCCTCTATACCCTGGAGGACAAAGGCGCCTACCCCTTTGTGATCACCAACGCCTGCCAATGTGGGCAGTTCCAACACAATGACTACGGAGACTGCTTCAGTGAGGCCTGGCTCAAGGCCCCTGGTGGAGGGATCGCCAGCTGGGCTGCGAGTAACAACTCTCTCTGGGATGAGGATGATCTGATCGAGAAGGCGGTCTGGGCGGCCTTCCTCCCCGCCCTACGACTCAAGGATGATGATCCCCATATGGCTGCTTATCCCTGGCCTGCTGAGCGCCGCTTCACCAGCATCGGCGCGATCACCGATTTGGGGCTTCAGCTCTTCCATGAGCGCGCTCCTCAAAGCTGGAGCGTGCAGTACGCTGTGGAGGAGTACAACATCATCGGAGATCCCTCTCTGGATATTTGGAGCGCGCAACCTCAGGCGGTGGAGATCAGTGGCCCTGGCGCCGTGATTTTGGGGATGGCGGAGCTGGATCTGGAGCTGAGTATTCAAGGAGAGCCGGTAGAGCGCGCCTTGGTGGCTCTCAGCCAAGGGGAGTTTCAGGCTGTGGCCCGCAGCGACGCCCAGGGTCAAGTTCATTTTAACTTGGAGGCATTGCAAAACCCCGGCGCTCTTCAAATCTTGGTCACCGGTCATAACCTGATGCCCACTGAAGAGGAGTGGGTGGTGGTGCCTCCTGATGGAGCCTATGTAGGTCTGGCAAACCGGCGCTGGATCGATGACGGAGCTGAAGGGAGCCAGGGGAACGGCAATGGGCAAGCCAGCCCAGGTGAGATCCTCGCCCTGGCCTTTGAGGCCAAGAACTTCGGCAGCGAGCCAGCGGAGGGGCTACGCGCCACCCTGAGCACAGAGGATGCTTGTATTGCGCTTCAAGAGCCTGCGCTGGAGTTGGGGCCTCTGGCCCCAGAACTCAGCCAAGAGGGACGCTTCCTGTTGGAGATCCTGCCCTGTGAAAATCAACACAGGGTCGAGCTTCTGCTCAACTTTGAGAGCGAGCAGGGAGACTGGAGACAGGAGCTGAATCTGATGGTGGGCAACGCTCTCGCGGGGCAGGTGCTCATCGATCAGAACGGACAGCCTCTGGAGGGGGCTCAGCTGAGCTGGACAGGGTCCCAGGAGGGCAGCATGAACCTAGAGCAGGCCCGCTTTGTGATTCAGGGGATCGACGCTGGAGAGTATCTCTTCAGCATCTCTCATCCCGAATATCAGACCGAACAACGCAACTTGAGCATCCCCAGAGAAGAGGCTTTAGAGCTGCGTATGGGGCGCCCCAGCATTGAGATCAACCCCAGCGAGCTTGAGATCAACTTAGGCCCTGGCCAGATGGAGATTGAAGAGATCATCACAGTCCAGAACAGAGGAGATCGCGAACTTCATCTTCAGGTGATGACCCGCGCCGAGGGAGGAGATGATGAGTTTGGCTATCGCTGGGCCAGCTCCAATGATGGGGGCTTCTCCTCGGAGTGGATCGATCTTCCAGAAGGCAACCGCAGCACTTGGAATCTGGGAGATGATGAGGATCATGAGGTGGAGCTGCCCTTCCCCTTCCCCTTCTACGGAGAGGAGTTTAACAGTGTCCAGGTGGGCTCTAATGGCTATCTGAACTTTGGCCCCTCTCAGCCTGGAGTGCCCTGGAATCTAGAGCTGCCCTCAGAGGAAGCGCCGATGGGTCTCATCGCCATTTTCTATATGGATCTTAACCCTGGCCAAGGTGCTGGAGAGGTCTATTGGGGTTTGTATGAAGGGGATCTGGTCTTCACCTGGGAGCAGGTTGAGGAGTATGGCAACTCCAACGCTCACAGTTTTCAATGTATCCTGAGCGTCAACGGAGAGATCCGGCTTAACTATCGTGATGGAGGCCCAGGGAATATCGGCGTTCAGGACTTGAGAGGAAGCTCTGGGATGGTTGTGGATGTTCGCCCAGAGGCGGAGCTGAGCCTGCGCATCTCCAGCTCTGTAAGCTGGATCCAGATCGAGGAAGCGCCACAGATCCTGGCTCCAGGAGAGCGTCTAGCGCTGCCCATTCAGATCGGAGAGGAGGGGCTGGCGGCGCGCCAGTATCGAGCCAATATCCGCTTTGGCAGCGACGATCCTCTCAACCCCAATCTGATCTTGCCTCTGAGCCTCAATGTGATGGAGATCTTGGATTCCGATGGAGATGGGCATCTGGACTCAGAGGACAACTGCCCCGATCAGGCCAACCCAGGGCAGGAGGATCAAGATGGCAATGGACGTGGGGATCTCTGCGATTGTCAGCTCCAGGGCTGTGAAGATGGCAACCCCTGCACCCATGAGTTCTGTATGTCCAATGGGAGCTGTAGCTCTTCAGATAACAACGAGCCCTGCGAAGATGATGACCCTTGCACCCAGAACATCTGCGCAGAGGGAATCTGCACCGTCGAGGGTCCAGTGGAGGGCTGCTGCCATGGAGATGAAGCCTGTGGAGAGGCTGAGCGATGCTTAGACAACCTCTGCAGCTCTCTCCAGTGTCTGCCTTGTGAGATCGATGAGGAGTGCGGCACAGGGATCTGCACCTCCTTTGGCTCAGAGGGTTACTGTCTGCTGTCCTGTGAGCCGGGCTGCTCTGATGGCTTTGTTTGCCAAGATGATCTTTGCCGGCCCGAGAGGGGGGAGTGTGTCTGTGAGCCAGAGTCGCAGCAGCGCTGCTATGAGGGTGATCTTTATTGGGAGGACAGCTGCGGTGAACGAGGCGAGCAGGCTCAGTCCTGTGCAGCTCGTGGCTGTGTAGAGGAGCGTTGTTGCCCTGAAGGTCAACATGAGGCCACCGGCAGCTGTGTGGAGGATGAAGAGAGTGAAGGAGACGCTGGGATTGGAGCAGCGGAGTCCACAGATCATGATGATGGGGGTCAGGGCTGCTCTACCCGCCCCTCCCGCTCCAACTCCGCCGCCGCCCTCCTCCTTCTCTTGAGCGCTCTTCTCCTTCGCCGTCGCCAGAGAAGTTGATAAAATAGGAGCATGATGGGACCCAAGCTCAGCCCTCTGCTGCTCCTCTCTCTCCTCAGCTGTGCTGATCCCGGCGCGGCCCTCAATCAAGCTCCTCAGGCCCGAGCTGGTTTGGATCTGCGCGTGGTCCGCAAGGGCAGCATGGTTTATATCCAACTGGATGGGACCGAGAGCAGCGATCCAGAAGGGGATAAACTGGAGTTCCGTTGGCGCCTTCTAAGAGCCCCCGACAGCCTCTTTTTGGGCAGCCAAGATCGCAAATCCCCTCAGCCTGTTGTGGGCCTCTCCGGTGTGGGTCTCTACCTCTTTGAGTTGAAGGTGCGTGACCCTTGGCAGGAGTCGGCTCCAGATCAGCTCAATGTCTGGGTGGAGGATGGCCTCAAGCTTCCCGACTCGGGATCCCCTGATGTAGGCGTTGAGGAAGATCTTGGGGTAGAGAGTGAGGCGGGAATAGAGGCGGGCTTCCCCGATCAGGGCCCCCCAGCTGAGCCACCCGAGCCTGTCTTGGAGATGGAGGCTCGGCGGATCCCCTTAGGGAGCAGCGTAGGCTTAAGCGCAGCGCGCAGCAGGGCGAGAGAGGGCGCTCATTTTCATTGGGAGACGCTCAGCGCCCCCTTTGGAGAGAGCCCCTACTTTGAAGCGGAGGGGATCGCAGCCCGCTTTGAGCCCAGGAGCCCAGGGCGCTATTTGATCCAACTCAGCGTCAGCGATGATCAGGGCTCCGCCTCGGTGGCTGAGGCGCTCTATGTGATGGGTCGGGAAGCTTGGCTCTTGGCGCCCCAGGAGGGGAGGCTCTTGGGGATCTCCCTCGACACCGGTCTGGAAAGTGGGCGTGCTCTAGAGCTGCCTGGAGCGCTGGAGGGGATCTTGGGATTGAGCCTCTGGGAGGGGGTCATCTATCTCACAGCTCAATCAACCGGGGGAGCTTCAGAGCTGATCCTGATCAGCTCTGGAGGAGAGGAGCGTTACGCTCTGCCGGGACAGCTGGCTCAAAGCCCCCCGCTGCTCAACAGTCGAGGGCTCTGGCTTGCCACCGCAGGGGTCCCCCTACTGATTCAGCTGAGCCCTGGAGCGGAGGAGTTCAACAGCTACCCCCTCCCCGCAGACTATCTGGGGATTAACAGCCTCCGAGGAGATGAGGAGCGCGCCTATCTGAGCCAGATCAGTCCTCGTTCGGCCCTGTTGAGCTTTAACTTTGAGCAGGGCAGCCCAGAGCTTGAGTACAGCTTGGAGGGCTGTGGTCCTGCCGAGGTCCAGAGCCATCAAGGAGCGCTCTGGGGGCTCTGTCGCGATAGAACTGCCCTATTTCGCCTGCTCCCAGGAGCACAGGAGGGCCTCCAAGGGCAACAGCTCATCGGCCTACCAGAAGAGGGCTTGCTCCTCAAGCTGGCTCTTCAGGGGGGGAGCGCCGCGTTGACACAGGAGGGAACCGAGAACCTGTTCTTTATCTCCGAGGAGCGTTTTGAGCTGCCCCTGGATGATCCAGCGCGCTTACGAGAGGCACAGCTTCAAACCCAGGGGCCTGGAGTGCTCCAGGATCTGGGAGCCGCGCACGGGCGCTTCTATGGGCTTTTTAGGCTCTCTGATGGCGCTCAGCAGCTTTGGGCCTTCTCCCTGGAGGGAGAGCTCCTCTGGAGGAGCCCAGAGATCCCCTCAGGCTTTAAACACCTGCTGATTGATGGGGCAGATCTATAGCCTTCAGTTCTCAGCCTCCAACAGAGCTGCATAGGCGGCAGCGTCCATCAGCTCATCGATCTCCTCAGGCTGGCTGGGCTTGATGCATAGGATCCAACCTTCGTTATAGGGACTCTGATTGAGCAACTCAGGGGCATTCTCCAGCTCCTCATTGAGGGCGATCACCTCGCCGCTCAGGGGGCTAAAGAGATCACTGACCGACTTGACTGACTCCACCACCCCCAGGGCGCCGCCCATCTCAACCTCATCTCCCAGCTCGGGCAGCTCGATGAAAACCAAGTCGCCCAGCTGACTTTGGGCATGATCAGTGATACCAAAGGTGACGCTGCCATCCGCCTCCAAACGGATCCACTCATGATCTTTGGAATAGCGAAGCTCTGATGGGATCACGACTTCTCTCCTTCTTTTGGCCGACGATAAAAAGGCGCCCTGAGGATCAGGCCCTCTTCAACACGACGGCGAATCTGAACATGGATGGGGGTACCGACGCGGTGTCGTCCCTGGGGCACATAAGCCACCCCGATGCTCGCTTTAAGGCTGGGAGAGTAGCTCCCTGAGGTTACTTCACCGATCACCTCTCCCAGCTCATCTAAGATCTTATAGCCCTGGCGGGGAATCGCCCGACCCTGAAGTTTAAAGGCCACCAGCCTGCGCTTGAGCCCCTCCGCTTTGAGGGTGAGGAGAGCCTCTCTGCCGATAAACTCTGCCTTAGAGAGCTTACAGACCCAGGCAAGGCCCGCCTCCAGGGGGTTATTCTCCTCAGTGATCTCTTGACCATAGAGGGCGAACTTCATCTCCAAACGCAGCGTATTTCGAGCACCCAGTCCTACAGGGAGCAGCTCAGGATCAGCCTCCATCAGAGCTTCCCAGATCTGAGGCGCCTGCTCCCAGGGGATATAGAGTTCAAAGCCATCCTCTCCGGTGTAGCCTGTCCGACTGAGGATCACTGGGACCTTCGCCACCTGGGCCTCTGCGAAGTGGTAGAAGGCGATCTCCTTGAGCAGAGTTGGGGTCAGAGTTTGGAGGATCTCTTGCGCCTTAGGCCCCTGGAGGGCGAGTTGAGCATACTCATCACTGAGATCATAGACTCGCGCCTCTCCCTGGAGATGCTTCTGGATCCAAGCAAAGTCTTTATGACGGTTGTTGGCGTTGCAACAGATGAAGATCCGCTGAGGAGAGAAGCGGTAGACGACCAGATCGTCTAAGATGCCTCCATCCTGGCGACACATCATCGTATAGCAGGCTTGGCCATCCTTAAGAAGTTCTAGATCATTGCTGATCAGGCGATTAAAAGCGGAGAGAGCCTCAGGACCGAGGATCTCTATCTCCCCCATATGGCTGACATCAAAGAGCCCCGCGTGGTTACGAACTCGATGGTGCTCCTCTTGGATTCCGCTGAACTGGACCGGCAGCTGCCAGTCACCAAAAGGGACAAAACGCGCACCCGCCGCCTTCTGTAGTTCAAAGAGGGGGGTCTGCCTCATTTTGCTTGCCTCCTTGGCTCATCTCCGAGCCTAAGCTGCGGACTTTAACCAAGGAAGCATCACCAAACAACCGACTATTTAACCGCGCTGTTCAAGCTGTCTTTCTGCAGACAAACAGAGGTTGTGCATCAGCTGAGCGATGGTCATCGGCCCTACCCCTCCAGGGACAGGGCTGATCCAAGCAGCGACCTCTTGGGCCTCCTCAAAGGCCACATCTCCGCATAGATGATCCTCGACATAGTTGATGCCCACATCGATGACGCTGACCCCAGGCTTAAGCCAAGCTCCACGTACAAAGTTGGGGCGGCCCACCGCGGCGACGAGGATATCTGCCTGTTTGACCAAGCTGGGTAGCTCTTGAGTGCGAGAGTGGCAGATTGTTACTGTAGCGTGAGCAGCCAGGAGAAGCTGAGCCATCGGTTTGCCTACGATGAGGCTGCGCCCCAGCACCACCGCTCGGCGCCCCTCTACGGGGACCCTCGCCTCTCTGAGCAGGTGCATACAGCCCGCGGGCGTACAGGGGATAAAGCCGGGCTGTCCTGCTAAGAGCCGCCCCAGATTCAGGGGGTGAAAGCCATCCACGTCCTTATCAGGAGAGACCAGCGAGATGATCTCCGCCTCATCTACCCCCGAGGGGAGCGGGAGTTGGACTAGGATTCCATGAATCTGAGGATCAGCGTTTAACTCCAGGATCTTCTCTCGGAGCCTCGCCTCGCTGACTGAAGCGGGGAAGCGCCAAGTTTCGCTGTAGATCCCCAGACGCTTGGCGATCCGCTCCTTGCTGCGCACATAGATCGCGCTGCCTGGATCCTCTCCAGCCAGGACAACCGCGAGCCCCGGTCTGAGCGCCTCCCTCACCAGAAGCTTAACCCTCTCTGCGATCTCCTTACGAAGATGACGAGCCGCTCTACGGCCGTCTAGAAGCTGAGCGCTCATATCGCCCTGAGGTAGGATTGAAGGCTGCCAGGATCGACCTGAGTGAAGCGACAACCGATGTTGATGCTCTGATCCTTCTGTCGCTTGAGGTGCATCAGTTGGCAGTGGCTCTCCAAGACTCCTCCCTCCTCCAGAGAGATAGAGAGCAGAAACTCCTCAGGGATCAGCTTCAGTGTTGGTTCAAAGCCGGTGATATAGACCCCTCCCATGCTCAGGTTTTTGATACAGACAGAGTGTTGCTCTTCGGGGAGGATCAATTGAGCAGTGAAATCCACGGGTTTTCTTGGAAAAGAGCGCTGCTCATTGGGGCTCTTATGCTGTTGCGATCGACCTTTACGGCGCTTTTGAGAGAACTCTTTTTCAAAGGTTCTAAGCAACTCTGGAGTGATCGAGTGCTTGTGCATAAAAGCTTCAATACTTCCACGATAGATCCGCCGCTCGTTGGAGTGAGGGAGACGAAAACCCTCAAATTTTCCCTGATCAAACCACTTAATCACGGTATTGATGTTGACATTGAGGATGCGTGCAACCTGCCCTGTGGTAAAGACCTTGTTCATCTCTCCTCCAAATCTCTCTTTCTCAATTTGAGCATATCTTCCTGACCTGAACATTGTAGGTAAAAAAGAGGTGATTGAAAAATTAGAAGGTGATCTGGCTCGAAAACTTCTGAAAATCGGGCTCAAGCTGCATATAAGCACAGCGACGGCAGAAAAACTCTGTGTTGATCGCACGCTGCTCTCTTTGACGAATCTCAGCGAGGGCCTCGTTCAGCTTGAGGAAGAGATCCAGAGAATAGAAGGGCTCCTCCCCTCCCCCAGTGACCTTCCAGTGCAAAGACCAGATCGCTTGGATCCCGCGGGAGATGAGCCAGTTGGCTCCTTCGATATTGCTCTCTAGGGCTGCCTCAGGGCTCATCGCTCCCTCCCCCTCCAGCTCTGCACCTCCGACAAAGGCGGTCATACAGTTCTCTGCTCCAAACACCTCCACCGCCTCTTCCAAAGAGCGCAGCCAGCGCTCTCGGCCTACGATGCGATCCTTGCCTGGGCAGATGCGGGCGAACTGAGCTGGATCCCAAACTTCCAGGTTAAAGCAGGCCCCTCGCAGACCTAGATCTTTCATCGCCTGCATATGATGCTTATGAATGGCGCCCGATCCACAGGCCACATAGTAGCGCTCCATCAACCCACGCTTGGCGAGATGACGAACGATCTGTAGATAGCGTTCCCCCTCCTCCTCCATCGAGAGCATACTGCCCCCTACGAGATAGAGGTGACGGGCGTGAGTCTCGGGGTGGAGGCAAGCTTCAGCGACTCTGTCCAGGGTGGAGTGGGGCAGCGCCGCTTGATAGAGCTTCTGACCTAAGCTTTTCAGGCGCTGGTCAGGGGAGCCATAGAGACAGAAACGACAGTGCAGGTTCTCTTGACCTCCTCCCTCCTTGGGGACCACAAAATATTCACAACCCGGAGCAACATTGAGGACCAACATATCTCCATGCTGGCTCAGGCCGGTGGCCTTCATCGCGGTGCCATCAGCGGTCAGCTGATCGGTCCAGGGGTGGCGGGGCTCAAAGCTCATCTTGGTGAGGAGCTGCTCTCCTTCAAAGAGCTGATAACTGCGCCCCTCCAGGTGTTGAATATGAAAGGGGCTCTCGGGCCGGATGCGCAAACGAACTTGAGTCTCATCCTCCAGATAAGCCAGATAGGGTACAGCGACTTGTCGTTTGCCTCGAAAGGAGGGGGTCCCCAAGGGGATCTTATAGGGGCGATAAGCGGGGAAGGCCCAGTCAGCGGCTTGGGGGAGGCAGGGATCATACTGAACCCCCGCAAAGAGGACCGCTGCCTTCAGGCGTGCTTGGGCAGGGGTGTTGGGGTGAGAAGCCTCAAGCTGGCTCAGGAAACTCATCTGTTCTCCTCACAGGACTCTTTAGGAAAGGTGTCCATATGAGGGGAGGAGCTGAGAAACTTCAACTCCTCTAGGCTGGGATCTGCTCAGGGTTCATAGCGATAGCCCACCCCATGGACGGTACGGATGATCTGAGGTTGCTTGGGGTGGTGCTCGATGCGGCGTCGCAGCTTGGAGATATGTTGATCGAGGGTGCGGCTGTTGGGGAGGTGGTTATAGCCCCAACACTCTCTAAAGAAAGTGTCTCGATCGACCACTTGACCCACACGCTCAGCCAGCACTTTGAGGATGCTGACATCCCGTAGGCTTAGATCGATCACTCGCTCTCCTCGACGCGCGCGCAGCTCAGCGGGGCAGACACGCAGGTCAGCGATCTGAAACGCTTCGCTCACAGGCGCAGAAGAGTGAACAGAAAAGCAGCGTCGGGCGACCGCGCGGATGCGAGCGATCAGCTCCTTAACCCCAAAGGGCTTCATGATGAAATCATCAGCCCCCAGCTCCAGACCCAGGATGCGATCGATCTCCTCCGACTTAGCGCTCAGGAAGATGATGGGGATCTTCTCATCCTCTCGGCGGACCCGTTTGCAAACCTCATAGCCATCTAGGCCCGGCATCATGATATCCAGGAGGAGAAAATCGGGCTTCTCTACGCGATAGTGCGCGAGCGCGGTGACTCCATTAGGGGCGGTGATGACTTGATAGCCCTCACCCTCCAAAATATCGACCAAGCCCTCTCTGATGAGGCGATCATCTTCAGCGATCAAGACCTTCATGGCGCGCTCCTCTCAACGGGGTGGAGTGTGAAGTGAGAGGAGAAAACAGCTCCCCTCCGAGCTGGACTCTAAGATGAGATCGCCTCCATGTAGGCGAGCCAGATCCTGGGCGATACCCAGGCCGATGCCGGTCCCTGAGCGACCTTCAGTGAGAGCGTTACTGAGGCGCCGAAAGGGCTTAAAGATCTCAGCTCGCTGCCCCTTGGGGATCCCAGGTCCTCCATCATGGAGCCAGAGACAGCTCTCTCCCTGCTTCTGCCGGCTGCGGATCAAGAGGGGCTCTCCAACCGCATACTTCTCGACATTGCTGAGCAGGTTTCCCAGGATCTGCCCCAAGAGATCTTTATCCAACATCACCTCTGCAGCAGCGCCCCCTTCAAAGCGCACCTCCACTCCGGCGGCTTCTAAGCCGGGTCGATGCTGCTCTAAGATCTGAAGGACCAGCTCATCAACGCAGCCGGGAGCCTGCCTCAGTTGAAGGCGTTCACGCTGTTGGCGCGCGAAGGTGAGGATATTGGCGATAAGGCGGCTGAGGCGTTGGCTCTCTTGAACGATGATGCCCACATAACGCGCGGCTCGATCCTCCTCATCGATCTCCTCTTCCAGCAGTTCAGAGTACATGCGGATATTGGTGAGGGGGGTTTTTAGCTCATGAGAGACTTGGTTAACGAAGCTCACCCGTTGAGCGGCGCGCCTCAGCGCTCGACTGTTCTCCCGATAGAAGTAAACCGCCAGAAAGCTCAGAGCTAAGGCTACAGCCAGGAGGTTGATCAAGATAGAGATCGGGAGCCCCTGGGCGTGGGGGAGTGGTCCCTCCCAGATGAGCCGCCAAGCTCCCAAAGGAGGCTTGAGCGCCAAGCTGAGCTGGGACCCCTCCTCTGCGCTCCAATTTCCCCAGCTGTAGATGCGTTCTCCTCGAGCATCGATCAGAGAGAGCGACTCCTCAGCTCCTGTAGAGGAGCGTGGCGCTGTGCTGGGTAGAAGAGCCACCAAATCTGAGAGCAGACGGATGCGGTCCAGCTCTAAGACGAGGACACGGCCTCTGCTCCCCTGGTGCCAAAACATCAGATGGAGCCCCTCTCCCCAATACCAGAGATGCCAACCGTAGGCCCGGAGGGGGCCTTGCTCTCGTTGAGGCATTTTAAGAAAGCGCCCCTCCTCTCGGAGGGGACGTGTGCGCTCTAAGAAAGCTTGCTCCCCAGCGCTCTTGGGTCCATCTGGAGGGGGAAAGAGCAGCTCTCCTTGGGTGTCAAAGAGCAGCAGAAAGCGAAAGTCCAGCGCGCTGTCTGCCTGCGCACGAATGAGCGCTGCGGTTTCAGGGAAGCCTTCCGCGATCTTTAGGAGGTGGCGCTCTTTCTCCTCGAGATGCCGCGCGATGGCGGCGGCGAACTCCTCAAGGCGGCTGTGGTTCAGCTCTTTAAAGCGCTCTATCACGCGCTCATACTCTTGAGCGCTGGCCCGCCATCCAAAATCGGCCAAGGCCAGGATGGGCGCCAAGACAAGAAGGCTGAGGATCAGGATTTGGCGTTTCTTCACGGCCTGAGTATAACAATGGTCCGATCACTTTTAGACAGCTATGAGACCGTGGTCTATGAGCGCGGAGTCATGTGCACACTTCAGCGCTCGACAGACGATCAGTTGGTATAGTACCTCGCAGACAAGCAGCGATCGAAGTTGGTTCTTGACCTAGGGAGATCTCGTCAAGATCCTATCCATAAAAGAGAGGAGTTTTATGCCGCCACCCATTACCCCAACCTATGCCAACCTCGCCACTCACGCCTGGGCGGAGATTCAAGAGGAGATCCTGAAGAAGCAGCCAGGCAGCCCTATATTGGGGAGCCTCGGACAGGCTGGGCGGCGCCTCCTGGAGCCTCACTTTCCTTCTGATCACCTAAGCGGGATCAAATTCAGAGCGATGGCGACGGTCCCCGCGCCCTCACTGCCTGCTTTGATGGCGCGTATGAATTACTCAGATATCAACGTGTTTAGAAATGAATGCAACAGTATCAATTCAAACCTATTTAATGTCATATACCTGTTTTCAAATGGATCTCGATTCAATGGAATTGCTTATAACGACACAATTTATCTTAAAATGTCGATGAGAGATGAACTTGACCTAATTCTCCATGAAGTTGTACATACACTACAATGGTCTCACTTGGGACCAGAGACATTCTTGTCAAAATATATCTCTGGATTTTGTACAGTATTCCCTGCTTATCAGAGCAATGGTGCAGAGAAAATGGCCTATTCTTGCCAGGATTATTTCAAGAAAAGGGCAAATGGGCTCCTTCCCTCTTTGGTGACCAAGCTTACCCTTCAGGCAGTCAAACTAAAATTGGGCATGAACGCATCCATGGATGATGTGGTCAACACCCTCATCGCGATCCCATCCCTGAACCTCAACGGGACAAAAGCTACGCAGTTCATGATCTGAAAAATCTTAGGCACCTAAATTAGAAGAGCCTCCAGCCTACTGCGTGTCTGGCTACTGAGATCTTCTTTGGAGAGGATCCTCAAGAGCTGTTCATCCGCATCAATCTATATAACTCTTACTTAGTGTTGGCTTCAACCGACTGCGACTTTCAGTCACTAAAGCATACTCTGGACTAAAGTCCAGAGTGGTTTGTTGTCCAGATAATTAAGATCTGTTAATGTTTTTACACATGAAAATAAGAAGAGCTATTTATGAAGCTAGACTGGCCAACCATTCCAGGGACAAAAGAGCCCTCCAGTGACTACACAGTCTTCTCTGTTTCTCGTCACCAAGCACGTCATCCTGAGACAGGTGAGGCCCGATGCTTCTCGGTGATTCACGCTCCTGATTGGGTCAACGTGCTCGCCCTGACTCCAGAGGATCAGCTCATCTTGGTGCAACAGTTTCGCCACGGTCGTCAGCGTGTGACCCTGGAGCTTCCAGCGGGGATGATAGATCCAGGTGAGGCCCCTCTAGAGGCCGCCCGTCGAGAGCTGAGGGAGGAGACTGGTTTTACTGCGCCCCGTTGGATCTGCCTGGGTGAGGTGGAGCCGAATCCAGCCATCCTGGACAACCGCTGTATGAGCTATCTAGCCTTGGACGCTCAAAAGACCGAGGCCCTGGAACTCGATCCAGGGGAGCAGATCCAGGTGCTGAAGAGGCCCCTCGCGGAGGTACCTGAAATCATCAGGAGCGGAGAGATGAACAGCGCTCTGATGATGGCCGCCTTCCTCCTCTTTTTTGAGCGCGCTGGAGGTTGGCGACGGCCTCTGCTCGAGTAGAACCAATCTGAGAGGTTCAGCAGTTGATGAAAGATAATTTCATTAAATGATAGGCATGTTTGTTGTTGCTTTACTCTTTAAGATACCTTGCGAAGGCGGTTAACCTCAAAAAGGCTCTCGAATTCTAAAGAACAGATAGAAACACCTCTGCGTTTTTCCTCTGATTACTTTTGTCGTAAAATTGCTTAGATCTGAGATCTTTCCCGGCGACTCTCCGTAGAACAGGCATCTTTAGAATGTCTGGCACCTACCCACCCTTAGCCTGGGTAAGATCAGCTCCCTGGGCGTTTCCTCGCCTTAAACCAAGGACGATATCTTTTCATCTTACGGCTCTGATCAGCAGGAGCGTGACGGCGGCAGGAGGCGCGCTCAGGAGAGCCCTCAGCTGCCCCCCAGCGCAGCTCGATGCAGTCGTTGGGGTTATAGGCCAGCTCAAGCTGCTCTTGACGATCGACGATCTGCTTAAGACTCAACCTCTGTTCACTGCCATCTGAACGCTGGTAGCGAACCCCTCGCGCTTCAAGGGCTGCCTTCAGCTTCTCCCTGAGGGCTCTCACCGTGGCTTGAACCTGCCCCGCCTCAAGCCCAAAGCGCTGAGGTGCTCGGGCTACCCGATCAGGAAAGCGCAGCACCGTGTCGATGGAGATCAACATGCGCATATCTCGGCTGGGGGTAGAGAAGTCCTCCCAAGGGCCACTGGTTAGGAAGATAGAGGCCCCCTTGGGCATCTTGATCGGCCTAAAGCTTCTAGAGGCCATAAACTTCTCTCCCGTCTCAATCGCCTGAACACGGCGCGTCAGCACCTCATGGAGGGCCTCTACTAGGGCGATCATACGCACTTCTGGATCGAGAGGACGAGGGTTGATAAGGGCAGCCATCTTCTCATAAAAACCATCATCCCCCGTCGCATACTGCTCCTGACTGAAGGGGATCAGACGCTTGCTCTTGGAGAGGTAGCTGTTCTCTCGGGCTTGAAGCACGCCTCCTTCGACGATCAGAGGACGAAAAGCCTTAAAGCCCGCCCCCACGTTGTCGGTCTCGGCGGTAAAGAGGAAGGAGCCCCGCCAGAAGCGACGGCGACCGATGGTGCTGTCCGGCTGAGCATCGGCGGCGATCAGCCTGCCATAGCCCGCGCGGCTCTGAGGGCTCCACTTCACCAGGATCAGGGTGTGACCATAGGGATCTGCATAGGTCGCCCCTGGTCGCAGACCCATACGGTTCATCGGGACCGGATAAAGATCGCTCTCCTCATCCTCAGGGCGGGTGCGGGCGCTGCTGGAGTGGACCGCGCTCTTGAGCTTGCGCATAAAGCGGGCGAAGGCTTTGACCGGATCCTTGTTGCTGCGCTCTATCAAGTTGCCCTCAACCTCCTGGCAACGGGTCGGGCGACCCTTACGGCTGCGAGAGCAGGTCCGATAACCAAAGGGCAGGGCCATCTTCCAAGCGAAATAGGCGCGCAGGAAGTAAGGTAGGTCTGCGCAGTCGGGGGTTAGGCGAAGCTGGCGCTCCTCCTCACGGCTGAGGTGGTTAAAGAGCAGGTTGCGCTCTGGATTAGAGAGCAGGCTGTTGAGGTTGGACCAAGTGCGGCCATCTTCGGGATAGTCAAAGAGGGACTCAATAAAGCCTGAGTAGAGGTTCTCCATCTGAGGACCCCAGCCCTCTTCAATCTTCCAAACCGGGCCGCTGCCTCCCTGAGCTTGGGGCCTCACACGAGCTTTCACCTGAAAGCTGCGACAGGAGAGGAGTTGAGGACCATCCCCCAAGAGTACACGCCAACGTCCAGGTTCAGGCGCTTTGATGCTTAATACCTGAGTATAAGGAGGCCCTCCCAGGCGCTTAAGCTGCCCCTCTCGAGGACGACCATCAGGGCCAAAGAGCTGTAAGCGCGCAGCGCCTGGATCTTTAAAGTGAGGAGCCAGCACCCGCAGAGCTTGGCGACTGTTGGGCTGCTTGGGAGAGAGAAAGAGGGGATAGTCTCTGCTTCGCTGACAGCGGGTCGGCCGCGCTGTCGCTGCGGCTGGGCGCTGCTCGGCGGCCCCCTGAAGAGCGATCCCTGGAGGGTGACCAAAGACCACTACCCGCTCAACCCGTTCGATAAAAGCGCTGCGGCTGCTCCCCCGCCCCAACTCCAGATCGCTTAGGCTCACCGAGCCCACCTTAAAGAGAGTCTCATGGGCTTTGTTCTGGGTCTTGACCCCCTCTGGGCAAGGAGCCAGATACTCAGCGAAGCTATGCAGCGCCATCGGACGCCCATCTTGAGCGTGCCCCAGATAGATCATGATATGTCCTGGGAACTGGAGGAGCACGATCCCACGCTCCGCAGCTGCATCGATGAGCAGCAAGCGCTCCTTTTCGCTTTTGATCTCCTTGAGATCGATCGAGAAGCTTCCGGCACGAGCTTGGTTCCCGCTAAAGCGAGGGAGATGAAGACCAAAGCTGGAGAAGATATCCATCACGAGGCGGGAGCAGTCCAGACCCCCGCCTTGGCCTCCCCAACCATAGGAGCGCCCTAAGCGATAGAAAGCCTCCTCTAAGAAAGCGCGGCGGCTGAGCGGACGAGGCAGAGCGCGCAGCTCTGGAGGCCTGGAGAGATGGTGGAGCCCCCCAGGGCTGGTTACCAAGATCTGCCCTCCCTCCTCCAAACGCAGGCGCTCTCCCCGAGGCAGCTCCAAAGATCCTCCTCCAGGCAACTTCAGGCTGAGGCCAGGGCTGAGCAGCTCTGGGAGATCCAGGCTGCTCAGAGGAATAGCTGCTGAGAGCGGGGCGGCAGCTGAGATCCAACCCAAGGTGTAGCTGCTGCGGATCAGACGCATCCCCCCCGGCCACTGAGCCAAGAGCTGAACCGGCTCCTGAGCCCGAAGAGTGCTGCAGTTATTGCGATCAAAGGCTGAATCAAGCTCAGGGGCTTTATAGAAGCCCTGTTCACGAGGAGCGCAGCGGACAGGGATCGGAGCCTGGGCCAGATGTAGGCTCTGGAGTAGAGGAGGGAGCGGCTTTGGCAACGCAAAGAGCTGCTGATCCAAGGGAGTGCCATCAGCCTCTCTATATTTGCCCTCCTGAGCGCGCCCCTTAAGCCAACCCAAGCGATCCTTAAGCTTTCCCTTAAGGGCCTCTGGCCTCAGCGGGATCCTCAGATCTTGTCGCCCCAACTCAAGCTCGCCTCGAGGCACTCGCACTGAGGCGTTGAGAGCTTCTATCTCCAAGGGACTCAGCAGGATCTCATCAAGATCAAAGTGGCTGCCCTGGGCCTCAAGCCAGTACTCCAAGTTCTCCTGCTCCTCCTTGACCCCGGGGAGAGGCTTGGGTGCCTTAAACTGAGCAGGGCAGGGATCCTCTGGAATGGGCTGAGCGCTGGAAGCTCTCTTTGGGAGCTGGGCCTCTGCTCGGGGCAGCTTAGGAGGAGGCTTAGCACAGGCTAAGAGGAGAGAGAACAGCAGCGCAAACCAAGGGAAGGGTTGAAGCATAATGGACCTGAGAAGTGAAGATCAGGGGTGGTTGATGCTCAGCAGATAGCCCTGATCATAATCATAATCAGTGCCGCCGTGATCGTAGATCTGGATGTAGTACTCTCCAGGCTCAACCTCAAGGTGGAGGTTGAGGAGGGTGGTCTCATCACCCCCATCATAGTCATGGGCTTCAGCCAGCTCAGTCTCTGCATCTGCCGCGAAAATCTTGACGATGGAGTCAACAGCAGATCTAAAGGCGGGCGCATTGGTGTAGCTGACCTCCAAGAGCCCCGCTGTCTCTATGTTGAGGCGATACCAGTCATCATCTCCCTCTGAGGCGATAAAGCCGAGGAGCTCCTGCCCATCAGCGATCGGGGTTGCCAACACCTGGCGAAGATCGGGGTTGTCGGTGTTCCCGTTGGGCTCTGCCTCTCCATCAGGGACAGGCAGGAGGTGGGCGTTCAGGTTAAAGGGCTGATCATAGTCATAGTCATTGTCTCCATGATCATGAACGCGGATATAGTAGCTGCCCGCCTCGGGGAGGTAGATGTTGCGCTCTAGATAGGTGGTGCCCTCTCCTCCATCATAGTTGTGCTCCTCAGCCAAGCGCTCGCCCACGGCGTTGAAGACTATATAGATGAGATCGAGGGTGGTGTTAAACACAGGCTCATTGTTCAACTTCAGCTCTAAGATGCGCTCCCCCTCTACCTCTAGATGGAACCAATCTTCGTCCCCCTTTGAAGCCAGGAAAGATTGGATCTCCACTCCATCTAGAATCGGAGTCGCCATAAGGTAGTTTAGATCTCGATTATCACTGTTTCCATTGGGTTCAAAGTCAGCGTCGGGGACCTCCAATAGATTGCCTGTGAGTCGGAAGGGTTGATCATAGTCATCATCATTGCCCCCATGATCATTCACATGGATATAGTAGGTTCCCGCCTCCTCGACATAGTAGTTTCGTGTTAGGCGGGTGGTTTCATCTCCGCCGTCATAGTCATGCTCCTCTCCCATTCGAGTCTCCAGATCTGGAGCCATCATGGTGCAAACCAGATCGATGGGACTGGAGATGGCGGGTTCATTGTCCAGGTCGAGCTTGAGGATCGACTCAGCAGGGATCTCCAACGCAAACCAGTCATCATCATCTTCAGAAGCGATATAGCCCAAGGTGGGGACCCCTGGTTCTATCTCTGTCGCCAAGACACGCAGCAAGTCAGTGTTATTGGAGTTTCCATTGGGCTCAGCGGCCTCATCTGGGACCGGACGTGCCCTTAAACTCAGCTGATACGGGGCCTCATCGATGCTGTTATCTCCATGATCATGAACCGTAATATAGTAGTCTCCTGCCTCAGGCAGATAGACTCTACGGCTCAACCGAGTGGTTCCATCCTCACCATTATAGTCATGCTCCTCTCCCATCCGCAGCTCGCCCTCGGCGCCGTAGATGTTGAGGACAAGGCCAACAGGAGAAGAGACCGCTGGAGCATTGCTCAGCTCAACCTCCAAGATACGCTCACCACAGCTGCGAAAGAGGAACCAGTCCACATCCCCCTCTACTGAGATCCTGCCCGAGATGGGGAGAACGTTGGCGACAGGGCTGGCGGTGTGAAAGTCATCATTGGGCTCTAACTCCTCCTCTAGACCATCACTTTCGCAGCCAGGTATTTCAGCACCACTTCCAGCTTCACCCGCGCCACCCGCCTCACCGCCGCTTCCAGCTTCACCCGCGCCACCCGCCTCACCGCCGCTTCCAGCTTCACCCGCGC
>CAYLJJ010000104.1:0-3198 GCA_964384025.1 uncultured Nannocystaceae bacterium
TTCCGCCCCGAGGAGAGCACCCACCCTCCCCATCTCTTCAGCTTCAGCTTCGTCGTCACGTTTGGCTGCTGCTGCCGCATCTTCACCACCCCCAGCGCCCGCTCTACATAGCTCGTCGCCTCCTCTAAGCTCACCTTCCCATTCCGCTCACCATCCACCTCACCATCTGCCCAGCCTCGCAAAGCTCCCAACACCAAGTAGGTAAAGGCCCCATGCTCTGTCCCCTTGAGAGGCAGCGCCACCTCGTTGGCGCTCGTCGCGCTCCACACCACCACCTTCGACGCTCCCAGCAAGGAGGCCGGCGCCGCGAACCGCCCCGACCCCAGCTTGGCCCCATCACGCCCCACTCCGCCATAGCAGACATCCAGCACCATCATCACCCGCTTCGCCTTTGACCGCTGCCCGATCTTCTGAAGCTCTGACACATGCACCGCCCCCCGCTCAAAGCTCCGCGTGTCATCCGCCTTCACCGTGTCCCCCAACAGCATCCGCCCCTTGTCTTTCGAGGAGGCCGCACCGTGCCCCGCGAAGTAGAGCCACAGCGTGCCCCCACGCGCCTTCTTCGCCGCCCACTTCATCGCGTCTATGATCTGCCCTCTGTCCGCTGACTGCAGCCGCTTGATCTTCCCGCGCGGCACCCCCCGCGTGAGGCGCAGAAAGTTCATAAAAGCGTCCGCGTCGCGGTAGGCGTGCGGCACCCCCACCCCGAGGAACGGGTACTCCTCTAACCCCACCACAACCGCCGCGTCCTTAGAGGCTTTGAGCCCTGTCCGCACCGGATCGTCTATCTCTGGAAGCTCAAGCGCGTGTCCCGCGCTCAAGAGGCCCAACATCCCAATCAAGGAAAGCAAAATCTTCATCGTCTCTCTCTGTCGCCCAAGGTGCCTGAGAGTCTACTTGACAGAGCCTCTCCTCAAAAGAGGCATCACTCAGCGAGGGTCTAGCCTCGCTGAGTGAGGGGGTGGTCGCGCTCGCGTCGGCGCCACAGGCGCCGGAGCCGCCCAAAGCGGCGAAGCAGGTAATGGAGGCCATGCCTCCATTGCCGTCAGTGATAAACAAGGACCCAAGAGAGACTCCAGCCCCCAAAACCCAGCAAAGAGAGGGAGGCGAAGCCTGAGGATCCTAGAAGGGATGAAACAGGAGGCGATCCGTCGCGCGGGCGCTATATCGCATGGCCCCATTGGCTCAGGCGCCTGCAAGGCAGCTTCAACAAGCGCTCGCCTGAGCCGAGCCTGGATCTGATGGAGCAGATCAGTGGATGGGAGGTGCTGGCCTTGGATGAGCTGGGAGCGGAGCGGGCTTCCTCTTGGAGCGTGCGCGAGCTTGAGACTTTGTTACACCGCTTCGAGGAGCAAGAGCAGCTCCTCTTGATCACAAGCAATCTCAAGCCCGAGCAGCTCAGGGCTCAACTTGGAGCGCGAGTAACAAGTCGCTTGATGGGCCTCTGTCAGTTCATCGAGGTTGATGGAATCGACTTCCGACGCCTCGATTGAAATCGCCGATGTCTGAGGGGGACGCGCTCAGCTGATCTTCTTACAGCCTCAGAACAGAGCCTCAGCCCATCTCATCGACGCGCAGCCACGCCGTGAGCCCTCGAAGGAACTTACGCAGCGCTTGATCGCCGCAGCCGCGATAGCTGCGGTGCTGTGGCTTCCGAAAGAGGGCGCTCAGCTCGCCCCGTGACATTGGATGCCCGCCCGCCTTGAGGATGTCGAGGATCTCATCCTCTCGCAGCGTGAGGGCGACGCGGATCTTCTTGAGGATCATGTTGTTCGTCAACCTGAGGGAGCGGGCTGGCGTGGGGCTGCCCTCCTCGCGAGGACCCCGCTTGTGGACCACCAAGCCGTCAAGGAAGCAGCTCAGCTCCTCATCCTCACAGAAGAGAGCGTCTGGCTCCTCCTCCCGGCCCATCTTCGCCTGAGCCTCCTCAAGCTCAAGATCACAGCCACCGAGCGCGAACATCTTCATCACCTCCACATCGCTGAGCCGGAGGCTGTAGCGCAGGCTGCGCAGGATATCGTTGTTGATCATTGGGGACCTCTTGGAGTTACAGGCAGCACTCCTAGCATCCCCCATCGCTTCAAATTAGACGGCTGGTGGAGTTGCCACCATAAGCAGGCGTGCGCCCTCAGCGAGAAAAGCAGAGCGGCTCATAGATCGACGAGTAGCCGCTTCATCGATGTCACTCAGGAGATGCTCATCGATGCTGACGTTGATTCGCTTGCTCCGTCCAGGCGTGCGGGCAGGCACCATAAAGGTGCAGTAGAAGCCCTCAGGTTCAGCTACCTTGACCGCCTCAACGAGACTGGAAGGTTTTGGAATGGGCTGGCCAATCTCTAAAAGCATATCAATGTGGCCTTGAAGAGCCTCTAATGCCATCATATAGGCTTCATCAAGATCAGCACCGACGCTGAAACATCCCGGAAAATCGGGCCAACTGACACCAAAGTCAGAGTCTGCGTCCTTATGAATGATGGTGGGATATAGATGGTGCATCGTCATTTTCCTTTTTCTAAACACTTTAGGGGCGAAACCTCACCCCCGAGGTCTTTTCGATGCCCTTCACGGTTCCAATCGGAAGATCTTTCTTAGGATGAGGTACCGAAATTTGTAACTGTAATTAAGGATATAAGAAATTCAAGCCCCAGCAGCTCTTGATAAAGCACGGCCTCGACATCGAGATCGACGCGGTGAGCGAGGCGCTGGCGTCAGCATCAGCACGCCAAACGCAGCTCTTCGGACCTCAGCCCGGCAGGCGGGTAGAGCGGGTGACAGAGGAGGCTCCTGTGGCCGGACCAGCGCATATGGTGCTTGAGGGCCTACCTGTGCGGCAGTGGGTGGTGACGCTGCCATGGAGCATCAGGCGGGCGGTGGCCTTCAACTCAAAGCTGAGCAGCGGGCTGCTGCGGGCGTTTATCCGCGTGGTCCATCGGCAGCTTGGAGCCTCGGCTGGGGCTGACGCGCGATTCGGAGCAGTGACGGTCATTCAGCGATTCGGCGGAGCGCTCAACTTAAACCCCCACTTCCACACGATCATCCCCTCAGTGGCCTTCTACAAAAACCCAGACGGCAGCGTGAGGACCGAGCCGCTCCCAGAGCCAACACCAGACGATCTGGAGTGCATCCTCGCCGAGTTTATCTGCGCGTCCCAGCAGCTCCTGATGAAGCACGGCCTCGACATCGAGATCGGGATAGGTG
>CAYLJJ010000104.1:3298-20541 GCA_964384025.1 uncultured Nannocystaceae bacterium
GGGATAGGTGCCACCCATGTTTTATAGAGCATCGAGTTCGAAACGAAGAAGCGTGCTTCAATCCCCAAAATTATGACCAAGATCCTCGATTTGGAAGTCGAATTCAGGCTCAAAGTGTGCCGTGATCGAAGGCAAGTCGTACTAAGCCCTTGATGATATTCATCTGTGAGAATTAGCGGTGGATAGACAGGTGAATGGGCGGTCTAAGAGCTACGGCGACCGAACGGCTCTCTCTTCCAACGGCAGCCAAGGCGGACAGCAACCCTCAGAGGGAAGCTCAGCAGCGAGCCTTTCAATCAAGATGGATGTGGTCGCGCGCCAGACCTCGCAGAAGAGGGTGTAGGCCACCTTCCAGGCCTTACGCAGCTCAGTTTGAGTGGTGTGGACCCAGGGAGCGGGGCTCCACTTTGACCCCTTGGGTTTGCTGTGTGGACTCTGGCCGAGAACCTCTTTGGGGCTCATTGCTTTGCTCGGATGGGGCGCGGGATGCCGCTTGAGAGCCTCGGCGATCAGCTGCTGCCACTTGGCGCGCAGCTCAACAGGTGAGAGCCCCTCCCACATCGGAGGCGGAGTAAACTCGACGGTGCAATCCTCGGCGACATCGGCCAGCACCGGGCGAAGGCCACGCTTACCCTTGGGTGCGTGCTCCCATCGCAGCCTCAGCTTATGGAGCGTGGTGCGGTCATACCAGACGCCTTTTAGCGGCACTCCCTCGGTTAGGGGCTGCGTCCATCGCACACCAGGCCAACTCTCCAAGTTTTCAATGAGCCCATCTTTTACATTGTGAGCAGACAGGTACATCAGACGATCTTTGAGAGCCTGATCATCAAGGATGGGGATATCGCGTGTGCGCCGCTCCCAATGACTGTTGCGCCAGTCGTAGAGATCGCCCAGCTCCTTGGAGACATTGGTCTTGAAGTGAGACTTGAAGTGGGCCTTCCAGGTGGCAGAGCGAGCGGCGAGGACGATGTGGAGATGGTTTGAGGTGCCTGCGAGGAGGTGAAGGCGGATATGCTCACCGTAGAGGCGCTGTGAGCGGGCCAAAACACCGATTAGGCGGCGGTTGGCCTCCTCTCCAGGCCTGAGGAGGAAGCGGCCTTGATGGCAGCGCATCGTCAACTCAAAGATTTGCCATTCGTGCTGTTGGTACATGAGGGGGCGTCCCATGGGCTCCTCCGGCTTTGGTGTGACCAGAGGTGACAGGGCAAGGGGTGGGCCTGAAGACGCCTTTCCTTAAATTTCAGGGGGATATGAGACTGGTGATGCTGTTTTAGGGTTAAAATCCGGCTAAATTCTGGACGGCATGGACAGGGAGGGGCCTGAGCTAGAGCTTCTGAGCGAGCCCTATATCGAGCATTGCCTTGACGAAGGAGGCCGCCTTCTCCTCTTCGCTGTCGCCCTCAATCAGCATCTCGATTCCCTTCAAGCGGCCAGCGGCCTCGACGGCCCAGTTGATGTACTCACTGAGCGTTTGCTCCTCCTGGCCGAAGGCGAGCATGCGCGATCTGGACCGGGGTGCCCTCAAGCACACGGCCATCGCTCATCATGCGGATTCTCATGACCAGCTCTCCTCGCTGACGCTGCGCCAGTCTCCGTTGAAGATGATGGGATAGCCTCGCCCCTGCTCTTTGGAGAGGAGGTAGGTGAGGGCTTGGGCGCCGCCTTTGAGCTTGATGCTTTGGCGTCGATAAAAGCTGGGGTGGCCTTCGAGGCGATCAAGGGCGACGAGGGTGGCTGGGTCGACTTGGTAGAGCTCACCTTGGACGCTGGTGCTGCCGCCTTGGATCATGGCAGGGAAGGCACCGAGGGTGATGAGGGTGAAGTTGGGGTTGGTGGCGGCCTCGCTTATCAGGTCGCGATCATCGAGGAGGTGATGGTTGGGCTGGCCTCTGAGGAGGGTGCCATAGACGAAGACCTTGGTGAGGTTGTTGGGGTGGCTCATTGAGCGGCTCCTGCAGCTTGGATCAGGGGTTGGAGGTTGAAGCTGTGGCGGCGATAGGCATCGTGGATGATCTGGAAGTAGGCGAGCGAGGGGCGCGCCATCTGGGGCTTGGGCTTGATGTAGACCTGGACTTGGCGCCGCTGCTCATCAAGCCAGATGAGGAGGCGCTTGCGGCGATAGGTCCAGGGGTGCCCCTCGTAGCGGTCGAGCTGGGCGAGGTCGTGGGGGTCGAGGCGCCAGATGAGGCCCTCTACATCTGAGCCTTTGGAGCGGATGACGGTCGCGACGGCGCCGCCCCAAAGCGCGCTCCTCCCAGCGAAGGCGAGGCGGTAGTTTGAGAGGGTGGCAGGGGCGATGAGCTTGGCGCTTGGGCAGCGTGTGGTCATCTGGGCGGCGTCGAGATTTGAGCCGTATGCGAAGTAGAGGGGCATGAATGGTCTGCGTTCCCTTTGTGAGTGCTCTGTACATCGCTTCCTTTTGGGGCAGAGTCCAGTGGTTGAGGTGATTCTTTGTGATATTTGAGAGGCATATCTCTCCATACCGCGTGATTCCGGATTAGGATGCGGAGGGTTTTGCGCAGAAGGTGTGCTGTGAGGCGCCTGTGCGCGCTCTGTGGCGTGGAGTGACTGGGCTTGGGAGGATGGGGCGGGTGGCCCGCTTGGAGCGCCCTGTGGGGCGCGTGTGGCGCCGGTGGGGGTCAAGCGCTCTGGGCGGTGGGTCGGCCATGCTTCCAGGCGGCGGAGCCTTGGAGGTTGGCGAGGAGGTGGAGGCGGGCGGTCTTGAACTCTTCGCCTATGAGGCCGAGGCTGAGGAGGAAGACCCTGAAGTCGTATTTTGCGGTAGCGCGGTTGAGAGGACGGCGCTTGCTTGAGGCGGCGCGTGCGTTGATGGCCTTGGCGGCGAGGGCGAGGGTGAGTTGGATGTAGGCTTTGATCTTGCCAGCGTGGAGGGTGGCGTTGAAGGCGCGGATCTCGATGGTGCCTCTGAACCAGACGTTGTGTAGGTTTAAGGCGGCGTAGCGGGTTGAGTCGTAGTGGATTGGGTTTGCGTTGTGATATCCGTACCACGCTTCGTTGATGGCTGAGAGGGTGTTGGGGCGCTGCCTCTCAATCTTGTCGAGGAAGGCTTGGTCGATCCCTTTGCACCAGCGCCGTTGCCGCTCTTGGCTGACGCTGAGGGCGTGCATGATCAGCTCCTCTTGCTTGTTAAAAATCTTGACCATGTTGCGGATGGCCTTGGGGCTGAATCTGGCGGCGTCGATGTGGATGTGGATTCCGCAGGAGGCGTCAACCTGGGCTCCGACCCTGCGCGCCGCGCGGATGATCTCTTGGAGGGTCTCGATGTCGTCGTAGCGGAGGATGGGGCTGACGATCTCGGCTTGGAGATCGCGGCTGGCGCTGAGGCTTGAGTCGGCCATGACCTTCCAGGTGCGTCCGTCGTTGGCGATGACCTCGTAGGGGTCGTAGACCGAGGAGGAGCCGATGCGCCTGACGTAGCCGCCGGTGATGCTCTTGATCGCTTGAGCGACCGTGTTGCGTGTCTGTCCGATGGTCTCGATCTCAATCCCGAAGCGCAGTGTTTTCATCTTTTCCCCTTTGTTTTTGGGCGGTTGCGCCCTCCTTGTGGACACACACATCGCTTCGTTCGGGGTGTTAATCCAGGCAATGTCAGAAGAAAAAACGAAGTATTTTCAGTGCTTTGAATAGCTTTGAGTGTTCGCGCAGTTAGCAGTTGGGAGCGAGCGAGGACTCGTTAGGATGAGGTCGATATCAGACGGGAAATGGCGAATGATTAGGGTCTGTCAGGGCTGTGTAGGCGCTAGATGCTCTTGTTCAGGGCACAAAGAGGACAGCTACTGTGTCTTCATCAATGCTTTGGAGGTAGAGGTGCAGGGCGTGGCGGAAGCAGCTCATGCGGCTCTTGAGGCCTTGGCGGCGCCAGGCTTGGTCGAGGGCGGCGACGTGCTCGGTGGGGAGGCGGAGGGGGATGACCTTGTGCTCGATGGAGGGCTGATCAGGGTGGCGGCGGGTGGTGGGGCCGATGGGGACGAGGCCCTTCTGGGCTTGGCGGATCTTCCAGATGAGGTAGCGGCGGTTGCTTGAGCGGGTGGCGCGGCCAAGGACCTCAAGGTAGCGGGCTTGGAGGGCTTCGAGGTCGAGCTTGAGGATGCTGATGGGCTCCTCGGTCTCGTTGGTCTGGAGTGGCTCCTCAGCCTCATTGGCTTGGGGCAACTCCTCAGCCTCAGAGGCTTGGATGATGGTCTCCTCTTCTTGGGTGATCTCTTCTCCATTCATGGCGATCTCCTCTTCGTTGATGATGGTCTCTCCGGCTTCTTCAGCGGCGGCTTGGGTGAGCACCTCTTTGATGCGGCGCAGGAGGTAGGTCTTGTTGGGGCAGCGCGTCTCCTCACCGACGATCTCAGCGAAGCGCATCTGAAGTTCAGGGAGGCGCAGGGCGCGTAAGGTGTCGAATTGAGCGGTGATGCTGATGCCTTCAGTCATGCTTCTCTCCTTCTGGATGCCGCTGTGGGCGTTGAGCGTGACGACATACAGGCTTCTCTTGTGCGCTTGTATCAAGGTCTATTTAGAAGGAACTCGAATAGATCTGATCAGCTGCTCTTGCGAAGCTCAGTGATGGCTTCTTTAAGGGCGACGAGCGCGACTTCTACTTTGTTGATGGCGATGGTCTGCTGAGTCGAGATGTCAGCGACGCGCTCATAGAGTTCACGGAGGGCTGCGTCTTTGCGCTCATTGACCTTCCAGAAGGCCCAGCCCAGGATGGCGACGAGCCCGTAAGGGCCAGATGCTTCAAGGAAGGTCGCGATGCTTGTGTAGTCAGTATCCATGATGTTCCTTTAGATGTGGGTGCTTAGGTCAGAGACATCAGCGAAGCGACGCACGCCTGTGGCGCGTCGGATGGCCTCTTCATAGGCGAGGCAAGGGGGGAGGCCCGCTTCCAGGCGAAGCCAAGCGTAGAGCGCGGGCCAGGCGGCGTCGGCGTGTCCAAAGTAGTGATGGGCGTAGACGCCTGGGGCTCGCTCTTCAGCGCCTTTGACGCGGCCCAGGGCGACGTGTCCCTTGCGTTGGGCGCCGATCCAACTCCGAGGGATGTTCAAGCCCAGAGCGTCGGGGCTGGTGAGCCAAGCGATGAGCTTCGAGGTGGCCTCAGCCTGCTCAGGAGTCGGGAGGATGTAGGCGCGCTTATGCGCCCAGGGGGCGTCCTTGATGGTGCGTCGCCAGGGGAGCGAGGCCCTGAGCCGCTTTGGGTAGTAGGGGTTGATGATCTCAACGCCGACTGAGGGGCCGTTGTGGCTCTTGGCGTGGGCGAGGCGGTCATGGGCGAGATCGGCGTGCTGAGTGACGTGACCATCAGGGGCGATCATGAGGTGGACACCAAGGCCGCGGCGCTGAAGGACAGCGGCGGTTGAGGTGGTGTTGTTGGTGACAGACTCGTGGAGGATGATCTCGTTGACCTGGCGGCCTTTGCGGCTGCGGCTCTTGAAGGTGGGGATATCAGGGTGATGGAAGTTGGTGAGGCTGAGGCCAGGTGGGGCCTTGAGGGCTTGGCCTGCGCTGATGATGGAGTTGTGGGGGCTCACGGCTTCTCCTGTGGCTTGGTGGGGCTAAGAGGATCTGAAGGGCTTGCTGCTTTGAGGTGCTCGGGCTCTTCTCGGGGATCGAAGGAGTCTGGGACGAAGTAGCGGAAGGCCATCAGCTCACCGATGCGCGCCGCGGAGTGTTGGCGCTCCTTCTTTAGAGTGGCCTCTCCGTTGGCCCAGACAGCGCGGGCTGCGGAGCTGAACTGCTTGAGGTTGGCTTCAATGAAGGGCTCAGCCTTAGGGATGGCGATGAGGCTGCGTTGAGCTGAGACGGGGAGAAGCGCGGCCTGCTCGCAGAGGGCTTGGAGGAGCGCGGGTCGATCTTCGCTGATGTGTAGGAAGAGCAAGAGGGGGCGGGGATCTCCCTCCTTGAGCAGCTCGTCGAGGATCTCTAGGCGCCTCTTGTCGGTCTTGAAGGTCGCCTCGAAGCGCTCGGTGATGGCGCCCCAACAGGGGATATGGCCGTCTGAATCTCCCTCTTTGATGAAGTCAGCGTAGCCCTTGGCGCCCTTGGTCCTGAGCTTCTTGAGGCGGGCTGAGATGGAGTCTCTTGGAGCCATCAGTCTCTCCTGTATGCGGTGACGGTGACGTAGAGCTTCTCTGCGGAGAGGTTCTGGGCGGTGATCCGGTAGTCCTTGTCGTCATCTCCCTGATCGAGCTTGGTGACCCAGAGGCGGAGGTCATCGCTGAGCTGTCCTCTGATGTAGGTGGTCGCTTGGGGGAGGTTGCTCGCGTCGAGGTGATTGTAAGAGATGGTGACGAGATCCGGGCGGTCTAGGAGGGTGGTGAAGTCGATGGAGGAGCCTGGGTCCATGGGTCGAGAGCTGTTGTAGATACGGCGCAGATAGTGGTCATCGTGGTCATGGCCAGCGGCGGCGAAGGCGTCGGCGTGTTGGCCATCAAGGGTGTCAGCATCGCCGACCTGCTCATCGCTCTTGTAGTAGCGGGCGTCATGGTCTCCTCCGTTGATGTGTTCGTTGAGCCAGGTGAGGAGGCTCCAAACGTGACTGCGCAGGTTCCCAGATGCGAGGGTGTGAGGGCTCCCAGAGAGGCTGGCGTTGCCGACGAGGTTGGCGCCTTGCGATGAGAGGGTGCTGCTGAGGTCGTTGACGATCTCCTGAAGCTGGGCCTGGACGCTGGTTGATGAGATGTGGCCATGAGGCGCGCTGTTGATGGCGCTGGCGTGATGCGCGGCGGTGGCGGCGCTGACATGGTTGTTGAGGAGGTTCAGGAGTTGTGAGAGCTGGGAGTTGATGTTGCTGGCGGGGATGACATGAGGGGAGCCGGGGATGGCATCAGCGCCGATGAGCCGCGCGCCAGGGCTCCCGCTGGTGGCGGAGCTGAGCAGGGTGATCAGCTCGGTGAGGGCGGCTTGTAGATCATCGGAGGTGATGAACCCAGAGGGGCTGAAGTCGATGGCGGCGGCGGGGTGACGGCGACCGGCTCCTGCGAAGTGGGTGTTCAGCTCAGTGTCTACTTCATCGAGGGCGGCTTGAGCTGTCTCCAGAGCGGGTTGGAGGATGGTCCAAGCACCTGACTGGACTCCAACTGCGTCGCCTTGGGCGAAGATGAAAGCTTGGCGGCGGCTGAGGTCGATGTCTGCGTTGAGGAGCTGACTCTGGGCATAACCGCGATGCACATCGCAGATGAGGAGTTCATCGGCCTGGAGGGCGACCCTCTGCTCTGAGCCAGAGGGGCCTTCAGGGGCTTGGCGAACGATGATCTCGAAGGACTCATCGTGGCGGAAGAACACCTGCTGAGCGTTGCCATCGGTGCGAGGATCTGAGAGCTGACGGGTGAAGCGCAGGAAGACGCCGAGCCAGCGAGCGTTCCCTGGGATGGTGATCTCGGTGGGGATGCCGACGAGATCTGAGGCGCAGTCGATGGTCTGATCGGTGCCGAAGAAGATCCGCTGCCCGAGGCGATCATAGGCCCGAGTTGGTGAGGTCAGATCTACGCTGAGATCGGGGACAGGGCTGTGTTGAGCGGGAGCTGCTCCTGAGATGATTCCGTAGATGCCAAGGTCAGCGGCTAGATCATGGTCAGCCTGTTCAAGCAGGGTGAAGGCGAGGTCTAGCTCCGCCTCGGTGACACGTTGTTTGAAGTGAAAATCAACCCTTGAAGCCATAGCTGTCCATCTCCGCTCTGAGCGCAGAGGGGGCTGCGCAGAGCTGTGGTTAAAAAAGTGTCTCAGTTGAATAGAGCTGGAGATGGGGGCTGGTGGGACGCTGGCTGGACGGGAAAGATGAGGTTGGGGATATTTTCTGGTTTGGGTGTCAGGAGAGGCGGGAGCTGTCGCCGATCCTGCTGATGCCGAATTCCCGTGAGGTCCGGCACCGGGCTGTGCTGGGTCGGGACCGCCCCCGTGACGATGCCGTAGACTCCGATGTCAGCGGCAAGGTCCTGATCGGCCTGCTCAAGCAGCTCGCACGCGAGATCCAGCTCGGCCTCGGTTACCCGCTGTCTGAAGTAGAAATCGACCCGGTCGGCCATGCGCGCTCGGCTCCTGTGGCTCCGCGCGGGCAGACCGCACGGCTCTCGTCACGGGGGCTTGCCCCACAGGAGTAGAGCCGGGCGTCAGCTGGGCTGGGACAGACGGGCAACGGCTGTGTACACCGCCTTCTTCATGGTGGTACTCTGGAGGTTAGGTGGATGTCGCTCGCAACCCGATGACGGAGCCATCCTTTGCTCTCGTGACGCTGAAGAACATCAAGGATCCGCTGATGGACTACATCGAGGTTGACGGTCATCGAATTCCCGTCGTGAGCATGGCGGAAGTGGTGAAGCCGGTCTTCGAATACTTCGAGCGTTCGCCGGGAGATGAAGGGGTCAAGGCAGACATCCTCCGGGCGCTACGGCAGGCAATAGAGTCCGGTGACGTGCAAGAGATGCGGCGATTCTTGTCTGACGACCCCGCTTTGTGGCTTGGCACACTTCAGGATGCCTACTTCTTCAAGGATCGCCAACCACTGTCGGGCTATCCCGAGTGGGCAAAGGCAAAGTGCGACTTGCTTGTCGAAGTCGTTCGTCGGACGCGAGACGATGACGGAATCATCCAGCACATCCTCAACTACGAAGACTTTCATGTCGAGGTGATGCCATTCCCGTTTGGGCCGCGCTTCGTGGTCGAGATCTACGACCAACGTGGACTGGACTTCTTTCTTTTCCACTACATGGGGGGCGAGACCGATGCCCACTCGGATGAGGCACTGTTCGAACACGCGTCCTGCGTAGCCACTGCGCTAGGATCCATCGGACGGCAAGAGGAAGCAAAGGATGTTTCGGCGCAGCTTCGAGCTCGCCGTCAACGACTGGAAGCGATTGCACGAGAGTTTGAGGCTCCCAACTCTCACGCAGACGCACCGGCTCTAAATTGTCTACGGATACGCGGTGAGAGGTTCTGGTTCGATTATCTGTCGGAGCCAGTGTGGCGGGCGCTCGCCGAGCAGTCGAGACGCGAGCTGCTCGACGTCTTCGCGACTGAGTACCTACTTCGGGCGGAGGTGCTGACAACATGGAGCAGCGCTGCACTGATCCTCTGCAAGGTGCTTGAGCGAGAAGCAGTAGAGACCTTCTTCTCTCGGTGGAAGACAAACTTCGCGGAAGGCGAATTCGTCCCTCCAAGTTCGTCATCCAAGCGGTTGCAGCGTCGAATCGACTCCAGACGCGTAACATTTGATGTGCTGCATAGAGCAGCGCGTGGACAGGCAGCCCCTCCTACTTTGGGCCAGCTGGTTTTTCTGACGTCCTTCTGGGACGACGACGTAATGGATTCGTGCACGCCGGTGTTTAGCGACATTCGGCTGAAGGCAGAACAGTTCGACCCAGAGCATTCCAAACATGTGCAGCGACTCACTGGTCTTCTTAAGGAGCCGCTTTCTCCTGCAGGACAAATCGAAGTTAGCGTTGTGCAACTCCGGAACGAGTCCGCACATCCGCAGCCCGACCAATCCGCGGATTGGGAGCATCACGTTGCCTGGCTCAAACAGGCCCTTGGTGAGCCTCCACGTCAGATTCTGCGGCTTGTGACTGTGGACACTCGGGTGCCGATGCAAACCTAACGAGACCGGACCACCCCCACAGCTGTTATCAGTGTAGGTCCGTCGTCACGCCGACCTCGCTGACACCCAGCTCCCAATGGTCGATGAACGCCGGCGGCGCGGGCTCGACCAGCGTCACGAAGTGGGTGTGGGCGGGCTTGAGGTACTCGACGATCACGCGGAGCTGCTCGCGCTGAACATCACCAAGATGTACGCCCACCTCCACATCGAAGGCGTAGCGGGCAAAGCGGCTTGAGGGGCCGAGGGCCCAATCTTCCCCGAGCAGCGACTCACCCAAGATCATCGCTTCTCCGGCGTAGGGCATGACCGTGAGCACCTCAACGCCAAGGAAGAAGCGGACAGCGTTGATGATGCCGATGGCGGTCCCCTTCTGGCGGTACATCTCAACGAGGACTGAGGCGAGGCGGCGCTTGTCGAGGGTGTTCAACTCAAAGCTGAAGGGGTCGCCGAGATCCTGAAGGATGAGATCGAGGAAGGGGGCAGGGGCGCGCTCTAAGTCGAAGATGTCAGGGAAGCGGTCGATGCCAGCCAATAACAGGTCGGTGATCTCTTGGAGGCAGGCGATGAAGCGCCTCAAGTCGCCAGTGAGGTCAGCGCGGCGGTTGTGCTTGGGGAGCATCTCCCAGAGCTTGAAGTGTCGGTTGATGGGTTGGCTGGGCCTGAAGCCTGTGAAGATGACCTGGTCGCTGGGGGCCATGACGGGGTTGCCCGCGAGGTCAGTGACGCCTTCGATGGTGAGTCGATAGCGCGCGTCAGGGCTCATCTCAGCGCTCAGGGTTAAGGTGAGCACGTTGCCCTCTGTGTTGGCCGCTGTGGCGCTGAGAGGGATGGCAGGAGCATCCATCGGGGTGAAGAGGAAGGCTGCGTCGGGGGGCGCGAGGACGGGCTCGTCGAAGCCAATGCGGAGGGTCTTGGGGCCTGTGGCCTGGGCGCTGGTGACCTTGGGGGCCGTGCGATCTTCGACTTGGAAGCTGTAGGTCTCATCAAGAGCGTGCCCGTCGGAGGTGAGGGCGAGGACGCGCACAGAGACAGTCGCTTCGCTGGCGAAGGGCTGCAGGGGATCAAGGCGGATGTAGAGGGTGTCTGGATCCAGGAGACTGGCTGCTCTGGGGCCGTCGAAGCCTGGGAGGTGTTCAGGGGATTCTCCGCCGTTGAAGGCCGGTAGACCGTCGATCCAGACGCGGGCAGATGCGCGGTTGATGCCTGCTTCACCAGGGTCAACGATGTGGATCGTGAGCGCGGAGTCGATGGGAACAGCATCTTCTCCTGGGCTTGGATCACGGTTGCTGAGGAGGGGGCGCGTTGAGGCGATGATGGTGGCGATGAGATCAACACGCAGGAGGGGCAGCTCAATGGCAGGCATCGCTCAGATCCTCACCAAGCTCAGGCGCACGCCGATGAGGTGCGAGCCGCTGAGCTTAGAGACATTTGCGGCCATATCGTTGAGCTTTCGGCTTCTCCCTGGCGAGCAGCGAGCGAAGGCCCTGATGAGGTTGTCTACAGCGATGGATGCCTCCCAGAGATAGTCCTCGGGTGTGCTCTTGGGGACAGTCAGTTGGAGCTGAGCGCGGATGAAGTCAACGTCGCTGAGGTCCATCTCCTGTTGGATCTCAACGCGGTCACCGTTGACGAGCTCATAGAGGTGTCCCGGTTCATCAGATCCCAAGACGAAGTTGTATTCCGAAGCCCCATCGGCAGGGAGGCGTCCCTGAGTCTGGCCCAGATCTGCGTTGAAGGCGGTCAGCTCCATGATCAGAGCTGCCTGTAGAGCTCGAGGTGGTCAAAGTAGCCTCGCCTCGTGACATCCTTGACTGAGAAGCCAAAGCCCGCGCGGCCTGAGGTGAGGGGCTGAGAGCCGCTGTTGATGCCGAGGTGATCATCGATGAACTCGGTCATGCCAGGGATAGGTTGCCAATCTGGAGGATCATTGAGGGGGTGGGCTTCGAGGTCATTTTGGAAGCTCTGGAGGATCACATCGCCGTTGTCGTTGACGATCACGTCGAGGCGCAGGTGGAGCCATGTCGCCTGAGAGAAGCTCTCAGAGGACTTGAGGAGGACACCAGGGCCATCTGAGTGAGGGAGGCCGTTGGCGATGGAGCCTTTGCGCAGGACGACGGGGTATGGATCGTCATCTGAGAGGCCCAAGAGGTAGCCTTGATCATTGACCGAGTTACCCTGGCCGCAGAGATAGAGGAAGGGAGAGAAGCCTGTGGGGCCGCCTCCTGCTCCACGCTGCACACAGCCTCGGATGGAGCCTCCCTTTGACATGGGAGCAAAGTCAGCTTGGTTGGTGAAGAGAGCCACGCAGCCCTCTATTGCGGCCAGGGAGTTGAAGGCGAAGAGGAAGCCTCCTCCGCCAGGAGGTCGTTCAATGCCTGCGGTGACGCCTCGATCCACGGTGCTGATGTCGAGGCCGTCGTTGAGGTAGGTCCAGTCAGTTTGAGCCATGAGGTTCTCCTTAGAGGGTGTTGGCGAGGTCCCAGCTGTCGTTGAACTCTTCCAGGGGCGAGAGATCCGGCTCGAACCGCGCGGGCGCTGTGGGGACCGTCAGCCAACTCCAGAAGTAGCTGATGTTGCCGTACCACTGGCTGTTGAAGCGCTCGTGAGCCTGGCTGTTGAAGATTGCCGGAGCGGAGGATGTGTCGAGCCAGGAGCTGGCGAAGGAGCTGTTATCCCAACCCTGCTCGTACCCTTCGGCGTTTGCGGGCTCAAGCAAGCTAGGGGGCAGCTCAAAGAGGTAGTGACCAGCGTCCCAGCTCTCCTCAAAGTCTTCATGAGCCTCGCTGTCAAAGATGGCGACGATGACGGGCAGCTCATTAAGGCTGTGATGCCAGGAGATCCACTCGAAGCGTTCAGAGGCTTTGACCGGATCGGCTCCAAAGCCCGCGATGCGCTCTCCGTGAGTGAGACAGATCAGGGTCCAGTGCTCCGCTTCACCAGGGAGCACACCAGGATCTTGAAAGCGTGGGTTGAGGAGGGCCATCAAAGGAGCCCTCCTGTATCTCCATCGATCAAGGTGATGGTGCCCAGGGTGAAGAACTCTCGGGCATGAAGGCGAACATCAACAGCTTGGCCATTGAGGAGCAGATCATTGCTGAGCTTGCGGACTCCGAGCGTGTCTCGGACGACGTTGAAGATATCTGACCAAGCGACCTCTCCGGCGACGTTGCCGAAGCCATCCTTGAGGTTGAAGCCGAAGTCCACACGCGGGTTGGGCGTGCCGTCAGGCTCGCTGATGCGGAAGAAGGTGGCGAGGTTGGCGCGCACATGATCTCGCACCGCTGAGGCCGTTTGGCCTGCTCTGATGTAGAGCCGCGCTGTGATGTTGATTGGGCGATAGACCGGATCGAGCACCTGGACCTGAAAAGTGAGCGTGCAGGGATAGATCTCGGTGACCTGACGCAGCGCGAGGTTCTTAAGCGCCGGTGTTGGGAGCCCTCCGCCTTGAGGGATGACGTAGAGGATGCCTGCGTTCTCGTCGATGCTGCCATCCTCGTTGGAGGTGAGCATGAGCGCGCGAGCCACACCTGGGAGGCGGCGCGCGTTGATCTCAAAGTCCTCTCGAGCGACAGAGCGAGTCAGGGCTCGCAGGCTTTCAGGAGCGAGGAGCTTGGCTGAGGCGACGCTCTGACGATCTGCTCCTCCGCTGGCGGGCTGAGGGTTTGAGGCGCTGAGCTGAACTGGGCGCCCGTGAGTATCTCTGAAGGCCCCTTCAAGGACGATCAGGCGCTCAGCGTCAATGTTGCCAGTGGCTCCTCCACCGGTCTTGTAGTTGATGGTCAGGGTGCCGCTTGGAGGCAGACCGCTGATGGCGTTGCCGAAGCGGAGGGTGGCGCGGTCGTTGTGGTCGATGATGACCGTGAAGTGGCGCTCATTGGGGCCTGAGTTGAGGAAGCTCTCTGCCTCAGTGAAGGCTCCAGAGGCTGTGCTTACTTCAACAGAGCCATCTAGATAGGGCCTGCGCTCCAAGAGGATCTCAAGGTCATGGAGGCCCTTGGCGTCATAGCGTTGTGTATGGGGCTTGGAGTGCTCGGCGATAGCAGTGATTGATCGCTGACCAACGGAGATCACCGCGTCTGTGAGGAGTTGGAAGCGGATGGGCTCAGTGACCTCTTGAGTCCGCACGACCGTGCCCTTGGGGATGACGATCTCAGCTCCGGTTGCTCTGGTGAGGGTCAGCTCAATCTCAGCCGTCGCGGCCCTGGCCCCATGGAGTTGGTAGCCGAGCATCCTGGCCAGGGCCATGACGTTCTTGCGCTGCGTCGCGGTGATCAACCGGGACTCTCGGGCGAGGTTGTCCTGATAGAAGCTCAGCACGTCGCCCACGAAGGCGTACATCTCCAAGAGGACGTTGCCGAAGCTGGCTACGTCGAAGTCAGTCCAGTCTGGGAAGACGCTCTGCACCAGAGCTTTAAGGCGCGAGCGGAGCGAGTCAAAGTCTTTGTCGGTGTATTGGACTTGGGCAGGGAGCAGACTCATAGGAGCACCTCCGCTTGAGCTTCGATGCCTGTGGCGCGCTCACGCACATGGAGATGAAGGGTGAGTGAGGTGCTATTGGAGACTACCTCCAAAGAGAGGATCTCCGCTGATGGCACCCATCGTCTTAGCGCGTCACGGACCTGCACTCGGGCCAGCTCACGAAGCACAGCGTCGTTGCGCTGATGACGCAGCTGCGAGAGCCCCGCGCCGAAGTTCGTTCGCCAGGGCAGCTCTCCCGCCTCGGTCATCAGGACCTGCTCCACCTTGGAGCGGAGGAGATCTGCGGCGCAGCCTGATGCGAAGTCTCTCTTCCTGTCTCTCCTGAAGGGGATCAGCAGCCCCTGGCGCTCTAAGCTCCTCATCATGGCACCGGGACCGCGCTACGCGCCGCCTGGAGCTGCTCTATGAGGGCGTTGAGAGGCTCAATCGCCTTATCAAGCGGAGTCCCTGCGAGATCAGAGAGATCTGGGACTTCAGGGGCGCCGATCATGCCGAGGAAGAGGTTGAGCAGGCCAATGAGCTTGCCCAGAGCGGCGAGGCTCTTACCCACGTTGGCGGCCTCTTGAGCCACGTTGGCTTGGGCGCACTCGATCACGGCCATCAAGCCCGCGTCATCAAGCTCTGTGGCGCGGTCGATGGCCCCGAGGATCTGCTGGATCTGGGTTTGGAGATGGATCAACAGGGTCCGAGCTTGGCGCAGCGTGTCGATGATGAGGTCGATGATCCCGATGATCGTCAGGGGCAGAGAGAGCTGAGGGATGAGCTTGAGGAGCTTGGCGACCTTCTCGGCGACCTGCGGGATACAGGCAGCGATGATCGTTGGATCAGGCGGCGGCCCCAGCACTTCTGGTAGGGCCTTCAGGCAGTTGAAGAGGGCGACGACTACATCAACGATGTCAAAGATGGGCACCAGTGGGGTGAGGGCGGGCTGGATCATCTGCATGAGGTTGATGTCAGAGATGGTGACGCCGCCAGGGAGGGTCAGCTCAAAGGGGTCTGGGATTTCGGGCAGCTCGATGCAGAGGGGGATCGACATGAGGGCTCCTAGATGGGATCTGGGATTGGGCGGACGGCTCGGCCTGCGATGGTGACGCGGGGAGCTTCGAGGCTTATGGCGCCGACGGCTCGGATGGTGATGGCGGTGGTGCCCTCCAAGGTGATGGTGTTGGTCTCGGCGTCGAAGAGGAGGTGGTCGCCGGTCTTCTTGTTGGTGAGCTTGAGGGCGCGGGCTCCCTTGGACTCGTTGAGCTCGATGCGAAAGGTGGGTGTGGCCAAGACGCGGTTGTCAGGCGATGAGAGCTGGGCTTCCTCGGGGACCTCGCTGACGCCATTCGGCTTGCCCCAGTGAGCGGAGAGGTAATATGGGGCCTCGACCGCACCCTGCTTAAAGAAGACGGCGACCTCAGCCTCAAGCTCAGGTACGGCGAAGAGGCCTGTGTCTTTGCTGCCTCCTCCGCTCGTTCCAAGAGGCCAAGCCCACGCGCTGTGGGGCTCTAAGATCCCAGGGATACAGACACGCACACGGCCAAGCTGTTGGGGATCTTGGCGGTCAGTGACATAGCCGATGTACATGCCGTGCATGTGTGGAGTGGGGAGATCATCGTCGAAGGGCTCAAACATCAACGTCTCCCTCCAACATGAGCTTCTGGATCATCTGCACCGATGGCTTGGTCGCCAGAGCGATACTCAATGTGGGCAGAGCCTGTGTCTGGATCGATCACCTCAACCTCGCTCATCGCCCCGCCTGTATTTGGGCTGCTGTGGTTGTGCTGCCCCTCCTGCTCCTGAGCGAGCTGCCTTGCCCTGCGCCCGCTGCCATCACGGGTGAGCTTGAGGTCGCAGATGTAGCCGCTTGAGGAGATCACATGCTTGATGGAGGTGATGTGATACTTGCCCGAGAGGAGCGAGGAGATGCCACGCACCTCAACGATGCTCTTGGCGCGCAGGTTGGGGTTGCCCACGACGCGCATGGAGAGCTTGACAGTGGCCCGCTCTGCTTTGCGAAAGCGCGCCGCTGCCTCTTGCTTAGCTTGGGCCTGCGTCGCCGCAGGGCTGGCGTGAAGGGTGGATGTGGCGTTGCGAGCTTGAAGGCTTGTTTCGCCGGTGTCGGGATCAACGACTTCGAGGACATCAGCGAGGGTTGAGCGCTCAGCGTTGGTGTTGTTGGTGCTGTGCTCAACGGTGCTGCGCGTGAGCGGATCGCGGCCTCTGACGGTGACGCGACCGGCTCGCCTGCTTAAATCGCTCTCAACATTGATCGAGAGGATCTCCCCACGCTCTGAGCCCGCATACCAAGTGAAGACGCGGGTCGGCGCTGTGCTCTGGCGGCGTCGATGGAAGTGGAGGCCATCATCATCAACGTAGAACTCAAAGCCCTCTTGGGCAGCGAGGCGTCGCAGAAAGCGGGCGTCGGTCTCTGAGGATTGGTTGATGACATCAAAGACCTCGTCTGTCTCCTCAACATCAAGCGACGCGCCCTCATAGCCACGCTCCTCTGCGATCTCTTGAGTGACTTGAGCGCGGCTCTTACCCTCCCAGGCACGGCTCTTGGTCTCATGATCCATAAGGGCGCTGATGGCGCGGCCCTCTAGAGTGAGCTTGGTGAAGCCCTTGAGCTTCTGGATCACTACTCGGCGTGGAGGAGCCATCTGGCCGGGGTAGCCCCAAGACACCTCAAAGATCGCCCCTCCTGCGAGCTCCTCACGATCAAAGAGAGACAGGTCGAAGTTGTTGAGCTGGAGCGTGAGCTTGTCGGCCTTCTTCTCGGAGTCCTCGAAGCTGAAGGCGATGAGGCGCTCGCTCAGATTGAGGGGCTCTCCTGCCACTGCGTGTTCATTGGGGAGCAGGGTCAGGCGCACTCCTGGTGCTGTTCTTTGATAGGGCTGATGGTGTGTGCTCATCGATCTCAGCTCATTTGGTTATGCCCACCGGCCTTGGACGCACGGGGGCTACATCTGAATAGAGCTAAAGTGGGGCTCTGGTGGGACGCGCTATCGGGGCTGTTTCTTAGAAAAGATGATATCGGTCAGGACGCGCAGGGAGGGGATGAACAGCGTGCGTCCAGGGGACAACGTCAAGGTTGGATCGATGATGGGCTGGGGCTGAAAGTCGGCGATGACCCACCAGAACCCACAGGCTCTTGGCAGCGGCGCGAAGTAGCGCC
>CAYLJJ010000105.1:0-20469 GCA_964384025.1 uncultured Nannocystaceae bacterium
CGGCTTTAAGTGAACCTGAGCCCAAACTAACTCGTTCAGACTATGTTTGCTCCCCTTTCGGGGCGTTACCGCGAACCAACGCAGAATGCAAATAACAGCAAAAACAGAGACTTATGGGATTTGAGATGGTTGGGTACTGAAAGGGGGCCTTTCTGCGCTATGCGAACCGCTTGAAGTTCTCGGACGCTTTTCTTTTCGGGGCGGATTATCTCATCCGGTGTGATCGACATCCCAAAACTCTGAGGTCATGCTCTGGATCGAGACCTAAAGTGCTCAGTTTTGCTCCTCGATCCTATTTTTTGCACAGAATGTGGGTAGCGGCCCACGCCAGGCGATGTTGTTTGGTTGGTCACCCACCGCGAGATCGTGTTCGACCCCAGACACGGTGCAGACAAGCAAGGGCGAGTAAGCCGAGCAGCCAGTGTGCGTAGTCGATTCTACCAGGCGAAGCGGAACAGCCATCATGCCTACCGGCCCCACGACCGTCACCTCCGTCTGCATCAACGAGGCTTGGTCCGCCGCTGTCCTCCGCAGTATCGAACTCGCTGATGTCAGCTCCCGAAGCCCCATCGACCCAGACATCCCCGTTGTCTACTTCCGCGTCACTGGTAGAATCGATATTCCCCGTCGCATCATCGGTGGAATCGAGTATGTCGTTTGCGTCCCCGGTTTCGGAAACGCTTCCAGCGTCCGTCGGGCCGCCCGAGTCGCCGACATCGTTCCAACCGAAATCATCGCCTGCGTCCACGCTCGGACCCGGAACCACGGTACAGGTCGATATGCAATCGCCCGGCGATGACCCACCGTTTGACGCCCCGCGGTCGCACTCCTCGGCCCCGTCGACCACCCCATCGCCGCAGCGCGGCGCCCGACAGTCATCTCGGCAGGCATCGGGCCGCGCGGACGAGTTGTCTCGACCGTCGTCGCACTCCTCGTTCGAGTCGACTACGCCGTCACCGCAGAACGGCAACCCGCAGTCGAGGCGACAAGCGTCGGAGTCGATATCCGAATTGGAGACACCATCATCGCAGGCTTCGCTGCTGTCGCGCACGTCGTCACCACACCACGATAATACGCACGTGGTGCGGCACGCGTCGGGCCTCACATCCGAGTTTGCGCTGGCGTTGTCGCATACCTCGCCAGGGTCGATGATCCCGTCTCCGCAGGTTGGCAGTGCGCAATCAGTGCGGCATGCGCCTGGGTCCAAGCCGGAATTGTCGTCTCCATCATCACACGATTCACCCGAGTCGATGACCCCATCTCCACAAGCAGCCTCGACGCAGTCCTCACGACAGGTGTCGGGTTCGCGGTCCGAGTTGAGTTCGCCGGCGTCGCAATCCTCCGCCGAGTCCAGGATGCCGTCGCCGCAAGTCGCAGCGACGCAGTCGATGCGGCAAGCATCGGCGTCGATGTTTGAGTTAAGTTCACCGTCGTCACACTCCTCCATAGAGTCCTGGGCGCCGTCACCGCAGGCGGGGGCGATGCAGCCGGGTCGGCAGGCGTCGACCGCGTAGGAGTTCGTATCACCGTCATCGCACGCCTCGCCAGCGTCCACGACCCCATCGCCGCACGCGGCGGGCTGACAGCTCGTGCGGCAGGCGTCGGCGATCATATCCGAGTTCGCAGCACCGTTATCACACGTCTCGTCAGCGTCGATCACACCGTCGCCACACGCGGTGAAGCGACACGAGGTGCGGCAAGCGTCGGCGGCGATGTCTGAGTTCGCCTCGCCATCGTCGCACTCCTCGCCGGAGTCCAGCCGCCCATCCCCGCACACGCCTGAACTGCAATCCAGACGGCATGTTCCCGGTCGGGTGTCGGAGTTGTCCGGGCCATCGTCGCACGCCTCGCCCGGATCGCGGACACCGTCTCCGCAACGCGCCACGGAGCAATCGGTCCTGCAGGCGCCAGGCACGGCGTCATCGTTGGCCGATCCGTCGTCGCACGTTTCGCCCGAGTCGATGATGCCATCGCCGCAGCTGGGCAGTGCACACGAGGTGCGGCACGTGTTGGCAGCGTTGTCCGAGTTGCCGTCGCCCTGGTCGCACTGCTCGCCAGTATCGCGAACACCATCACCACAGTGCGCAGGTTCGCACGCCTCGCGGCACGCATCCGGCGCTAGGTTGTCGTTGAGAACTCCATCGTCACATCCCTCTCCGTGGTCGATGATTCCATCACCGCAGCTTGCGGGACGACAATCTGTTCGGCATGCACCGGACAGGACATCGCTGTTCAGGATACCGTCATCACACCCTTCACCAGTGTCCGCAACGCCGTCACCACACACGGGCAGCTCGCAGGTCGTCCGGCACACGTCGGCCGCGACATCCGAGTTCACCAGCCCAAGGTCACACACTTCGCCCGAGTCAACGACTCCGTCACCACACAACGGGAACCTGCAAGCGGTTCGACAGGCATCGGAGAGTTCATCGCTGTTCCCATCGGCATTATCGCATTGCTCACCGGTATCGATGACGCCATCTCCACACCACGCGAACTCGCAGTTTGTCCGGCAGGCGTCCGTGAGAAAATCGTGATTGTCTTCGCCATCATCGCACTCCTCGCCGTCATCGATGACCCCATCGCCGCAGGTGGGCGATGTGCAGTCAGTTCGGCAGGCGTCGGCCTCGACATCGTCGTTGTTCTTGCCAGCGTCACACTCCTCGCCATCATCGACGACCCCATCGCCGCAAGCAGGCGCGTTGCAGTCGGTTCGACAGGCATCGGCCTCAATGTCGCTGTTAAGCGGACCCTCATCGCACTCCTCGCCGGGATTGACCGTACTGTCGCCACAGTACCAGCACGCCGACGTATCAAACGCGCATCCTGAGCACACGAGCGTTCCGCCAGCGAAGGCCAGCGCCTGACAGGTGACCTCGACGCCGACTGCCCCGTCGCAGTCTTCGTCGTGGGTGACATCGCCATCGCCACAGACCGCCGGACAGTCGCCAGGACACGAAACTGCGGACTCATCCGCCTGACAAACCCCGTCGTTGCAGGTACCGCCGCAGTCTTCGAAACACGTCAGGCTACTCTCATCTCCCTCGCATGTGCCATCGCCGCAGCGGGTACAGTTGCGTGTGTTGTAAGCGTCGCACATGGGTCCGCATCCCAGGGTGCCACCATCGAACCCTTCGTCAGCGCACGTTGAATGCACGTAGCCAACCTCGCAGAGTTCCTCCCCGTTGAGCGCACCATCTCCACAGCGTGAGCCACAGTCCTCATAGCAGTTCGTGGTGTTCTCGGTCGTGGCGTTGCAGGTTCCGTCACCACATAGGTAGCAACCTCCCATGGCGAACTCGGCGCAATCGGCCGCGCAGAGTAGTGTCCCATCGTCGAACCCAAAATCCTCACAGGTGCGTCCGGCCAGGTTGGTCGCGTCACACACTTCAACCCCCTCAACGGCGAGGTCGCCGCACGTAGTGCAAGCGGTGGTGATGAATAACGAGCAGTCAGCAGCACACATCAACTCGCCTCCATCGAAGCCGACATCGCCGCAACCAACCCCGCCGAGATCGGCGCCGTCGCAGGTTTCGCTGCCGGTACGGGTTCCGTCACCGCAGACGTAATAGTCCCACAGGACCTCACCGTAGGCAGCATCGTCCGTATCATCGTAGAGCATTGACTCGATCGCAGCTGTGGAACGCTGTCTGTCCCAATCGTTGAAGTAGGCAAATACGTCGCGATCTGTGATGTTGGCCAATGCCCAACTGTCGTCGACTCCGAAGTGCCCAAAGAACCGGTTGCCACCCGTCGAACCGTACGGTCCACCTCCAAGATCGACAACACCGTTACCCTGCACGCGCACAGCGTCGTCGTTATCCACGAAGGTTACCCCTTCGAGTCGCAGACCCGTCTCAGCGGCGACCCGCAATGCATAGTTGTAGGTCGGATTGTCGGGACTCGAATTCCAATCGATGCCACCCTGTCCACCGTAGGCGATCACGGCGTTGCTGATCTTCGACTCGGCAAGCAGTGATCCGCTGGCGAAGTAGATCCCACCCCAGTCCGCAGGTTGGGGCGCCGTCGCACCGTCGCGGTTTGAGTCGCCAACGATAGAGTCATCGCGGCGTGACGTGAACACGATCGGGGCATCCGGCGTGCCCTCAGCGAGCAAACGCCCCCGCACGTCAATGTCGGCGTAGGTGTAGCCAAACTTGAAGCTTGCTCCAGGGACAACTGTCCAAGTAGCCGCCGATCCAATCGTAATGTCGTTATCGATCCAATATGGCCACTCAGTCATGTCTAGCGTCGCGTTGCTTGAAAAGCTTCCAGGCCGAAGGCGCACAGCGTCGTAACGGTTGGACTCAAGGCTCACATTCGAGAAGACAGGATTAGCGTACGGATGGATCTCGATTGGATACCCTCGCGCGTAGTTGTCCGGACTGGCGTTGTAGTCCCATCCGGAACGACCAGCGTACGCGACGACCGTGTTGTGCAACTCCGAAGAGGGTAATAACCCCTCAGCGGCGAAGTAGACACCACCCCAGTTGGACGATCCAGGGGCCGTGGCGCCATCAGTGTTCGAGTCTCCCCCGCGCGCGTCGTCGCGGCTGCTGGTGAACACAACCAGTGCGTCCGGCTCGCCATTGGCTAACAGCCGACCGTTCACAATTAGGTCGGCGTGGGAGTACGCAAACTTGAGGACTACACCTGGGTTGATCGTCCATGTGCCGCCATCGGCAATCGTGAGGTCGCTGGCGACGTAGTAGGGATAGCCCGCCAGGTCGAGGTGAACGTCTCGGCTGTACTCGCCGGTGACCAGGCCCTGAGTGTCGATGCGGTTCGACTCGAACACGACACCCTCGAACCAGGGGTCGGCGTAGCCATGAACCAGGATCGGATACCCGCAGGTGGCGTTGTCAGGGTTCGCTCCGTAATCCGTGTCGTCCTGTCCCGCATACGCAATGATCGTGTTGTGCAGTTCCGATCTCGGCAGGGTCGTGTTCTCGGAAAAGTAGATACCGCCCCAGTTTTGAGGCCCTGGCGATGTCGCCCCGTCCGTATTGGTGTCTCCCCCACGCGCGTCGTCGTAGCGACTCGTGAAGACCACCGGTCGGGCAGGCGTCCCGTTGGTGACCAAACGCCCTTGTACCCGCCAATCCGCATACCCGTAACCCATCTTGAGCACGACTCCAGCGTCGATCGTCCACGTCGATGCATCCCCGATCGTAATGTCTGAGGCCACCCAGTACGGGTAACCCGTCAGGTCAAGGTGTACGTTCGATGAATACGTTCCAGTGACGAGCCCCTGCCCGTCGATCCTGTTCGATTCGAAACGTACGTCGTCGAAGACCGGGTTGGCGTATCCATGCAGGCGGATCGGATACCCGCAGGTGGCGTTGTCAGGGTTCGCCCCGTAGTCCGTGTCATCCTGCCCGCCGTAGGCAACAATGACGTGGTGCAGCTCCGATGGCGCTAGTAGGGACTCTGGTGCGATGTAGATGCCGCCCCAACCCTGGGGACCCGGTGCCGTGTTGCCATCCTGATTCGAATCGCCGCCCCGATCATCATCGGTTGATGACGTAAACACCACTGGTTGGGACGGAGTCCCGTTGGCGACTAACCGGCCCCGCACCGTCCAATCCGAGTAGCCATATCCCATCTTGAGCACAACCCCAGCATCGATCGTCCAGGTCGAGGCTTCGGCGATCGTGATGTCATTGGGGATCCAGTACGGCGTCCCGATGATGTCCAGGTGCACGTCCGAACTGCGCGTGCCAGCGATCAACGCCTGCGTGTTGACTCGGTTGGCCACAAATTGGACATTGTCGAAAACCGGGTTCTCATAGGGGTGAATCAGGATTGGGTAGCCGAACGTCGGGTTGTCGGTCCCAGGGTAGTACGTGTCATCCTCGCCGCCGTAGGCGACGACGACGTTGTGCAGCTCCGAGTTGGGCAATGTCGTGTTGTTGGCGAAATAGATCCCGCCCCAGTTCTGCTGCCTGGGCGCGGTCGCTCCATCCGCGTTGGTGTCACCGCTGCGGGCGTCATCCTTGGCGCTGGTGAAGACCACGGGCGCCGTTCCCGTCCCGTTCGCCACGAGTCGCCCGCCGACACGAATATCGGCGTACTGGAACCCCATCTTGATAACGACACCAGCGTCGATCGTCAGGGTCGCGGCCTCGGAGATTGTTAGGTCGTTTGGTAGCCAGTACGCTGCGTTCGAAGTCGGAATGTGCGCGTCGGTGCTGTAGGTGCCGGACGGCAAAATGATGCCATTTATCGTGTTGCCTTCGAACAACAGCCCCCTGAATACTGGCGGGGTTGCGACGCGGGGGTTGAAATACAGCGGAGCGCCGCCCTCGTCGGCGTTGCCACCATGGCGGAACATCGCGTTTTCGATCGTGACCGCGCCAGCGGATGCGTAGATCTGGACGCTACCCCACGCGCCAGCAGTGGCATTCGTAGCGCTCTGGAACACAACATCATTACCGCCAAGTGAGCCAACATCTAACTCACCTCCATCGCTGACGACGATCGAGTCATCGCTGCCAGCGAACGCAACGACAACACCTGGGTCGATTGTCAAACTGCCGGTTACTGTGACATCGCAATTCACACGCACGGGACTATCAGCTAGTGTCCAGTGTTCGTCCCCCGCCAACTCGCCACAAACCACAGTCGGTGAAGAGCCGAGCGCAGCGCAAGCACTACCACCGCATACGTCCGTCCCCGAACATGTCCCACACGACCCACCGCACCCGTCACTGCCACACTCGGCAGCGCCGCAGGCTGGGATGCAGTTGCCGCCGACACTCAGCGTGTACTCGACAACCGGCGTCGTCTGCTGGCCGCCGCCCCAGTACTCGGCCCAGTAGCGTGCCGGGCGCCCGGAGAATCCAACCCCACCGGGATCGACACGGTCGATGTACGCCGTCGCCCGCCCCTGGGCTGCGGCGTCGCATCCGGCTCCCAAACCGAACCACCACTCGAATTCGCCATTCGGGTCGGCAACAACGACGTTGTCTCGCGCTGTCGCGCCAGCCCTTGGATCTTCAAAGACAAGCGTGATCTCTGAGCCTGGCGGGAATCCGGAACCGCCTTCGTCAAGGCAGTTCGTTAGGAGGTTGGGGTTGGCGGATGGTGAGACTCGAACGGCAGCGTCGGAGACCCTAACAATGAAGTTCGCCGAGGATTGGCCGGTGGTAAGATCCTGAACGACAAATCGATATTCACCGAAAGTAAAGGGTGCGTCGAGTCTGACGCTCGGGAATGCTGTTCCGGCGCCGGTCGCGGTACCTGTTTCGACTTCGATAGTCGATCCGCCGGTCGACACCTCAGCCTCGAGGATGTAGCCACCATTCAGCGTAAGTCCGCTGAGGTACAAGTCGAGGGTGCTTCCAAGTAATGCAGTTGCTGGCCCATTGATGGCAGGCGCGACCACTCCACCCGTTGCCTGGGGCGGGTTCGCGACGACGCCGACGAGTCCGTCCGCACAAGCCTCAATTGCCCCGAGTCTCCCGCGCAGCGCAAGCTCGTCGCTGTGGGAGCACAGGTGAACGTGTACCTTCGGCCCGACCTCGTCGCAGTCGGAGTGGGAGTCCGGGTCGGCGGCACATTCGAGGCACCTTTCATCGGCTGAGTCACCGTAGCCGTTACCATCTGTGTCCAGTTGAGGGCATCCGTAATCCAGGTACCCTCTCTCGAAGAGTTGCCGGGTGACACCTTCGTTGCAGTCCGTGGTGAACAGCCCAAAAGGGCAGCCAGGGTTGAAGTCTGCGCCGCAGACCTCCTCTTCGGAGCGAGGTGCCCCGAGCAGATCCGGGCCAGAGAGGAGCGATGGGGGGCCACCGCCGAGGCACTTGTAGACTGCCCAGAAGCCGCTTCGAATTAAGAATGCCGAGTTGGAGGTGGCTGCAGAAGCTACAAGGGCCGTGTCGCCGGCACTACCCGAGAACCGCCTGTTTTCGTTGGGTTGCCAGAAGTTCTGGACGGCTACTCCATCCCAGTCATGAATCTCGTCCATCGAGCCATCGAAGAATGTCCCAGCATCCATCGGGCAGCCCAGAGATGTGTCCGAAGTTCTTGAGCGACTGTCTCCAGCAATAAAGGCCCGAATGGCGTCAGCGGATTCCGCGCCTGCACCAATCGCGTGGGCACAATGCCGAAGCGTAAAACTCTGCATCGAGTCCCACAGTCCGCCGTCCTCACGTCGAGACTCGCCGTTTCCAACGTACCCGAAGTACTTCCAGGCGAGCGCCCCGGAAGCATCCTGGGCTGCGGGCCCGAAGCGTAGGCCCAGGTGAAGGTGTGGCCCGCCATCTCCGTTCTCATCGTCGTCGACGCAACGGGCGCCAGCGGGTGGACTTCCACCTGAATGAGCGACGTATCCGATCACGTCGCCTCGTCGCACGTAGCCGCTCAGCACCGGCTCCAAACCTGCACGGTTTGACAGGTGCCCGTACACGCTGACCGCGTGTGTGTAGCCTTCCTCCGCTGCAATATCCGGGGGCAGTTCGTGCTCGATCACGACGACTATTCCGTAGTTGCAGTGCGCACCGCTGATGGGGGATGGTACTACCCATCCGTCGGCTATGGCGACGACGGGCGTGCCTGGTTCCGCCGCGTGGTCCTCGCCGAGATGACCGGGGGCATAGAAGGTGCGACCTGCATACGAGCCCGACACGAATTGGGAGATAGCCCATCCAGGGGCACCGCTTTGCACGACTAAGTGCGACACGATTGAGCTACGCGTGACGGTTTCCCACGCTTCAGAGGTCCCCGCGCAACCAGTCCCGGGACAGATATTGTCGGCGTAGCAGTCACGCTGACTGTCCAGGAGATGGTCTGGATTGCCAGCTACCAACACCCCCTCCAGGGTCCACAAGTCGCTGTACACCGGCGACCCGCTGTTCCCTTCGAACGCATCGAGATCTGCGCGGAACTGCGTCGCGGAGCTGATGTCCCGTACCGATGCGCCACCAGTGCGCTTCATGGGGAGGCCCAGTGGATGTCCGAACATCGTGAGTGGCGTCGATACTGCTAGCGCGCCGTGCCTCCGCGTTGATGCAATCGGGTGGTGACGTACCGGGCGGTCTAGCCTGATCAAGGCATAGTCGGTCTCCCCCGCGCCAGACTCCAGCACCGCAGAACACCGGTAGACATCATCGGCGGAGTACTCGGTTCGTACCGACTCGCCTTCCACAGTGAACCCAAAGACGAATGCGGTGTCGATGCATCTTCTCGTGTCAAAGCAGTGCCCAGCAGTCGCCACCACGTCCCGTGCCACCAAGACACCTGAACAGAACGCGAGAACCGGCTGATCGCGGAACGCCACGTCGTTGCACAAGCGGTACTTCATTCCTGCAGTCATGGAACCAATATTGAGTTCGCACGATCCATCGTCGGTCAACATCACTGCGGACTCGGAGATCAAGGCACCAGTTGCATCGAACGCGGCGAGAGCACCTGGCTCGACACCGCCTGGCGCCTCCGTCCGGTTATCCACACCGTATATGAGCTGTGAGACTTGACGACCCGTGGAGGGATCACCTGGCACGCCAGAGGAACAGGCTCCGATGATCAGCGCCGATAGTATAACCCAAGCCCACAGTCCGCTAGAGATCCGTTCGGCCTTCATGATTGCCTCCCTCGCTCAACCTTAGCTGAAGTGGTCCCGATTTTGTAGACAGTCGGCTTATCAATAGTCCGGTCATTCTCAGGCGGCTATGAGGCCGTGGTCTATAAGCGCGGGCAGGTGTGGCTGAATTAATGGATCGGTTGGCTCAATATCAATACTCCGGCCATTCTCAGGTCGCCATGACCCAGTCCTGTAAAGAACAGGATCGTGTATAAATTCGCAGTGATTTTCAGCTATTACAATCTCGACATCTAACGATGATTCAGCCCATCTTGAGGGGCCAGAAGTGCTGTTCCCGAGCCCTTCCCCCTTATATCTCGCAGGCCACAAGCCGATCCTTCCCTCTATGAGCCACTCGCTCCCACCAGCCCTCAAACTCCTCCTCATCTCTCTCGCCGCCTGGGTCAACCGCCAGCAGCGGGATGTCATCGAGTACCTCCTTGAGGAGAACCGCGTCCTCCGCCAGCAGTTGGGCAACCGACGCCTCCGCCTGAGCAATGATCAGCGTCGTCGTCTCGCTGTCAAAGGCAAGGTCCTGGGCCGCAAGATCCTCGAAGAGGTCGCTGGCATCGTCACTCCCGAGACCATCCTGCGCTGGTACCAGCGCTTGGTGGCCAAGAAGTACGACGGCTCTAGGGGCCGCAGAGTTGGGCATCCCAGGATCAAGCACCTTGGAGGTCCAGTGCAGTGCCGGGAGCGTCTGGGAGGAGTGCTGAAGTTCTACCATCGTGAGGCCGCCTGAGAACTCCCAGGCTCAGGCACATCACCACGCAACAGAGCTGAGGCCTTGAGGCTGAGTTGACTGGCTGTGTCCAGAACCTTCAATGCACGTCCCCAGGCTCTAAGCTCCGGCCGAAAAAACGGCGTCATCGATGGCCGAAGCCCTCAAAACCACTCAGCTTTCTCCCCGATCCTATTTTTGTACAAGACGGGGACAACGAGTCCGACGAGAACGTCATCGAGTCCGTGACGCTCATCTTCGACTTCTTCGAACTCGTGCAGTAGCTCAAGCTGCACCCGGATCCTCGGTGGAATTCGCCTCGTCCCTCATGAATCGCTCAAAGCTCACGATGCACAGGTCAGCGGTCATTTCCACCATCAGGCCTTCACCTGGAAGGACGTCACGGAGAGCTGCCACGACGTCGTCCAGTGGCTCGACAAGCCGAGGATGAACCAACGAAACAAGCCACGGTCCAGGGTTGAGGTCGACACCGAAGAGCCGAATCAGCGCATGGACAGACGCCCGGAGGCCTTGCGGCGATCTGCCCTCGCCGAACTCATCATGCAGGTACTCCACCGACAGCGAATTCAGGGGGACAGAATAGGTTGGTTGCGGCGTGTCCTCGAACTCTCCGATTTCTACCGCGGTAGACAAGAACGCGACTGTCCGGACGTCGCTGGGTCTGATCTGCTCAGGGAAGTGAAGCCTGCCGGGAAACGCGGTCTCGATGATCTGCAACCGGTCGTACAAACTTCGAAGGTCCTTGAGCTCCCGAGCATCTTCGTCAGTCAACGCGGGCGCCCTGTACTCCGAATAGAGTACTGGCGCATGATCGCTACGGTCTCGCGCTTCGAGCGTCGCACCGAACCGGAGGGCGTACTCCAGCGAGAACGCCTCAGCTGCAAAGGGTATCGATGCTCCATTTTTGCTCGGCACGTCAAAGGCTAGGTCGCCGCCGCTCCCCAACGGGAAGTCCAGCGTCCAGGCAACACGATCGCCACGCAGCTTCACAACGACCTTGTCGTCCGGAGCACGCTCGAGTCCGATCGTCCCTGGCGCCTGGAACAGCACAAGGCCGCCATGATCGGCGATGACCACCTCAACCTGTTCGCGAACGCTGGCCTCGGCCTCGAAGATGGATTCTGGCAGGTCGGTGGTGGACACCTCGGACGGAACCGCCTGTTCGACTTGCACACGGTTCTCCTCAATAACCTCCAAGTCCTCGAGAGCCGTCTTGCTCCGGTACCGGAAGGTGATGCTCTCTTCCGGTTCTTGGAGCACGCCGTCGGAAAGCACATCGACTCTCTTCGCGGACGGGATGTGAGGGGGATACGGAGAGAAGCCAGGGAATGGCGGTACTGGGAGTTCGGGATGCTGGAGGGATGGTCCGGGAAAGGGGAAGATCAAGTCCACGGAGCTGTATGAGAGGTGGACGACGAAGGGCGCAACGCTGATGTCGTCCCCAATCCGGCGGTAGACGCGAAGCCTCACCAGACGACGCCCAGGTCCCGGAACGAACGCCCTGATGAAGTATGGTTTATACTGGGCTTCGTCTCGAAGCCAGCGAGCGACATGACTGCACTTGGCGTGGTCGGCCTCGTCCAGCACGAATAGTCCCAGCCGGCACAGTGCCTTCGCAGCCTTCATTGGGCTGTACGGCTGTCCCTTCGCGGTCAGCAGAACCGTGTTGTTGCCGATGTCCTCCATCTTCACCGAGTCGTCGGCCGCCTCGATCTCGACACGAACGCGGTTGTCGTCTGGTGTGGAGGAGACACTAGACTTGCTGTCGGGAGCCCTCTTGTACTTCACGCCACCCTTGCGCTTGCGGATGCGAGCGACAGCTCGCGTCAGGAACAGGTACTTCGCGAGGTGATCCTCCAGGTCGCTGCCCCACGGGTCGTTGCACTCGCTGCACTCCTCCAACGAGTACAAGCGACGATTGCCGAGACCGGCTGGGATGATGTGGGAATCCCCCCTAAAGACCGGGTTCTCTCGGTCGCAGAAACGGCACCAGCGCTTCTCGCGGTTCCCGAGCTTTGTCTTCTTGGGGAACGAGTCCTTCTCGAAGGCGTACGAGAAGACGACTTCGAAGACATCGCTGAATAGAGGATGGCTATCCTCGGTCATCGGCAACCTCCTGGCGCAGAGCCGTTTCCGTCCTGCACAAAAATAGGATCGCGCGGAAATCCGCAGTGATTTTCGGCTATTACAATCTCGACATCTGGTGATGATTCAGCCCATCCTGAAAGGTCAAAAGCGCTGCTCATGAGCCCTCCTCCTTATGCTCCAACGGTCACAGGCCGATCCTTCCCTCTATGAGCACCTCGCTCCCACCAGCCCTCAAGCTCATCCTTATCTCCCTCGCCGCCTGGGTCAACCGCCAGCAGCGTGATGTCATCGAGGACCTTCTCGAGGAGAACCGCGTCCTCCGCCAGCAGTTGGGCAACCGACGCCTCCGTCTAAGTGATGATCAGCGCCGTCGCCTCGCCATCAAGGGCAAGCTCCTGGGTCGCAAGGTCCTCGAAGAAGTCGCTGGCATCGTCACTCTCGAGACCATCCTGCGCTGGTATCGGTGCCTGATCGCCAGGAAGTATGACGGCTCCAGGGGCCGCAGAGTTGGGCATCCCAGGATCAAGCACCTCGAAGGTCCAGCGCAGTGCCGAGAGCGCCTGGAAGGTGTGCTGAAGTTCTACCATCGTGAGGCTGCCTGATAACTCCCAAGTTCGGGTGTATCACCACACAGTGGAGTTGAAACCTCAAGGCTGAGTTGGACGGCTGTGCTCAGATCCTTCAAGGTGCGCTCCCCAGGCTTCAAATCTCGGCCTGGAATTTCAAATCAGCACCGCTCGAAGACCTCAAAACCGCTCAGTTTTTCCCCCGATCCTATTTTTGTACAGGACGGGCTTTAGCCGGTGTGTTGTTCAGTTGCCCACTGAAATCGCAACTTGAGAGCATTAAAATTTTTATATGGAAGCCGACCATCATGTTGAAGGCGCCCCACCACAATTCCTGGTGATATTCCCTCTGAAACTGCAAACTGAAAGATTTCCTCTTTCGAGATACACCCACATAATCCGATCCTATTATATGCCGTCAGATGAGGGATCAATGTCTTTTGTGCAAACTCATCAGCTTCTTGCTCTTGTTCTGGAGAGAGCCCCTCCAACCCTTCAATAAAGCGGATCTTTTTGCTGTGCTTGAGCAGGTGACCAACCTCATGAAAGAAAGAAAACCAGAGATGATCATCCGTCTTGTATCGTAGGCTCAATGCAATTACGGCGCGATTTGCCTCTGGAAACCATGTAGCACCTGAAACTGAACACTTGGGTGGCGCAGGAACAAAGACTACAGCAACTCCTACGGCGTTACAGATTGCTTGGAGTTTGGGGATAAATACATGTGGATTTGATTCTACAGTGATTTTACGCAGTTCGGGTACTGCCATTCGCAGTTTTCTCTTATTAAAGGGGGCTACACGCTGCTTTTGTGCCTCAAGTTCTGTCTTGCGCAGCCACGCAGCCACTGCTCCAATCTGCATGGCATACTTGGGGGAAGCCCGAAAAGCAGGTGCATAGATTTCATTTTGCGTTCTCCAGGCTTCGACGCTTGCGGTGCCAAAGTAGCGCAGCGCAGTGAGTACCTGTTGTCCCTTATGGCTCACCTCCTCAATCCACCCTTGGTTAATCATCCACCGCAAGGGGAGTTCCCTGAGCCAGTCTTTTTGCAGTGCAGCCTCATTAAGCGCAGCACAACGGGCGAGAGCTTCTCGGTACTGAATCTCGCGCTGGCTCCAAAAGGAGGCAGGCTCGCCGAGTACTGTCTCCAACTTGATCGCGGTTTCGGCAGTGATGGCCTTCTTGCCCTTGATCAGTTCATTAATGTGCTTCTTGCTGAATCCGATACGCTTGGCAAACTCCACCTGTGTCATGCCCAACTCGTCAAGTGCGTCCTCAATGGTGTCTCCGGGAGGAGAGACCCAGTCGGGGGTGAACTCAGTCATGGTAGTCTCCAATTTCGACGATGCGTATAGTGTTCACCTGGGACCAGTCCAGGCCACCATCAGCGTTCTCGGGTGGTGGGTTGTGTGCTGACTCAAGGATGAGTCGGTGACCTCCATCGAGGTCGAGCGCCAAACAACCTTTCCGCTCCCTCTTGAGGGTATGAGGTCGGCCTCGGCGAACATCTGTCACGACCAAAGCCGCCTTCAAATCGGCGAGGCGAGCTTTGAGTTTTTTTGCACCTTTTTTTCCCAATATTCTTGGTCATAAGTCGCTCCTCAGAGCACAACCTCTTCAAACTGTCTGACTTAAATAGGATATCCATTCACTCCCCAAAGCGCAAGAATTGTTTACCTTTCAGGTAAACTTTTTAGCGTACCACGCTGTTCTCAAGCATGGCGACAAATTGATCTATCTGTTACCAAAAGGCTCAGAGATTTAGCCCATCATCAAAGGGCCGGAGGCGCCGATTGTGAACCGTTTCCAGTTGTCTTTGCTCATTCTGCTTCTGTTATCACCACCCGTGACGAGGAGACCCAAGCCCTTTCGAGATTGTCCCGTTTTGGGCCTGTGTCCCTTCAGGCAGCCCAGTGGCTTCGTGTTCATCGGCTCCAACCCACAACCCGCTTCAGCATTCCATGGTCGATAAGGGTGTCGAACTGGGCCTTCAGAGAGCGGGCGAGCAGGGGGTCGGTGATGACCGTCCCTGCCTCGATGTTTCGCTCATGGGCCGCCTCGGTGAAGTTCGCTGAGGTGATCAGCGCTCGCTCCTCGTCAATCACGATGCACTTGGCGTGCAGGCAGGCCCTGACCTGCCTCTTGGTGCTCAAAGAGCGTGGGTCGTAGTAGACCTCGGGCAGACGCTCGCCAGGCCAGATGTCGCCTCGGAAGAGATCCGAGAACTCTCGGAGCAGGACAGCGCTGGCGGTCTCATCTTTGTACTCCCGATGTACATTCACGCACAGGCGAACCCTCAGTTCGGGCTCCGCGTCCATCCGCGCCGCCAACACCCCGAAGAGGGCTCTGGCCTTGCTCCCTCTATCGAGGGCGTAGCTGACGATGAGCACGCTCTCACGGGCCTCTCGGAAGAGCTCCTGGGCGACCACAGCGGTGTCCCGGCTGGCCCCCGCCATGACCGAGGTACCCGACCAGACCAGCTCCACCCGATCGGCGATGACCTGGGTCGCAGCGCGCTCCTCTGCAAGCAGGTTGAGCATGTAGGCGATGTGGTTTGGAGCCATCCCGCCATCGGACAGCCTCTGGAACTCTTGCTGTACCTCATCGACCAGCTCGTCGGGCACATGGCCCTGGAGATGACTGCCCTGGAAGGGCGCAGCGAGGCGCCCGCTCTTGAGCGCCGAGGCAAGGCCCTTCATCGCCGGGCGTCCCAGCGCTCGCAACAGAGACATCAGTCGAGCCTCCTAGAGAAGAAGGCCATGTTCGGTGAGGACACCGTCGGCACCACGAGGGCGCGGTCTAGGAACTCATTGCGCCGCTCGCAGCTCGTTTCGGCGATCAACAGACAACCATGACAGGCGGCCCCGTGTAGGAAGCGCTCTTCGTGAATGTTGGCGGGATCGTGCTGGGAGCAGACCGGATCGTTAGAGCACAGGCGCCCGATCTCCAGGGCCCGGTGCAGGTGCCCCTCGATGTCACGCCCCACATCGACCAGCCCGCCCAGGGTCCCCTCCGATCCTGCGGCCCCCGTATAGAGGAGGAGGCCGTAGCCATACTCGCCAGCATATACGCGCTCTCGGATGGCGCTCGCTGAGTACCCACACTCCAAGGACACCGCCGTGATCAGCAGGTGTGAGAGGCTATGCAGCATGAGGTACGGCAACCCTGGGAAGGTCGCTTGATCAGCTCCCTTGCGCTCTGCCCAAGACTCAAAGCCCGCCATGAGCTGCTCGCCCCGCGCCTTCACCGCCGGACGGGCCATCCAGTCATTGATGGCCTGCCGCGAGAAGGAGAGGAAGATGCCCTCGCCCTTGTTCTCGATGGCCGGGAGCCAAGTGGTCTCCCGGGCCAGGGGCGCGAGCTCCACGTTCAAGGAGAGCTCGCCGTCGATGTCAGGCATGACCGGCTCAAAGCGAGTGAAGCCCACTTGGGCGACCACCTCCCGCAGGCGATGAACCAGCACCACGCGCTCCAGCCGATCCTGGAAGGCCGCAGGCAGACCTTGGAGTGAGCGGGCCCGGGCATAAAAATCCCCGTCTGGCACATCCACCCCCACGGTGTCTGGCTGGGCCATCAGGGTCTCGATCTCGGCCTGCTTGATGCTCCGGGTCTCCACGGCGGTGTTGCCCTTGCGCCGCTCTATGTCCGCCCAGACCGCCTCATCGCTGTGAGCCTCGATGGCGTTCATGACCTTCTGCTTGCGCCGCTCCCGCTTTACGTCGTCGACATCCTCGCAGTACTGGAGGAAGTCCTCATAGACCGCGTCGACGGCGTCCTTCAACTTGGCATCAGTGTCAGGGATGGCGATGACGCTGAGCGTCTGTGAGAAGTAGGCGTTCGAGGCTGATCGGGTCAGTAGTCGATTGGGCTCTTTGCAGTTGTCCCAGATCCGAGGACCCAACCAGGGCTTCCGGCCCGAGCAGGTACCCAGGACGTTCTTTCCTGGCAGCGTGGCGTGGGAGAGCTGCCGACGGTTGTTGTTGTTGCGTTCGTCGCGGATGAAGATCTCCGCGAAGTCGTTGCCTGCGCCGCCCTCGTCGAACCAGAGCGGGCCCGCGCGATCATGCTCGTGGGTCTCTCGCACATAGGCGTACCAGTCGATGTCGCTGATGTGGCCCTTCACACACGCCTGGACAAAGCGCACGGGCACCACCGGAACGACCTTGCGGTCCCGGTTCAGGTAGCCGCCCCTCACGAGGCGGTCATAGGGCACCAGCGGGCGGGTTCTGTAGACGCGGCCGTCGGGCGCCTCATAGGTCTCGTCGATTTGGGCAAGGAACCAGGCGGGGAAGAGGAAGGCGGTCACCCCTGAGCGGGGCGCGTTGGGATCGCCGTTGTCCACAGGCGGGGCATAGAGCGTGAGTTCGTCGAGGGAGAGCAGATCGCGCAGTCGGCTCTCCAACCGATCTTCGAAGACGCGGCGGCGCTCGGCGAACTGCCAGTGGTCCAGGCCGCCGATCAGCACCGCGTGGTTGGGCAGATCGACCATGGAGCCTGGCCCGAAGGTCGTGAGCATCTGGCTCTGCCGCAGCTCGCCGGTGGGGGGGATCTTCTTATCACGACTCCGCCTACTCATGATCGCTCCCCTCCTGCATGGACTCATCTGGATTGCGGAGCCACAGGTTCACCGTGGGCTCCACGTCCCGCAGGCTCCGGTGGACCTTGAACTCGCGGGCGTCCTTGGGCTGCCGGGCGAGATCGGGGTCCAGGGGGTTGAAGAGCAGCGGCGGCGCCTCACCGACCTCCCGCTGATATTGCAGCTCGCCCTTTCGCGCGGCGATACGCTCCCAGGTGTCGAGCAGGTCCTGCACCCGCTTGCGGAGCTTCTGGCGCAGGGCCTCCTGCGCTTCAGCGTTGAGGCTGCCGTCGTGACCCTCGGCCCGCCTTGAGATGGCGTCGAGCACAAAGCCCAGCTCGTCCCGGTGCCGGGTGATGGCGGCGGCCTGCTTGGGCGCGGTCAGATCCGGGTGCCCCAGGCGGGCGAGGGCCACGGTGATCCCGGCGATGCCCCTATCGATAGCGCGTGGAGAAAACGGGGTGACGCTGGTGGCCTCCACCGCCCGATAGAAGCTCTCGTGCCAGGCTTTGAAGCGCTCGTAGTGGGAGCGGTCGCGAGGCCGGTGAACGTTGAGGAGGCTCACCACCAGGCCGGGCCGCTCGTCGTCGCGCCCGACCCGACTCGTCGCCTGGATGTACTCGGCCGCCGTCTTGGGCTGTCCGAGCACCACCATCAGGCCGAGGCGGGTGATGTCGAGGCCCACCGAGATCATGTTGGTCGCCAGCGCCACGTCCACCTGCTCCTTCTCGTCGAAGGTCAGCGAGAGCCGCCGCTTGGTCTTGGCCACCTCGTTGGTGCTGACCCGGCTGGTCAGCTCCCGGGGCTCGGAGAACTTCTTGCGGTTGGCGAAGAGCGTCTGGTCCATGCCCTTGCGGCGGCGGCGCAGACCGTAGTCCACCAGCCGGGAGCGGACCTCATCCTCGACGATGCGGCGGCTGCCCCCCAGCTCCCGCAACGAGTTGAAGTAGCCGAGCAGCGTCATGTAGGGGTCGGCCGGGTTGTCCGGGTTGCGGGCGCCGCCGGCCTCCATCCACACCTTCTGCCCCGCCGAGAGCAACGCCAGATAGGTCCGCAACAGCACGACCTTGAGGTTGCGACCCTGGGCGGCGATGCCCACATAGGTCCTCGGGTTGCGCCCCTCTTCATCGCCCATGACCGCTGGCGGGCTGACGGTCTTGGCGAAGAAGGAGTCCCGCCGGTCGGGTCCAGGCGGCGGGAAGATGTCCACGTTCGCCCGACCGAAGAGGGCGCGGATCTGTCGCTCCGCTCGGCGCACGGTGGCGGTGGAGGCCACGATCTTCGGTCGCAGCCCCTCAGAGCCCACCGGATCGGCGCAGAGCGCGTCGATGGCGGTCTCGTACAGGCCGACCATGGTGCCGAGCGGCCCGGAGATCAGGTGCAGCTCATCCTGGATGATCAGGTCCGGTGGCGGCAGCGGCCGCTCCAACGCTTGACCCACGCGGGGGCGCGTTGGCCCATAGGAGCCGTCCACGTCGTAGCGCTGAACGCGCCCAAAGAGCCCCGCCGTAGCCCCAACCCAGGGGAGATTCGCGAACTTATCGACGGTGGCGATGATGAAGGCCGGGATCCGCCGGTAGATGGGATCGTCCACCGCCAGGATCGGCAGGCCCCGCGCTTGTCGACGCCCGTGGAACGCGCAGCGCCGATTCACGCACATCACCCGCAGGTCAGTCGGGCGGTTGCCGTTGGGTAGCAGCGTAAAGCTGTTCTTTTCAAACTTGAACCCGCACCAGGGACAGTTCTCCAGCGGGATGGGCGAGGGCTTACGGCGATCGTCGTTGAGGAAGGCGATGGTCCGGACCCGGGCCGAGTAGCGGTTCTTGTCGCCCTTCCTGCCCATCACATTGGGGGTGGCCGTCTGCCCGACCCACAGGCCGATCTCGAAGGGCCACGCGCCGAGCTTGTCCACGTCGCCCTGCCGCTCCAGCTCCAGCGCGCAGATCAGCGTCGCCGCGCGCCCGAGCTGGTCCAAAGTCAGCAGGCGTAGGGTGTAGCGCATGATCACCGACAAGCCCGCCGAGTGGATGGAGGGATCTCGGAGCCGCCGCAGCACCATGGTGAAGGCCGCCAAGCCCAGGTAGGCCTCGGTCTTACCGCCGCCGGTGGGGAAGAAGAGCAGATCGACCACCTCGCGGTCGGGGTGCTCGCCGTCCACCACGCCCGCCAGATTGGTGAGCAGGAAGGCCAGCTGGAAGGGCCGCCACGCCGGAGGCCCCATGTCAGCGGGGGCCGCGTCGGGCTTGCCGTGGCAGCTGCGCTGGCGGATCGCCGTGGCGATGGCCGCGTTGGCGATGCGGAACGCCTTGAGGACGTGGGGCTGGTCCAGCGCGTCGAGGCCCGCCTGGATGCGGTCTCGGGCGCGCCCCGCTCGGGTCATGAGGTCCCGGGCCACCTGGGCGCGCTTGGGGTCGCTCGGCAGCCGCCGGAGCTGGCCCTCGATCCAGGCGCCGTAGGTGGTGACCATGGGCCCGACCATCGTGCGGACGGCCTCGGCGGACTCGGCGCCGGCCAGGGCCTCGATTTCGAGTTGCACGCCTTCGAGCTTGGCGGGGATGACCTTCTCGACATCGGCGGTGGGCATCCAGGCGGTCCGCACCTCCCGGCAGCGGTGGGCGTCGTCGGTGACGGCCACCGCTGAGATGTTGTGGCCCACGGCGAACTCGACGGCGTCGGCGTACTGCAGATCGGCGACCTGCTCATCCCAATCCTCGCTCTCATGGCCCCGCAGGTTGGGCCGGGGCACGAAGGGCTGGAGCGCGTGGAGGGAGAGCTGGGCTTGGAAGGCATAGGCCGCGTCCCGGAGCATGTCTGGGGCGGGCTCCCGATGGTTCACCAGGAAGACCGAGGCGGAGCGGCTGCCCTCGGGGACCAGCGCCGTGTCGCCCACCGGGCGCACCGACACCACCACCTG
>CAYLJJ010000106.1:0-19916 GCA_964384025.1 uncultured Nannocystaceae bacterium
ACATGGATCGCGCCGATGATGCCGTCCAGTCCAAGATCATGGAGCAGCAGGAAGCCGGGCAGGCGCGGCGAGCTGAGATCATAGACCCCAACTTGGCCACCCAAGCCGATATAGAGCCGCCCAAGCGCGGGGTCTATATCCAAGCCCTGACAGGGAGCATCCAACTCAAGCTCTGAAGCTACAACCGGGTTCTCTGGATCGCTGAGATCCAAGATCTGAAGGAAGCCCGCCTCGGTGCAGCTATAGCCCGTATCGCCAAAGGTGACCATCACGGCGGGGGCGTTGCCTGCGCCGGTGGTGAAGGTGGCGCTGGCCTGAACCGCAGGGATCAGAGCCTCATTCTCCGGGGAGTGCACATCAGGCTCGACGATGAGGCTATAGCTGGCCTCTCCCTCTAGATCATCGACTGGGGTGAGGAGGGCGACCGCTCCATCGACGCTGAGGTCGAAATCGACGCGCCCACCCAGACCATCCAGGAGATAGATTTGTTGATCATCAGCTTGGATCGCCTCAGAGAAGATCACCTGAGGCCTCACCCGAATTGAGATCCCCTCGCTGCCCTCACCGGGGAGGAGCGCGGTAATAAAGGGTGGGATATCTCGGCTGCCATAGACGCCGTTCTGTTGGACCAGAATGCGACCATTCCAGTAGAGGATAAAGCGCATATTGGGGAGGTCGTTACGGAGGAGGACCTGCTGAAGCGACCAAACCGCGCCATTGAGCACCCGGACCCAGATTTCAACGCGGCCACCGGTGTAGACGAGGACAAGGCGATCACCCATCCCCCAGAAGCCGATCAGCTCATCACCGCTCCCCTCCAGGAAGCCCAAGTTGAGAAGCTGACCCTCAAGATCAAGGCTAAAGACTCGAACAGGCTGGCCACGATAGCCAACGTAGATCCGATCGCCGATGACCCAGAGCGACATGGGATCAGGGTTGCCCTCAAGGATGGAGATCAGCTCCAAACCTCCAAGGGTCAAGCTGAGGATCCGACCATCAGCCAGGAGCCCAACAAGGGCACCGTCAGCGATACGTAGGCGCACAAAGGGGCTGTCATAGGCTTCAGCCAGGACCCTCAGGCTACGAACCCCCATCGGGAAGCTGAAATCAAGGAGGTGAACAAATCCGCCGACGCTGGCATAGAGACGGTGATCAGGACCAACCGCAAGGGCGCTGACTGGACCAGGCAGACCATGCACAACGACCCGCACCAAGTTTCGAGGATCAGTGAGATCAAACAGAGCAATCCCCTGCCCTCGGCTGACATAAAGACGATCACCATCAAGGCCTAGATCGGTGCAGGGAGCATCGAGCGCTACTTCAGCGACCTTAACGGGGTTCTCTGGATCGCTGAGATCCAGAAGATGCAACTCACCTAACTCGGTACAAGCATAGCCGGTATCACCATAAATCAGCATCACTCGAGGGGTGTTGCCCAGACCGGTGGTAAACTCGCTGCTGATCTCTTGGTTTGGACTCAGAGAGAGACCGCCCAGATCTTGGACACCTGGATCAACACGCAACAGATAATCTGTCTCACCCAGGAGATCATCTTGAGGGATCAAGCTTACCAAGGGACCATCTACATCCAGGGTCACGGCTATAGGCGCGCCTCCCTGGCTCAAGCTGACTTGACCACCCGCTACTTGAACAGGCTCAGAGAAGATCAGTTGAGGATGAACACGAACGGAGATCCCCTCGCTGCCATTACCCGGCAGGATCGCCAGGAGATAGGGGGGCAGATCCAGAGCCTCAAAGCCCGCTCCGCGAGCGGCGATGGCCAGACCCTCATCTAGGATCACGACAAAGGCTGCGTCATGATCTGCGCTCACAAAGACACGGCGTAGAACCACCTGACCGCCTTGGCTTAACTCGGCATAGATCTCAGTCGCACCATCTTCATAGAGGATCACCAAACGGTCGCCTTGGCCCCAGAAGAGGCGTAGACCTTCACGGCCACCCTCTAAGACCACAGCCTCACCAAGGAGGCCGTCAGGTCCAAGGTTGATCACCTGGACAGGCTGACCTTGGAAGCCAACATAGACTCGATCATCAGAGACCCAGAGAGAGACCGGATCATCTCCAAAATCTCTGAGATCCAGAACCGCGAAGCTCTGAAGATCCAGGACCGCGAGACGACCATCCTCCAAGAGCACGAACAGACGACCATCAGAGAGAGCCAGGTGGCTGACAATGCGATCAAAGGCGCTGTCAAGCTGTCGGACCAACTGCACCGCGTTGGGATCCAGGAAGTCAAGGACCTGAACCTGACCACCTACACCAACATAGACGAGATGATCAGGGCCGACTGTGATCGCCGTCGCCAAACCGGAGAGAGGATGTAGAACCAAGCGCACTGGCGAACGAGGTGTAACCAGATCGTAGAGATAGACCCCCTCACCAGCGGTGATATAGAGGCGGTCCCCATCCAAGGCCAGATCATGACAGGCGGCGTCAAGGGCTACAGGGCCGACAACGGAGGGCGCCTGAGCGTCGCTGAGATCCAGGATCCGCAGCGTCCCCGAACGGGTACAGACATAGCCCGTGTCTCCATAGACCACAAAGGCGCGAGGGGTATCTCCAAGTCCCGTTGAGAAGCCCAAGCTCATCAAAGCATCTGGGCTCAATCGCAGTCCTGCGCGGCTCAGGATCCCTGGATGGATCAAGAGGCTATAGTCGCTCTCTCCAACCAAGGGGCTCCCTGGTCGCAGGATCGCCTCAACACCATCGACCACCAACTGAGCTGCTACAGGCTGACCGTTCGACTCCAGAGTCAACAGCCCATCAGCGATCTCCACAGGCTCGGAGAACACCACCCGAGGATGAATGTTGACCTCTACATTGTTGAGGGGCAGATGAACTTCACGTACATAGGGAGGCAGATCTAAGTAGCGGTAGGCACCGCCGCGAGCATAGATAAGGGCGCCGTTTAGATAGAGGAGATGCTCAACACCCACCTGATCCCCGACCCAAACTCGGCGTAGATTGGGGACCCCATCGCGATAGAGGACAGCATAAAGCTCAACGCCATCTGCATAGATCACAAAGAGCTGCTCTCCCCAACCATAGAAGAAGCGCAGCCCTGGACGAGCCTCAGCGAGATCAACAGGATCTGCAAAGCTGCCATCTGGGTTGAGCACCAAGCTCTGAACCTGACCATCCAGATAACCCACATAGGCATGACCCAGAGCGGACCAAAGCGCTACAGGGTTATCTCCCAAATCTCGACGGACAACCTCAGCGAGATCTGCCCAAGAGAGGCTCACAAGGCTGCCATCAGCCAGAAGCGCCAAGACAAAGCCCTGATGGAAGCTCAGACGGGCAACCACTCCTCCCAGAGCATCGCTCAGCCTCAACTGGTTCGCGTTTAGAGGATCGCTGAAATCAAAGACGCGGACGCGATCTCCCACAGCTGCGTTCAGCAGCTGATCTGGCCCCATCGCCAAGGCCCAAACATCACCACCTAAGCCATGCAAGACGATACGACGAGGCTGCTCTGGGTTACTTAGGTCATAGATCCCCAAACCCCCAGCCCCCATCGCTACATAGAGCCAAGCTCGGTCGGGATCGACTGAGAGATCTTGACAGTTCTCAACCTCATCTACCTGAGAGAGTACTGTTGGCGACTCAGGTATCCCCAAGCCAAGGATCTGGAGGTTACCGGTCGGCGCGCAGCTATAACCATGCTCCCCAAAGCGAACCATCGCCCGCACCTGGCCTGGACCATTTCCGGTCCCAAACTGGCTGTCTACCGCCTCAGCGGGGCTGAGAGGCCGTCCACCTAAATCCTGGATGTTTGGATCTAGATGCAGGGTGTAGTCGCTGTTAAGCGCGAACTCTGCGGCAGGGACCAAAGTCGCGAGGCTCTCTTCAACCTCCAGCTCAAAATCAACTGCTCCTGCTGGTCCAGTGAGGCTGATCTCTCCCGCCTCGATCTCTATGGGCTCAGAGAAGAGGATCTGTGGTTGCTGATTGGTCGGCACCCCCTGAGCGCCATGCGCAGGGTTGATCGAGACAACATAGGGGGGCAGATCCATCAGAGCATAGAGCCCCCCAGGGCGCAGCAGGAAGACCACGCCTGCCATAAAGATGGGCAGACGCATACTGCCACTCTCGTTGAGGAGCAATACTCGCTCAAACTGGAACTCGCCCACCCCTCGAAGGTGCAACCAGATCTCCAATCGCCCTCCTTGGTAGAGGATGATCAGGCGATCTCCAAAGCCCGCGAAGCTGATCAAGCGGCTCTGCTCAGGATCTAGATCCGCAGCGGCTCCAAAGAGACCGTTCTCTTGGAGGAGTAAGACCTGAATCGCTGCCCCTCGATAGCCCACATAAACCCGATCTTCGATGCGATGCAGAGAGACTGGATCATCCCCAGGCTTGACCGCATTGACGATGCTCCAATCTTCAAGGCTGATGCTCAACAGAGTTCCATCGCGCAAGAGCGCCAGTAGATAGTGAGGACCAGCGCTCAGGCGAATCACTCCATCTGGAAGCTCTCCTGAGGTTTGAGCCAAGAGCACACCATGAGGGTCGCTAAAGTCCAATAGATAGACATGCAGTCCCAAAGCGACATAGAGATGATGGTTCCCTGCCAGAGCCAGAGCGCTGACAGAGCCAAAGCTCTCAAAGAGATAGCGGACGATGAAAACGGGCTGAGCAGGGTTGGAGAGGTCAAAGACCATCACCCCGTTATAGGCCAGGGCTACATAGAGCCGCGCGGCCTCTTCATCAACGACCAGATCAAGGCAGGTCCCTGGTAGACTCTGAGTGCTGGTGACCTCAGGCTCACTGGAGTCCATCAGGCCCATCACATGAAGCTTCTCAGAGCGCCCACAAGCATAGCCTTGATCGCCATAAAGAGCCAGGGTATCAACCCCCTCTAGATCGTTGTTACTGCCCAACTCGACTGGATCCCCGACAAACTCACCCGTCTGGAAGCCCAGCTTCATCGGCTCAGTTTGATGCAGGGTCATGCCCTGTTGATCTCGCCAACTTGTTCCTAAACTGAGGGTATAGCTGGAGTCTGCCTGGAGGCTCGACTCTGGGTTAAGGAAAACACAGTTATTTTGGGTGCTGCTCTCCTCAATCGTCGCAGGTACCGGCTCAGGCGCAGGCTCGACGGGAGGACCAAAGCCCAGACCCATCACCTGCTGCTGAGGCTCCTCCTCTGGCGGAGGCGCGGTCACAGGCTCAGAGAAGCAGGTCTTCAAGGGCAGGTCTGGGGCCTGATCATCTCGGCCTGTGGCGCTGTTATAGACCACAAAAGGAGCGATGTTAAAGATCTGATAACCGGAGATATGTCCATAGAGCAACACACCCAACGGGCCAACCGCTACCGCTGTCGCTCGTGGTAGTTCCTTAAAAGAGCTGAGGAAGATCAGCCGCCACTCAGAGCTAAAGTGGATCCCAAACTGACGATGCACCCAAGCATAGAGCGCTACCATCCCGCTTCCATAACTCACCACGATCACCGCGCCCCGCTTGGCGAAGTGGATGATATCCTCGCCATAGCGAAGGACTCGGCTCCAACCCTCAAAGCTGCCATCTGCCAAGAGAGAGAGCCGATAGACCCCCTTCTCTGCATAGGCGACATGCAGCTCATCTCCCAAGAGCGCTAGACCCCGAGGGCCATCAAAGCCAAGCTGAGTCGTAAGCGGCTCCTCTGGCTGATACCTATCAAGGCTCTGAACCTCTCCATTGGTCAACAATACATAGATATAGTTCTGCCACCATTCAAGTCCTAATACTGCGCCATTCAGGCGCTGGCTGCTGTGAACGATGCGTAGGTCAGCGGGCAGGGTTACATCAACGATCACGACTCGGAGACCCACTGATACATAGACCCAAGCATAGGTTGGATCATAGGAAAGCGCTGTTGCTTCGCCCAGATAATCTCCACGGAAAGAGAAGCTCTCCATCGGCAGCGGAGCAGCCCCTGAGAGATCCATGAGGATCAGCCCGGCAGCCCCTGCAGCTACATAGAGGAGCTGACGCTGCTCATCCGCATCTAGAGCCAAACAGGGACCCTCTAGATCGATATCTTCGCCCGCGCCAGGGTTCTCTGGATCGCTGAGATCTACGCTGCGCAGGCGACCATCATCCATACAGAAGTAGCCTCGCTGTCCAACCGTGACCATCTCAAGGGGGGTCCCATTGAGATCCTCATCATGCAGCGGTTCGAGATCTATGGGCTCCTCCTCTGGAGCCTCCTCAAGAGGATCACCCATTCGACAGAAGCCCGCCTGCTCATCACAGTAAGCTCCTCGCTCTGCACACTCCTCATCGTTCGTGCAGGGATAGCGACAGTAGCTCCCCTCTGGGTTGGCCTCGTCGATCACTCGACACTCCAGACCTGCAGGGCACTCTCCATCATCTCCACAGCGGTGGTTGATACACTCCCCTGGATAGCTTCGGTAAGCGTTTAGCTCTGGATAGGTTGCAACAAGGCAGGCGTTATACGATTCGACCATAAAGCAGCGACGGTCCGCATGAACATAGTAGTCCAGGGCCTGGGCATCCTGTCTATCTTGCTCGTCCAGGAAATCTAAGCCCGTGTTTTGAACCTCTCGTGCCCGGCTGCTGCTCGCTGTATTTCTTCCACAGGAGACTTCGATACGGATCATCGAGAGTTCGATACGGAACTTAACGCCTAAAACCAAACAGCGCTGCCATTGACGGACCCAAGCTCCCAACACCCCCGCACTATGTAGCTCTGATGCCAGCTCCGCTGCCAACAGCTCCATATCCAGGGCCTCTTGATCAGTGACACACTCCTGCCCCTCATCACAGAACACTGATATATCTAGGCGTTGAAGTCTCCGGATCTCCTCCAAAGCCGCCAGCGCCTCCAACACCTCATCTCGTCCTGGTCCTGGATCTGCGTCTCCCCCCGCTGCTACATAACCCCGAATATCAGCAACGAGCGCGGTTAACGCTGAGGTCAGATCATCATTGATCGGCTCTGCAGCCACTGAGCGCGCCACTGGATCGGCGACATCGGGCATTGGGAAGCCCTGATATTGGTTACAGTCCGCGTAGATCTCCTCAAACCAGTAGTAGGCATCTACTGCCTCTACCATCGCGTCCACTGCTCGGTTGGCATCTGCATCAACCGCCCCCTCAAGATCACCCTCGAAGCGATCTACAAAGAGCGCCAACTGTGCTTGAGCCCGAAGCAGCGCCGGATCATCTGGAGCCGGTCCAAACTCTTCTATGACCTCCTCCTCGTGAGCCAGCAGCTCCTGTCGCACCTGATCCAAGACTCCAAACAGCTCAGGGGCAAAGCCCCCTGCGCTCTGATGCGCCAACGCCAAGCGGGTCGTCACCGCCTGGAGCGCCAGCAGGGTGACCCCCATCCGTTGATGGCGAATTCCCCAGCGTACGCGGTTCAACTCAGCCCCTATCGGTTCAAGAGTATTGCGCAGTATCGCTCCTACCGGTCCCTCTCCTGCGCCCTCGATACGGGCTTGGACTGTTGCTTGAAGTTCATTCAAGAAGGCGTTCAGGATCGCAGCGCTCTTGAGCTCAATCGAGGGGGCTGAGCCTAACTCTGCTTGAGCTTTAGGCGTTGGAAGATTGGGTTGAACAACCTGTATCTCCGTTTGTGGAGGAGCCCCTGGGGGCTCAGGAGGTTCAGGACCCTTTTCAGGCTCAGCACAGCTCCAAGAGAGCAGCGCGAAGCTCAGCAACAGATGAAGTCTCATCTTTTTCCCCCGTACAGCGATTCTAGATTGGTTATATTAGTTCAGATTTATAGGATTATCCAAGACGTTTTTGAGGAGAAGGTTCAGGTTTTAGCTTCCCCACACCACCGTGATAAAGCCAGTTGCCCGCTTACATTTACCTACATTTGCTTGCGATGCTGCTCTAAGTGAAAACCTGAATCTTACATTCAAATTGTTAAAATAACAAAGGAATTCCCGGTTTTCAATAAAAGTAAAACTTTGCTGTGACCTGCAAAGCTATAGAGCGTCGGAGAGTTAAAGGAACCGATGGTATTTTGTTCCGTGGCTATTTTTTCAGATCAGCGAGAACTATATATACCAACCCTACTGCGAATGGCATAATCCAAACTAAGTTCACCTTTTAGATACGCCATAAACTTTGTGACGACAAACTTCAAAATAAGCCTAAGGTTAAATTCGGCATTTTCAAAGGATCATCTAAAGAATTTCAGGAAATTAGACCGGAAGCAGGACGATACTCTGTAATTCGAATCGGAATTCTAGGATATTTGTCGGTCTGGTCATTCCATCCAAAATGCTCAAAAAGTCACATGAAAGCATGAGTGGCATAGATGTTAGCTCGAACACTATGCGTTGAATGCGATTCATAGTCAATGTCAGCGGACACAACAACATTTGTAATAGACCGATACCAAGTTAGCTATAAGCTTGCATAGATACATTGACATTTTGATCTTTGAAAGAGCATGAGCGCTTGAACTCCTTCCCTGCTCTTCCTCACAGGTGATAAACTTGCGAATCATGGTCCAGATCAATATTCCTCAGCGGGAGTTGCTCCTCAAGATCGTCTACTACGGACCCGCCCTCAGCGGCAAAACCACCTGCCTTCAAGCCCTCCATGCTATGGCGCCACGCCGCAATACAGGTCGTTTGATGGCCTTGGAGACCCGAGATGATCGCACCCTCTTCTTTGATATGCTGCCCATCGCCATCCGCACTCGCACTGGCTTTCGCGTCAAAATCAAGCTTTTAACTGTCCCTGGACAGGTGATCCATGAGAGCACTCGCCGGGTGATTCTTCAGGGAACTGATGCTGTAGCTTTTATCGCAGACAGCCAAATCAGCGAACACAAAGCGAATCAAGATTCTTTTTTTGATCTTCGGAAAAATTTAAAAAAGAATCAGCTTCCCAAAAACTTGCCTATGATTATTCAGTTTAATAAGCGAGATCTCAGCCAAATTCGTTCTGAAGAAGATCTGCGACGCATGGAGCAGCAACAGGGTCGTCGCCTCTACCGCTCCGTCGCTCTCACGGGGCAGGGCGTTCGAGAAGCTCTAGAGGCTCTCCTGATTCAAACATGGGAGCACCTCAGCCGGGAGAACGCTTTGATCCGTAGCTTTTCAGCGACACCCCAAGCTTTTGGCGCAGAGTTCTTCAAAGATTGGTCTTTAGCTAAAAATCGGGCGAGGAGATGAAAGACTCGATCTTGGAGCGTAAGATCTCTTTCTCAGAGTTGATCGAGTTGGAGTTGCTCAAGGAGTTGGCTGAGAGCGCGGTTCGCGTTCATGGCTTGAGCCTCAAGATCTTTGATGAGAATCATCAACAGATGTTGAGCGTCGGCCCCACTCAAGAGCTGGTGACTTGGCTGCTTCGTCACCCCTCGGCGCGGATCGCCTTCTCTGATTTTGCCAACACCCTAAAACGAGCAATCCCAGAGGCTGATGGCTGGCGGGTGATGAGTGATCCTGTGGCTGGGAGCCGTTACCTCGTCCTCGCTATCGTCTATGATCTTGATTTCATCGGTACTCTCATCTGTGGACCTTATCAAGATAGCATGAAAGCGCCTAAAATCCAGGAGCGCTACTGCCCCAAAGTCAGCGATCGAGCTCACTTGATGGCGCTCTGCGCTACACTTCCACAGAGCTCTGACGAATTCGTGCGGATACAGATGGAACTTTTCCTTAAAAGCCTGGATGTAATCTGTTATAGTAACCACCAGTCGATATTAACTCGACATATGCATTTAGAATCGATTTCTGAGTCATATCGCGAACTCGAGGAAACCCATCATCAATTAGAAGAAAAGAATCAAAAACTAGAACAAAACAACATAAGGCTAAAAGAACTAGATAGGCTCAAAAACAATTTCCTAGCAACAGTAAGCCATGAGTTGCGCACGCCTCTGACTTCAATGATCGGTTACAGCGAGATGCTCTTAGGAGGGCTGGCAGGGGAACTCAATCCTGAACAGAGAGAGTATATCACCACGATCCAGAATCGAGGCTCCGGTCTTCTTCGATTGATCGAGCGGGCCTTAGACCCCCCTAAGATCGAGCAGGGCTTCGAAGCTCTCCATTACGAGCAGCTTCAAGCACGGACCCTGGTCTTAGAGGCCCTGGAGTCGATCAAGCCCCAAGCCCTAAAGGCCCAGGTTTCTCTTCATCTCAAGTTCTCGACTGGGGTCTCCTCTCTGGAGGGAGATCGCTATAAGATTGTCCATGCCCTCATCAATCTGCTGAGCAACGCCGTCAAGTTCAGCTCAAAGGGAGGAGAGATCATCATCAGCGCGACGCAGACTCTCAGTTCAGGGGAGCCTCACCGATCAGGAGATTGGATCTGCTTTGGAGTGCAGGATAGGGGCCTTGGTATCGCCAAGGATCAACAAGAACAGATCTTCAAGGCTTTCTATCAGGTGAACGGTCAAGAGTACGGCGGGACAGGTCTTGGGCTCTCCATCGTCAAGAGCTTTGTGGAGATCCATGGGGGACAGGTCGAGCTGAAGAGCGCGCTCGGTGAGGGTGCTCATTTCCGACTTCTTTTTCCTCAACGTAGGCGCCATTGATGAAGGGTGATGAACCAAGGCTCGGAGAGGAACGGCTGATCAAGCTGATTCACCAGAGCTTGGAAGAGCTGGGTCAAGCTGTGGATCTTGATGATGACTGCGCCTTGATCCAGGGAGAGACCAGGCTCTTAACCACCGATGCTCTCATTGAGGGGGTTCATTTTGATCTACGTCGAGATAGCTTTGAGCAGATCGGCGCTCAAGCTGCGGTGGCCAACCTCAGCGATCTCGCCGCCAGCGGAGGGCGAGCTGCTTGGCTCATCTGGTCGTTGATCTTAGCCCCAAACTGGGGAGAGCAAGCCCTCTTGAAGATGACCCGAGGCTTTGTACAGGTTGGGCTGAGATATGGAGCGCGGCTCGTGGGGGGTAACCTCAGTCGTAGCCCAGGGCCTGGGATCCTGGCTGTGAGCGCGGGCGGGCCCCTAGCAGGAGCTCAGCCCTTCCTTAGATCGGGAGCCAAGCCTGGAGATGGGATCTATCTCAGTGGGCCTTTGGGTGACGCCGCGCTTGGGGTATTGGAGCCTGATCCTGAGGCTCGTGCGCAGAGACATCGATGGCGCCCTCATCTGCCTGAGGCAGCGACCCTCGCGGCTTGGGGAGAGGTCTCAGCAGCGATGGATATCTCTGATGGTCTCCTCAAGGATCTTTCAAAGCTCTGTAAGGCCAGCGGCTTAGGAGCAGCCCTAGAGTCTCAGCAGATCCCCATCGGGCCTCTCTGTCGTCATCGTCATCCTGAAGATCTCAGCTTGGCTTTGGAGGGAGGAGAGGATTATCTCTTGCTCTTTACCACGCCCAAGCACCCCCCTCTGGGACAGCTCATCGGCTACTGCCAAGAGGGGGAGGAGCTTCTCCTTGATGGTTTGCCTGTCTCTGGAAGAGGCTGGGATCCTTTTGCCTAAATTTTCCCCGTTTTTGTCGATGGAATAAAAGGATTCATGACTCTATACCTCCTGTTTTTCCTTCTGCTGATGAGCTCTGCCTTCTTTTCAGGCTCTGAGACCGCGCTCTTCAGCATTGGTAAGGTCGCACGGCTGCGACTGATTCAGGGAGATCCCAGCGAGCGACGTATCGCCCAGCTCCTTGAGCGCCCCCGTGATCTGCTCATCACCGTGCTCTTTGGTAATGAGCTGACCAATATCGCACTCTCCATCGTGGCCGCCTCGATCACTCATGGTTTTCTGAAGGATCGGGATCTTCATATGCTTCAGAAGGCGTTGCTCTCGGGGGCTTTTGTCCTGCCCCTGCTGATCCTCCTGGGAGAGGTGACCCCCAAGACCTTAGCAGCGCAACGCAGCGAAGGCTTCGCGCGGCTGGTGGTCTGGCCTTTGGGTTGGTTTAACTCCGCTGTCTCACCCGCTCGGCGCCTCCTCCGTGCTCTGACAGATACCCTCCTACGAAATCGCGCCGAGAGCCGTGAGCAGGTCAATGAGGGGGAGTTTCGCAGTATGGTGGACGCGGGTGCCCGAGAGGGAGTTGTAGAGGATCAGGAGCGGGTGCTGATTCACAAGGTCCTGGATTTTGGAGATCAGACAGTGGCAGGGGTGATGCGGCCCTTCTCGGAGTGCTTCACCCTGGCCTTGGAGACCCCTGTAGAGGAGGCGATTGAGGCTGCACGCCGCCGCCCTCACAGCCGGATCCCTGTTTGGCAGGGAGAGCTGCATCGAGTGGTGGGTATCCTCCACACTAAGGATCTTCTGGCCATCCGCTGGGGAGCCCGCCCCCCAGTACCCTTGAGGAACCTGCTGAGGCCCCCGATCTATGTACCCTCACAGAAGGGAGCTGCAGATCTGCTGGAGCTTTTTCGCCAAAAGCGGACTCATATCGCCATCGTGATTACTGAGAACAGAGAGGCGATTGGGCTCTGCACTATGGAGGATCTTCTGGAGGAGCTGTTTGGGCCGATCACCGATGATCCTGAGGCCCTCGCGCAGGGACTTGAGCTGGCATGATGGAGACTTTCGCTCAGATCTTTCCTTGGCTCTTGGTGATCGCTTGTATTTTCAGTGAAGCTTTTTTTGCTGCCGCTGAGCTCTCCATCATCTCCGCTGATCGAGTCAAGTTAGACGCCAGCGCTCGTCGAGGAGAGGCCTCAGCCAAACGAGTGATCTGGTTTCTTGACAACCCAGAGCGGCTCTTTGGAACTACCCTCTTAGGGACCAATCTGAGCACGGTCACCGGCTCCACGGTAGCCTCTCTGACCCTGATGGGCCTTGATCCTGAACGGGGTGAGTTTTGGGCCCTACTCCTGATGTCTCCCCTGGTTCTGATGGGAGGGGAGCTGCTGCCCAAGAGCTTAGCTCAGCGAGGCGCTACTCAGCTGGCTCTGAAGCTTTCTGGCCCTCTCCTTTGGGTTCATCGCTTGTTGGGTCTGCCGGTCTTCCTGATTCGCAGCTACACCGCCCTGCTCTACCGCCTCTTGAGCATCGATGAGGAGCGCAAGCGCGCCCTCGTCTCTCGAGAGGAGTTGGCTCTGTTAATGGAGAGTGAGTTGAGCGAGGGGGAGATGCTCGCGGATGAACGTGAGATGATCCGCCGTATCTTTGCCTTTGGCCGCCTGGAGGCCCGAGACAGTATGATCCCACTGGTAGAGATCGTGGCCATCTCCCAAGAGGCCAGCGTTCAAGAGGCCGCTCAGATCATCGCTCAAGAGGGCTTCTCCAGGTTGCCCGTCTTTCGTGACCGGGTCGATAACGTGGTGGGCATCCTTCATCAGATCGATCTTCTCCAAGCGGAGCGGGGTGATCAGGCGGTGAGCGAGCTGATGCGACCTCCCTTCTTTGTCCCAGAGTCTCAGGAGATCGATGACCTCCTGATCATCCTCCAGCGAGAGGCGGCCTTAGCGGCGATCATCGTTGATGAGTTTGGAGGTGCTGTGGGGATGCTCACTCTGGAGGATATCTTGGAGGAGATCATCGGCGATATCCGCGATGAGTTTGATGAAGCAGGGCGGATGTGGCGCGTGGTCTCTGACGGTTGGCTGATCAATGCACGGGTCCCCATTGAGCGTCTCAATGAGAGCCTTGGGCTGAAGTTAGAGGAGAGTGAGGATTATGACACCTTGGCGGGCTATCTCCTGGAGATCCTCAGGCATCTACCCGCTCAGGGAGAGCAGATCAAGCTGCCTGGAGGCTACCTCGCCAAGATCCAACGCGTCAGCGAGCGAGCCATCTTAGAGATCCACCTGAGCCGAGCCGAATGAGCGGGGAGCATCGCTCTGCTGGGAGAGCGCTTTGGATCCGCGTCTTGCTGATCAGCCTTCCATTAGGGCCTCTTTGGGCTCTCCTACCCCACTTTCTTCTTTTAGATGAGTTGGCCCTTGAGGCCAGCGGTCTCACCAGCCTCCTGGGTGGAGTCTTAAGCTGTGCGCTGCTCTATCTCAGCGCTTGGCGTCGGCTGCGCCGAGGTCATCGAGCGGGGCTGGCTTTTCGATTGGCCCTAGACACGCTCCTCCTCTCCAGCTTAGCCAGCGTCGCTGTTTGGCGCCTTCACCAACGCGGCGGCGCAGTCCCCTATGTTGAGTCTTTCTCTCTCATGGGGCTTCAACTGGCTCTGGGAGCTTTGACCGCCCTGGGGATCTATGTTGCCTGCCGTCGTCTCCTGCGACGGATGGCGGTTCAGCAAGGCAGCCTCCCAGGGATCCGCTCAGTCCTCTTTCTCAACGCTGCGGTCTTGGGTTTCTTTAGCGCCGTGGTCTTGGGCATCAGCAATACAGGGCGGGCCGCAGGGCGTCTGGATCGCCAACGCCGAGTTCGCCTTGTAGAGCTGGCCGATCTTCTGGTCCTGGGCTTTGAGCTGACCGAGGACCCTCAAGAGCAGCAGCGTCTCCTTCAGCTCCTCAGTCGTGAACCTGAAACCCACTGCGAGTTTCTTCCCCTGGGAGAGGAGCCCGCCTATTTCAAGGAGGCTGAGGTGCGTTTGCAGCAGGAGGATGGTCTGCTGCTTCTGCTGCGAGGAACACGTGTCCATGCTGTCCAAAGACTCTGCGCAGGAGGCCAGCTCTGGTTAATGACCCTGGGCAATATCCGTCCTCCAGTCCGTGCTCCAGATGAAGCTTTCTCCTTGCTGATCTTGGCTCTGATGGTCCTGAGCGCGCCGTTGGCGAGCCTCAGCGTCGCTCAGGATATGCGTGATGAGTTGCGAGAGATGACGCAAACCTTACTGGTGATGGGAGAGGCGCAGGGCAGCCCTGTGGGGGTCCCCATCTCAAGCAACGATGAGGTGGGTGATCTGGCCGCCGAGCTGAACGCCAACTGCCTACGTTTTGAGGAGGAGCATCGTCTCCTGGCCATAGATCTGGAGGCGGCCTCCTCGGGAGAGCGAGCGCGGACGCGCTTTCTCTCAGCAGCCAGCCATGAGCTGCGCAGCCCCCTCACCCTGATCACGAGCTGTTGTCATCAGCTTAAAGAGGGTCCCCTCAACTCCGCTCAACAAGAGGATCTGGAGCTGATCTCTCAGGCGGGACAGCAGCTCTTGACCCACGTAGATGAGATCCTCAAGCTTTCGCAGATGGAGGCGAGCGTGAAGCAGCCTCTTGAACGCAGCCTCGTGGATCTAAAGGCGCTGATTGAAGATCTCCTCAAGGCTCAGAGCCCTCCTCCTGAGATCAGCCTAGATTTTATCGCTCCTGAGCGTCTCCCGTTGATCTCTCTGGACCCTCGGCGCATCCGACATATCTTGGAGAACCTGTTGAGCAACGCCCTCAAGTTTACACATGAGGGGTATATTCAACTGAGTTTGGACCTGGATCGACTGGAGGAGCGTGAAGCGCTCCACCTTCAGATCATTGACAGCGGTGTGGGCATCCCTGCAGGAGAGCAAAAGCAGATTTTTCAGGAGTTTTATAGGGTAGAGCGACAGCGAGAAGTGATTGGGACTGGGCTGGGCCTCGCCATCGCCAAGCGTTGGGTTGAGCGCCATGAGGGCCGCATCTGGGTGGAGTCGATCTTGGGAGAGGGCAGCTGTTTCCATCTGCTCCTACCTCTGCAACCTAGAGAGGCTCGTAGATGAGGCTAAAGCTTCAGCTCAGCATCTTGCTGGGGCACCTGCTCTCCACCAGCATGACGCTGCTCTTGCTCCCCGAGCTGACTTGGCTCAAGGAGTTGGAGGGGCTGTGGTCTTGGGGTCTGATCATCCAGGCGCTTCTCCTGAGCCTCTTTCTCCTGTTTTGGTCATCAAGAACCCTCGCTCGAGGCAAAGAGCTGAGCCTTGAATTGGCTCGAGACTTCCCTTTCAAGGTGGCACGCATCGCCTTCCTCTTCGCCATCAGCATCGGTCTGAGCAGCAGCATCCTCCTGCTGCTCAGGCGAGAAGACAGCCTCTCTGAGGCGGCGATCACTGGCTTGATCTCCTACCTCCTCTATCTGGTCCCCACCGTCGGAGTTTATCTGCTCTTGAGGCGACTGCTTAAGCCTCAAGCTCAGGGGCCCCCACGCCAGGGGTTGCGGCAGTCGATCGCCCTACGTCTAGCCTTCGCTCTTCAACTCCCCATCGTGATCTCAGCGACAGGGATGATCCTGATAGAGCAGGAGGGGGGAGAGCGCTATGAGCGAGCTTTGGAGATCTACTATCGCGAGCGCTACACAGATTACCTACAGCGGATACTTCAGCTCATGGAAAGGGAGGAGCGCCAGATCCAGCTGCTGCGTCGGCTGGAGCCCCCTGATGGGATCCTGCTTGGCCTCCTAGAGAAGCCTGAGTGTAAGGTGGTGCCCACTGAGAACATCACCCGCCCTCTACATTTTCAGATCCTGGCTGTGCTGCTCCTGATTTTGGTGGCGCTGCTCTCTACTATCCTGGGGCGTTGGCTGGCTCGAGAGTTGACCACAGAGCTGAAAGAGGTGGGCAGCGGGCTGCGCAGTCTGCGAGAAACCGCCGAGCTGAAGGCCCGCTTCTCTGGGGTGGGTTTTAGAGAAAGTCAGGAGCTGATCAACGCCTTTGAGGGCGCGATGCGAAGCTTTGAGCTGCGCCGTCGAGCGATGGAGCAGGCAGCACGGCAGCGCCGAGAAGCGGAGGAGTTGAAGGCCCGCTTTCTGGCTCATCTGAGTCATGAACTTAAGAGCCCCCTCAATAGCATCCTGGGCTTCTCCGAGCTGCTCCTCACCGAGATCGAAGGCCCTCTCAACGCTGAGCAGCGCCAGCAGCTCAACACACTCTGGCACAGCGGAGAGAGCCTGTTGCGCCTGATCCTCTGTCTCCTGGATCTGGCTCGCTTAGAGACCTCTGCGCAGCTGAAAGGGGGCGGTCTTAAGAGCAGTCTAGTAGCGCCTGAGGCCCTGTGGAGCAGCCTGGAGGAGCAGCATCGTCCTGATCCCCTGGAGCGACTCCAACTGCGGATCATTCAGCGAGGCAGCGCCCATGTTCAGATGGACCCTTCCCTGACCGCTCGAGCCCTGCTTATGGCGGTCGGCCTCCTGCTGGATCGGATGGAGTGGGGGGAGGTTGAGCTGCTTATCGAGGGGGAGGAGGCGCTGAGACTGGAGATCCGCGTCAAGGAGGCTCAAGCTCGGGAGGAGGAGCGCCTCGCGCTTCATTCGCGTCTGAGCGACTCCTCCACACAGCCTCACTTTGGAGCAGAGGGAGCCCTCAGACTCCTTTTGGAGACCCTCGTTAAGGCTCAAGGGGGACGTTTGGGGATTTATACTGAGACTTGGCCCCGTTTTGAGCTTCACCTGCCCAGCGCAAAGGAGTCAGAAGATGGAGAGATTGGATAAGCTCGGACTGCTGCGTCACGCCCGCGCCTGCCTAGAAGCCAGCGCTGAGGGTCTCCCTCTCCCCGCCGCTCCTCCAGGCCCTCCTAAGCACAGCGGCCTCTTTGTAACCCTCAAGCGAGAGGGAGCGCTGCGGGGCTGTATCGGCTGCTTCTCTGGAACGGAGAGTCTCTCTGAAGCGGTTGGGCGGATCACTCGGCAGTCCGCTCTGGAGGATCCCCGTTTCTCTCCGGTGCGTCCAGATGAGGTCTCAGGGCTTCAGATCTCTCTCTCTCTCTTGACTCCTCAGCGTCCTTGCTCTGACTGGCGAGAGATCGAGATCGGTCGCCATGGGGTGGTCTTCGCGCGGGGAGTTCGCCGCAGCGTCTTTCTACCCCAGGTAGCTCCTGAGCAGGGCTGGAATCTGGAGCAGACCCTAGATGCGCTCTGCTATAAAGCGAGAGATCATCAGGGCGCTTGGCGTCAGCCTGATGCTCGTTTCTTCACCTTTGAGGCTGAGGTGTTTGGAGAGCAGCGGTGAGCGCTCTCTTGATGATTCTGCTCCTGAACCCTGCGGTCCTTCAGCGCGCGCTCCAACACCCTGAAGGACAGGAGGCCGCGCTCAGAAAGATCTTGAGCTTGAGCGGTCCAGAGCTTCAACGAACTCGCGCAGCGCGGCTCGGTTCTCTGCTCTTAGCCATCGCTCTGGATGAGGGGGCTCCTCACGCTCGGCGCGTTCAGGCGCTGCGAGCGATGGCGCTCCTAAAATCCAAGGGAGCCGCTGTCGCGCTGAGCCCGCTACTGAAGGGACAGAGCCCTGAGGCGATCAGCTTGGCGCGGGAGCTGGCGCGGACCTGGAGGCGCCTAAAGATGAAGGCTCCACTCAGCGCAGCGATCGGCCATATAGATCCAGAAGTGCGGGCTCAGGCTGCGGCCCTGGGTGCAGGAGGCGAGAAACTTTGCCAACTCCTCAAAGAGGATCCCTGGCCGATGGTGCGCCGCGCAGCGGCCCAGGGGATAAAAGATCCAAGCTGCCTCAAGAAGGCTTTCAAGGATGGAGAACTCGAGGTTGTCTTGGCGGCGATCCAGCGGGCGGGGGATCTGCGAGATCCTTCACTCTTGGTGTCCTTGGAAGCGATCGCCAGAGACAGCAAGATTCCCCTCCCTTTGCGGGCGATGGCGCTGAACTCTCTGGGGGCCTTAGGGCAGATCAAGCTTGCTCAGGCTGTCTTAGAGACCCACCTTAAAAAAGGAGGACTCCTAGATCTAAGCGTGGGCGCCATCCAGGGCCTCAGCCGTGACGGCAGCTCGCCCGCGCGAACGCTCCTGAGGGCTGCGCTTGACTCTCCTGACCTGCGAATACGCAACAGCGCCGCTCGAGCCCTCCTTCAGCTCTCCGAGAAGCTTTCTGTAGAGCGGCTGATGCCTCGTTGGGGTGCTCGAGAGCGAGCCGCTGTTGAAGGGATGAGACCTCAAGATCCCGATCCTGCAGACTCCGATCCAGAGTGAAGCTTCTCTTTATGCGCTTCATCCAAGAGATCAGAGTCAGTTCTCGTGGCATGAGAAGCCGCTGATCTCTTGGAAACCTACTCGCTCCGTTTTCGATATTCCGATTCCATATTAGGAGCGGCCCAAGCAAGCTGTCTGGGGAGCTTTCTGGATCACCGATCTTCATAGAGCTCGATTTTCGGCGGTTCTATTGACGATTCCTTTTGGAGCCGCCCTGGGTGGCCTGGTGAACGCTCGGAGCTGCAAGCTTCGAGATACGATTTGGACAGCCTGCGTGGGAGCTGCTGGCGGATTGGCTTTGGGGCATGATGTCCGTTCGAGCAACTTCTATCGGATGCGTCGGAGTATCACAGGGTTATGAATCCACAATGGCTTGGACTCTGGTCCTACTCTTCTGCGTAGGACCCTGGGCGTTCTCATGGAGACGGAGATCTTCTGGAGGTTTTCAGCAAGATCATCCTCTCTTCTAGAATACATCTTAAAGCCTTGCCTCTCAGCTCCTCCCAAAGTACAGAATCACTTCTGTTTTTAAGCAGTCTCAAACACTTGGAGCGTTTGGCTTCGGAATCGTCCGAGTGTTCAGCTCAGGAGGCGGCAAACAAGTACTCATTTAATCTGCCTCTGATAGACTTAAAGTCCGGCAACCTTTAAAATAAAAACTTTCATCTCATCTTTGCAAATACTACCATTTCCGTTCTTGTCAAATTCCCTAAAACAAGCTTCAAAATCTTGTTCGCTAAATTCCCCATTCTCACCCATCTCAAAAAGAGTTTCCCGGACGAATATTCTGGCCTCACCCTTGTCAAGAAAACTGCTGTTATCTTTATCGTATTTTTTCCAAATATCATCAATACACTTCTCTATGATTCCGTTAATATCGCTGCCACTCATCCTTCGCTCCTATGTTTAGTGTTATCTTTTTAAAAAACGCAGGTTGTTCAGGTGAACTTAGGTTTTTCCCTATCAATGGGTGGAATGTCATGCCTCCTGCTTAAAAAAAGTGCATTTTCTCCACCTCTAATAGCCAAGCTCACCTACGCAAACCTCCAAATAACAGTTGCTAGCGGTGCGCCACATGTAATTTAGTATAATTCTTTAACAGGAGTCAATTTGTTTTCATTAAAGAAATCCGCCGTGATCGGGTGCCCATCCGCCATGGCAGATGTAGCCAGAAAAGAACCCTCCTCCAC
>CAYLJJ010000107.1:0-19802 GCA_964384025.1 uncultured Nannocystaceae bacterium
GCTCTGGGATCCGAAAAGCCCAATGATTACGCGAGAGGGCTGAGAGTCACACCCGCTGTGGACCTCTGTGGTCCGCTCAGTGTACCGATGATCGCTTTGGCTTGCGGTATTGTATACCGGATGCTGAGGAGCCCAACTGCGGCCAGCCCTCGCGTCGGATCCCCTGTGGGGAGGGGCGAGAGTGCAGAGAGGGCGCCTGTGAAGGTCCCTGCGTCAAGCCTGAGATTGTTCTGGTGGTTGATCGCTCATCGAGCATGATCGCGGGCGAACGCTGGGGCTTCACCTTGGATGGGTTGTTGGAGGTAGCGGAGGTCCACGCTCAGACTGCGCGGTTGGGTGTGAGGGCCTTCCCTGCCCTGAATGATGGCTGCGCCGCAGGCCCCATCACTCCACCTGGTTTTGATCACCCAGAGGTCTTCCAACGGATCCCAGAGCCCACCCAAGAGGCGCAGACGCCCATCACTGCGGCCCTTGAAGGCCTGGAGGTCGTCTTTGGGGATCCTGATGAATCTGAAGCGGTGATCTTACTTACAGACGGCGATGAGACCTGCGCTGATGAACTGGGTTCCCTCCTCCATGTTGAGACTCTGCGGATGAGAGGCATCCGCACCTTCGCGGTGGGCATCAGTCGACAGGTCAACGCCGATCTGCTCAGCGCCATCGCCCATGCTGGCGGGACCGCGCGCCCACAGAGCCCAGCTCACTATATGGTGAATGATGGGGAGTCTCTCGCGGTGGCCCTGGAGGAGATCTTCGATGAGTTGGCGACCTGCCGGTGTATGGAAGGAGAGCAACGCTGTGAGGGCGATATGCTCCAGATCTGTGATGAGCTGGGCTTTGGCTTTGAGCTTGAGTCCCTCTGTGACTCTGGTTGCGACCCTCAAACCCAGGAATGCAGGCCATGTCGACCCAACAGCGATAGCTTTGAGTGCTTTGGAGACCGTCAGATGTTCTGCAGTGAAGATGGCGAGGGCTTTGTCCTGGGGGAGCGCTGTGAGCACAGCTGTCACCCCGAGTGGGGCTGCAACCCGGTCTGCAGACCTGGAAACACTCGCTGCTCTGAGGGGGATAAGGAGATCTGTAATGAGGCGGGTGATGGGTGGTCCTTAACGGAGCGCTGTGAGGAGGGCTGTGAGGAGGGCATTGGGAGCTGTCTGGAGGACTTGAACACCCCCTGCCTCAGGGGCGCCGACTTCCGTTGTGGTCCTGAGGGTCTTGAGATCTGCGTTGATGGCCACTCCTTCGAACTCTGGGAGCCCTGTGAGATTTGCAATGAGCTCACCGCTCAGTGTGTGAATGATGAGGAGGGAGCGCTGCGCCTCGTGGGTGATGTACCTGAAGAGGGGCGCTTGGAGATCTTCCATAGTGGGCACTGGGGTACGATTTGCGATGATGATTTTCGTGCGAGGATAGGCCAGGTTGCTTGTCGGCAGATGGGCTACTCAGGCTTCCTCAATGAGAGCCGTGGGTGGGCAGGTGAGGGAGAGATATGGATGGATGAACTTCGGTGTGATGGAAATGAGCTATATTTCAATGAATGCAGGTTTGACGGTTGGGGACAAAATAATTGTGATCATGAAGAAGATCTGGGCATTGAATGTAGAGTACCTCAAATAGGTAATTGGTTCTGCAGTGGAGATCAGAGCATCACTCGTCTGCCAGATAGTATTCGCAAGGTTCAATGTAGTCGCGGCTGCAACCCTGAAACTGGTCATTGCGTAGGAACGAGCAACATAAATTGTATATACGGTGCCGGAGTTTGTTTAGGAAGTGATCTTGTCGAACGCTGCTATGATCATACCATTGGCTATCAAACTATGGAATGTGCCCATGGATGCATGCCTGGGCTCGGCATGTGTGCGCCTGAACTTGAATATAGCTTGAGGATTGCTGGTGGAGGCACAGAGGGGCGACTTGAAATCTGGCATGATGGGAGCTGGGGATCGGTATGTGATGATGGATTTGACTATGAAGAACTGGCTATAGCATGTATGCAGATGGGTATGCATCCGGTTGGCATATCAGAAGGATATCTGGATGATGGGGAGATCTGGCTTGATGATATTCAATGCATTGGTAATGAATCTAGACTTCAAGAGTGTGAACATCGCCCATTAGGGGATCATGATTGTACACATGAGGAGGATGTTTGGATAGCTTGTGAAATCTTGATGGACGCTCCTGTTTGCATTGGGAATGGTTTGGCTACAAGATATACTGATGGCCATATTATGACAATACCTGATCCACTTGTTTGCGAATAACTACTGCCAAGGTTTAATATTGCAATTGTCCACAATTTCATCAGGTTCAATCTGCGTTTTGGGGTCTTCTTCTCAGAGGTAAAAATAGCATGACTAGGTAATGATTCTCATCATTATTCTGATGGATGAGAATCAGTGCTTTGATCGACTCCGTGAGATGCGCTGGCCGGAAGGCCGAATATGTCCATTCTGTGATGGACATAGAGTAATTCGACGAGGCTGGGATGATAAGCCCCCAGGAAAGCAGCGCTATGAATGCAAGTGGCGCTTTAGGCGGTTCGATGAATTAACAGGACCGTATTTTCAGAACATTATCAGCCATTAAAGATATGGATACTAGTACTGTATTTTATGGAATTGAATTTATCCAATAGTCAAATATTAAAAGAACTAGATCTGAACAAAGATGATGTTTTCAAAATGACCACATTACTGAGAGAGCAACAGTCCAGTCAGTTTTTATAAACTCTTAAAATCATTGAGATCTGGTTCCAGAAGCCTCAGCAGCTGGTGCTAATGATTTCAATAGATTACGTCAGTGGACTTGTTGCTTCCTCAAAAAGTGTCTGGACTGTTGATCCCACTAAACGCCATCTTATGATAAAGTAGGTTTTGTGAAATTGAATCACAGTTGTGAGTTCTAGATATGAGCGGAAAATTTGAAGGCCTGACTGATGAACAATGGGGTTTTATCAAACCCCTCTTTCCAGAAGAGAAGAGAACGAGAGGTTATCCCAAAACTCCGCCACTAAAAGCGATAAACTCCATCGTTTATATTCTTATTACGGGTTGTCGATGGTGTGATCTGCCAAAAGACAAGCAATGGGCATCTAAGAGTTCAGCTCATAGGTGGATGAAAAGGTGGAATCAAGATGGGACTCTTGATGAGATCAAATCAAAGATTCTAATGCTAGCACAAAAATCAGGTGAAATTGGTTGGGAACATGGGGCCATTGATGGCTCTTTTTCCCCCTGGGAAGGGCGGAGGTGAAGGAGTTGCAAAAGGGTACAAAGACAAGGGAGTAACAATAAATATGATCGTTGGTCAGAATGGGATGCCGCTTATATTTTCTATAACTCCAGCACATTAGAGGTCCTCTAGATTAAAGAAATTGTACCTCGTTGTGGATCGCCACCCATAAAGGGAAGAGCAGCTTCAGGTCTTGGAGTTTTTGGCTTCCCCTTGAGCCCTGAGATGCTCAACCACCCGCTGAAGCTCAGGATCGCTGACAAAGGCTCCATGGATCCGCTTTAGGGCGCTGGTCCCCGGAGGCATATAGAGCATATCTCCCTGGCCCAAGAGCTTCTCGGCGCCATGAGTGGTTAGGATCGTGCGGCTATCGATGGCGCTGGAGACTTTAAAGGCGATGCGGGTTGGGAAGTTGGCCTTGATCACTCCAGTGATCACATCGACAGAGGGGCGCTGGGTCGCCAAGATCAGATGGATTCCCGCCGCGCGAGCCTTTTGAGCGATACGAGCAACCGAGCCCTCAACCTTTTTGCCCGCGACGATCATCAGATCTGCAAACTCGTCGATGATCAAGACAAGATAGGGCAGCTTCTCAGATGATCCCTCCTCTGCCTTGCTCCTAGAGCGTGCTCTCTCAAGCTGTAGCTGCTCCAGCTTTTGGTTATAGCTCTGTAAGTCTCGGACCCTGGCCTCCTTCATCAACAGATAGCGTCGCTCCATCTCCTCTACGACCCAGCGGAGCGTCTCAGCGGCCTCTCTGGGATCGGTGACCACTGGTTGGAGGAGGTGAGGGATCCCTTCATAGATGTTCAGCTCCAACATCTTGGGATCCATCATGATGAAGCGCAGATCTTCAGGGCCCAGGCAGTAGAGCAGACTGAGGATCATGCTGTGGATGCCTACCGATTTGCCAGAGCCTGTCGTCCCTGCCACCAGGAGGTGAGGCATCTTGGCCAGATCGGCGAAGACAGCTTCTCCATGGATATCTTTGCCCAGAGCTAGGGGCAGGGTACGGCCTTTCTTAAAGCCTCGCGTGGCGATCACCTCTCCAAGGTGAACCATCTCTCGTTGAGCGTTAGGAACCTCAAAGCCAATCACCCCTTTGCCAGGAATGGGCGCTACGATACGCAACTTCACCGCCTTGAGAGCCATTGCCAGATCATCAGCCAGTTTGGTGATCTTGCTGATGCGCACTCCTGGAGCGGGCTCAAACTCAAACATGGTGATCACAGGACCAGGATGGATTTGCATCACTTGGCCATCGATCTTGAACTCCTTGAGGGCCTCGATCAGACGCTTGGCTAGATCTTGAAGGAGGAGAGGCTCAACGTTGATCTGTGCCTGCAACTCTGGGAACAAGAGCAGCGGAGAGGGCAGCGAGTGATCCCCCTGCTCAAGATCAAGAGGCTGCTCTTCAGCTCGCTTGATCTGGGGTTGTTCTCTATCCTCAACTTCTAAAACAGCAAGAGAGAGTTGAGTCGGCGCAGGCTCCGGTTGGATGGGCCTAAATGCAGCCCGCTTGGATTCCGCAACCGTCTTTGGAGTCTCAAGCTCAGCCTCTCTGGACTCAGATGCAATTTGGGCTGACCCAAAGCTATGTTGGGTTTGTAAGAGGGAGGGGACCAAAAGAGTGTCTCCCTCCTCCAAGAGCTGCTCTTGAAGCTCGGTATCATTGGGCTCCAAAGGTTCAAGCTCTTGAGAGAGAGCTGTGCGCTGACCTTCGGGTTGGGTGGATGTAGGAGGTTGAAGTTGAGTATGTCGTGCTCCCACTACGCTTAAATCTCCCAGGCTAAAGCGTCCAGACTCTCGAGCAGACTCTGAGATTTCAAGGGAAGAAGTGCCCCCAAAGAGCCGCTTCCACCAAGGGAGCTTCCATGAGATCGTCTCCTCCTCTCTCTCAAGTTTCAGCAAGGTGGCTCGCTCTGCCCGCGCCAGCCGCCAGCGTCTCAGGGCCTCTCCAGGGCGATTGAGTTGGCGACGGAGAGCTGCAGGGCTTCGACGAAGGGAGGCGAGCAGCACCCTGAACAAGCCGATCAAGCTGACGCGAGAGCTGAAGATAAAGGTGAGGATCAACGCACTATAAACGAGCAGGTAGGCGCCCATGAGCCCAAAGAGAGCCTGAAGGATGGCTGCTCCGTGGGCTCCCAACCAGCCCCCAGGCTCATGACCCAAGAGCAGACTGTTGGGAAACCAGAGTTGAGCTGCTATTGCGCTGAGGAGCAGGGTCAGGGGATAGCCGATCAGATCTACAAGCTCCAAACGCATGGAGCGCCCGGTGAGAAAGAAGACCCCTGGAATAGAGAGACTGAGGGGCAGAATAAATCCTACAATCCCTAAAAAACTCAGGATGATATCAGCCAGAGAGGCGCCTACAGGACCGATGAGGTTTTGTGCTCTTCCGGTAAGCCGCGCGCTCCCTTGGGGATTGAGATCTTCAGGGTGAAAGGAGATGAGCGCCAGCATCAAGCAGAGGCTGAGGACCAAGATCGCGACACCGAGAAGTTCGCTGTGCAGAGCCTCTCTCTTGCGATCCTCAGCTCGTCGTCGCGGCTGTGCTCTTTTTTTGATTTTTAGGATCACTGCTTGTGCCATCGACTCAATAACCTCGGAGCTTTAGGGGCTGAGCATCTCTATTGATCCAGAACTCTACGCTCTTCGGAATTGTAGGGAGATGTAGGATGGCGTCAAGATAGGTTTGCATCTGAACTTCGCTGCCCGCATTCTCTCTTTGGAGGTGAAGATGTCTATTGACCAAGAGCTACTGGATCTTCTTGTCTGTCCTGAGACTCATGAAAAGCTAAAATTAGTTGAGCTTGATCTCATCGAGAAGATCAATCAAGCGATCGCAGCGGGGAAACTCAGCTCCCGCTCAGGGCGAAACTTAAGCCACAAGATCGAAGGAGGGCTGCTGCGCACAGATGGTCGCTTCCTCTACCCTATCATCCAGAAAATACCCAATCTTCTGATCGATGATGCCATCCCGATGGAGGGTCTTGATTAGGGTTTCAAAGATATGCTCAACCTCCTTCTCCTCTTCAGCCTTCAAAGTGGCTGTCTCTCTGTAGAGCCCGGTCTAAGCTTGGGTCCCCTACGCTTAGGGATGAACCTCAAGGAGCTGGCGGCCCTAGATCTTCCTCTGGCTCCAGGACAGGCCGAGGGGGTTTGGCGTCTTGGCCCCTTTGAAATCCAGATGGAGAAGGAGCGTCTGAGCTGGATCGCGCTGCCCATTGGTCATCGTGGTCCCTGCCTCAGCAGAGGAACACAGATCTATACTCAGGCCCCTCAACTTGAGCCCCTGAGTGCGCTCTTGGGCCCCTGTGTTTCAGCAACTGCAAACGGCCAAGGGCGCCTACTCCGTTGCGCCTCAGGCGCCCTCATATTGGAACATCGAGGGGCTTTAGAGTTACGCATCATCTCAGCTGGCCAACCCAGCCCCCCTCCAAGGAGAGAATGAACACAGCGGAGCGCAGCCCGCTTTAAACTCTCTCCCAGAATATCTCTCCTCAAAAGCTCGGCAGAGCCAAGGAATTCGAGGAGGTCTCTGACTTTCTCTGTTGTAGATCCCCGCTCTCGCAAAGAGCAACGATGAGATAGAGCAACTCTGCCTTTCAATCACTCTTGATTTCACATGTGCCCAACAGGGCGCTATCCTCTGCGGCCCCAAAAGATCAGGATAGGAAGCACATTTCCATGAGATATGATCCCGCGAAGATCGAGCCTCGTTGGCAAGCCCATTGGGAGGAGCAGAAGACCTTTAAGGTTTTCGAAGATCCTCAAAAAGAGAAGTTTTACTGTCTGGATATGTTCCCCTATCCCTCTGGCGCGGGTCTGCATGTTGGGCACCCTGAGGGTTATACTGCCAGCGATATCATCTGCCGATACAAGCGGGCCCGAGGCTTTAATGTCCTGCACCCTATGGGTTGGGACGCCTTTGGCCTGCCTGCTGAGCAGTATGCGATCAAGACTGGCACCCACCCGAGCATCACCACCGCTCAGAACGTGGTCAACTTTCGACGGCAGATCAAATCTCTGGGTTTCAGCTATGACTGGGATCGGGAGATCAATACGACCGAGCCCGATTACTATCGCTGGACCCAGTGGATTTTCTGCCAACTACACAAGAAGGGTCTGGCCTATATCGCTGAGGTCCCGGTCAATTGGTGCCCTGCCCTGGGCACCGTCTTGGCCAATGAGGAGGTGATTGACGGCAAGAGCGAGCGTGGTGGACACCCCGTAGTGCGCAAGCCGATGCGGCAGTGGATGCTCAAGATCACTGCCTACGCTGACCGCCTGCTGGAGGATTTGGAGGAGCTGGATTGGGCTGAAGGCATCAAAGAGATGCAGCGCAACTGGATCGGTCAGAGCTTTGGCGTTGAGGTTGAGTTTGGCGTAGAGGGCAGCAGCATCACCGTCTTCACCACCCGCCCAGATACCCTCTTTGGAGCAACCTACATGGTCCTGGCTCCAGAGCATGAGTTGGTGGACTCCCTCTGCCAACTTGATCAGCAAGAGGCGGTGTGGGCTTATCGAGCGCAGGCCGCCCGTAAAAGCGATCTAGAGCGCACTGAGCTGGCCAAAGAGAAAACAGGAGTTTTTCTGGGTAGCTACGCTCACAATCCGGCAAATGGAGAAAAGATCCCCATCTGGATCAGCGACTATGTGTTGGCGGGCTATGGGACTGGAGCGATCATGGCTGTACCTGGCCATGATCAGCGCGATTGGGAGTTCGCGACCCAATTTGGTTTGCCCATCATCGAGGTGGTCTCTGGAGGAGAGATCAGCCAAGGGGCCTACACAGGAGATGGCCTATTGGTCAACAGTGGCCTGATCGATGGCCTGACTGTTCCTAAAGGCAAAGAGAAGATCACCGCTTGGTTGGAGGAGCGCGGCCTGGGTAAGGCGACGGTGAACTATCGTCTACGAGACTGGCTCTTTAGCCGCCAACGCTACTGGGGAGAGCCCTTCCCCATCCTGCATGCTGAGGATGGAGAGATCCTCCTGGATGAGGCGCTGCCTGTACGTCTCCCTGAGGTGGAGCGCTACACCCCCTCAGGGACTGGAGAGAGCCCCCTAGCCACCATCAAGGAGTGGCTTAATGTGACCCTGCCTGATGGTCGTCGGGCGCGGCGTGAGACCAACACCATGCCTCAGTGGGCAGGCTCCTGTTGGTACTATCTGCGCTATCTGGACCCTCACAACTCGGAGCAAGCCTGGGCGCCTGAGAAGGAGCGCTACTGGATGCCGGTTGACCTCTATATCGGGGGCGCTGAGCACGCGGTCCTGCACCTGCTCTATGCTCGCTTCTGGCACAAAGTGCTCTTTGATCTGGGTTTTGTCAGCACCAAGGAGCCCTTCCAGAAGCTGGTCAACCAGGGGATGATCCTGGGCAGTGACAATCAGAAGATGTCCAAAGCTCGGGGCAACGTGGTCAACCCTGATGAGATCGTTGATCGCTATGGCGCCGACTCTCTGCGGCTCTATGAGATGTTTATGGGACCTCTGGAAGCGGTGAAGCCCTGGAACACCAGCGGTGTAGAGGGAGTAAGGCGCTTCTTGGATCGTGCTTGGCGTCTGATTATCCACGAGGATACGGGGGCCTGCCTTGCCAGAGAGCAGGAGCCCTCTGGAGCCCTCCTGCGTGCCCTGCATAAGATGATCAAGAAGGTGACTGAGGATATCGAGGCGATGCGGATGAACACCGCCATCGCTACCATGATGGAGTTTGTCAATCTGCTCACCCCTCAGAAGCAGCGCCCCCGAGCGCTCTTGGAGCCCTTTGTTCAGCTCCTGGCCCCCTTCGCGCCCTATGTTGCTGAGGAGCTGTGGCTGCGTTTGGGCCATGAGGGGGGGATCTCCTTTGAGCCCTGGCCCAACTATGATGAAGCCCTCTGTAAGGATCCCACGCTGCGCTACGCTGTCCAAGTAAACGGTAAACTGCGTGGCCAACTGGAGCTACCCGCAGGGATCGAACGAGAGGCCGCCTTGGAGGCGGCCAAGGCCCTATCGAATATACAGCGTCATATGGAGGGGAAGAGCCTCCGTAAGGTGATCTTTATCCCTGGACGGATGATCAACTTTGTGGTGGGCTAGAGCCTCTTTTGGCAGATCTTAAGGCTTGATCTGAAAGCTCATCCCCTCAGCACCCTTCTTAAAGCTCCCCAGGCCGGGCCACTCTAGGCTCTTCACCCCTTTACCGAAGAGCTGATCAACTTGAAGCGCGATCAGGTCCAGACCGTGAATAAACTTGGGAGCCTCCATACCGCTCTCTTTGGCCATACGCTCTATGAGAGGGGTTGAGGTTGATTCTACAGGCTCAATGACAGAGTTGGTAAAGGCAACCCCGCGGATATTTTGGATCTGCTTGACAGCCTTCTTGGGAGTAAAAGTCCCCAGGTGAGGGAGGCTCACTTTATGACCAGCGGCCAACTCCTTGAGGAGCTGATCACGAATAACATCCAGGGTCTTTTGAGCTTCAACTTCGCTGATAAAGAGCCCATCCACGAGGCCCTCTGTCAGAGGGCTTTTTGCCAGAGCGCTGCCAGCGAAGATCAGGGTCGTGATAAGCAGATATCTCAAGAGTTCTCCTTTGGGGTCATTGCTCATTTTGCGAGAGGGTAGCATTTTTCCTCAAATTTGATCTCTCATAAAACCGAGCTAGAGTTCCTTAGCTTGGAGGCGATGGCCTAACCGAGTCATCTCGGGGTGGAGTAAAATTCCCTCTAGCCTAAGACAAGGCGTTTAACTATCATGTCTCAGATTCATTTCTGATTGAGAGGGGGTTTTAGATGGGAATCAAGCAGTTTGCGTTTGTGATCACCGTTGGGGGGCTTCTCCTCGCTTGTCAAGCTGAGGAGGCGATAGAGGCAGAGACCAGCTCTACAAACGAGGCTCTTATCTACGGCAGTGATGATCGTCGTGAGATCTATGAGACGAACGATCCAGCGCTCCTCTCTCTCGCAGACTCTACCGCTGCGATGATCGATCCAGGGGATCTCTACGATCTGGGCGGCGGGATGGTGGGCATCAACACCTCCACCACTTTCGGCAGCGCTTATCGCCTCTGTAGCTGGGAGCCCTACCGTGATCAGCCCAGCTCCGCCTCCTGTACAGGCTTCTTGGTGGGCGAAGATCTCTTGGTGACCGCAGGGCACTGCGCCAGCCCCACGGAGTGCCCCTCTCGGGCCTTCCTCTTTGGATTTGAGATGCTGGACGCCAACACCGTGCGAGATCAGGTCCCCGTAGAGGATCTCTACTTCTGCGCTGAGGTCTTGGCCTATGCTGAGACCAGCACCAATGATTACAGCTTGATGCGCCTGGATCGGGCGGTCGTGGGTCATCAGCCTCTGTCTGTCCGTCGGGCAGGCGCGGTAGCCAATGATACGCCTCTGGTGGTCATCGGTCACCCCGCAGGGATCCCGATGAAGATCGCCGATAACGCCTCAGTGCGGAGCAACAGTCACTCTCAGTACTTCGAGGCCAACCTGGACACCTACGGCGGCAACAGCGGCTCTCCTGTCTTCAATGCAGAGACTCACGAAGTAGAGGGGATCTTGGTGCGAGGCAACACCGACTTTAGTTATTATCGCAAGAAGCGCTGCTATGAGTCCAATCAGTGCGATGACAGCGGCTGCCCTGGCTTTGAGGATGCCACTCGCATCACTCAGATCTCCCATCTGATCCCCAACGAGCCCAACTGTCAAGCAGATATAGACTGTGACAATGGAGATCCCTGCGATGGCTTAGAGAGCTGTGTCAACAGTATCTGCCAAGCGGGTGTAGCTCCCAGCTGTGCTGACGTAGATGCTTGTAGCGTGGGGAGCTGTGTTGCTACAGGGGCTCAGAGCTACCAATGTGAGCAGAGCGCCATAAGCTGTAGTGATGGGGATCCCTGCACCGTCGATCTCTGCGATCCGGTTACGGGCTGTGGCAGCACTCCACTCCAGTGTGGAGCAGATGAGATCTGCGTAGATGGTGCCTGTGTGGTTGAGCCAAGCTGTACCCCCGCCAGAGTCGCTTGCTCCGCCCACGCCGAATGCTGCTCTGGTCGCTGCCACCCCAAGAAGGGTACCTGTCAGTAGCCTCCCCCCAGAGCTCCTCCCTAAGGCTCAGTTGTCACTCCTGGAGGATACCCACTATCCTCAAAGCCTCAGACCGCTATAGGGGAGCGCTATATGAACTTACAGGTTCCACAGATCCAGGATTACCAACGTGTACTCTTCTTCACTGGGGCGGGGATGTCCGCTGAGAGCGGCGTGCCTACTTACCGAGGCAAGGGGGGTGTTTGGAAGGAGTATGACTATGAGCGCTACGCCTGTCAGCCCGCCTTTGAGCGAGATCCAAAGGGGGTATGGGAGTTCCACAACTATCGCCGTGAGCTGGTAGCTCAGTGCGCTCCCCACCGGGGCCATGAGCTGATCGCGGCGGTAGAGCAAGCCAATCCTAAGGGGGTCTGGGTGGTCACCCAGAACATCGACGGGATGCATCAACTCGCAGGAAGTCAGCACGTCTATGAGTTGCATGGCTGCCTCTGGCGTATACGCTGCGATACCTGTGGGGCTCAGCATGAGGGTCGTGAGGCTCCTCTAGAACTCCTGCGCTGCGGCTGCGGTGCTTGGTGGCGGCCCGATATTGTATGGTTTGGAGACAACCTCAAGGAGGGGGTGATTCAGGAGGTGGCTGAGATCATCACCCAATGTGACCTCTTCATCTCTATCGGAACCTCCGCCGTGGTCTATCCCGCCGCTCAGCTCCCCCTCCTTGCTCAGGCTGCGGGGGCCACCCTGGTGGAGATCAACCCGGAAGAGACTCCTGCCTCCGGTTGGTACAGTGTTCAGATGCGTGGCCCAGCCAGCGCTATGTTACCCCTGATGGTGGAGGGCTTAGAGTAAGTTGCTGGGCTGACGCTGTACCCATAGTTCGGTTTGTCTTGGTGTTCATCGTTGTTTCAGTTGGAGAGAGCTGTCTCAAAAATCGCAAACACCGAGAAGCAGGCCTGTTCTAATCCACAGACAGATCAAGGTGGTTCAGAGATTTAAAACGCTCGGCGATCAACCGCTCTGCGCTCTCCTGAGCAGCTCAAAAGAGAGGATCGCGCCTGCGGTGGCGACATTGAGAGACTCCACCCCATTACACATCGGGATATAGAGGCTACGGTGGACTCTCAGAGAGATTCCTCGGCTCTCATTGCCCAATACAAAGACCAGACGCTCAGGGAAGTGAGTCTCATAGAGGTTCTCAGCGCCGTCCCCCTTGAGGCCAAAGAGGCTGAAGTTCGCCGCGCTCAGCGCCTCAGCGGCTTCCTGCGCAGAGAGACAACGCAGGATGGGCGCGCGAAAGGCGATCCCCGCTGAAGCTTTGATCACCAGAGGTCCTACCTCGGGGCTGCCTACACGGGGCAAGATGATCCCCTCCATCCCCGCAGCTGTAGCTGCCCGTAGAATCATCCCCAGGTTCGCGGGGGTTGTAATTCCATCTAAGAGGAGCAGCCGTGCTTGCGCCGGAGGAGCCTTCAACCAGTCAGAGAGAGCTCCCATCCGAGGAGCCTCAACGTCAGCAACGACCCCCTGATCTTGACGAGCATTGCGAGAGAGGCGGTTGACCTCCCGAGCGTTGACCCGCTTGATCGGCAGCTCCCGACGCTTCGCCTCCTGAATCAGCTCCTCGATCACCTCTCCTCGTGCCCGGCGATCCAAGAGGATCTTATGCACAGGGAGATGATCATCTTGGAGCGCTTCCAAGACAGGCTTGCGACCATAGATGGTGATGAAACGATCTCGGGGGTGCTTCAATATTAGTTCCAGTCTCCTGGACAGCTGGAGATGAGGTTGGAGTTATAAGTGCCTGGGGTCATATAGTAGCTGCCCTCTCGGCTCTGATCAGGATCAGTGAACCTATACCAATCCTCGCTGGACTCCTCCCAGTTCTCTCCGATGGTGTTGTTGCTACAGGGATCAAAGAGTTCAATGCTGAAGCCATCATGACCTACAGGCCAGGGGGCTTCCTGATTATAGATAACCTCATCGACCAAGCGAGCTTGGGTATCAAAGAGGCGGATCCCCTCAGAGGAGTTGCGCAGACTGAGCCGCTGGCCATATGAGAAGTCGATCACCTCCCACTCTGGGTTATTGCCCAGAACCAAGAAGCCCCAAGCAGGCAGCGCGGGAGCATCTTCCCCGAAAGTGTAACCCCCATTGTCATCCTCAATACGCCAACCTTCTAAGGAGAGCGCTTCTGGGTTGGGGTTAAACAGCTCGATAAACTCTCCTTCTCGATCTGCGACGGCGGCGTTGTCATAGAAGATCTCATTGATCACCGCTCTGGGGACTTCTACAAACTGCCCCTCATCCAGCCAGAGCGCGAGCGCGTCATTGAACTCATAATAGGCGCCAGGCTGGTTGTCCGTAGCGTTACGGCGCCTTGGAGTGCTGGGTCGGGAGCCCTCCATCCGCAGCCACCAATCCATACAGGGATGGGCGTTGACCAAACGATAGGGGAGACCGATATCAAACTCCTCAGCATGGACTAAAGCGGGGCTGTAGTTATAGCTCCAGATCACTTCTAGCTCCCGCCAAAGTTCAGGGGCCAGCCAGCGCTCAATGCGTACCAGACGATCCAAGCCGGGCTCAGGCTGTGTGCGGATCTTAAGCTCCCACTGTCCGCCCCAAACATGCAAGAGACCCTCTACAGCATAAACATGGTTGACAGGGAGGGTCGCCATCGGGCTCTCCCAACGGTAGAAGGCTGCGCCGCTGTTGGGCTCGCCATCGCTGCGCTCCCAGTCCGCTAAAGCATCCACCGTCGCCAACTGGCTGCGATCGTGGGAGCCCAGGTAGACCGGGAGCATCTCTTGGGCGCTGGGGCTATAGTCGCCCTCATCCCCCCAATCGCTGAAGAAGAGCATCCGTGTGTGGCCCTCATCCCCAGCGCTGCGGTTGACCACGCGACGAATGCGCACCACGATCCCATCCATCGCTCCAGGGCTCTCAGGAGAGGGCAAGCTGGCCATCAACTCAGCTACAGAGTTGAAGTGCTGGGTGGGGCGTCGCAGCTCTTCGCTGATGCCTAGATAGTACTCCTCCCCCTCCTCCAAGCGGCTCCAATCCTCGATATAACCTGCGCGCACACCAGAGATCGCCAGGAGCTGATTGAGATCTTCAAAGGTTCCGTTGGCTTCGCGGAAGGCCAGGATACGGCTCCCGAGGGTCGGCCCAATGCCACGCAGCTCTTGAAGCAGGCTGGAGTCAGCGCTGTTGAGATCGATCATCTGTCCCTGAGGCTCAACGCCCCCTCCCTCACCGGCGCAGTTGGGAGCCCCAGGCGTGGAGCCTGTCTCAGCGCAGGAGGCGGCCCAGTTCTCAGCGACATCGCCCAAGAGGGGATCGATCTTCTCGACAGAGAGGCCATTGCCTGGGTTGAAGGGGAAGCTATAGCTGTCGATGAGGCTAAAGCCATCAGGCATCAACAGCTCGATGGGATCATCATTGGTCAGGCCGCTGCCGATGGTACGATCATCTACGGTGAGCAGAAGCGTAGCCTCAGGGATCGTATATTGAGCGCTGTAATCTTGATCCAGGATCAAGGCCCAGCCCCCCGCAGGCAGCATCGTGGGGCCGCCCTGGTAGCCTTCAATGCTGTCTACACTGTCTCCGTCAGAGAGCAAGAAGCCCTGAAGATCGACCGGATCATCGCCCATATTGCGTAACTCGACAAACTCACCGCTGCTCTCATCCAGGGGGTTGGCCATCACCTCATTGATGATCAAGCTGACCTCGCCTATAGGCTGACCACCGCCCTCGGAGATGCAGTTGCTGCGCCCAGGAGAGGAGCCCCCTGCGCAGGAGGAAGCGAGCCAGTTTTCAGGCACATCTCCCAGATCACCCAGGCGCTCAACAGAAGTTCCATTGCCTGGATTAAAAGGAAAGCTAAAGCTGGAGAGCAGAGTGATGCCGTCGGGGGCTTTGAGGCTGATGGGATCATTGGTTGAGAGTCCAGAGCCTAGAGAGGTATCTGAAGGATAGAGGATCAGTACACCCTCAGGTAGGGCATACTCTCCGGTATATTCAGGATCGAGGACCAAGGCATAGGCCCCAGGGGCCAAAAGCGCGCCGGACTCCCCAGTCAACACATCGCTGGCGTCTCCGTCGTCCAGGATGAGCCCCTGGGGATCCACAGGCTCATCACCGTAGTTATACAACTCGATAAACTCCCCTGTGTCTTCATCCAGGGGGTTGGCCATCACCTCATTGATCAGCAGGGTGAGATCGGCGGGGTTGATGTTACCGCCTGAGGCAACGCAGTTCTCAGCACCCGGAGAGGCGAAGGGAGCCTCAGGACAGGGAGCTGCGATCCAGTTATCGGGAACATCGCCCAACTCTAAGTTGACCATCTCAGCAGAGCGACCGTTGCCGGGGTTAAAGGGCTGAGAATAGGAGGCCAAGAGGTTCAACCCTGGATCCCAGAGGCTGATGGGATCGGTGGTGGCGAGACCATCACCCAGGCGGGTGTTCTCAATACCGAGCCAGAGAGCTCCCTCACCGACACTGTAGGTCAGGCCGTCATAATCTGGATCAAACACCACCGCGTACTGCCCTGGTTCTAGGAGGCTGCCGCCCTCCTCCTCCCATGGGATCAGCGAGTCGTCGCTGTCTCCATCAGAGAGAATCAACCCAGCCATCTCAACCGCCTGATCACCCAGGTTTAAAATCTCGACATACTCCCCGCTGTTCTCATCCAGCGGGTTGGACATCACCTCGGTGATCAACAGGTTATAGTCTCCTGGGATCACCGGAGGGGGCTCTGTAGCGCAGTTGGGGGCGCCAGGGCTGGCGGCGCAGGGGGAAGCTTGCCAAGCGCTGGGATCATCCATCAGCTCAGGGGAGATGCGTTCAGCGGAGACTCCATTTCCTGGGTTGAAGGGGTTGCCGTAGCTGGAGATGATAAAGCCCTCAGGATCAAGGAAGTGAACTGGATCGCTGATCGCAAGGCCGTTGCTGATGCGTGTCCCCTCTACCGTAAAGAGCAGTGTCTCTGCGGGGATCTCATACTCCCCTGCGTAGTCAGGATCTAAGACCAGGGCGTAGCCCCCAGCAGGCAGCAGAGTGCTCCCCTGCTGCCAGGGTAATAGAACAGAGGTGCTGTCCTCATCATCCAACATGAAACCTTGGAGATCGACAACCTGATCGCTGCCATTGTAGATCTCGACATACTCTCCGGTGCCCTCATCTCTGGGATTGGCCATCACCTCGTTGAGGATCAAGCTCCCGCTGCTCTCACTGCGCACAAACTCAAAGGCTCCCATATCAAAACCCTCGCCCCAGGGGCGCTGATTGCCCAGGATATCCCAGTAGAGACCAACGTCGTAGGCGGAGTCGATACAGGGAGAATCCTCAAGCAGGCGGAAGTCCCACTCGCCCGGATCGACGAAGAGAGGATCAACGGAGATGTCGTTGTCTCCGCTGGCCTCACCTACATAATCCTCTACATTCCCCCAGATGTTGTTATATCCCTCGTAGCCAGAGAACTCGTTGGCCTTGAAGCCACGCATATTCCCCACGATGATATTGTTCAAAATATTGTCTGAACCCTCATGAGCAAAGAGAGCAGCTCCCATCTCCTCATCTTGGGCTGCAAAGCCGTTACCTGAGAGGGTGTTATTGGTGATCAATAGACTCCCCCCCTGAGTGTCGATCCCCTTGAGGTCGTTGTTACTGATCAGGTTGTTAAAGAGATAGCCAGAGCTGTTCTCCAGCTTAATCGCGAAGTTATTGCCATCAAAGAGATTCTCCATGGCATAAACCTCGCTGTTAGAGGCAAGCAGGCCCGTAAATGTCTCTTGGACAGTAGAACGAACGAGAGTGACATGAGCATCATGAGCCATGATGCCCTGAGTGCGTGCATCTTCGTAGCGTCCGCTGAGGGTGACATCGCTGATATGGAGGGAGGCGCCCTGAATATCAAAGAAGCCTCGAATGATGCTCTCATGACGACCCGCTCCACGGATGATGATGGGCCGCGCCAGGGTCAAGTTAGCGAGGAACTCTCCAGGACCCAAAGAGAGGATGGTGTTGTCCCCTTCAATCCCATGGATCGCCTCCTCTAGGGTTTCAAAATCTCCAGGGACGCTGATCTGTTGAGGCTCGACGCAGCTCCCACCTCGGCAGATCTGCTCACCACAATCCAGAGCAGAAGACCACTCCATACAACCTGTAGACCCCTGTATACACTCATAATAACCCCAGTCTGAGGCACAACGGGTCTCTCCCTGAGCGCAGGCATCCTCGCAGCTCACCTCAAAATTGAGATCGAGCTGGAAGTCGCCTGCTTGGTTATAACCATCCACGAAGAGTTGATAGACTCCTGGGCTCAGCTCCATCTCGATCTGAGAGCCAACACCTCCAGGAGGAGTGGAGTCATCTACACAGACCAGCTCATTGGCGCAGTCTTGGGCCAGATAGAGTACAGTGTCAAAGCCTGAAGCGGTGGCTGAGACTCGGCTCTGCCGCTGTAACTCAAAACTGTAGACCTTATCAGGACCCGCTCCACCACAGCTGCCATTGGAGTCATGCTGATGCCCCTCGGTGCTGTCTTGAAAGCTCCCACTCTCTGCAACGATGGGGATGGCGTCTGCGCATAAGTCTCCAGGGAGCTGAGGAATACAGGAATCTACATAGCAGCGCTCCTCCTCAGCACAGCTCTGAGCTTCACTCCAAGAGAAGCAACCATCAGCGCTCTCAGAGCAGTGATAGAGGTTGCCATCTTCAGCGCAGCTTGAAGCATCAGGGCGGCAGATCTCCTCACAGATCCCACCAAAGTTCAGGATCAGGAGATATTCCCCTTTGGTCTCCACTTGGTAGGCGTCCAAAACCAGAAAGTAGTCGCCCGGCATAAGATGCGCTGTCAGACGGGAGCCCAAGCTTCCAGGAGGGACAGAGTCATCGTTACAGGCAACCTCGCTCTCTTGGTCTGCGCAGTCGCGACGTAGGTGAAGCACGGTGTCATAACCCAGAGCCCAAGCGGTGAAGTCCATCTCTTCATCGACATGGAAGTGATACACATGATCGGGACCTTGAGCCCCCGCGCCACAGCTTGAGTGAAAGGCGTCGCTGACGATGAGGCCCAAGCTGCCTTCGATGATCTGGCTTTCAGGGTGGATAGAGATCGCTGAGCTGCAGAGATCGCCTGGATCTCGATCACGACACTCTCCCTCAAAGCAGCCCTGCCCCTGCGCAGAGCAGGGCTCAAGCTCATTAAGGAAGTACCCGCAGCTATTCTGCGTCCAGAGATCATCTCCTTGACACTCCTGGGTGAGACGAGGGCGACACTGCCCCTCGACACAGAGATGATCAGCGCGACACTCTTCGGGCGCTTGACAAGCAGCTACACAGCTCCCAGCACCTGGAAGATCGGGTTGATGATAACAGGAGAAGCCTTCAGCGCAATCGATCTCCTCAGAGCAGGGAAAGCACCAAGAACCTGACTCTCCTTCACAGAAGTGAGCTGACTCCAAAGCACCCGATCCACAGTCTGTCAAGGCTGCTTGAATATTGGTGATCGATTCTCCATTCTCCAGATCTTCAGGTAGGAAATTGACCGCGTTGCAGCCTCCTCGTTGGCCATAGTCTGTGTGACCTCGAACAAGAACCCCCACCAACTCCTGGTTGGCATTAAAGACACCCGAACCTGAGTTTCCCCCAAAGGCATCCAGGGTCGCCTCAAAGAAAGTCCCACGATGCCGAATCACTCGACCGTTGGGAGTAATCTTGGCTGGGATCCCTGAGGGGAAGCCGAGCATGATCACCTCACTCCCAGGATCTGGAGGGCTTTCTCCCCGGAAAATGCTGACAGGTTGGCGAGATGCATCGACCGGACGATCCAGGCGAACTACAGCGAAGTCGGTCCCATCATCGCTTAGAGCCCAGGAGAGGACCTGTTGGCAGTGATAGACGCTCTCTGAGCTGATATGTGCGAGCTGCCCTGGTGCTTCATAGTAGAAGTCAAACAGGAAGCTGGTCTGTCCACAGTCACTCTCATTAACACAGTGTCCGGCTGTTAGGATCAGATCATCATCTACAAGAGTACCTGAACAGCTCGCCGCTGAGGGCTGATCTCGAAAGCGCTGATCAGCGCAGAGAGCATAAGACTCTCCCAGGGTCGCGGCGGGGATCTGAACATTCTCAGGATCGCTCTGATCCAGGTCCCAATCTCGGAACATCGCCACGACGCTCCGCCGCGCGAGAGCCCGCCAAGATTCATCAGGATATTCATAAACATCTAGGCGGTCATCCTCTCCAAAGACAACCTCCTGGGTTTGGTTATCTAGCTGCTCCTTCTGTCCCTGACAAGCCAAGGCAAAGAGGGGGAGAAGATAGAGGAGAGATCTATGTTGGGCTGTCATCCAACCTCCGGGATTTTTCCAATTTAGAGATGAGGCACCATACTCTGATCGAAACAAAAGGTCAGTGTTCTTTTTTTTTCCTATTGTTTTTAAATAGTTGTGATTCAATGCGCTTTCATCTCCCATAAGCTGCTGAGATCCATTAAATTTCTCGGATGAAGAATAGAAAAAACCT
>CAYLJJ010000108.1:0-19659 GCA_964384025.1 uncultured Nannocystaceae bacterium
TGAAGAACCCAAGGTTGAAGCGCCCAAGCTTGAAACGCCCAAGGTTGAAACGCCCAAGGTTGAGGAGAAGACTACTCCCTCTAACTTGGCACGACTCTTTGTCAATCTGGGTCGCCGTGATGGACATAGACAGGCCCAAGTTGTAGATATCCTGGCTGAGCTGGGTGGGCTACTCCCTGAAGATTTCCAAGAGGTTGCGCTGCGAAATCGACACGCCTTTCTTTCTGTCCCACGAGAATATGCAGAAGACCTGATCGAGGCTGTAGATGGAGAGAGTTTAAAGCGAAAGGTCCTCCGCATCGAGTTTGCACGTGATGATTAAATACTCATCTGCTCTGCTGTTGCTTGGTTTATCTCTGGCTTGTACCAGCCCAGAAGCTGCTAAGCCTCCAACTCCAGCGGTGAAAGCTCCAACAGCTCGGGTGGATCTACCTCCCCTGATCAAACTGGAGGGGACCATCCCACCAGAGACTCATTCAGATCACTCCATGCGGGTGGATGGGCTCTTAGCTCGCCATGAGAAGTATATGAACCAAAAGATCTTGGTTCGGGGCTTTTTGGTGGAGAAGTATGTACGGCCTAAAAAGGCCAAGCGTTTCCAGCGTCCCCACGCTTGGCTGTCAGACAGCCCCGCCGGCGGAGAGAAGCGCCTTATGTTGGTCAACCTCAGCGAGGAGATCATCGAGGCCCTCCAGGTGGGTAAGCAATATGTGGTCACGGGTAAGTTCGCGCGGCGCTCCTCTGATGGCTTTGTGATGTCCAGCGGCTTACTCGTTTATGAAGGGATCGAGGGCTTGGAGTTGGAGAGTGAAAAGGAGCAGAAGAAGAAGAAGAGAGGGAGGAGGGGTCGTCGTTGAGGCTTTAGGTCTTTTTGGCCAGAATGATGATGTGTTCGCTGTCCTTTCCAAAGAAGGCGTGGGGTGTGTGAAAGCTGCCCGAGATCTCCAAGATCTCAAAACCTGCAAGTTTTAACATCTGCTGAAGCTCATGGGGGCTGTAAAGCCTGAGACGAATATCATAAATTCGCTCAGTACCATCAGAGAAGACCACATAGCGCTTGATCTGAACCTGGCTCTTTTCAGCCAAAAATTCTACGTCCTCTTGGGCCAAGCAGCTCTTGCCCTGCCACCAATTTCGGCGGGGGAGCTCCTGGATCGCATGGTCTCGGTTGATGACATCTAGGAGAAAGTGTCCTCCTCGTTTAAGAGCTCGATGGATCCCGTGAAGGACGCCGAAGTTTTCCAGGTCTGAAAAGTAACCAAAGCTGGTATCCAGGCAGTAGATCCCATCAAAGACCTGCTCAAAGCTGAGATCGCGCATATCGCCGTGAACAAACTGAACCTTGAGATCCTGCTCTTGAGCCTGGATGAGGCCCTGTTGGAGGAGGTAGATGCTCAGATCCAGACCCACAAGCTCATAGCCTCGCTCGGTGAGGGGGATGGCGTGACGCCCAGCACCACAAGCAAGATCCAAGAGCCGTCCACCTTTGGCGACGTTTAAGCTCTCCTCAATCCACCCCACTTCTCGCGCTGTGGTGTTTACAGAAGGCTTCGGGTGTGTATAGGAGTACTCCTTCTTAAAGACCTCAGAATACCAAGCTCCTTTTTTCTCTTGTCGCTCCTCTTTCGCCCGCTGTTGGAGGAGGCTTCTGAGTTGCTTTGAGATCCAGAGCGGATCAGAATTTGGGGGGAAGAGTTGAGCGAGGGCATTTTGCTTCTCCAGGTTCGACAGTAAGGCATCCCCAATCCGTATCTCCTGGGTATCTGCGATGCTTAGATCTTCCGGCTCCGCTTTAAACTGAGGAGTCAGCTCTTCTAGTTCTGGAGGAGCAGGCTCATCAGGAACGGGCGGAGGTAGAAACTCTGGCTCCTGAGGCAGCTCCTGCTCAAAATCTTCCTCTATATGATCCTCTAGCGCCTCCAGAGCCTGCTCCTCCAGAAACTGGGTGACAAACTCAGCGACACTCTTGTCAGAGTCTCCTCCTCGACGTGGTTCATCTCTTCTTCGAAAGATCGCCATAAGAGGGGCTTCTTCCCTCTGTGCTCCTGACCTTTGCCGCTTTTCAGGTAAACTCAAAATGCCCCCAACCCCCGAGTGACAGCTTGACCCATTAGGATGGGCTCTCCTTCCTGGAAGGGCTCGAGGCAGATCTCCGGGTTAGCAAAGAGCAGGACGACTGTCGAACCCAGGTTGAAGACACCCAGTTCCTCTCCTCGAACAACAGAGATGGGCTCCAACTCCAGATGCCCAGCAGGCAAACCACGATTGCTCTTGAGATTATCGTCGTAACGAAGCGTGATATAACCCACCGAGGTGGCGCCCACCATCACCACTGCCACCGGACCCAAGCTGCTCTCCAGATAGGTGATCAGACGTTCATTGACACAGAAGAGCTGATCAACTCCCTGCACCCCCATGCGGTTAACCGGCCAAAGACGCCCAGGGATATAGCGCGCAGAGAGGATCCGACCCTCCACAGGGTGATGAACACGGTGGTAATCTCGAGGGCTCAGATAGATCGTGACCCACTTCCCCTCTCGAAAGACTTTGGCCTCCTCCTCATCACCCAAGAGCTGCTCTATCCCATAGGAACGCCCCTTGGCCTGGAGTAGTTGACCTTCAAAGAGGCTACCACTGTTGAGAATATGGCCATCCGCAGGGCTCACAGCGATCCTTGGACGGCGATCAATGAGCCGCGCCCCTGGCTTAAGACCCCGGGTGAAGAACTCAGCAAAGCTGCCATAGGCTGAGAGAGGCAGCTCCGCCTCCTCAAGATCGATCTCCTTGAGCTTGGCAAAGGCTCTCAGGCTCAGGCTCATCAAGGGCCTGGGCAGGGGGAGGAAGCTGAGTTGACCCACAGCGCGGCTCATCAGGTTTTGAGGGAGCAGCCCCAGCAGCTTAAGGAGGGCGATCTCCCTCTTAGTTGCTGGCATTCAAGGCCTCCAGCGCAGTTCGGCTGCCCTCATGCTGAGGATCCAAGCCTAAGGCACGCTTGAACATATCTCGAGCTCGCCGTTGATCCTGCTTGGCCAAACGGATCTGACCTAAGTGATAGAAGGTCTCCACACGACCCTCTTTATCCAGTTTCCTCTGATGAAGGAGAATGGTTTGGAAGATCCGCAGAGCCTTATCCCAGTCCTCCCGCTTGAAGTGGAGTCGACCGAGGTGTCGAAGGTTGGGCAGATAGGTGGCGTCATCTTCAAAGCAGGCGGTGAAAGCTGCCAAGGCGGCCTCTTCATCACCGCGCTCCTCAGCGATGCAGCCTAAGCGGTAGTTATAGCGGAAGAGCTCTTTAGAGCGTCGCATAGATTTGAGCTTCTGGATGATATCGTTCAAAAGCGGCTCCGCCTCGGCATGCCGACCCGCCTCAAAGTAAGCTTCTAGGAGAACATCACTCAGCTTCATATCCTTGGGATAGAGGAGCCTGGCCTCTTCCAAAGCTTTGATCTGCGCCTCTGTTTCCCCCAGAGCTTTCTTAAGTTCAGCCAACTTAAGGAGGAGCGGACCCCGCTCCTCCTGATCGTCGCTGTTGAGCAGCTGTTCGAGCAGCTTGGCCTCTCTGGCTTGATCTCCCGCCTCTCGGGCCTGGATCAATAGCTTCTGGATCGCCTCCTCATCTCCCTTCTCGGCAGCCTGCTCCAGGATCCGCAGTCCATCCCCTGAACGTTCAAGGCGCTCCAGATAGAGCAGCCCAAGACGACGCAAAGTCTCCGCCCGTCCTCCCCCAGCGAGAGAGCGCTCTAAGACCTCCGCCGCTTCTTTCCACCTCTTCTCACGCTCGTAGAGACGGGCGAGGACTATAAGGGCGCCCTCATGTTGGGGCTGTTGCTCCAGGACCTCATTGAGAGACTGAACCGCAAGATCACTGTCCTGAAGCTCCTCCTCGGCGATCTGAGCGATGCGAACGAGGAGGTCGATATCTCTATCTCCCTTCTCTCCCTGAGCGCGACGCGCCTTCAAGTGCTCCCCTAAGACCTCCACCAATTCAAACCAGTGCCCAGCCTCTGCGTAGAGTGCGCTCAGCCGCTCAAGGGCCTGAGTCTCCTCAGGTCGCTGTACCAAGATCTGTCGATAGTACTCCATGGCGCTGTCTGAATTCTTGAGGTGCAGCTCAGCGTTCTCTCCTAAGGCGGAGAGCAGCTCTAAGCGGCGAGATTCCTCTCCCAAGGATAGCTCTTTCACCAAGAGCTCCTGAAGGCGATCCCAACGCTCACTCTCCCGATAGATCTTTCGGAGAGCGTTCAGAGCATCCTGGGCCTCAGGCTCGTGGACGAGGACCTGCTCCCAGGAATCCGCAGCTCGAGGGAGATCCAGGAGCTTCTCCTGGGCGATCTGACCCATCCTCCGGTGGAGTGCGACCAGACGTTGACCGTCATAGAGCCCATCGGAGCGGCGCTCTAAAATGTCCAGGAGCGCAGACCAGTCCTTAGCCTCCTCATGGAGAGCCTCTAAAGCGGTTAGAGCCTCGTTATCGTTGTCATCGATCTGAAGGGATTCCTCATAGGCGCTGACCGCCGCTGTGCGATCATTAAGGCGCTCAGCGCAGAGCTGTCCAAGCTGGTGAAGCCGGAGGCGCTTCTCCTCAAGATCAAAGAGATTTTCCGCCTTACGACGCAGGACATCCGCCAGAGGAGCCCACTCCTCAGCCTCTTGATAGAGGCGCTCTAAAGCCTCCAAGGCCCGTTCCTGATTGGGATCCATCTCCAGGGCAAGGCGATAGTGTGTTGTAGCTCGTTCACTATCTGAAAGCTTCTGCTCACACCAGTCCGCAATGCACAGCCGATCTTCGATCTGTAGATCGAGATCCTCCAAGTGGGCCTGAGCGGACTCATAAGCAGCCACCAAGCGAGGCCACTCTCCCCGCTGCTCAGTGAGTCGGAGCAGCTGCTCTCTAATCTCCTCGTCTGAGGGCAGCTCAGAGAAGGCTTGAAGGTAAGCTTCAAAGGCTCTCTCTATGTTCTCCAAGTGCTGTTCTTGAATCTCAGCTATCTCAGACCAAAGCCGCGCTCGCTCCAAGGGATCCATGGAGAGCTCAATGCGCATCTCTGTGAGGATACTCAGCTTCTCCCACTCCCCCTCTTCTCGATATATGGGCCCTAAGCCCTCAGCGATGAGCTGCCTGTACTCTAGATGGATCGCCAAGCGCTCCATCGCCTCACGACTGTAGCCGTGATCTGGGCGCTCCCAGAGGATATTGCGATAGAGTTCAATGGCGGTCGCCAGATCTTCCTCTAAGACTTCTAGGAGATAGCCGAGGCGGAAGCATAGATCGACGCTATCTTCCTCGCCCCCCAGATCGATGCGACGGCGCAGAATGCTGATCAAAGCAGGCCAGTTCTGGGAGAATTGATAGAGACGATCTAGAGCCTCCAGGGCCTCAGCATCATCATCGTCATCGTTAAGGACCTGTTGCCAAGCGATGATCGCCTGTTGAGGATCAGCCAGCTTTTCGTCATAGATTTGTGCTCGACGCTTATGGAGAGAGCGCAGTAACTGCTGGTCAAGGACAGACTTACTTTGTTCCAAATAGAGCTGAGCCAAATCTGCGAAGAGCCCCAGCTCATCGGCGAGAGCGTGAAGCGGTTCTATAATCTGGAGATCAGCGCAATCCTCTCGGAAGGCGCGTGCATAGGCCTCATATGCGCCCTGAGGCTGGTCCAAGATCTCATGACGCAGTTTCGCTAGGCGCTTGAGCTGCTCCAAACGATCATCCTGCTCCTCTAAATCTTGGAGTTGGAACTCTAAGACCCGCGCCTGCTCCTCTGGCTCTCCCCGAGCTTCATAGTGCGCTGCCAAGAGCTGAGCAGCCAAGGAGCGCTGTGCAGGATGATCTCTGAGGATCGTCTCCAGGGCCTCGCGGGGCTTGGGGTTCTCTGGACTGCGGTTAAGGACCTCTCCATAGATCTCTGTTCCCCGCGCCAGCTGAGCGAGCTGATGCTCTAAGATATCGGCGATGCGTAGATCCAAGATATCTACCCGCTCTGGAGACTCCTCCAGGTGCTGTTCCCGCTCTCCTTCGAGGAGATCGATCAACTCACCCCATCGCCCTTCTTGGCTGAAGAGTCGCTCCAGAGCTTCCAGGGCGCGCTGCTCCTTGCTATCGATCTCCAGAATGGATCGGTAGCTGAGGATGGTCTCATCAAAGTTACCCACTCGCAGCTCAAAGACCTCTGCGATCTGGAAGAGCAGCCCCTTTCGTTCTCCCTCTTCAGCAACCTCCAACTTCTCTCTAAGGACCTCTACCAAGCTTCCCCACTGTTGGGTGCGCTCATAGAGCGGGATCAGCGCCTCAATCGCGCTCTTATCCTCAGGGTCCTCTTCAAAGATCTGTCGGTAGCTGTTGATCGCCTCTTGGGGCTTATCCAGGATCGATTCATAGATCGCACAGATGCGGTAGAGCAGCTCTTTCTTCTCGATCACCTCGATGATCTGCTCCGCCTTGCGCGCCAAGACAGAGACCAACTCCTCGTACTTGCCCTCGCTCTCTAGGATACGCTCCAGAGCATCCAAGGCTTGGATGTTGAGATCATCGATCTGCAAAGCTCGACGGTAACTCTCTATCGCCCGCTCTGGATCCTGAAGCTGTCTGTCAAAGATGGTGGCGACCTTAAGGAGGATGAGGAGCGCGGCGTCCAGATCATGGAACTCGTCGATTCCCGAGAGATAACAATCCACCAAAGATCGCCAAGCGCCCAACTCTTCAGCTAAGCGATCCAACTCTCTCTGAAGCTCAGGATCGCCATACTCCTCAAGGAAAGCTCGAGAATAGGCTTCATAGGCCGCAGCCTGATTTCCTAGATGCTTCTCCTGTACTTGCGCGACGCGGCCCAAGAGTTCTCGGCGCTCTAAAGAGTCTTCCTCAAACTCTAAGCGCACCTCCACCACCTCGCTCCATCGGCTCCAGCTCTCTGCCTCCTCATAGAGCGGCGTCAAGATCATCGCCACCCCCTGACGACATAGATCATCTTGCTCTAACTCGTTGAGGAGTCGCTCCAAGGCTTTTAGAGCCTTTTCATGTCCAGGTTCATCCTCCTCCAGGATGCTTTGCCAAGCGGAGATCGCCCCATCGAGATCTTTGATATGTTGCTCTAGGACCTCACCCAAGCGGTAACGCAGGGCTGCGCGCTCAGCCCCCTCCTGGACATAGGACTGCTCATCTTGGAGCAACAGCACAAATTCAGACCAGCGCTCTCCCTCTGAGAAGAAGTGCTCTAGGGCCTTAAAGGAGTCTGAGTTGGAGGGGTCGATCTCCAAGATCTTTCGATAGACCTCGATGGCGCGTTCGCTGTCCTCAACAACATCCTCTAGAAGATGAGCAGCCTTAAAGTAGAGCTCCTTCTGTCTCTTCAGCTCCAGCTGATTCTCAGCTAGGCCCAGATAGAGATCGACCAGCTCGTCCCAAGAGGCGGTGCGGCTGAAAAGCTTGACGAGGGAGTCAACCGCCTGTGTGTTTTCAGGATCGACACTGAGCACCTCATGGAGGACATTCCGGGCAGCTTCTTTGTCTCCCCGGTGGCTCTCTTCTACGTACGCCAACTCTAAGAGAAGGGCGACCTTAAGCTGCTCTTCGAGGCTCTCTTCAGCGATCCTCTTGAGCAGCTCAGCCAAGCGATCATGGGACTGGGTCTCCTCTGCTAGGCGTCGAAGATCCTGGCGACAACTCTCCAGCTCTGGAGCCAAGCTCAGGAGCTGTCCACAGCTCCTGAAGGCTGCGTTGAGATCCAGAAGCTCCTGCTCCTGAAGTTTGGCGATCTCCTGTAACAGCTCTATCCGCCGTGTGCGCTCATCTTGGGCCTCCTGACATAGCTCCAAGACAGGCACCAGCGCTTTATAATCTTTCCGCTCTCGGTAGAGAGGCTCGAGGAGCAGAGCGACCTCCAAAGGATCCACTCCCATCAACTCTGCGCGCTCTGGCGCTGCAAAGAGGATCGCCAAGGAGCTGCGTGCTCCCTCGTGGTCGTTCTCCTTTTCTAAGATCTCTCGATAGAGGGCGAGCGCTCGCTCCCCCTCCTGAAGCTGCTCTTCCAAGATCCGAGCGAGGCGATATTGCACCTCAAGGCGCTCTTCCCCTTCGGAGATCCCCAACCTATGTTCGAGGAGCGCAGAGAGTTCAGGCCAACGCTCCAGCTCATCTAAGAGGCGCTCTAGGTTATCTAAAGCCTCCTCCTCCCTCTCATCTTCAGCCAGCAGTCGCCTCCAAGTCTCTATGCTGGCCTCTGGCCTCTTCAGCCACTCCTCTTGAATAGTAGCGACGCGGATGAAGAGCGGCCTCAGAACTTCGATCCTTTCGGTCAGCTCCAGCTTGCGCTCTAGGATCTCAACCAGAGCCTCATGCTCTTCGCTGCGCTCATAGAGGCGCTCCAAAGCATCTAGGGCTTCAGAACTCTCAGGCTCTATCTCTAGGACCTCGGTGTGCTCTTGGATGGCGCGCTGAAGATCTTCTAAGCGCTGCTCCGCTAGATTGGCGATCTTAAGGTGTAGAGAGATGGCGCGCTCTGGAACAGAGGGGATCACCTCAGCGAAGAGATCTGCGAGATCCGCCTCAGCCTCTAAGAACTCCGCTAAGCGCTCCAGCTCTGCCTCGATCTCCTCATCCGCCAAGCTCTCTTGATAGGCCTCAGAGAGAGAGCTGAAGGCAGCCAAAGCTTCATCCAGAGGCTCCCGCTCAATGGTAGCGATGCGACAGAGAGTCTCTACTCGTATTTGAGGCTCTTCAAGATCTTCAAGGGTCCCCCTCAGCGTATCTCGCAGTGACAACCAGGCTTGATCGCTTTCATAGAGAGGGATCAAGAGATGAGCCGCTCTCAAGCGCACTTCAGGCTCTTGGAGGAGCGCTTCTAGCGCTTCGCGAGAAGGTTTATGCTTGGGGTCCAGCTCCAAGATCACTGAGAGGCGCTCTACCGCCTGTGGAAGATCTTCAGTCGAAGAGATGAGCAGCATCGCCATGCGATATTCGTAGGTGTTGCGCTCATTGAGCTGTTCAGCGAGCTGACACTCTCGCTCCAAAATCTCCAGCAAATCCTCGGGGCGCTCCAGCTGCTCATAGAGACGATCCAGATGCCCGAGGGCGTTGCGATCTGAGGCGTCCATCTCGAGGATCTGTCGGTAAACAGCGATCGCCTCCTCAGCTTGATCTAGACCATCCTCGTAGGTCGCAGCGGCTCTAAAGAGCAGCCGTTTCTGCTTCTCTTCCGGCTCCAGACGCTGGGCGTGTTCTAGGAGAACCTCCACCAACTGAGAGAACTCTGCGGCGGTGGCATGGAGACGCTCCAGAGCGACATAGGCGCTCAGCTCCTCTGGGTCGATCTCCTGACAGATGCGGCGGTAGGCCGCCACCGCTTGATCATGATCCTCCAGGCGCAGCTCATAGAGCTCCCCCAAGCGGAAGTTCAGAGCCACCTGCTCTTCTGGGTTCTCCAAGAGCTGGGCACGGCACTCCAGGATCTCCACCAAATCTGAGATCCTATCCTGCTGTGTATAGAGACGATCCAGGCTGGCCATCGCCTCCAAATCAGCTTCATCCTCCTCCAAGATACGCTGATTGAAGATGATCGCCTCCTTGCGATCTCCCACTCGATCCTCATAGAGCCGGGCGACACGACCCAAGATCTCCCGGCGCAGCTCAGGCTCCAGGTTCAGGGCCTGGGCTCCATCTAAACCTCGACGGAGGATCTTGGCCAGCTCCTCCCAGGCTTCAAGAGACTCAGCCAGCCGCAAAAGCTGCTCCAGGACCTCTCGGCTGCTGTAGTCCTCATTGAGCGCCTTACCGTAGCTCTGCATCGCCTCAGCGGGATCATCGGCTTCTCTCTCGTAGAGTTCGGCGATGAGGATATTCAGGCGTTGACGCTCAGAGGGCTCCTGAGCATCCTCCAAGCGAATCTGAAGCAGATGGATACCGCCGATCCATTCCCGACGTTGGCTATAGATGGGTTCAAGGATCTCACAGGCCAGGGCTCGCAGCTCATGCTCTTCGGGAGCCTGATGCTCCTCCAGGAAGTTCTCCAGGGCTTCTTCACTGGGGAGATGTCCTGGATCCTGCTCAAGCACCTTGGCGTAGCGCGCCAACGCGTGCTCAGGATCATTCATCTCCTTCTCTAGGAGTTGAGCGAGCTGGAAGCCCAAGCTCAGCGCCAACTCTCCCTCTGCTTCCTCTAGGCGTCCCTGAAAGAGTTGAGCGAGATCGTCCCAGAAGCCTACGTTACGGAGGATACGCTCTAGAGCCTCAAGGGCTCGCTCATTGCTCGGTGCTTCAGTGTGGATCTGCTGGTAAATCTGGATCGCCTCCAGAGGATCGTCCAGCATCTCTTCCCAAAGATCAGCCATCCTAAAGAGCATCTCAAGGCGCGCTGAAGGCGCGCTGAGGAGCTCCAGCTTACGAGCGCAGATATTCACCAAACCCTGCCAGTCTTCTAGGCGGGTGGAGAGACGATCTACAGCCTCTAAGATCTCAAGATCATCTCCCTGCGCCTCTAGAAGGGCCAAGAGAGTCTCACGGGCTTCGGAGAAGTTGCCTAGGTGCTCCTCGAGGAGTTGGGCCAGCAAGCGACTGTAGAGGAGCTGACTCTCCTCCTCAGCCAGCGCCCCTTCCAGGGCGAAGCGCCGATAAAGCTCAGCGACCACCCCCCAAGTTCCCAGCTCCTCAGCGAAGCGCTCCAAGCGCTCCCGAGCGCTGGGGCGTAGGCGATCCTCGATGAGCAGCTCACGGGAGGTCTCAAAGGCAGCAGCGATCTCTCCCAAACACTGCGCCTCAATCTCACTGATCTCCTCCAAGAGCTGGGGTCGGAGGTTGGGTTCCTCAGAGATCTCAACTTGGAGCCTTAAGACACGACGTAGGCTCTCCCACTCTTCCATGCCGCGCATGATCGGCTCTAAGATCTTCGCTGCTTGAAGCGCTAGGGGACCCTCTAACTCCTCCTCTAGAGCAGCGGTGGCCTCCTCATGAGTGGGGATCTCCTGAAGCACCCGAGCGAAGAGTTTGATCGCCTCCTCATCTTGGCCTTGAAGCATCGCGAGGGTTCCCAGGCGCTGGAGCAGCTCAGCGCGCTGAACGCTCCCGGGGACGATCTCAAGTTCGGCAGCGACGAGGGTTTGAAGAGCCTCTATATCATCCCTAGCCTCAGCCAGACGCTGGAGCCCTTGGAGAGCCTCCACTGAGCTGGGATCCAGCTTAAGGAGGCGCTTGTAGCTGCTCTCTGCGGCCTTGGGCCGCTTGAGGATCTTTTCATGGAGCTGCCCAATGGAGAGCTGAATCTCAACTCTCCGCTTTGGATCCTGGCTGAGTTCCAGCTCCTTGCCATAGATCTCTAGAAGCTCCTGCCAGCGGCTGAGGCGTTTGTAGAGCCCCTCTAGAGCCGAGAGGATCTCAGTAGAGTCTCCCGACAACTCCAAGACCCGCTCATAGTGAGTGGCGGCCTCTTCCCAGGAGCCCAACTCCTGAGCGCAGCTCTGGGCCAGGACCCGGCGAAAGCGCTCCTCGCTCTCAGGGCTCAATTCAGGCAAGAGCTCTTCCAAGATGGAGTTGAGGTGTTCCCAGGTTTGAGCTTGAGCTGCTGTGCGTTGTACCTCCTCAAGCAGATCAGCCCGCTCTGGAGCTCGGCAGAGGGCCTCAGCGAAACACTGAAAAGCCAACTCAGCGTCCCCTCGATGCTCCTCATGCACCCGCGCCAGCTGAACCATCACCTCGATGGGTTCCTCAGGCTGATTGCTGAGGATCACCCCCAAAACGACGACCAGGAGGTCCCACTCTTCGATGGCTCGGTAGTGGGGTACTAAGCGCTTTGCTGACTCTAGATGTTGAGGATCTTCCTCAAGAATGCGCTCCCAGCAAGTAACGGCGTTCGGCTCATCATTTAGATGCTCTAAACAGATCCATGCCATCCGTTGGTAGAGATCGACCTTGCTCTCAACCTCCTCCTCTTGGACGACGATATTGCCCAACAAGCGGACCAAGCCCTCCCAGTCCTCTCGAGCAGCATAGAGCGCTTCTAGAGAGACCCAGTCGGCGCGACGGCGGTAAAGATCTCCCAGATAGTTCTCAGCGCGGAGGTTCCCTGGGCGGAGCTGAAGGACCAAGCGCCAGACTTGAGCGGCGCGATCTTCATCATGTAGCTTCTCAGAGAAGAGGTCTCCCAGCTTCTTAAGCCAGCCAAGCTGCTCTGGTTGCCCCTCTAGATGTTCTGCTCGTAGATGATAGAGTTCGGCGAGGGCAGCCCAATCTTCAGCCTTCTGATAGAGGGTCTCCAGAGCTTGAAGAGCATCCTGATTCTCTGCATCCTCTTCGAGGATCCGTTGCCACAACTGAATGGCTTGATCATTCCGTCCCAGACGGTTGGCCGCGATGCGAGCCATCTCCTCTAGGCGACCCACCAACTCTGGCCCCTCCAGAAGCTCTACTTGTCGCTCATAGATGGCAAAAAGCGCGACCCAGTCTCGGCGGTGTTGGTAGATCTTGATCAGCTTGGCGATCGCCTCTTCATCGTGAGGTCGCAGCTCCAAGATCCCCTCTAAATAGGGGCTTGCTTGTTTGGGTTTGGAGAGCTTGCCAAGCCAGATCGTGGCGATCTGCCGGAAGAGATCGACCTGCTGTAGTTCGTCATCTCCAGCGGCTTCCACCCGGCACTTGAGGATGTTGATCAGCTCGCTCCAACGCCTCCCTGTTTCATAGGTCTCTTGGAGGGCATCCAGGGCTTGAGCGTTGCTGGGGTTGATCTGAAGGATCTGGTTATAGGTGTTGATCACCATCACGGGCAGTTGGAGCTGATCCCTATAGATGCCGATGATCTTCTCATAGATCGCTACCCGCGCATCGACATCCTCTTCGGGGGTCAGCCTGAGATCTTCTTTGAGGAACTCCAAGAGCGCGTTCCACTTGGTGGTCTTAAAGAAGAGGCGACGTAGAGACTCTCGCGCCTCCTCGTGCTTCTTATCCAGCCTGATGATGGATTTCCAAATATCGATCGCCTTAGCCAGCTTGCCCAGCTTGACCTCTGCGATATCAGCCATCTCTAGACCCAAGCTGATCTTATTCTCGATCGACTCCTCTTTATTCTGCCGAGTAGCCAAGACTCCAAGGAGGTTCTTCCAGTCCTCTCGAACATGATAAAATTCTGAGTAAAACTGAAGCATAAGGGGCTTACGAGGATCACTCAGCTTGATTCGCCTGAAATAGGTCTCAGCGCCTTCTAAGTCACCGAGCTTCTTCCAGAGAGTCATCGCGAGCTGCACCAGCATAGCAGCCCCATCGCCCCCCCGATGCCGTATCCTCAGGGCCGCTTCATAGACCTCGACCAGCTCTCGCCAACGATCATGGCTGCTGTAGAAGTCAACACAGGCATCCAGGCTTTTCGTCTCTACTGGGTTGAGCTTGAGGACCTCACGATGAGAGCTGATGGCGCGCTCCTCATCCTGGAGCGCCTCTTGAGCGATATAAGCCAGACGCTGATGGATGAGTAGGCGATCACTCTTGCGAGCGGTGTGAGTGATTCGATCCTCCAGATAACTGATCAGCGCTTCCCAACGCGCATTGCTCTCATAAAAATGCTCCAAAAGATTGCGCGCCTGCTCATTACGAGGATCGTAACCCAACGCCTGCTTTAAGAGTTCAGGGATCCGGTCATCCTGGGGAGCCACCCCACTCCAGAGCAGAGCGCCCTCTATGAGGAGGCTCGCCCGCTGCCGCGGATCTCGCGCCTTCTCCGCGGCGTTCAAGAGCTCAGCTAAGCGCTGGCGCTCCTCGCTGTGCAGCTCTTCACTCAAAGCACGGTAAGGCTCCAGACGATCGTCATCACCCAACAGGTTGGCCGCTTGATCTGCATAGTAGAGCGCGCCCTCTATATCCTCCTGCTCTTCAAGACAGATGCGCGCCATATAGAAGTAGAGATCTGCCTGATCTTCAGGGGATCCAGAGAGCTGCTCACACTCCAACTCAGAGAGCTGTAAAACCAGAGACCACTCCTCCGCCTGGAGATAGATCGACTTGGCCGCCCGCAGCGCTTCTAGGTTGCCTTGATCCAGTTGGACTGCGGCTTGAAAACGAAACATCGCCTCTTCGGGAGAGTTGAGGCGATCTTCCCAAACGCGAGCACAAAGCAAGGCGAGCTGTGAGGCTGAAATGGGATCACTGAGTTCCTCAATCAGAGGCTCTAGCTTTTCAAGGAGGAGCAGCCAGACCTCAGACGTATCCTCCGTGGAGGTTGAAGCACGATGCTCCTCGGTCAGGGCGACCAGGCCAGCCCAGTCCCCTGCCTCAATCAGAGCATCCTCCAGACGCGCAAAGGCCTCTACGTCGTTGGGATTGCTCGCCAATTGCTCACGATAGTTTTGGAGTACCTGGTCCATTGCAAGCTCTAAGGGAGGGTTGAGTGTGAAAAGAGGAGATCACGGCCTTTGAACTTCTGAGGTCTGGTAGAGAAGAACCGACCATGTCTGGGAAAACCACAGGAAAACAAGCTCCGCATCGTACAAACTGAGTCTGAGGAGTACAACCGGAAACCTTAATCCTGCACCTAAGCCGAGGATTTGATGAGCCCTTCACAAATAAGGATCTTGATCTCCCAAATTTTTCTTATCCTCTTCAGCTCGTTCTCTCTCTCGGCCTGCGATGATGGACTCCATCATGCCCCAGGGTTGAGCTGTGATCCTCTTAAGGATGAAGGTTGTCCCTCAGGGACACATTGCCGCTTGCTCCCCGACGGCCAAGCTTGCCTTGCTCCCAGCGCGCCTCCTTCTGGCTTAAACTGTGACTCAGCGAGCTGCTCCCCTTCAGAGGTCTGCTCTAAGGTGGAGGGCAGGCTGGCCTGCTATCCCCTCTGTTTGGAGGATGAGGAGTGTGGTCCCGGCCGCTGCGCCTATGAAGTGGGGGCCTGGGGTCTTTGTGTCCAGCCCTGCGATCTGATCTTGGGTTGTGACTCTGGAGCAGCCTGTGCGCCCGTCTTGGGCCTCAGCTTCCCCATCTGTATTGCAGCGGGAGAGGGAGAACAGGGAGCCCTTTGTGGGGGCTGTCAAGCTGGGTTGGCTTGCCTCTCCCAGGAGGGAGAGGCTCGCTGTCTGCCTCTCTGTCTCCCCGAGGCTCCTAGACTCTGTCCCCTGGGGAGCCGCTGTGAAGGCCCCATTGAGGGGGTGGAGGGTCTGCTCTTCTGTCTTTAGGCGCAGCGTCTCCCGTTATTTCCCTCGTTGCAGATCAGCTCAAGGCTGAGCGAGCTGTTGAGTTATAGGAGGGCGAGGAGAGGCAGCAGGGCGCCCGCGAGGAGCAACCACTTGCCTCGACCTCTGAGGCCCTGCTTGCCCTTACGGATAAAGATCCCGGTGAGGGCCAAGAGCGCCAGCGCCAACGCGAAGAGATCGGCGACCCAGGTCCAGAGCCCCTTAGGGTGGTTGAGGTGCAGGCTGTTCATCCAAGAGAGGAGCGGGCGGCGTTGGGGATGCTCCCAGCGCGCCTCTCCAGCGCGGGTATTTGCCTGAACACTCCAGCCCTCATAAAACAGCTCAACCAGCCCAGGAGCGGGGCGGAAAGAGGCTCGGGGAGGATCCAGCTTCAGCAACTCTAAGAGCCGAGCAACCGTCTCCTCTTTTCCCATCTCAGGGATCGGTGGAAAGCGCCGCTCCTCATGCTCGATTTGATAGTTGGGGTTCCATTGGTGGCCGTGATTTACCGCCACTCCAGAGATGGCATAGATCAGGGTCAGGCCAACGACGAGGTAGCCCAGATCCCGATGAATGATGTTGTTCCACTTGCGCCAGCGAAACTTCAAAGAGTGACAGCCCCCAAACCTTGAAGCTGGTAGTAGACCTGATCTTGATTTTTATGAGCGCAACCTCCACAGCCCTTATGCTCCCCTTTAGACTCTTGCTTCTCGGCATGAGGGCATTTGTGTGCAGCTTTACGCACGATCTTCTTAAAGATCCCCTCAACCTGAACTTTTTTACCCTTGAGTTCTACCGGAAAGACGATGGCGCCATCCTGTACCTTGACCCGCAGGGTCTCAAACTCCTTATCGGAGGCGAGGGTGATCCAGCAGCCTCGATGAGCGCAGACTCCTGTTACGAGACCCTCGACGCGGATCTTCTTCTCTGCAAAATCGTCGGGGCTGGCGAGCAGCTTGGAGATCTGCAGGAGGGGAGTTTTTTGATTGATCTTTGCTCCAAAGCTCTTAGGTAGCTCGGCTTGGGCGAGGAGAGGGAGGGCGAGGAGGACGCTGAGGATGAGCTTCATAGGGACTCCGTTGGGTTGAGTTGGGCTTCCTATCATAAAGCTCAGGGAGAGTTCCAAAGGCTCAGCTTCAAGATGGGCAGATCTCTTCTAAAAGAGGCGCTGTAGGAGTGGGAGCAGCAGCCTCGCGGCGCAACCTCGGTGGCTGATGGAGTGCTTCTCCTCTGCGCTCATCTCCGCCAAGGTGCGACCATCGGGGCGCTCAAAGATGGGATCATAGCCAAAGCCCGCATCTCCCCTTGGTGCTCGACTGATTTTTCCCCAAACCTCTCCTCGGGCAAGGAGACACTCCTCTCGGCGCTCCAGTCCTGGAGGGAGCGAGAGTCCATCCAGGGCGAGGCCACAGATCGCGATAACACAAACAAAGCGGGCGCGGCGATCCTCTCTCCCCTTCATCGCCTCAAGCAGGGCGATGAGTCGATCTCGATCACTCCCTGGGACATAGCGAGCGCTATGAACTCCAGGAGCTCCATCAAGAGCGAGTACCTCTAAGCCACTGTCATCAGCCAGACAGATCTTACCGCTGTGAGCGTGGATCTGCTCTGCCTTGATCATGGCGTTACCGGCAAAGTCGGGAGCATCCTCAATGATCTCTGGGTGAGCTGGGAGGTCACCCAGAGTGGAGAAGGAGAATCCAGGCAGGAGGCGTTCAAACTCCGTGCGCTTATGAAGATTGGCGGTCGCTAGAATAAAGTCCATCAGCGCGCCAAAGCCTCTCGTTGCAGCTCAAAGAGCTGGTGACAGGCTTGCTCTCCTCGCCGCACCATCTCAGCCAGCTGGGCCGCATTGAAAGCTTTGCCCTCAGCAGTGCCCTGGATCTCGATGATGCCCTCCCGAGAGACCACGAAGTTGAGATCAACATCCGCCTTAGAGTCCTCTTGGTAACAGAGATCGCTGAGGATCTGCCCCTTTATAATCCCCAAACTCACCGCCGCGAGGGGAGAGGCAGAAGGCAGCCCCTCACTCCGTAACGCTAAGGCGACGGCGACAGAGGCGCCGGTGATCGCAGCACAGCGAGTCCCCCCATCGGCCTGAATCACATCACAATCGACCCAGAGGGTACGCTGCCCCAGGGGCCTGAGCTGAACCACCGCGCGCAGACTGCGCCCGATGAGGCGTTGAATCTCAGCGCTGCGCCCTCCCACCCCTTGGCGCTCTCGCCGAACGCGACGATCTCCCGCTCCGGGCAGCATAGAATATTCCGCTGTTAACCAGCCCTTGCCAGTCCCTAGACAGTGAGGAGGGACGCGCTTCTCAAAGCTGGCCGCGCAGAGCACATGGGTTTGACCCCAGCGGATGAGGGCGCTGCCTGCGGCGGCGCGCTGAACCCCCAACTCGATGGAGATGGGCCTAAGGCACTCTTCGGAGCGGCCATCAGGTCGGGTGAGCATGATCGTTTCTCTTTGTTGGGTATAGGTGAGCGGAAGGCAAAAAAAAACTCCGCCAGGGAGTTTGGAGCCGACAGTCGGACTTGAACCGACGACCTGCTCATTACGAGTGAGCCGCTGCTACCAACTGAGCTATGTCGGCTTGAGGCTCCCTGGCAGAGGCTCGAATCTCTAGCAAAAGCCCCATGCTGGGTCAAGACCCAATCTGGATCGCTCATGCGCGGTTATCCATATATAATGATCTTCCAGTTCCCCACCAGAAGGCACCTGCTCGAGCTTCTCCCTCAATACAGCTTGCCTGGCAAGCACCTTCAGCTCCAGAATCCTGGCTCCAATCTCCTCTCGGTCCTTTAAAAAGAGACCCACCGATCAGGAAAAGAAGATGCTTTCAGCCGCTTTGGCTCTCGCTCTCCTCAGCCCTCCAAATACTCAAGCCCTCAACTATCAGGAGTCCAGCCCTGTTGGGGTTCAGATGAGTTGGCTGCTTCAATTTATGAACCAGCCCCAGGCGGTCCTGAGCGATGAGCTGGCTCAGGCCCACTTTGAACCCAGCTTCTTAAAAGTCCTCTCATCGGAGAAGCTACGCAGCGTCTTCAAGGATCTGAAGGTCAAGCTGAGTCCGCTACAGCCTGCCGGGATCCTCAAGGAGAAGCCACAACATCTGCTCCTTAAAGTCGAGAGCGCTCAAGGCTATATCTGGGAGATCAACTTGGGGGTGAGTTCCTCCCCCAAAGCGTTGATCTCCGGTCTTCACTTTCGGGCGAGGCCCAGCAAGGCGCCCAGAGCGGGGAGCCCGTTGGCAAAGCGGCTGGCTTGGCTCCTGAAGCTGATGGAGAAGAGAGAGGCTCTGAACAAGAGCTATCTTGAAGAGGGCTTGGCGTCCAGCTTCCTTGAGAAGGTCCCTGTTGAGGCGATGATCCAGAGCTTTAAGGGCTTTCAGAAGAGCGCCCCCTTTCGGGTAGAGAGCGCTCGGATTGAGAGCGACTATGCAGGAGAGCTGATCTTAGAAGGAGCGGAGGATCTGCGGTTGAGCTTTAATCTCACGCTCCAGAACAAAGCTCCCCATAAGCTCATCGGGCTCTTTGTACGCCCTGCCCCTCCCTCTGGCCCCGCTCCCAACACCTGGAAAGGGCTCATTGAGGCGCTGGGAAAGGGAGGCTTTGAGGGCTCCCTCTACAGCGCCTCTATCGATCCTGTAACTGGGGTCTGCCAGCCCATCTACACAGGAGGCACCAAGAGCGCTTTCCCCATCGGTTCCACCTTCAAGCTCTACATCCTCTCAGCCCTAGCCGAAGCGATACAGGCGGGAGAGCTGAAGTGGAGTGATCCCCTCAAAATCCAAGATGCCTTAAAGAGTCTGCCCTCGGGGGTGATGCAGGAGGAGCCAGAAGGGAAAAGCTTCCCGATCTTGGAGTTTGCCCAAAAAATGATCTCCATCAGCGACAACACCGCGACAGATCATCTGCTCTTTAAGCTGGGCCGCGAGAAAGTAGAGGCCCGCATGAAGGCGACGGGGCATCACAACCCCGACCTCAACAAACCCTTCCTCTCCACCCGAGAACTCTTCCTGTTCAGGTTGAAGGAGTACCCCAAAGAGGCTCAAGCCTGGCTCGGCCTAGATCAGTCTGCTCGAAGAGAAAAACTGAAATTTTACCAAAAACTGCCCCTGCCCAAATTGAGTTCAGCCTACTCCTGGATCAAGCCACGGATGATCAAGAAGATTGAGTGGTTCGCGACAGGTGAGGACCTCTGCCATTTACATGCAGATTTTGTCATGAAGCGTGAGCAGCCTGCCTATAAAGAACTACTCAAAGTTATATCCATTAATGATGGTGGCTTAAGAGCTCCCAAGAAGCGCTGGGCCTATACAGGTTTTAAAGGGGGAAGCGAACCTGGCTTGATGGTGCTGAGCTACCTGCTTAAGGATAATGCAGGGCGCTGGTACTCTCTCAGCTTAGCTCAAGTTCACAGCAAAGAGGAGATGGGCGGCGTCTCTGTACCCTACCTAGCGCGGGCTGCGCTGAAGCTGCTGCCCAAGGCAGAGCCTTAAAGGAGCTGATTTGA